>JBHIBO010000079.1:0-1507 GCA_046759185.1 Thermoplasmata archaeon | reverse complement strand
TGGCTCAGGGAGGAGACCGTGGAAGCGGATGGAAAGAAGCACGTCGTCTCCTATGAGCCGCTTGGAGTCATCCTCTCCATCATGCCGTGGAACTTTCCGTTCTGGCAGGCGCTTCGGTTCGCCATCCCCACCCTCCTGGCAGGAAACGTCTCCATCCTGAAACACTCCAACAGCGTTCCTCAGTGTGCCCTCGCCATCGAGGAGGCGTTCAGGGAAGCTGGATGTCCCGAGAACACATTCAGGACTGTGATTGCCGACCACGCCACGATTGCGGAACTCATCGCGTCCGACTTCATTCAGGGCGTTTCCCTCACCGGGAGCACCGCTGCCGGGCAGAGGATCGGCGAGTTGGCGGGAAGGCACCTGAAGAAGGTCGTCCTGGAGTTGGGGGGCTCTGATCCCTTCATCGTCCTGGAGGATGCGGACCTAGACATTGCCGCGAGAAATGCGGCCCTGGCCCGCACCATCAACACGGGTCAGAGCTGCATTGCCGCAAAGCGATTCATAGTCGCGGAAGAGGTGGTCGAGCCCTTTTCTAAGAAGTTCGCGGAGTACCTGAACCGAGTGGTGGTCGGCGATCCCATGGAGGAGGATACGCAGGTCGGTCCCCTGGTCAACGAGGAGGCCGCTAAAGAGATGGAAGAGCTGGTCAACGAGGCCGTCAGCAGGGGCGCCAAGGTGCTGGCCGGGGGGAAACGGCTGGAAAGGAAGGGTTACTTCTACCTGCCCACGCTCCTAACCAACGTCAGACCCGACATGAAGGTCGTGGCCCAGGAGGTCTTCGGTCCCGTGGCTCCAGTCATCGCGGTCAAGGACGAGGATGAGGCAATCAAGGTCGCCAACTCCTCCGACTTCGGCCTGGGCGGAAGCGTGTGGACCAAGGACCTTGAAAGGGGCATGAGGGTCGCCAAGCGCATCGAGGCCGGCACGGTGTTCGTGAACGAGGTCACGAAATCCGACCCCAGGATGCCTTTCGGCGGTATCAAGAAGAGCGGCCTGGGACGCGAGCTTTCGAAGTTCGGGATCAGGGAGTTCGTGAACGTCAAGGCCCTGAACGTCTACGAGCACCGGTAAGGTCTATGAGCTGATTCGGAATCGAGGCAGACATGAAAGCGGCGGACCTGTTCGTCAGATGCCTCGAAGAAGAGGGGGTCGAGTACGTCTTCGCCCTTCCTGGCGAGGAGAACCTGCATCTTCTGGAAAGCCTTCGAACCTCGAACATCAAGGTGATCGTCAACCGCCATGAGCAGTGCTCTGCCTTCATGGCCGCCACGTATGGAAGACTCACCGGCAAGGTGGGCGTCTGCCTGGCAACCCTGGGACCCGGGGCGACCAATCTGGTGACGGGGGTTGCCTACGCCCAGCTCGGCGGGATGCCCCTCCTGGCGATTACCGGGCAGAAGGGGATTCGCGAGAATTGGCAGGCCGATTTCCAGGTGGTGGAGGTTGTCCATATGATGGAGCCCATCACCAAACGGACCATCCAGATTCGGAGCCCCGAGAGCAT
>JBHIBO010000078.1:0-1693 GCA_046759185.1 Thermoplasmata archaeon | reverse complement strand
GTAGAGCTTTCCCCAGAGCCCTCGATGTCGGCCGCTCCTTCTTACCAGCCTTGGGCCCTCGACCTTCCTCGCGATGTAGAGGATCCTCGTGGCCACAATGCCATCACCTTGACCACGGAGGACCGTCGGCATTCAGTCCCTCCCAATCCGGGCTCGCCCCCCGTCGACGATTTTCCAGACCGCAGCAAAGGCGATTCCAGGTTCCAGGCCCAGATCCTCTATCAGCTCGCTGACGTAGTGAATCCCGGGATGTTCCTGCAGGTACTCGTCCACCAGCTTGACCGCCTCATTCTCGTCGACTTCCCGGATCTGGAGAATCCCGGTGCCTTCCAGCTCATCAAGTTTGTCCAGTACCGAATCCCGGATGAAGGCGCTGCGCGACGGCGACCCTATCAACGTGCGGGCACGCTCAATCCTTGAGAGATCCTCTCGCGTGAACCGCGTCGGAACCGCCATCGATTCGCTAGATGTCTTTTTTCGTCTCGGCGGGGCCATGTCTGTAGAATACGTATACATGTATAAACTAATGTCGACTACGGGTATGCTCCCCAGCCTCTTATCTCTCCTCTGATGGTAGAGACTCGCGGTCGTCCGGCAGGCCCGAATTCCCACCATCCTACACTTCTGCAGTGTCTCTATGATATCAAAGTCAGGGCAAGGAGAAAACTGTAACAACCCATGCCGTCTGCGATTCACGACAGGTCAGAAGTGATGAGATTCGCGATAGTTGGTCGTGGAGGCCCGAGGTGGAGTGGGCTCAGCCAGATTCGAACAGGCGACCTTCACGTCGGTGGGGTGGTACGGTTCCGAACACAATGACCGGCAATGCGATAGGTATATACTATTGAATCGCTATCTCGAGTCATGAAGAAGACCACCCTCACTCTCAAGTTTCGGGGCCTGGATGCGGAGATCCTCGACCGGATGGTGGCCTCGGGGCTCTTCAACAACAAGTCGGAGGCTGTCCGGGCCTCGCTGGTCCGGTACGCCCTGGAACTGGGGTTCCTCCGCCGGGAAGACCTGTGGACACGCATCGGGGGTCGGCCGCGGGAGGTCAGCGACGAGCAGCTAGCCCGGGACCTCGAAGGCCTCGAGGATGAAGCCTAGGGTCCTCCTGGACACGAACGTCTTCGTGTATGCCTACGAGCGGCCGGAGTCGAACTCCCGCCGAATTGTGGACCTCCTCAACGAGGGCCGCCTCGAGGCGATCATTACGGAGCGCGTCGTCCGGGAGGTAATGGCGTACTTCAAGCGACACCACGGCAAGGACATGGCCTCCCGGTTCCGGGACTACCTGTTCGCCGCCTGCACCGTGGTCTGGCCGGCGGAAGTGGCGGGGGAGATGACTGGCCTCCGAGGGGAGATCAAGGAGAAGGACCTGGAGCAGATTGCCGCCGTCCGGGCCCTGGGTCTCCGGCATCTTGTGTCCGTGGACCGGGACTTTGAGCCCTTTCCCGAGTATCGCACGCCGCGGGCCTTCCTAGAAGCCCTTGGCGAGACGACGACGGATTCGGAGTACTAGCGGGCCCATCCGGCTCGGCCGCCCTCAAAGGTAGGAGGGCGGTCCCCAGGCTCAGGCTCCTGGCTTCGGAGCTTCGAGCCTCGGGCAGGATGTCGACTTGCCACTCAGCAGCCGCATCGGCCGAATCTGAATAGGCGACCTTCGACGTCGCAGACTACCGGCATACTAATC
>JBHIBO010000077.1:0-1698 GCA_046759185.1 Thermoplasmata archaeon | reverse complement strand
AGCCTCAACGAGCGCAATCCTCGGGAGAGCAAGATCGGGCTCACGATGCGTCAGGCCGCGCTGGGGAAGCTCGATTGGTTCGAGGAGGACCGCAAGAAGGCCCAGAAGGCGCAGAAGGGCAGGAGGCGGTGAGGGTGGCTAAGGTGCTTAGGGCGTGCCCGGTGTGCAGTTTCATTACGGAGGAGGAGCGCTGTCCTCGCGACGCGTCGGAGACCTCGAAGGACTGGCAGGGTTACGTCATCATCGTCGACCACGCGAAGTCCGAAATCGCGAAGAAGATGGGGATCAATGCCAACGGACGCTACGCCCTTCGGGTTCGGTAAGACGCTGCGACTGCCCGAGGCCTTACGCCCGGAGCTCCGCATCCCTCTGGGACGCCTCACGGACGCCGCGGGCTTCGACGCGGAGGTCAAGGGCCTGGGCAAGCTTGTCACCGTGGGGGACTTTGTGACCGCGGCCGCGCTCCACGCCACGCAACGGCCCCGCGTCGCCGTGGTCGACTTCCACGTCGAGAGGAAGCCGGACGACCGGTTGGCTGAGTTGCCCCTGTATGAGGGGGCTAAGGTGTTGGAGGTGGAGAACCCAGCCGGCCAGATCGCCGCCGGTACCTGGGATGCCTTAATGCAGGCGTACGACCATCCTGGACCCGTGGTGATTCGGGTCCAGGGGGAAGAGGACTTGATGGCCCTGCCCGCCATCGTCTTGGCCCCCCCGGGATTTGTGGTGGCCTACGGCCTCCCGGCCCGGGGCGCGGTTCTTGTGGACATCACCGGCGAGAGCCGAGGTCGCGCGGACGCCTTTCTCGCGCGCATGGAGGTGCTGAATGGAGATGGAAATCGTCTCCCGTCGGGAAAATAAGCTGCTGAACCGGCTGGAGATCCGGTTTCTGGTTAGGCACGAGAAGGGCACTACGCCCTCACGCTCCGAGATCCAGGAGGGGTTGACGAAGGAGCTCAAACTCAAAAAGGGGGTCCTCGTCGTCGACAGCGTGCACTCCCAGTTCGGAAAGCGGGAGGCCGCCGGCTACGCCAAAGTCTATGACTCCGTGGAGGAGGCCCGACGCCTCGAGCGACCCCACGTGCTGCGGCGGAACGGCCTTGGGGAGGCACCCGCATGAGGAAGCGGGAACTCTACAAGGTCGAGGACGGCAAGCTGAAGCGAGAGCGTCCCTTTTGCCCCCGCTGCGGGCAGGGCGTGTTCCTCGCCCGGCACGACGACCGGGTGTCCTGCGGCCGTTGCGGTTACACGGAGTTTCGGAAGAAGGGCGCGTCCAGAAAGAAGTCAGCTTGACCGGTCACCGTGAAAGGCTTATAGCGCCGGAGACTCGGAGGGGTTGCCCATGGTCGACATGTTCACATTCAAATGCTCCGAGTGTGGGGTCACCTTTTACGTTTACCCCATCGGAGAGGGATACACAACGGCGAAACTCGAAACCTCACAAGGCTCGAAGGCCGTGCCCGTCTACTGTCGAAACGACCACAAGAATGTGGTGTACTGGACTAAGGATTAGATCCTGTTCCCCACTGTTGATCGCAGGCCGATTCACCCTCGCAGAAGCTATAATGGGTCGTCTCATTCCGACTTCCGTGGGCCTGTAGTGTAGTTATCCTGCAGGCAATGCATGCAGGACTGCAATGGATATCACAGGGGCCTCCGGAGCCCCGAACCGGGGTTCAAATCCCCGCAGGCCCGCTATCG
>JBHIBO010000076.1:0-1820 GCA_046759185.1 Thermoplasmata archaeon | reverse complement strand
ACAGGGGCCTCCGGAGCCCCGAACCGGGGTTCAAATCCCCGCAGGCCCGCTATCGAATGGTGTATGAAAGTCCCAAGCATAGGCGTGGCCCTGACTGATCGTCGAGGGAGATGTAGGTTCGATTGATCGGACTCGGTCAAGACTCGATATGGCCCCCGCCGATACGGGGGGAACGTGGGGAACGGCGGGATATGAGCAGGCATGAGCCTTCTTGCGCCGTAGAAAGTCGGAATGAAACCGGAGACGGTGAGGGACGAGCTGACAAGATACAGTGTCAGGCTGAGCTGGACGTCAAGGTGGTAGAAGAGCCAGGCCAGCGCGAATGTAGTGGCGGCCCCGATGGACAAAAAGACCACACCAAGGACGACATGGAGCATTCCCGGCTTGAGTCTTGCCATTTCCTCCTCCGTGAGTAGGAATGGATTGGCGTGATAAGAATTCCAGTCAACCGAGGGTCCCTTATGCCTGATTCCTTCCGGCATGGGTCCATGCTTCCTCGACAAAGGCTTAACAGATGCCCCCCTCGTTTCGGCTCGTGGCAAGGCTCGAACGCCCGTCGGACGGGGAGGTCGACAGCATCCTCCAAAGCTATGGGCGGATCCGTCGACGCGTCGTCGATTGGGACATGTCGGACCGGGACGAACCCGACGAACCCCCGTGCGATGGCGAGGTAGTTCCCCTCGTCCTGGACGAAGAGGGTCGCCTTGCCGTTGTTCAACAGCGGGATAGGCCGACGCACTTTCTGCTCCCAACCGGTCGAATCCAGCCCGGGGAAGGGATTGAGTCGGCCGCCCTCCGGGAAGCCCTGGAAGAGACGGGGTGTCATGTCGCCATCGACGAGGTGCCCGCCCTGCATCGCATCCGAATTCGGTTTCGGAACGCCGAGTGGGAGCGTTGGTTCTTCCTAGTCCTGTGTCGTGTTCTGAACGCAGAGGAGGGTCCCCGGGACACCGACGAGATCAAGGCAGTCAAGTTTGTCCATCTCCCCGGAGAGATGCCCGTCGAGTGGGCGCAATGGGAGTGGGCCCTTTGGGTCCTCAAAGACGCCAGTCTCCTCCACCCCCACTCCTTCCTGCTCGGGAAGCCGCCCTCGGAGTGAAGGTCACGAACCAGCGGTTCCTGCGTTTGTCTCGCGAGGCCCCCCTGCGGCCTTGATTGCTTTCCTCGCAAGCGGAGTCAGGTCCACCTGATCCAGATCTCGAAGTGAAACCCAGCGGGCGTCGCCGGCATCGCTGCCCGGGTGTAGACGCCCCCCGACGAGGCGACACACAAAGTCCACGAGCGTGTAGTGGAAGCGAACCCGTTCGCCTTCCTCCACGATGTTGTCGTAGACGCCAACAAGGCTCACCGGCTCCACCTCCAGGCCCGTCTCCTCGGCAACCTCCCGAACCACAGCCTGGTGAAGGGTCTCCCCCAGTTCCACGGCTCCTCCTGGAAGGCTCCAGCGGCCCGCGGAGGGGGGCACCTTCCGCTGCACGAGAAGGACCTCTTGGCCCCGAAAAACGATCCCGGCCACGGCGGGAACGGGTCGCTCAGGGAAGTCGCGGGTCACCACGCAGCCCCGAGGAAGTCTGTCAGGCGACGCTGACGGAGGGCGAAGGTGATGACCTGACTCTGCCGGATCCACTCCTGGAGGGGAATCTCGAAGCGGCTCCCTATGTAAGTGAGCCCCTGGGACAGGTCGGCAAAACTCATGTAGGGCTGCTGCAGTGCCCGCCGTACGTTTTCTCGGACGTTCCAGACGCCGAGAGGGAGGAGGTGCCCCGGATGGGTCTCCCGCAGGACCACCGCCGTGGCCTGACGCCGCTCTCGGGCCAATG
>JBHIBO010000075.1:0-2207 GCA_046759185.1 Thermoplasmata archaeon | reverse complement strand
GCCGCACAGGTGTACCGTACGACCTCCACAAGGCCGATATGTGAAGGTGACTAGTATTCGTGCCTTTGGCGTATGTATAGTAGTTGCTCTGGCGGCGTTGATGCTCATTCAGGGCGCTTCGGCCCATGGCCCGAGGTCGGGGGATATCGATATCACCGGCTCGTTTCTACTTGGGCCGACAGGGTCTACCAATGACTCCTTCCATACTTTCCTCTCGTCCTTGGGGCTGCCCGTTGAAGCGGGCGATACGCTGGACTTCGCCTGGAACGCGAACGGCGGCTTCGGCCCACAGATATACTTCGACATCCACGCCCATACCGCGACTTCAGGGTTCGTGCGCTTCTACAACGTCACGGCTGCGGAGGACAGCGGTGAATGGACGGTGCCCGGATCGGAGAAATACATGGTGTCCTGGGAGAACCCGAATGAAGTGGCGGTGAATGTCTCGTACGGATTCGGGCTGCACCATCCAGACCCGGCTAATCAGGACTATACTCCAATCGTATTTCTCTCAAGCGTTGGTGGCATATTCGTGCTCCTGTTGTGGAGGGGAAGGCGTAAGCGCGCGGCACCAGCAGAAGAGTCTGAAGAGTAAGGGTCGATTCCCGCCTAGCAACCCGGGGAAGGAGTTCCAGAGTGGCAGGCTTGGCCGCCTTGGCACGCGATTGGCGGAAGCTCTAGAGGTTGCTTTTAGTGTGTCCTGGGCTCTTAGAGGAAAGGTTTATGCCTCTGTCCATGAGTCCTCGCTTCGGGCGACATGGTTTTGGAGGCGCAGGTAGGCTTCGTGATGGCCGTGCTTGGCCTCAGCGGGTGCGTCCTCTTCCTATTCGAACGACGCATTCAAGCCCGATCTGCCCAGTGGTTGGGGCTCTTCTTGGGTGTTTTCCTCTACATCGTTGTGCACGACCTCATAGATACTCTGCTTCTGGAGCCTGCAGTCAGGGTGGCTTTCGGTACCATCAGCTCCTTCTCGCTAACCGTGATCGGCTTTCTTCTGGGTGGCGGTTCCGCCTACTTCCTGATGCGAGAACACACTGGCAATCAACAGGAATGGACCACCATCCTCGTCCTCGTGGCGGCTATCTTTGCCTTGCACGCCGCAGTAGATGGCATTGTGGTCGGGAACATACTCCAAGGGTTGACGAAAGAAGAGATTCTCCTGCCCGCGGCGATTGCCTTGCAGGTTCTCCACCGCTTCCTGGAGGGAGGTGTTCTGGTGACACTGATGCTTGTAGCAGGCGTGCGGAAGCTCAGGATCTTCGCGGTGACCTTCTACGTCGGCCTGCCTATGGCCGCGACCTCTCCTCTGGTAACCTTAGCTCCCTTTGCCACGGTATCCGCCTTAGCCATCGTCTTGGCCTATGCGGAAGCCAGCGCCTTCTTCGTGCTCCTCCTCGTGGCCCTTTGGCCCGCCCTTTCGGCCCGAGGAAACGCTCTCCAGATCGCGCTATGGATGCTCGTGGGCTTCCTCGTCACGCTTTTGGCCCATGCGCTAGCCCACTGAGATACAACTCGAAGTATCCTGGGTCTCCATCAGGTTTCGCGGGAAGGGACAATCACAGTTTGGAGCTTCAAAGTTGGCTCTGCAATATCGAGATGAGAACGGCGGCGAACCCCGCAACGCTTATGAAGGCCTCAACTGTGTGGACCGACACCAGGTCCCAGCCCACAAACTCGAAGAGGACCCCCTCCACGACGGCGCTGAGGGTAAGGAGGCCGAACCCCAGGGCGAGAAAAAGGTAGGTCGCGCGATGGCTCTGGGAACGCCCGCCCCGCCGCAGGCTCCACAGGGTGGTAAGGGAGCCGACAGCGACGATGCCGAGTCGCACGGCCGTCAGCAGGATGTGATCGGTCATGATACCTCCAAGGCGCGGCGAAGGGCCCAGCGCCAACGGACGTTCATCCACGCCGCGAAGCCGAGGAGAACAGCGAAGTGGAGGATCTGGTCGGCGCCCATCCAAGTCTCGGGAGCGAAGATGGCAATGAGCTCCGTGGTCATCCAGGCGGTGATGAAGGCGGAGAAGGCCAGGCCGAAGTCACCGCTCAGCCTCCTTCCACGGCCCACGTCGGCGGCCAGTCGGAAAACGAAGATCCCTAGGGAGATTGCCAGGAAGACGACCACTAGCGAACGCAGCGCGACCTCTATCGCCATCGCTATCCCCTCCTCCGGAGCGGCCAGTAGACGAGGGCGAAGGTCAGGATGAGGG
>JBHIBO010000074.1:0-2222 GCA_046759185.1 Thermoplasmata archaeon | reverse complement strand
GATCCCCCACGAGCTGAAGGGGGAGGTCCTCGTGACCTTCGTTGTGCTCGGGGAGAGCCAGCGAGGGAGCCCCGCCCTGGCGGAGGAGCTCATCGCCCACGTGGCGGATGAGTTGGGCAAGACCATGCGCCCCCAGGAGGTCCATTTCGTCTCAGCCCTCCCGAAGACGCGGAGTGCGAAGATCGTTCGGCGTCTCATCAAGGCGAAGTTCCTCGATCAGGACTTGGGCGATCTCTCCAGCGTGGAGAATCCCGAGGCACTCCGGGATATCCGCCCGTAGGACTGAAGTTGCTCGGCCCTGTGGAGCCTTAAGTAACGCCGACCGTAGGACGGCCCTTCATGGTACTGGGCCTCTCCATTTTCGATCTGTTACTCCTGGGATACGCTTCGGTCACGACAATTCTGCTCCTTGCATCCATCTCCATCTTCGCCGGGTACCCGCAACTCCCGCACCGTGCCGTGCTGGAGGAACCGCCCGTGGTCTCCGTCATCCTCCCCCTCCGGAACCAAGTGGCCACCGCCCAGGCCTGTCTCGAATCCCTCGTGGACCAGGACTATCCACGCATGGAGATTCTGGTGGTGGAAGGGGGATCGGACGACGGAACGGGGGATGTTGTCCGGGAGTTCGCAGATCGGGTCCAGATCATCGAGGAACCGCCACTCCCCGCAGGGTGGATCGGGAAGAACTGGGCGTGCAAACAGGCAGCCGACCGCGCCAAGGGCGACATGCTCCTCTTCACCGACGGCGACACGGTGCACGATCCATGGCTCCTCCGCAAGTCGGTGGCCTACCTCTTGGCCGAAGGTCTCGACCTGCTGACCTTGTACCCCCGCCTGCGCATGGACTCCTTCTGGGAGCGGGCGGTCCTCCCATTCATGATCTTCCTCATCGGCCTGAGCCATCGAGGGGCGTGGGTGAATCGCCCGGACAAGCGATGGGCCGTGGCCAACGGCCAGTACCTCCTCTTTCCCCGCGCGTCGTACGCGGCTATCGGGGGCCACGAGGCTGTCAGAGACCGTGTGGACGAGGACTACCGTCTTTCCCAGCGCGTGAAGGAAGCCGGACTTCGCTTGTGTATGGCCGACAGCCGCCAGCTGCTCACCGTCCACATGTACGACGGCCTGGGGGAAATCTGGCAGGGCTTCGCCAAGAACGTCTTCCCGGGATTGGACTTCCGCCTCCGGCGTATCGCGTGGAACACTGCCGGACTCTTTGTCGGAATGCTCCTTCCGCTGATCATACTGATCGCCGGGCTCGTCCTGCTCCCTGTCCAAGGACCTAGCCTGCTGCTCTTTGTCGGGGCGGGCCTCTTGACCCTTATCTGGGTTCGCGTGGGCCTCGCCTACGCGTTCATGGGCGTTCCCGTGGCCTACGCCCTCCTCGCTCCCATCGCTACCATCGTCGTAATAGGAATCCTGCTAGATTCGGCGCGGCGCTATCTTCGCGATGGGGGTGTCCTGTGGAAGGGGCGACTGTACGGGATGCCACATCGCTAGGGGTCCCCGCGGCAACCGTGCTACCCTGGCGTCGACCTTTGCCCACGGTTGAAATAACAGGAGGGAGTAACCAAGGCAATGCGCTCACCACTCCTCACGGCGGCCCTGATCTCCCTCGTGCTGACGATCTTGCCCGCCGGGGCCCAGGCTCACGCAGGGGAGGGTGGACCCCTCGGCGTGGAGGATTCCTTCGTCCTCACCGCGCAGGGGACGGTCAGCGACTCCTTCCACACTTTCCTGGCGGACATGGGGATTCCCGGCCATGAGGGGGAGACGTTGCGCTACTTCTGGAGCGTCAACGGGGGATCCGGCCCCGCGGTGTACTTCGAGATCCACGAACACATGCCCTTCCTGAGTCACTATTCCACGACCGCCCCGATGGAGAACGGCGAGTGGATCTTCCCAGGTTCCGCGGACTACATGGTCCTCTGGCGGAATCTCGCAGACGAGGAGGTGGAAATCCAGTACACCTTCAGCCTTCTGGGGGCGGGGGCGCCACCTGACTACACCTTCATCATTATCGCACTCGTGGCTGCGGGTGCGGTGTTCGCGGTTCTGTGGTTCGTCTGGCGAGGAAGGGGCGAGCCGGCAAAGGAGGAGTGAGGCAGCCTCTTCCCCGGGCCTCTAGTCGGGCAGGGCATCCAAAGGCGCCTAGGACACCTGCTCCACCAGGAATCGGAAGACGGCGTAGAGCATCAGCGGCATCATGGCGTAGATCATGGCGA
>JBHIBO010000073.1:0-2243 GCA_046759185.1 Thermoplasmata archaeon | reverse complement strand
CATGCATGGTGTCGCCTTGGCCGAAGGGCCATGAAGGCGCGGCTCCATCCCGAACTCCCCGAAGGGGCTCGAGGTCGACTCCGTCGCTCGTACCCTCCGACCCTTACCCCCGTACCTCCTGACCGCCTGGGGGGCCTAGGTCAGGCTCTCTGCAACCACACGGGGATCAGGATTCGGCTCGCCCCAGCCGCCCGGAGGATTCGGTCCGCTTCCGCGGCCGCGCGTTCCGGCACGAGGAACGCCCCCCTGCCCACCTTTCGGCCCCCTACACGGGCCAGGAAGCCGGGGACTTCGTAGATGTAGTCCCGCCCGTCTTCCTTCTTCCGGGTCCCGTACCCGTACAGCGTCCGGCTGACCCGGACCTTCTCCTTCGCCTCCAGGCCGGACAGGTCGAACCGGACCAGGCGCCACGGTTCCAGGGCCAGGGTCCAGATCCCCAGGTCGGGCAGCTCCCCCACCAGGGGAATCCCCTCCCGAAGCAGGGTGTCCAGCATCTGCTCGTCCGTGCCCTCCAGGGACTCCAGGAAGACCGGGGAGACGCGGACGCCGGTCTCCTTCTCGACCTGCCAGGCCACGTCTAGGACGCGCCGCCGGGCCTGCCGGTCTCCCAGGATGAGCAGGTCGAGATCGCTTCCCTCGGTGGCCGTCCCGCGGGCGGCGGAGCCGTAGAGGATGACGGTCCGTACCCCGGCCACCTCCCGCAGCCGATCCCGCATCCGATGAATCGCGTCCTCGAAGGCCTGCTCGCTCATTTCAGTACCTCCCCGCAGATCGCCTCCAGGGCCGCGAAAGCCTCCCGAACTCGGGCGAAGTCCTCCGGGGTCCAGGAGAAGCCGTAGGCGAACCTAGGACGAAGGTCCCTTTCCAGCTCATTGAACAGGCGCCACACCTCCTCCGTCCGCTCGCCGAAGATGAACCGGTTCGCCTCCAAGTCCGCTCGGACGCGCTGGTGCTTCCCTATGTGGACTCCCTGAAGGGCGGCGCAGGCGTCAATCAGATGGAAGGCGGCTAGAAACAGCGCCTCGGTCGCAGTCTCTTCGTGAAGGTCCTTGGTGAGGCCGTCCTCCTTCAACCGTTCGTACAGTCGCAGGTGGCGCTCATATCGTCCCATGCGGTTCGTGTAATCATTACATACATCCTATTTATGCCTTCCTGATGTCGAAGGCCGATCGGATGTTCGGGCCAGCCCGTTGGCAGGCTGAGGTGGCGATAATTGCAGAACGCTACCCGCCCCGTCACTCCCAGATTCTTGCGAGATCCGGGACCTCGTCGAAGGCGGGGTCGTTTGAGATGACAGGAAGGGCTCGACGCAGGCTCTCGGCGGCAACCATCCGGTCATGGAGCTCGGGTATTGAGACGGGGAAGTCCACGCCTTCGCCAAAAACCCAGGAGGCTCTGCGTAGGGCCTTGGACCCCTTCGAGGACCCTCAACGCTTCGTGTTTGCGGGAGGCCCCCTGGAGGCTGCTGAGTCGCTCAGGAGCATTGCCCGCCGGCTGGCCCTCCCCTACGCCCTGACCCTGGACGTTGCCACCTGGCTTCTCACGAGATACCAGACCCCCTCGGCGAGCTGGGCCTACGTGTGGCCTCTGGAGGAGTGGGTGGAGGAGGTTCTCCGGGAGGGCACGACCAAGGCGTCTCCGATGGAGAGGGGCAACCTCGTCCTCCTCCGAGCTCCCAAAGAAGTCCTTCAGGGTCGCCGAGAGGTCGAGGGCTTCCTGCTGGCTCCCCTGAGACGAGTGGTGGAGGACGGCAACCGCATGGGGGGCCGACACGCCCTGGACGCCGCCAGGCTGTACCTGGAGTTCCGGGAGGCCCGATGGCCCGGGCTTCGTTTGGACCCCCAAGCCGTCATCAAAGTCTGGGAGGAGGCGGGGCCATGGACGTGGGAGGTGTGGTCCGGAGCATAGCGGAGGCCCTCGGAGACCGCGCTCTCTTCATCGGTGGAGTGGCGGTGGAGGCCTACGTGGCCTACCGTCGGACCCACGGCATCGACGTGATCGTTACGTCGGCGGACCTACAGCGCCTCCGGGACCTGCTGGAGGGCCAAGGCTTCCTCTATCGGGAGTCGCCTCCCCGGCAGAAACATGTCTTCAAGGCTGGGGAACGGGGGGAGGTGGACGCCTACACTGATCGGGTGGGGGACACGACGGTCACCGATCTTCTCTTCGACCGGGGGAGGCGCCTGGAGTACGCTGGAACGAGTATCCTCGTAGCCAGTCTGGAGGATCTCATGGCTCTCAAG
>JBHIBO010000072.1:0-2386 GCA_046759185.1 Thermoplasmata archaeon | reverse complement strand
GCTCCACCGTTCGCGAGGATACATTAGTGGGGAGAGCTCAGAGGGCTCCCAGGTCTTCCCGGGATATCACAAGCCTCTGGATCTCGCTCGTGCCCTCCCATATCGGAAAGACCTTCGCGTCCCGCATCCACTTCTCCACGGGATGCTCCTTCATGTAGCCGTGGCCCCCCAAGATCTGAACCGCTTCCGTCGTCACCTCCGCCGCCACGTCGGCGGCGTACGCCTTCGCCATCGAAGCATACTTCGTGATGTGATGCTCCATGTCGGCCTCCCAGGCCGCCCTCCAAATCAGGAACCTCGCCGCGTCGATCTTCATCGTCATATCCGCCAGCTTGAACCGGATGGCTTGGAACTTCCCGATGGGCTGACCGAACTGCTTCCTCGTTTTGGCGTAGTCCAGGGCGTACTCGAAGGCGGCTCGGGCCACACCCATCGCCCCGGCCGCTACCACGATCCGTGACTCGTCCAGCATCCTCATGGCGCCGTAGAACCCCGTCCTCTCCGCCCCCAGAACGTTCTCCTCTGGCACCCGGCAATCGTTGAGCACCACCTCAGCCGTGTGAGACGCCCTGATCCCCAGCTTGTCGTACACTTCACCCATCTCGATACCGGGGGCCTCCTCGCCGTTGATCCCCGTGGGGACGATGTATCCACGGATCCCGCCATACCCTAGGGACCTGTCGATCGTCGCAAAGATCACGTGGAGGTCGGCTATCCCCCCGTTTGTGATGAAGGCCTTGGTCCCGTTGAGCACCCACTCGGCTCCCTCCAGCTTCGCCGTCGTTGACAGAGACTTCACGTCGGAGCCGGCCTCGGGTTCCGTCAGAGCCATGGCTCCCATCATGGGCTTCTCCCCGCAGAAAGGAGCCAAGTATCTCTCCTTCTGCTCGTCGCTCCCGAGGATCGCTATCGGGACCCCCGCCAAGGCCGGCCCTAGGAGGGACGTCCAGATCCCGGCGCACCCCCAGGCCAGCTCCTCCGCCACCACGGCGGATGTAAGGACGCTCTCGTTGCCCCCTCCTCCCCATTCCTCGGGGAGGTCGAAGGTGGTTATCCCGAGTTCGTGGGCCTTCCTCACGACATCCCAGGGGATCTCGGCCTCCCTGTCACACTCCAAGGCCACCGGCCTTATCTCGTTCTCGGCGAACTCATGCATGGTCTTCTTAATGAGTCGCTGTTCCTCCGTGAGCTTGAATTCTACCAAGATCCACCCTCCACAAACCATAGCCTGCAACGTGGCTTTAGATTCGTCTGGCTAGACCTCCCTCTCGACGATGGTGGCTATCCCCTGGCCGAAGCCGATACACATAGCCGACAAGCCATACTGGGCGTTCCTTCTCTGCATCTCATACAGAAGGGTTGTCATCTGCCTCGCGCCGCTGCAACCCAGAGGATGTCCCAGGGCCACGGCTCCCCCGTTGGGGTTCAGCTTATCCCTCTCGATGCCCAACTCACGCGTTACATGCAACGCGGTAGCGGCGAAAGCCTCGTGGAGCTCCACGACATCCATGTCATCCACGGTCAGACCGACCCTGCTCAGTGCCTTCCGCGTCGCAGGCACCGGACCCAGCCCCATGTAGTCGGGGTGAACCCCAGCGACGGCTGACCCCTTGTATGTAGCTAAGAGCTCAAGACCCAGCTCCTTGACCTTCTCCTTTGAGGCCAGCAGCACGGCGGCTGAGCCGTCGTTGATGCCGGAGGCGTTGCCGGCAGTTACCGTCCCACCCGGCTTGAAGACCGGTGGCAGTTTGGCGAGTTTCTCGAGAGAGGTGTCTGGTCGGGGTCTCTCGTCGGTGTCGAAGGTTGTCGTGGAGTCTTCGGCAGCTATCTCGATGGGTAGGATCTCTTGCCTGAAGCGCCCCTGCCGGGTGGCGGTCACCGCCTTCTGATGGCTCCACAGAGCGAATTCGTCCTGGTCTTCCCTCGACACACCGTATTTCTCCGCCACGTTCTCCGCGGTAGCACCCATGACGGCGGGGGTGAATCGATCCAGAATCTTTTCGCTGAAGCTGCTGATGTCGGCGCCCATGGGCACCCTCGTCATGCTCTCCACGCCCCCCGCTATGATCAGCTCCCCCTGACCCGCCATGATGGCGTGGGCCGCGCTGTTGATGGCTTCGAGGCTGGAGCCGCAGTACCTGTTGATGGTGACCCCGGGGACATCGTAGGGGAACCCCGCGATGAGGCCCGCCATGCGCCCGATGTTTCCCCCCTGCTGGTCCACAGGGGAGGCGCACCCTATCATGACATCGTCGAGCTCCGAAGGCTCCACGCCGGTTCTGTTGACCAACTCGGCCAGCACCAGACCGGCGAGGTCGTCGGGACGGACGTCCTTCAAAGCACCATTAGCCTTGGCTATGGCCGTTCTAACCGCACCCACTATGAC
>JBHIBO010000071.1:0-2429 GCA_046759185.1 Thermoplasmata archaeon | reverse complement strand
TTCCACGGCGACCTCGATGTTCTCTTCCTGCCCTTTGATTGCAAGTTCGCCTGTTACTATGTTGTCGTATACGGCGCATGTTGCTCCGGCCCTGAGTCCGAAGATGGAGGCCAAGGGGAAGAGGGTGGCGGACTCCATCTCCAAGTTGGCCACCTTGGCCATCTGGAAGTCCTTCATGAGGTTCTCGGCGTGGCTCGGGAAGTATCCTCCGTAGCCCGGTCTTCCCTCCCCCACGTAGAAGGAGCTGCTGGAGAGGGTGATTCCCAAATGATAGGGGTGTCCCAGCTTCTCGGCGGCCTCCACCAAGGCCAAGGTCACCTCGTAGTGGGCGTATGCGGGGTAGGCCAGCTCCACATATCTCTCCGCGGTTCCGTCGTGGCGCACCGCCGCGACGCTGATGACTATGTCCCCGCACTTTATCTCCTCTTGAATCGCCCCCGAGCTACCCACCCTAAGGAAGGTGTGGGCACCCAGCAAGGCCAGCTCCTCCACCGCTATGGCCGTGGAGGGTCCCCCTATCCCCGTCGAGCAGACAGAAACCTTCTCTCCGTCGAGGTTCCCCGTCCACACCCGATATTCTCGATGGAACGTTATCTCCCTAGCGCCGTCCAAGTGTTCCGCTATCTCAAGGACCCTCTCAGGGTCTCCGGGTAGCATGACGTAACCCCCGATGTCTTCGGGATAGGCGGTTATGTGGTAGGGTTGACCCTCCTTCGTCGCGAAGGTCATGATGTCTCGTTCCGTGTTCTTGTAAAGGTTAGGTTTCTTCTCTCGTGGCATTCTGCTCTCACCGAAATGGATCCTGTGAACCCGCCTTAAGCGTGTGGGGAAGGCCGATGCCTTTATGGCTGGGAGGGTGGCTTCGGGCTATCCGAGTTCTCTGGGGGAGAGGTCCTACGGAGGAGACTTCGCCCTTCGGGCATCTGCGTGGACCGGTCCCGGCGGTCGAGCACCTCGCCAAGTTCACGTAGTTTTGCGAACACGAGCTCGATGTCCCGAAGGGTCGTACGATGGCTGCAAACCGACATTCGGAGCACAGTGCGTCCTCGGATCGACGTGGTCATAAGGAACGCTAGGCCACTCAACTGAATCTCATCGGCGATACGCTGGTTCAGGTGGTCTAAGTATGCGTCTATCGCTACTCGGCGTGCTGCGGAACGCCCGGCCTGTGAACGCAGATCCTCCGGTGCGTATCGAAACGAGTAGATGAACAAGGTGGGTCGGTGGAGGGCCTCAAAGTCCCGCGACGCCCGCACTAGTTCGTCTAAGTGCTCAGTGCAACGTACATTCTGAGACAGCAACCTGCGGTACCCATCGACGCCGTAGTGTTGTAGCGTCATCCATACCTTGAGCGCCCGAAATCCGCGCGACATCTGTGGCCCATACTCAAGGTAATCCAAGCCCGTATACTCCGTCGGCAGAGTGCCGCGCAGGTAGGGTGCGGTGAGCGAGAAGGCGCGGCGCAACTTCTCAGCGTCGCGCACGAGGATGCAGCCGCACTCGTACGGGATATACAGCCACTTGTGTGGGTCGAGCGTCAGCGAGTCTGCCTTCTCCAAGCCTCGGAAGAGGTGGCGCTTCTCCGGCAGGATTGCCCCTACCGCCCCGCACGCGCCATCCGCGTGGAACCACAGCTCCCTCGCCTCACACACTTGTGCGATCTCGTCGAGCGGGTCCACTGCTCCGACATTGATCGACCCAACCTGGGCGACCACGCAAAACGGTTGGTCTCCCCGATCGATGTCTTGGTCCAGCATCCGCTCCAAGGCATCGACATCCATCGTGAAATCATCCTTGCTGGACACGCGTCGGACCGCATTTCGCCCCAAGCTCAGCATATCAGCCACTCGAACAATTGACGAGTGGCCCTCGTGATCCGCCATGTAGAGTCGAAATCGTCCGCGTCGCTTGTCGCTCTGCAGTCCCTCCTCGGTCGTGTCGTAATCGGCTATGTTACGGAGCGCCGTGAGAACCGCGGTGAAGTTAGCTATCGTCCCACCGCTGACGAACAGGCCGCCACATGTCGTGGGATATCCCACGAGTTCTGCGATCCACGCGATCGTCCGTCGTTCAATCTCCGTCGCGGCAGGAGCGGGTTTCCAAGCTCCCACGTTCATGTTTACCGAGGAGGCAAGAGCCTCCGCAAGCACCGCAATCATGGATCCGGAGCCGTTGACGAACCCGAAGTAGCGCGGCGAGCCCAAGTGAGTCGTATTCGGCAGGACCTTCGTGGTCCACGCGTCCAAAATGGACTTCGGATCCCGGCCTCGCTCTGGCAACGACACATCGAACGCTGCACTGACCTCGGCGGACGTACGGCCAGGAAAGACGGATACCTCCCGGATCGTGTCATAGTAGTCGGCTATGAGGTCGATGACACGATGTCCGAGTTTGCGAAACGAATCCGGATCGAGGTCCAAGTCGGTGAA
>JBHIBO010000070.1:0-2701 GCA_046759185.1 Thermoplasmata archaeon | reverse complement strand
GAGCCTACCTCCGAATCATCTCCAACCTCGCCGATCGGCGCCTCGCCCGGGCCCGAGCGACCTTCTCGAAGGGGGCCATCGGCGGGACTGAGGTGGTCGAGGGCATCCTCCAGGCCTACGCCTTCGCCGCCGCGGACCCCTACCGTAGCGCGACCCACAACAAGGGCATCATGAACGGCATCGACGCCGTCGTGATTGCGACTGGGAACGACTGGCGAGCCATCGAGTCGGGGGCCCACGCCTACGCGGCCCGCGACGGTCATTACAGCCCCCTGACCACCTGGGAACGGGACGCCAAGGGCGACCTTGTAGGGTCCATCGAGGTCCCCCTTGCCGTGGGCCTCGTGGGAGGCGCCACCGCCGTACATCCCACCGCCAAGGCCAACGTCAAGCTCCTTGGCGTCAAGACAGCCCAAGAGTTGGCCCAGATCATCGCTGCAGTAGGGTTGGCACAGAACTTCGCTGCCCTGCGTGCTCTGGCCACCGAAGGCATCCAGCGGGGCCACATGTCCCTCCATGCCCGCAACATCGCCGTGACGGTAGGCGCGACCTTGGACGAGGTGGACGAGGTGGTCCGTCGCCTCGTCGAGGAAAAGGCCGTTCGGATGGACCGGGCCGAAGAGATCCTGAGGGAGATGCGCGGTGAGGGGTAAGCTAACCTCTCGGGTCAGGCCACGTCTTCCTCGGCCTCCTCCGGCACAAATCCCTGAAGGACAAGCTCCGTCCCCTGAAGGGCATCCACGACCCCGGACCAATCCTCCAGGAGCGTGGCGTTGTTGGCCTCGAACTCTCGAAGACGCTGCCTGGCCAGCTCCCGAATGATCCCGAGCCGTCGCGAGGTCGTGACCACAGTCAAGTAACAGTGGTCTCCGCGTTCGATAACCACGGCAATGTCTCCAAAGGTCGCCGTCTTGAGAGACCGACCCTCGAGGAGGGGGAGGGCGTGTGTGAAGAAGCTCTGGAAGGCGTCCAACGTCCCGGCAAACACGTCGTCGTCGATCCGATCGTCGCCTCCGAGAGCGGCTCCCAGCAGGTCTCCCGTCTCGTAAATGAGGTAGACGCCCAGGGTCTCGCCCTGGAAGGTCGCCCGGAGGTTGAAGAGCTGGATCACGCCGCGATTCTGGTCGCCCCGGAGGACGAGTAGGAGGAGCGCGCCTGGCGCAACGAGAGAGGCGGAGAAGTAGGGCCTCACCTCGAAAGCGGGGAGGTAGGTCAGGAGGGCGAAGGCGAGCATCAGGGCGGCTGCCGTCATGATAGCCAGGATGGCCCACGACTCCCTGCCCATGGCATCCAGGGCTAGCGAAGCCCCTTGACGAAGGATCACGAGGCCTACTACGATCATGACCATCGTGTACACGAGGTAGTAGGTCAGGGCCTGCACCGCGAGAGCGGAGACCACCGAAGCATTCCCCCAGAGCTCGCCCACCCCCGGCAGGAGAGGAACGATGTAGGGAAGCGCCATGAAGAGCGCGGGGACGGCCACGAAGGCATCCATCCACCGCCTGCCGTGGACGAGCCATTTCGCGAAGTAGAAGAAGGCGAGGGAGGCGAGGACAAGGTAAAAGTGCGAGGGGGGAAGGGAACCGGTGCCCGCCAGGGGTAGCTGCAGCGCTAGCGTAAGCCAGTCCTGGAAGGCGTAGAGGCCCAACAGCAGCGCCGTCGCAATGAAGGCCGCGCCGGTTGACACACGATAGGACTTGCCCCGGACATGGAACGCCCCAATGGCAATCCACACGGCGGCAGAAGCAAGGGGCAGATAGCTCAGTACATCAACCATTCGACGTTCCAGCCGGCATGAGCCTGATAGTCACGAGCTTTCCGTCTGCCCTATTTATCCCATCCGACCTGATTTCTCCCGTCGATACCCTCTCCCCTCTTCCCTTCTTTCCCGAAACGGCTTGACAGGAACTGACAGGCTCTCACTCTACTCCCTGCAGGATCCCGAAGACCTCCAAGATGTCATAGGCTGCGTTGGAAAAGAACTACACCACCACCGAAGATTATCGCGGGCGTCAGAACCCTCAGACCCACTTTGGGATGACGGGGTGTGGGTGAGGCGAGCTAAACGCGGCTGCGTTCATGACTCGAGTTGGCGTCTCCTTCGATTTCTCTCCCGTCCGATGAACAGCCAAACGACAATCGCGGCGGCTAGTGTCACTGCAACCACTGTTGTTACTAACAGCACTGGAAAGGGCGGTTCAGGGACGGCCCAGACCTGAATACGATCATTCCCGGTATCGGCGATGATGAGTCTGCCTTGACTATCGACTGCAACACCCTCGGGCATGCTGAACTCCCCCGGTGCGTTCCCAAAGAATCCAAGGGAAAAGAGGAAGCCCCCGTCCGGGTCGAATCCCTGAAGCCGGTGGCTGTCCGTGTCAAGGACGATGATGTTGCCATTCCCGTCCACTGCAAGACCGCCAAGCCCCATGAATTGCCCGCTCCCATTGCCCAACGACCCAAAGGTGCGGATGAATCGACCTAGCGAGTCGAATACCTGAATACGGTGATTGGCTGCATCCGCAACGATGATGTTGTCTGAGCGGTCCGTGGCCAGACTTCTAGGGAAACCCAATTCCCCCACGCCAGTGCCCCTTGTGCCAAACTTGGCCAAGAAGTTGCCGTCGGCGTCGAAAACCTGAATCCGATCGTTGTTCGCGTCGGCGACGATGATCCTATCCTCGCTGTCCACGGCAATGCC
>JBHIBO010000069.1:0-2864 GCA_046759185.1 Thermoplasmata archaeon | reverse complement strand
CGTAAGCCCCCTTCTTTTCCATCAATGCCGTCCTCTAGCGAGCCCCTAGTTGAACCCGTTGCATTCGGCCCTCCGACTGTTAGCCTTAGCTTGGCTCGAGAAGTCACGGTCAGGTCCTACGACCAGGTGAGACGCCTGAGGAGAGGGACAGCCTTCAGCTTTCGGGAGAGGATGGCGTCCAGACCAAGATAACCCCCCGACCGTGAGAGGTAGAGGCTTGCCGCCGCTGCGGCCATGAGGAGATTGGTTCTCAGGATACCTGGATGAGTGTGACCCGCGGCGAGGAGGATTAACACATTCATGGCTATGCCGCCCAAGAGGGAGATGCGAGTGAAGGCGCCCACGAGGATACTGATGCCCAGCAGGACTTCTAACGTGGCCGTGGTGATCATAAAGGGCCCGGCGTTGGGAGCGATGACATGCGCCAGAAGATAGCTCATCCCCGGCACCGGGTTCGCAGGGATGGTGTCGGAGAGGTATATCGTCGGCGAGACGGGAAGTCCTACAGAGACCCCCGTCGCCCACACGATACCTATTAGACCCTCATACCTCTGGCTGCCACACTCAAAGCCGCAGGCGAAGAACGCGTCATTCAGATTCATCACGCCCCCCATGAGCCAGACGGTGCCGAGCATCAGTCGCATTGGCAAGAGGGCCCGTCCTGCGACGACTCCACTGGTACCCATGCCGAGCGCCAGATGGATCCACCTCTTGAACTGGTGGTATTTACTGTACATACCCAAGAACCACGAATTGCGCTTTTCCCAAGGCTTATATGTCACAGAAGAATGGGATCCAAAGGCCATGTCTGTCATCAGCGTCTCCCTACCAGCCGAACAGCTTCGGGAGCTAGATCAGGTCGTTGAGGAAATGGGCTATTCCAGCCGCTCGGACTCCCTTCGGGATGCCATCCACCAGTTTCTGCAGCAGCACCGATGGATCCACACCGCCGGTCACAGTCGTCACTTCCTCATGTCCGTCCTCTACGACGAGGGCCGGAAGGATTCGGTTTCTGACGTCTTCCACCGGCACCGCAATATCATCCATAGTTCCGCCCACACACATTTCGACGGCAAGTGCGTAGATCAGCTGGTCCTTCTTGGGCATGGCACGGCCGTTGCCGACCTACTGAAGGAGTTGGCGGGCCTGCGCGACGTGCGGGTCTGTAACTGCGTAGTGTGAGGCGGGCCCACTAAGAATCTGCCCCATTCTTAGCACAGTCCTTATCGGCACTCCCTTAGCTGTATTAGACGTGGCGAGATCGCTGGGTCATCATCTGGCCGAAGAGCACCCCTTCTGGAAGTCTCCCAGGGTCGCTGTTTCATTGGCCTCAGGGGTCCTCCTTGGCCTGGGACTTCTGATCAATGCCATTCTTCCCGAGACTCCGTTCGGTGATGCCCTTTTGATTCTGGCAATGCCCGTGGGGGCATTCTACTTCGCTCGCGAGGGCGTCACCCGGGTCCTTCGTGATCGAGAGGTTGGCATCGAGATTCTCATGGTCCTCGGCGCCGCAGGGGCCGCCATTCTGGGTGCCTATTGGGAGGGCGCCACCCTGGTCTTCCTCTATTCCATCACCCAGGCGCTGGAGGATCACGCGACGGACCGGACCCGGCATGCCATTCGAGACCTCATGAAGGTCCTCCCCCGGACGGCGAGGCTCCTTCGCGAAGGTCGGGAGGAGGAGGTTCCGGTTGAGGACCTGAGTCCGGGGAACCTCTTCCGAGTGGGTCCCGGTGAGGCCTTTCCCACCGACGGCGTCGTCGTGGAGGGCAGGTCCTCCTCCGTCGAAGCTATCGTCACGGGCGAATCCACGCCTCGAGGGAAGGCACCTGGCGATTCCGTTCTGGCCGGGGCGCTGAACGTGGACGGTTCCCTGGCAGTGCGCACCACCCGTCCCTTCGAGGAGAACACGATCTCCCGCATCATCTCCATGGTGGAGGAAGCCCAGGAACGTCGGGGTCGAACGCATCACCTGGTGGAGAGATTCAGCAGGGTCTACAGCCCGTCCGTCTTGATAGGAGTAGCGGCGATGCTGGTCGTGCCTCCTCTCATCTGGGGCGATCCAGCCTTCTGGGCCCTCCGGGCCATTGCGGTGCTGGTGGCGGCGGCTCCGTGCGCCCTGGCAATATCCGTTCCCGTGACTTTCGTGGCGGCGATAGGTCGATCCGCGAAGGAAGGTATCCTGGTGAAAGGGGGTCTCTACCTGGAGCAGCTTGCCCGCGTCCAGACGGTGGCCTTCGACAAGACGGGGACGTTCACACTGGGGCAGCCGAGGGTAGTCGCTGTAAGGCCTCTAAACGAGGTAACGACGGCAGAGATCCTGTCGCTCGCCGCCGCTGTGGAAGTCCACTCCACGCACCCAATCGCGGAGGCCGTCGTGGCAGAAGCAAGGGCGAGGGGACTCGAAATCCCTCCCGCAGAGGACTTCAAGAACATCCCCGGCAAAGGGGTGGAGGGCATCGTGGATGGCCGCCGTGTCATCGCGGGGAGCCAGGAGCTGTGCGCCCAGGAAGGCGTCGACAGCGCATCGATGAAGGCGGAGTGTGACCTCATGGAGAGGAAGGGCATGACGTCTGTAGTCGTAGCCGCCGAGGGCGAGGCTCTGGGGCTGATCGGGCTTGCCGACACGCCTCGAGAAGAGGCACGGGGGACGGTGTCCACACTGCAACGTCGGGGGCTGGAGGTCCTGATGCTCACAGGGGACAACCCGGAAGCAGCGCAATCGGTGGCAGAAAGCCTGGGCATCCGCAAGGTCCATGCGTCCTTGCTGCCCGAGGAGAAGGTCTCCCTCGTGGAAGGGATGCGCCGGGGCGGAGGAAAGGTGTCCATGGTAGGGGATGGCGTCAACGACGCTCCCGCCCTAG
>JBHIBO010000068.1:0-2876 GCA_046759185.1 Thermoplasmata archaeon | reverse complement strand
CGGGGCCCATTCCTCGCACGTTCCCCGAGAAGGCGTCAACGAGGAGGTCCTGCCCAGCGGCATAGAGGTGGAGCTTCTCCGCCTCCTTGGCGGCCTTCTTGAACGTGAGCCAGGCAAGCTCGTGGATCTTGGTGCTGTCCACCCCCTGCCGGTGCGTCATGATCAACTCCAAGTCGTCGCCGCAGTGGGTCACGTAGGAGTCCTCCAGGACCCCCATCTCCTGGGCCTCCTTCATGGACTCCTCGGCAATCTCCTCCAGCCGTGGATGGACCGCCTGGTGGCCCGCGATGCTCCCTACGTCCGCCTTGATAACGGAGAGGGTCGTTTTTTCTGGCATGGTATCGACTCGCTTATCCGCTTCTGCGCTCTTAAGGATATGGCGAGGGTCAGACCTGGAACGCCAAGTCCGTGAGGGTCTCCCCCTCTCGCCAAGTCCGACGGTCCTTGGGTCCGAAGTCGTGGAGGAGCTCGATCTGTCCCAGGACTTCGAACCCACGGCCATGGAAGAAGGCTAGCGCGAGAGCATTGCGGGCCGTGGGCCGCACGCGGAGGTAGCGGGCTCCCCTCTCTTTCGACGCCTGGATAACGACTCGCGTCAACTGCGTACCGACGCCTCGGCCTCGATGGGTCTCCTTCACCACGAGAGGCTCCAGCTCGTCCAACGTATCTCCCGGAATCAGCCCCGTCAACCCTACCACACGATCCCCCACCTCGGCGATCCACAGATGTTCGGGACCCACCCGTTCTAGGTGATCATCGAACTGGCGGCCGGGGTCGGAGCCGCCAATCTCCGGTGCTCCGTAGAGGTCCCGATGCCACGCCGTGAGCTCGACCCATAGCGCCCGGCACGCCTCGAGGTCTCTGGGTTCGTAGCCTCGGATCCGGGCGGGTCCTCCCTTCCTCTTCGCCGCCATGGGACCCCCAAACTCCCCTTTCGTGGAAAAACCCATCTCGAGATGTGTCAGGGTCAGGCGTTCCGCTACCTGGATGCAGCCACGGAACTACGAACGTGCGTGGATGAGCTCCTTGGCCGGTCCGAACTCCAAGATTCCCAGTTTCTCGTCCAACCCGTAGATCTGGGAGCCGAGGACCGCCTTCCGGGAGACCATGGGAGACAGGTAGGGTCCCCGGAGCACGTCGGACCCGTGGGCGAGGGGGCTGAAGGCAGGGAGGATGATCAGGTCCTCCCGAACGGTGAAGCAGGGCAGGTTGAGGGTGGCCCCGATGGTGTCTTTCAGCCGCAAAGCGGGATGCTCGTGGCCCATGATGAGGCCGGTTGGCGCCTCCACCTCCAGGTGCCCGTGGGTCACGACGAAGCGGCCGAGGTCGTAGGCCGGCTCGTGGAGCTCGAGGCCCTTACGGTACAGGATCGTCATCAGAAAGTTGTCGTGGTTCCCTCGGACGAGGACAGGCTCCACCTTGTCCTGGAGGAAGTTCAGCACGTCCGTCACCTCGGTCCACTCCTCCCGGAGGTTCCGAGAGAACTCGTGCTTGAAGTCTCCCGCGATGACCAGCTTCTCCGGATCGTAGCGGTCCAGGAGGTGGGCCAGGCGTTCGATCATGTGCTTCTTCTGGAACCGGGGGAGGGAGACGCCCTGCTTGCGGAGGGCCCCCTCGTAGCCCAGGTGCAGGTCGGAGATCACCAGAGCCTGCTCGGCCTCGAGATAGAGCGCGTAGTCCTGGGTGGCCTTGATGCCGGGTAGGACCTGGACCTCGTCCACGCCGCGAAAACGCCCGGCCCGCACTTAGCCTTAGTCCCGGGACCGGGTCCGCACGATGAAGTTCTTGAAATCGTTCGGTCCGACGGAGAGCTGGAGGGTGTCCCTCACCTCCTCCACAATGCGGACCGGCACCTTTGCCTTACAGGAGCCGAAGATGGTCATGGGGTATCCCATATCGTCGGCCGCCTTCCGGCGGACGTCCACGAGGACGTCGGAGACCCGCCAATGGGCCTTGTCGATGGCCAGGTCCTCCGCGTCCCCGAAAGCGTATTCCTGCTCCCCTTGCACCTTGCGCCCCAAGAGGACCTGGGCCTCCATCCCTCCCCCTCGCTCCTTGAAGTGGTCGGGCATCTCGTCGAGCTTCCGTGAGAGGACGAGGTTATCGCTGAGCGAAGAGACCTCGGACGGCTCGACGTAGACCCGCGGGCTCCCAAAGAAGGGCTTGCGGATGCCCATGCGATCCGCCACGTCTCGGCTTAGGAGGATGGAGAGGCGTGGGACTTTCCACGCGTCGTCCACGAGGGGGGATCCGAGCTTCCCCAGGACCCGCGCGTCCCGGGTGATGACGGTCTTGTTGAGGATGTCCTTAGCGGTGGTCACGGAGCGGTGGGAGGATGGCATGCGCGCGGATATAAAGGCTCTCGACCTAGGAAACCGACGATCCCGTGCGCCTGGCACTGATTTCGGACGTCCACAGCAATCTGCCCGCCCTGGAGGTCGTTCTGGAGGCCGTGGAGGATTCCGGGGCGGAGCGCGTTCTCAACGCCGGGGACATCGTAGGGTACAACCCGTACCCGAACGAGGTCATTCGCGCGCTGCGGTCCCGAGGCGTCGATTCGATTCTAGGGAACCACGATCGGGTGGCTCTGAGCGGGGACGCTTCCGGATTCAATCCCTACGCTGCTCGGGCCATCGATTGGACGCGGAGCCGGCTGAACAAAGCGTCCGAGAGCTTCCTTGCTGGTCTCCCGATCGAACGCGATGCGAACGTAGGGGATACGTCCCTCCGGCTGGTGCACGGTAGCCCGGCCGACCCAGATGAGTACGTGTTCCCGCTCGGGGCGGATGCCAGCCTCCTCAGACTGGCGGGGACCAAAGTCCTCGTTATGGGACACACCCACGTACCTTTCGTGAAGAAGACGGAGGCGGGCATTC
>JBHIBO010000067.1:0-3223 GCA_046759185.1 Thermoplasmata archaeon | reverse complement strand
TACATCGACTACAGCGGCGAGCTGCAGAAGGCCCAAATCGAGGATTGAGCCCAATGTGTAACTCCCCTCAGTGACAGAACACCTTTTATTACGCCGTAATACCTTATAGCTATTGAGAAGAGCGTAACCGCCCCTAGAGTCAACTATGCAGGGTGTGAGGGGATAATGGCACAAACCGTCCTAAAGGAAGAAGTAATCGCGGAAGCGGACACCAAGTGTCCGGAATGCGGAAGTCACGATTTGGTGCGAGACGACTATCGAGCCGAGCTCGTCTGTAACGCCTGTGGCCTGGTGATCGAGGAGGATATGATCGACCAGGGCCCCGAGTGGCGCGACTTTGACGTGTACAAGAAGTACGGGAACAGCCGGGTGGGCGCCCCCGCCAACCCCATGATTCCGGATCGGGGCCTCTCCACCGAGATTCCCCTTTCCGCCAAGGATGCCCACGGTCGGTCCCTCTCCTCCTCAGCCCGGATGAAGTTCTATCGGATGCGGATGCTCCACAACCAGGTCCGCCAGTCCAAGCGGGGCGAGCGGAGCCTGGGCGAGGGCCTCCGGCAGGTGGATCGCTTTGCCTCCCTGATGCGGCTACCCCCCGCGATTCGTGCCGAGGCGGGCGTGGTGTACCGCAAGGCCGCGGAGAAGGGCATCGTTCGTGGACGGAGCATCGCCGTGATCGCCGCTGCCTCCATTTACGTGGCCTGCCGGATGAACGGCTTCCCGCGGACCCTGCGAGAGATCGTCGACGAGCTGAAGGTGGACCGCAAGAAGCTCTCCCGGACCTACACGATACTCAACCGCCAGCTCCGACTGAAGATTCCCGTCCCGAAGCCCGAGGACTACCTGCCCCGCATCGCGGAGGCCCTGGAGCTTGAACCCCGGACCCGAGCCATGGCGGGGGACATGATTCGGGACCTCTCCATGGAGCCAGCCTTCGCTTCCATGCTCCCCACGGGCACCGTGGCCGGGGCCGTGTACATCGCCTCCATCCTTTGCGACGACCGACGGTCCCAGGACGAGATCTCCAAGACCGCAGGCGTGTCCGAGGTCACGCTCCGGAACCGGGCCCGTCAGATCGCGGATGCCCTCGGGATTCACCCCTTCCCACCTGAGGGTCGCCCCCTAGTGGGCTGGAAGAGCCGGCGCACCGCGCTGCAGGCCGACACCTAGGACGGATTGACGTCGAAGGCGATTCGGCAGCGGTTGCTACCGGGGCCAAACGTCTGGCTCTCCACGACCTCGACGGTCCCAAGCCGCGATTCTAGGATGGCCCGAAGGGCCTCCTCCACGAAGCTGCACACCGTCCGCCCGACACTCAGCATGCTCCCGGCGTCCACGAAATTCTCGACCTCGATGGTCAGGGGATCCTTGGTCAGGAGTTCGATGCGGCCCAAGCCGTGCTTCCTCCAATAGGAACCCACTTCCTCCATCAGCGCCCCCAGGCTGGACGACTGGAAGCCTCGTGCCAGCTCCTCCCCGACCCGATATCCCATGGCCTGGAAGGCTGGACGTCCTCGATGTCCCAGGAGTTGGACGTACTGGCGGGCCAGCTCGACGGCGGGTTCCGTCACGTCCACGGTCCCGGGCTCCGTCCCCCCGCTCCAGATCTTCTCCGCGATGGTCTCCAGCGCCCGGGCGATGCCCTCGTCGTCCGTCCAGATGGCGATGTCCTCCCCCCGGTAGAAATTGTCATCATCGGGGATGGGGTGGTTCAGGAGGACGACCCGCTGGTCGAAGACGTACCAGTAGATGGGGAGGTGCTCGGTGATGCCCTTGATCTTGGCGAAGCGGGCTATGGCGTCGACCTGCTCCTTGTTCTGAGGGGTCACCGGGAAGGCGTAGCGGACCTGGAGCCCTCCTTGGACCTTCTCCTGGAGGGTGAAAATGATTGACTTGACGATGCGGGAGGGGCTGTTGGGCGTTCCGACGCCGATGATGCTCGTCTGCGCCTCCTCGTACATCTTCATGAGGCGCTCGTGGGCGTTCCTACGGCCGTAGATGGCCTCGAAGCGGCCTCGCTCCTCCACCGCCATCTCCCCCCGGAGGGCAAACTCCCGGGAGAGCTCCTCGATGCTGCCCTCGATGCCCTGGGCCTGTTCCCGCAAGTCTCGGGCGGAAGCCTGGAGGTAGGTCTGGATGGGGACCGGACGATAGCGCAACGGCGTCTCGGGGATGATTTCCACGAGCCCCTTGTCGTGGAGCTGATTCATCGTGGCGTAGACACGGGTCCGGGGGACGCCCGCGATGGCAGGGATCTGGCTGGCCTTGGAGGCCCCGAGGCCGAGGAGAGCCAGGTAGACCCGCGCCTGGTAGTCGGTCAGGCCGAGCTCCCGCAAGGTCCTGAGGCGCTCGGGCCTTCCGCTCATGGCCCCGAACCATGGTCTCCTGGGCGAAAAAACGTTGCATCCTTGCCGGGAGGGACCCTTCACCCCAAACTGTCCAGACGAGTCGTTCGCGGGGAGAAGGTAGCCTCTTAGAATGCCCCGGCCCAACCTTTTATACGCCCCCATACTTGTGCTCGAAGGACCTGGCTCGAGGTCCTCCACCCAGGTGACAGGCCGATGCAGGGCGCCACGAAGGGATCACAGGTCAACATCGCCGGCCTCCGGTCCAACGACTTTCTCGATTGGGTCAACGAGAACGTCGATGAGACCATGCACAAGGCGAAGGAGCGGCTCCTGCCCCGGACCCTCGTGGATCGCTTCTTAAACTGGGCGAAGCGGAACTCCCCCTGGCCCCTCCACTGGGGCATCATGTGCTGCGCCATCGAGATGGCCGCCACCTCGGACCCCCGGTTCGATGCGGAGCGGTTCGGCGTTATCTACCGCTCCACCCCACGGCAAACGGACATCCTTCTCCTGAACGGGCCCATCAGCCTGAAGCTCCGGCCCGTCGTCCTCCGACTGTACGAGCAGATGCCCGATCCGAAGTGGGTCATCGCCATGGGGGAGTGCACGATCTGCGGCGGTCCCTACTACGACTCCTACAGCGTTCTCAAGGGTTCCTACACCATCGTCCCCACGGACGTCTTCATCCCCGGCTGCCCCGTCCGGCCCGAGGCCCTCCTGGACGGATTCCTGAAGCTACGAAAGAAGATCCAGGCGGAGAAGCAGGGGTACATCGCCACCCGGACGGGCCGCCTGGTGAGCTCGCGAGAGGGGCAGCTGCGCCAGTGGGACCAGGGAGAGATGACCTACGAAGTCCCCCAAGTCCAAGACCCGAA
>JBHIBO010000066.1:0-3428 GCA_046759185.1 Thermoplasmata archaeon | reverse complement strand
CGAGGGGTGTGCCTCAGCTGCGTAACATTCTCACTCCGCTGAGGACGACGAGGATTTCGCTGGCTTCGTGGGCAACGACGGTTTCCGCGATCCCAATCCAGCCAAGGGCGGCAAGGGGGATGAGGATGGCCAGGAGAATCGCGGACGCGACCAGGTTCAGGAGCGCAATCCTCCGCGTCCTGACGGCAATGTTCAGGGCGCGAACGACCTTCCGGAGGTCGTCCGACATGAGGGCGATGGGTGCGGTCTCCAAGGCCACATCGCTCCCGGCAGCCCCCATGGCGATGCCCACGTCGGCCGCGGCCAACGCGGGGGCGTCGTTCACTCCGTCCCCCACCATGACGACGCTCCCTCCCTCCGCTCGCAGCTCTTCCACCAGCGCCACCTTGTCCTCCGGCAGCAGGGAGGCGTGAAACCGAGGAATCGCCAGGGACTCGGCCATGGCCTGGGCGGTGTCTGGGTTGTCACCCGTCAGCATGACCACGTCCAAGCCCCGCGCTCGCAGGGCGGCGACGGTCCCGCGGGCCTCCTCCCGAGGGGTATCGGTCAGGCCGATGATACCAAGCACCTTGCCGTCGGCCACCACCACCGCCGTCGTCACGCCTCGGGCTTCCATCCGGGCGACCTCCTCTTCTACGTCTTTCAGGTTCGCCAGACCGTCCTCCGTGGAAAGCTCCAGATTCCCCACGAGGACCTTCCTCCCATTCACGGTGCCCTCGACCCCCCTGCCAGGGTGGTTGCGGAAGTCCGTCACCGGGAGGATAGCGAGGCCCCGGGCCTTGGCCTCTGCCACGATGGCCTCCGCGAGGGGATGGGCGGAAAGGGCATCCAAACTCGCCGCGAGGCGGAGGACCTCCGTCGTCGTTGCCCCGTCGAGCGGCCCGACTGTCACGACACGCGGGAGACCCAGGGTGAACGTACCCGTCTTGTCGAAGGCCATCACCCGAGCGCGGGCCAGATCCTCCAGATGAACGCCGCCCTTTACCAAGATACCGTCCTTGGCAGCACGCGCGATGGCCGCGAAGAAGGTCACGGGGACCGAGAGGGCCAGGGCGCAAGGCGCCGCCGCGACCAGAATGGCAACCGCCCTCAGGAACCAGAAGGAGGGGTCCTGGAATACCACGGAGGGCACGAGGGCCACGGCCACGAAGCTGCCGAGGACGACAGGGCTGTACGCATTTCCGAATCTCTCCACCAGATGCTGGGCCCTTCCTCGCCGCTCCTGGGCTTGCTCGACGAGGTCGATGATTCGGGAAACGGTGTTCTCCGCAAAGGGCTTGGTCGCCTCGACGACGAGCGCCCCGTCTACGTTCAGTGCCCCCGCCAGGACGGTGTCTCCGGGGGCCTTCCCTCGGGGCGTCGATTCTCCTGTGATGATGGCCTCCACGGCCGAAGACCTCCCGCTCTTCACGAGTCCGTCCGTGGGGTACGTCTCGCCCGGACGGACCCGGAAGAGATCGCCCGGTCGCAGCGTCTCGACGGCGACCTCCTCCTCCTGACCGTCGCGTAGGAGGTGAGCCGTCCTCGGTAGAACCTTCATGAGGTCGTTGATGGCGTGGCGTGTCCGGTCTACCACGTGGTCCTCGATGGCCTCGGTGAGGGAATAGAGGAAGACGAGGGTGGCGGCTTCCCAGAGCGCCCCGAGGAGGGCCGCCCCCACGGCCGCCACGGTCATCAGGAGCTTGATTCCCACCCTGCGCCTCGCATAAAGCAGACGCATTCCCTCCTGCGCGAAGTAGAAGGCCCCCACCGGCACGGCGAGGACGAGCAGCGCATCGCCCACGATGCGGCCGGGAAACGCGAGATTCACCAGCAGCCCGAGGCCCAGGAGGACGCCCGAGGTGATCGAAACGGCCACGCGCGGAGACGCCCAGAAGGGGTGTTCCACTGCTGCGTGGGCCTCCGCGGAATCGCCCATCCCTCGCAATGAGGATTGGGACCACCATGAGGCCTGCGCTAAGCTTGCGTCGCTTTGTTAATAAGGACCCATCCTCAGACCAGGCAGTTGCAGACGCGCACGTCGCGCAGGGAGGCGAGATCCTTGGCCAATTCCTCCGCCGTGTTGCCCTCCGACAGGAGGACTAGCTGGTCGACGCACCTGCCGTCAAAGTGGGAGTGGGCCGAGTTATGGATGGCAGGACGGAAGCGGTGCAGGACATCGGAGACGGCGTCCTTGCGGTCTTCGTCGTACAGGACGGACATCAAGAAATGGCGTCCGTGGGCCGCGGAGTGAATCCACTGGTGGTCCTGCATGAAGCGATGAATCGCCTCGCGGAGGGCGTCGGAGCGGCTGGAGTAGCCCATTTCCTCCACCACGCTGTCGAATTCTCGAAGCTGCTGCGCTGGGAGGGAGACACTTACAACCAGCATGGTGATCGGGTGATTGAGAGGGGCCGGGCTGATAAACGTTGACCACCCGCCTGAAACGCACTTCCGGCGGGGGAAAGGGTGTGCTGGAGGTGGGTTCGCGTACGTCTCAGACGTCTCTTTGATCTCCGGAGTTCCATCTGCACCTGTAAGGCAACCAGGGAGACCCGCATCCTTCCTGGGCTTTCCCAGCACAAGGTTCTAATGGACCACACGGGTAGGCACGCTGGACTCTTGGTCCACAGGGCAGAGGACACGATGAGCAACGGCCTTCGTTCGAGACTCAGGAGAATGTGCCTGGCCGTGGCACTGCTTCTGATTCCCGTTTTGCTCTTCGCGCAGCCCGTCTCGGCCCATCTCGAATTCGAACCACTCGAAATCTTCGTCACTTTGGTCGGGAATTCGACCGCCGACCCGTACGGTCTGTTCTACGACAAGAGCGAGATTATCCTGGGGCCCCCTCCTCTCTTGGTCACCGTGACCCTGATCAATGGGGATTTCGTCAGCAATCTTCAGCACGACTTTACGACCGTCGTGAACGGGACATCGTATGCGACGCCGCTCCTGCAGCCAGGCGAGGCGGGCACGGCCGCATTTTGGATTAACGAAACGGGACGAATTCCCTACTGGTGTTCGGTTGCTGGGCACCGTGAGGATGGCATGGAGGGTTCCTTCGCAGTGACTGTGTCTGGGACCGTGGAGCGCGGGGAGGTGGCGGGTCCCGCCGGGGCCCCCTCGTGGGCGTACTTGATTGGTCTGATTGGCATCGTAGGCATGATTGTCTCGGTCATCATCGGTTTCTTCCTCCTCAGGTATGTGAGCCGCCGTCGAACCGGTCGTCGGGAGCACGGGCCGCGGGGGCCCCCATGACGTCTGGAAGGGCACGCGCCAATCCTCCACCGCTGGCAGAGTCTCGCCGAAGAGCCACCCCGGGTGGAGTACTCCCTCACCCCCGAGGGGAGGAAGTTAGTCGACGCAATACGACCGCTGGTGAAGTGGGCTGACCGCGTCGTTCATACCACTTGAGCAGGGGCCAGGTGACGGCCGTAAGCCCCCTTATG
>JBHIBO010000065.1:0-3536 GCA_046759185.1 Thermoplasmata archaeon | reverse complement strand
GGTCTCGTGACGCACGCCCGCCTGGAAAGGCCTGGTTACTGGTTATCACAGAATCCAACGGCGTCGAAAGATTGAATATCCGTACGAGGCAGAGTCCCTCGTGCTCGAACCGGAGACGGTTCGAGAGAAGGTCGAATGCGAATGGTCTTCGGCGTACTCGCCCAGCTCCCCCTTGCCACCTTCGTCGTATGGGCGAGCATCGGCTTCTTCCAGCTCTACCGGAGGAGGATTCGAACCCTTACCGAGATTGCTTTCGTCGCCGGGTCCTTCTCGTTTGCGGGCTACGCCGTATCCGACTGGCTCTTCTTTGGGGCTGGGGACGAAGCCATGGCCTTCCTCCTCGCCCGCGTTTCCGTCAGCATCGTGACGGTGGCCGCCTACCTGTTCTTCCTCTTCACCAAGCTCTTTCTCACCCGGGCCCACCGGACCGATGCCCTTCTCGCCCTACCCTTCCTGGGAGCTCTGGCGCTCGTCTGGGGGGGTCTCGTGCTCGGGGTCGGGGGGGGCGTTCCCTGGGGATGGTCGGCCGTCTTTGAACCCACCCTCTTCCAGGTCTGGCTCGGGTACATCCTCGCTTACACCTCTGCGGGCATCTGGTACACCTACCAGACATACCTGGTCGTGCGCCAGAACAGCCAATTCCTCGGACGGGGGATGCTGGGCATTCTCAACTCCTACCTCGCCGCACTCGTCCTGGGATTCGGCACGAACGCCGTGTACCAAATAGCGGGACTCCAGCTGATGCCGATGTTCTCCACGACCCTCGTCCTACCCGGCATCGTCAGCTTGTACGTCCTCGTGCCGGTGACGCGGGACCGGATCTCCACCGTCATGCACAAGTGGAAGAGCACGCGCTACAACGTCTTGGGGGTCTACCTCATCTACGAGAACGGAACCCTCATTGCCTCCCGCACGACCTTCGAAGACCAAACCGTGGACGACGACATCTTCGGGGCCACGCTGGACGCCATCCAGACCTTCATGCGAACCTCCTTTCCCGCGCTCTTGGGCAAGTCACTCCGACGCATCGAACACGGCGATGTGAAGATCCTCATCGAGCAGGGACGCCATAGCTACCTGGCCACCATCATCGAGGGGGAGGACACGGACACTCTCTGGATCACGATGAAGGAGGCCGTGGAGCGGTTCGAGCGGACGAACGAGCCGGTGCTCCCCGACTGGAGCGGACTCCTCCAGGAGTTGGAGGAAGTGGACGAGACCTTGGACGACCTGTTCACCGGCAAGATCGTCTTTGCCTGAAGGTCGCCGGACCGCCCTCGTCAACCTGGTCGGAACCGCCCCTCGGGAGAAGATCCCCCGAACGACTCATCCAGCGGCAATGGGTTCGAGTCGACCAGCCAGCTTCTCGCGCTTCAGGCCGATCCGACGCTCCCTCTCTTCATCCGTCAACGAGAGGACGTAGGCCGTAATCTCCTCCATCGTCCTCCCCAGAGGCCAGGCCGCCTCCTCGTACACGTGTGCTAGCTCGACATCGTCCCGCCGGGTCACGAGGAGGGAAGCTACTGCCGCCTTGGCGCTCTCAAGCCCGAAGTAGATGCCCTCTCCCGTGAAAGGTTCACAGAACCCCCCGGCATCGCCCACGAGAATGACGCGCCCCCTCCCGAAGGCAACGTCTCCGAAGGGAATCGACCATCCCTCCCTGCTCACGAAATTCCGGGCCTCGAAGCCAAACTCCTGCCGAAGCCATGTCTTGAAGCGCCGCAGGCCGACATCGGCAACCGGGCCTAGTTCCCGGTGAACCCCGAGGCCAATCATCGTGCAATCGTCCTTCGGCACGACATACGCGTAGATAGGCGATATCTCCCCCCGAAAGAGAAGGTAGAAGGAGTCTTCGAAGCGGCTTCGGTCCCGGTAGTACTCCTGGACCACCGAGATCGTTCGCTGCTTGCCGGATCCGAATAGCTCCCGTCGGCACGCGCTGTAGACCCCATCGGCGCCAATCACGTGGCGACCTCGCCGCGTGATGGGTCCATACGGCCCTTCGAGTTGGACCGACACGGCTTCGCCGTTCTCCTCGAAGGAGCGGAGACGATGGGAGACAAGGAGATCGGCTCCTTCCTCGACAGCCATGGAGGTCAACCAGAAGTCAAACCGCGACCGATCGACGTTTCGGATGTGGTTGGCGGGGTTGTGAAAGCCGTTGGCCACGCCGCTCGGAGGCACGACACGCTCGGTAAGAATCGGGGGATCGAGGTGAACCTCGGGGGGGAGGTCCTTTCCGAAAATGGATTGGATCTCGGACGTGCAATGGGCAGTGATTAGACCTCCACAGACCTTCTTCCGGGGCAGATTTCGCCCGTCAACGAGGAGGGTAGTGAGCCCGGCCCGACGGGCCAGGTAGGCTGCCGTGGCTCCCGCGGGTCCCGCACCGACCACGATGAGGTCGTGCATTCCTGTCCCTCAGTAATAGACCTGGTGGAGGCCGACAGGGGAGCCGAAGACGAACAGCTTCGTCGGTCGGGGCCGCAGCCGAACCCGTTCGTTGAACAGGCGCAGCTCTCGGAGCTGATGCCGGGCCTTCACCTCGTCCAGATCCCCGTACATCTTAACCAGGCCCTCCCCGGAGTTGAACAACTTCGCGAGCAAGGCCACGGTGGCCATGGCCACGAGTTCATCGAAGGACCAATTGCTGTAGAGCGACCCGTTCTGGGAGTACAGGAACGCGGATTGCAGCATCTTGCCCGGAATCCAGCCTCCCCCGGAGAGGTTGAGCTTGGTGTGCCGGATGCAGACGTCCACGTTCGGCAGGTCGACGAGTTGCTCACGCAACGTCGGATCCTCGAGGAGTTCCTCCACGTAGTCGATGAGCATGAAGGCCTCGAAGGAGGGCTTCTCTTGTAGGGGGAAGTGCTCCAGGAGGGCCGAACGGAGCTCGTAATCCGGCTTCATTCCGATCCACCGGACGTTGACGTGGCGCGGTTGGGTGTACTTCCGGGCCACCCGCATGCCCTTCGCGATGACGGCGAAGATCCGATCGAGGCCCTCCTCGCCCCGGTCCCGGTTGTAAGCGGTGTGGGTCATCAAGGCCACGCGACGCGCCCCCAGGCCCCGGAGGGTGTGGATCCATGCGAGGAGGTAGAGGCTGGCGTCCAACCCTACGTCCACGTCCCGACGCACGCTCAGCGTGGACCGCGTCCCGTCGGGAATGTCGTAGATCAGGAAGGAGGGGAACAGCTTCAGCGCCTCTTCAGAGGTGAGGTTCACATCGAGGTGCTCCTCGATCCGCCCCCAGATCTCGTGAAAGGTCGCCACAAGGTTCTCGGAGTCGGGGAAGCTCGCGAAGAAGTCCTCTTCGTCCGAGGCGGCGGCCGGAGTCGGTGGGGCGAGGAACTTGCGTAGCCGGTCATTGAACTCGATGTCCAGGCGCTCCGTGGTGGCCATCTATCCCCCTCAACGGGTCTTCGCAAGCCTGATTATCAAAGGCGGTAATCGGGCCGAACTATATAACAGTTACTACAATTAGTAGAAAAGATATCCCCAATAGCATCGAAGTCCGTCACTGACAGGGGTAGCAA
>JBHIBO010000064.1:0-4247 GCA_046759185.1 Thermoplasmata archaeon | reverse complement strand
CGGGAGGAGTAACCCCGTGGTCCTGTGGCATGGAGTTCGAATTGCCGCCTTGATCTTGACGGGGTTGGGGGAATCCCTTAAGAGTCGCCTCCTTGTCAAGCTCGGGCGGTCCTTGGAATGATTCACCAGCTCCAACCAGAGGACTACCCGAGAGTCAGGCCCCTCTTCCAGCCGTTGGATTACCAGCTGATCATTCGGGCTGTCCTTGAGGGGATGAGTCCTGGCACGGTTTACGTTGATGACGTCGATGATCCTGCGAGTGCTTTCCTGTGTTCCGCCGAAGGTTGCTTTCTAGCAGGCGATGAAACCAACGCCGCCTTCAACTCGGCTCTCCGAGACCTCCTCGTTGAGCAGTTTTTTGCGGGAGATGCGAGCGGACAGACCGACGAAGAGATCAGCAGTGCCTTCAACCTTGCCCAGGTGTTCACGGTGCATCCGGACGGTTGGATTTCCAGATTCAGGGTGATCTTCGAGGGCAGGAAGCCCCAGAAGTTGCCCCGGAAATACTACACCTGTTCCGAGCTCAAGATGGATTGGAGAGCGAGGATACCGGAAGGATGCTCCGTTCGACGCATCGACCGAGAGATCATGGGTCGGGCAGAGCTGGACGTGCCCAGCCATACTTCTTCTTGGATGCAGGCCAATTGGGGGTCCATCGATGCTTTCATGGACCGTGGTTTCGGGTTCGGCACGATCCATGACCGAGCGGTGGTCTCGTGGAGTCTTGCTGATTGTGTCAGCGGATCGGAGTGTGAGATTGGAATCCGCACACGTCAAGACCACAGACGGCAAGGCCTGGCGACAATCACTGCGGCGGCCAACGTCGACCATGCCCTCTCGCACGGACTGACGAAGATTGGGTGGCACACGGACGAGGAGAACCTTGCTTCCATCGGAGTCGCAGAAAAGGTGGGATTCATCGAGACCCGGGACTACGTGTCGCACGTTGTGAGCGCTCGATGAAAGGGTGAGAGAGGATAGCCCCGGGGAGATTCGAACTCCCGTCACCAGGTCTCTCCTCAGCCAAGGGCCGATCCAAAGCCTGGGATCATTGTCCTCTAGACCACGGGGCTCTAGGTGTTGGACAGGGCGGACGGCCCTTAAAGCATCCTGAACGAGAAAGAATCCACAAGCCGTAAGGTCCCTCGGCCCATGGGCGACAAGACCGGGAGGCGGCCAGGTGGACAGCGAAACGGCGCGGGACACGATCTGTTGGCGGATTCATCTAAGATCACCACCGGAGGAGGTGTATGAGGCACTCAGCACGGCGAAGGGGAGGGCTCGGTTTTGGGCGTCCTCCGCCCCTGAGAAGGACGGTGTCGTCCACTTCACGTTCCCCAACGGGGACACCCACCGCGGGCGAGTCCTCGAGAAGGCAGCCCCCACCAGGTTCGCGCTTGAGTACTTCGGCGGGAGCCGGGTACAATTCGAACTCGTTCCTGACGGAAGAAACGGGACGGATCTGGTGATGACAGAAAGCGAGGTGCCGCCGGCGAACCTTCCCATCCACGTCCCCGGCTGGATCCCCGTTCTCCTCGGGCTCAAGGCCGCGGTGGACTTTTCCGTGGATCTCCGGAACCACGACGAGCACCGGACTTGGGAGGCGGGATATGTCGACGTCTAGGTTCCGGTCGGCCTAGGCTGGGTCGGTCAGTCCTCGGACTGCGGCTCAGGCTCCCGGCGCGGCAACCCTTAGTACTCCGCTCTCTCCTTCCAGTTCATGGAAACGTGGGCCTGTATCCGTGGCCGTGTGGCCGTCCGATCCTTCACGGAAGAGGAAGTGCCCGAAGAGATGGTCTTGCGAGTCCTTGAGGCTGGGCGATGGGCGCCCAGTGCCAAGAATAGCCAGCCTTGGCACTTCATTGTGATCCGGAATCGCTCCACCCTTCAGGATCTCGCCCGCCTAACGAGCACGGGGCCCTACCTCGCGGACGCGCCGATGGCCATTGTCGTGACGATGATTGGAGCCAAGTTCCCCCAGGCGGACGCCGGCCGGGCCATCCAGAACATGGTCCTCGCAGCATGGGATCAAGGGCTCGGGACGTGCTGGGTTGCGAACTTCGACCAGGAGCCCACAAGGCGACTTCTCGGGCTGCCCGATGATGCAAAGGTCGTCTCGGCTTTCCCCCTTGGCTTCCCCAGTCCCGAGGCGGCCCGTAGGGGAAAGCGGCGGAAACCACTCGCGCAGATTGCATCCTGGGAGAAGTTTGGCCGGTCTCTGCCAGGCTAGCGGCAGGGCGCCAAACGCAGGGAGGGGGATTCAAACCCAATCGGTTGTCCGCACTCCGCAATCCTCGTGGGTCTCCACCCTACTCAGTATTGTCTGGAGGCGGTTAGCCGGAGCCACCGCCGCCGCCACCGCCTCCACCACCGGCCCCACCACCCCCGCCACTGCCTCCCGAGCTTGGGCTGCTCGCGGCGGCCGCCGCGTAGTACGTGCTCGTCCCTGCGTAGGTTCGCTCATAGGCCCCAAACATCACCATCAGGGCCGACGTCTTCTTGACGTCAAGCAGTTCAGCCGGAGGCCGTATGTAGGAGGGTAGTTCAAACCCCTCGTATCTGAACCCTACCATCCCCTTCTCGAGTCTCCGCATGGTCCTCCTGAACCACGCTCGATCGACGGCGAGGACGAGCCACGAAGCGCTATTCTTGATTCTGTCAGCCGCGGAAAGGGGATTGCTTTCCGCGTCCCTTTCGATCTCGGATACTAGGTTACGCAGATGCGAATCAATCGCCTTCTTGAACCTCGCGCCTCGTACGGTTCTTCGTTTCTCCTTCCCGGAAATGGCCAACGAGAGCCCCAAGGGCGCGATCACCAGGAAGCCACTCGCGAATAGCCAGATGTTCTCGACGAGCCCGCCATAGTAGACAAGGACCACCATGAGAGTCAAGAGCGCAAGGGGAATGATGACTCCGAAGACGCGGTCGTCCTGAATCCCGAACAACGGGGAGAAGAAGTGGCGCTCCGCATATCCCCCTTCCACCAACTCCGATTTGATGTCCTCGCCATCTGCCACGAAGGTGCGGTAGTCGATCGGTGACGTGATGCCTCTTCCCTGCGCAAGATAGGTGTCTGTCTTCCCCCTCAACTGATTGTAGACCGACTTCTCGTACTCCTTGAGGCCCCTGGGGTCTTTGCCCGTTTCTTGGAACTGGATTTCCCTCAGAGCCTGGCCCCTGTTGAACTCGGCCTGGATCTCCAGATATCCTCGTTCGCCGAGGGAGATGGCAGTCGCCACGAGGTGCCCTGGTCGAAGCCTACGATCGGTGAGGACCCCCGCTTCGGCGGGACTCAGATCCTCTTTTACCTCCGATATGAACGCTTCATCGCGCGTAACGGGATCCCTTCTTCTGCGGCGGTATTCCAGGAGAAGGAGGGGAATCGTCGCGGGAACGATGACGATCAGGTACTCTGGTCCTTCGAGGATCGGCCCCGAAGCTGGCCTCCGCACCACGCCAGAGAAAAAGACGTCAACGGTGTAGGCGCCCCCGGCTGCCAGCGTCGGTTGGTGATAACGCACGATGGTGGGGTCGCCCTCTTGGACTTCCGGCCGAAGGGGCAACCCTGGGAAGACATACGCCCTTGCCGTCACGTTGTCCGTGGGGAAACCCCGTGGAAGGACCACATCGATGTCCATGTCCTGGATTCGAACCTCGTAGTCGGTCACGATGTTCCAGTACAACCGGTCCTCATCGACCAGTGGGTTCTCAAAGTTCATCGCGTTGGTAAGAACGTAGCTGAGGACGAAGGTCAACTCCACCGGCTCCGAGCCGATGTAGATCCTTGGCCACTCCCATCGGATCTCATAGTCCTGGAAGAAGGTGCCTCCGGACAACGTATGGTCCACGTGATTGCCGGCGCCGTCCGTGACCCGGACGTCCGTTAACTCATCGAATCCCCTGTGAACGAGCGTTCGGAATGCGAAACCGAAGTCCCCCGAGAGGTAGGTGAAGGTGACATTCTCCGTTATCGCGATGGAGGCGTCCTGGTTCACTACGATCGTCTCATCCCAGTTGGAGACGTAGTATGTGCCGCCTGCGTTTGCCGGGGTGATCAGCCCTAGCCACGTCGCCAGGAGCCCTATGACTGCGAGGAGCGGCCATCTCTTCTTCCGGAAAGGTCGAGCCGTGGGGAGGCGTGCGGCTGTCATGGATGCTTGCAGGACGCGGGGAGGGGGATTCGAACCCCCGAGCGGTTGCCCGCACAGGATTAGCAATCCTGCGCCCTACCAGGCTAGGCCATCCCC
>JBHIBO010000063.1:0-4517 GCA_046759185.1 Thermoplasmata archaeon | reverse complement strand
AACACGGCGGCGATGGGGTTCTCGACGGCCCGTACGTCCCCCTTCTGCACGCGCGTTCCTCGGCCAGGTCGCTATATAAAGGCGTAGGAAACAATCCTCCGGAAGACTCCTGCTCGGGCTTATAAGCCCCACCAAGGGAAGCTGACCGTCGGTGACCCAACAATGCGTGGGATAAGCCTAGGTGTGGGCATCGCCTTGGCAGCCCTCCTTTTGAGCTCCTTGGGAGCTGGGTTTGCGGCGGCGTCGCCCACTGTGGTAGACCGCCATGTGCGGTTAATGCTCGGAACAACCGAAGACTTCGGCGGCGGAGATTACGTCGCCTTGGACATGACACAGAACGAAACGCTTGCCTTCTTCGGCGTCGTCTATGGCACCGAGGAGGACCCGAACGCCATCATCCTGGTGTCGGCCTACGTGTCGTACTTGGGCGGTGTGGAGATCCGGGACGAGAACGGCGGCATCATGGGCATCGCGCCCCTGCCGGTGGTCCGGATCTACGCGCAGGGCCTCGGCCTGCTGGTCGAGTTCAACGACACGGGGTTCCCGTCGAGTCAGGGTCGGATTGGCGCCGGCAACGGTGTCTTCGACTTCGCCAAGACGAGCGACTCCATGATGGACTTCGACATCACGGCCACGGAGCCGATCTACAAGGCCGTCAGCCTCGAGCGGGCCTGGGAGCGGTCCGAGGTCGTAGAGACCTCCACGGTCGGCGAGAACAACGAGAAATCGTGGACCTTCAGCCTGACCGCCCGGAACGTCACGTACGACAAGATCTGGGACAACGAGCCCGGCATCTTCGATGACGGATCCCGACCAGGGGCCGAGGAAGACGGGGTGATCGAAGAGGTCGCCTTCATCTTCCACGTCGGCGCCCGGGTGGACGAGGTCGGCGTCGAGGTGCCCTTCTACCGGGTGACACTGGACGACAACAACACAATCGTCGACAGCGAGGAGGCGCAACCCCGCCTCTACGAGGGCGTGTCCCTCTCGGCCGACTTCAAGTACGACCATCTGATCCGCGGCTGGGACTACACGGCCAAGTCGGAGACGTCCAAGCTCATGCTGGAGTCCCTCGTGATCTTCGGGACCTTCATCCCGGGGATGGTGAACGAGTGGCTCGACGCGCAGTTCGTTGAGGACTACGTGGAAGACGGCACGGGCGTCGCGGAGCTGGAGACCTTCACCGGTGGTGCGGCGGACCTCGAGTCCAACGACGACATCCCTGCGGAGGCGACGATCCTCAGCAAGGATTCCATCACCTTCCGGGACAACTGGCGGAAGAACGGCGAGCTGACCTGGGTCAGCAACGTGACGGTGGATGAGGAAGAGACAGAAATGTACTTCCAACTCCACGCCGGCACGAACGGCCTCCGGATCGTGGATGAAGAGAGCGCGGACAAGTTCCGGGGCGTGGCCCTCCTTGGAGGGTACGTCTACCCGGCCGGTTCGGACATCTTCCACGACCCGAGCTACTCGGTCTCGGCCCTCCTGGTGGACATCCAGGGAGCGTTCAACCTGGCCCCCCTGGCCTTGCTGGCCATGGCGACAGTGGCGACCCTCACCCTGCTGGGTGTGGCGATCCACATGCGCCGCCGGTCCAAGCGTCGACGGATCCCCCCGGCCTACGGGAAGTTCCAGTGAACTTCCCCCCTCCCCCTTTTCTTCTTTCTTTCTTTTCTTGTTGGGCGAGGACCCTAGCGAAGGCGCTAGAGGGGTTCACACTTCCAGGCGTGGTTTGGGACGCCATAGACGTCCGGCCTCTCCGCCCAGAACTCGAACTCGTAGCTCCCCTTTGCGATGAGGCTGATCTCCACAAGGAACCCGTGGAGGAACCCACCGCCGGTGGCGACGATCGTATCGCTGAACGGCATGGTGAGCCGCCATGCGGAGGGGTTCGGGTTCCCCTCATCGGCTGCGCTCACCATCCCGTAGTAGTAGAGCGCCTTGAGGGCCTCGCTCGAGGAGATCCGGGGGCCCAGAGACGCGTTGAGTCCCGGGTCAATCAACTCGGCGTACCCGTTCGGATCGCGCTCCTGAATCTCGTGTAGGACGACGGACCAGTGACCCAGAGGACCTAGGGTCGTCTCCACCGCGACCAGACTCGTCCCGCTCGGGAAGTGGGTCCCATTGGGGGCGAGGAGCGGTCCGTGCCACCCGATGTAGTAGCTGAGGGTCTTGGAGGAAACCCGGGCCTCCGCCCCACATTCCGCGTAGACAGTGATCTCGTCGAAGGCAATGCCGTCGGGGTTACGGACCTCGAAGCGTAGGACCGCCGGCGAAGGACGGTTGGCGTTGTTCTTGAGCGTCGCCACCACGGGGAACACGTCTCCGGCGGATGCCTCAGAGGGCACGCCTGTCACGGTCAGGGTGATGTTGGGTTCGATCACGGGGATGTCCTGACTGACGATGGGGCTCAGTGTGTTCGATACCAGCCCCAGCGCGGTGCCCGCCAACAGGACGGCGACCGCCAATAGGGCGATCTTGGGCCTCATCGCGCGTCGGACCCCGGGTCTTGGCTTCCTACTCTCTTCACCAGTTCGCTGTACCATGAAGGCCTACCCAACGATGTGACCTTGAAGCCCGGTCGTACAGGCAGGCTGCGTGTCACCGGACTCCGAGAGGTTAAGACGGGCCCGGGCATGCCTCGCCCGGGGGAATCATGGCGCTGAGCCACGTAGCCTACTCGAAGCCCCGCACCTTCTGGCAGGATGTTCGTGTCCTCTTCCACCTTCCGCGGGCCGGGATTGTTTACGCGTACCTCGTCCTAGGTGCGGCCTTCGCTCCTACCATCGCCCTCGACCGACTCGCTTGGAGCTTCGTGGCCTTCTTCTTCGGCCTCCAGCTGGGGGCCTACGCCCTCGACGAGCTAAAGGGGCGCCATACCTCGACCCAATTCAGCGACCGGCAGCTCAAGATCCGCGCCGTCGTGGGCCTGGGGGGCTTCGTCGCCATTGGGGTCTACCTGGCAGCGGTCTACTCATGGTGGATCCTGGCCTTCCTGGTCTTCGGGACCTTCACGATCCTGGCCTACAACCTGGAGGTGTCTCGAGGGGCCTTCCACAACGCCTTCTTGTACGGGGCGGGCTGGGGGTTCGGTCCCGTGGTGGGCAGCTACTTCCTCCACGCCCTGGCCTTTCCGCCCCTCTCCGTCCTCCTGCTCGGCACCTTCGCCGCCGTCCTGGGGGTGGCGCATCTCTGGAAGTACGGGAACACGAAGTGCTACCACAGCCACACCTGCTTGGACTACGCGAAGGACAAGGGGGAGACGTTGTGCCACGGCCAGGTCTGTGCGAACCGGCTCGTCATGCCCTTCGGACCCAGTCGCCTGCAGTGGCGCCTGATCAACATGGAATTCGCCTTCGTCCTCCTCCTGACGGGGGCCATCGTCACGATGCGGTTCGGGGTCTGATGCCGCTGGTCGTGCTGGTTCGCCACGGAGACCCTCGCCTGGAGGGCGAGGACCAGGGCCGCTGGCCGCTCTCCACCGAAGGCAGAGAGGCGGCTCGTATCCTCAGCGAAGCCCCGATCTGGGAGACCGTCGAGCGCCTCTACACGAGCCCCGAACCCAAGGCGGAGAAGACGGCGGAGGTCATCGCCGAGGCGCGAGGTCTGCCCGTAGAGGTCCGGGACGACCTCCGGGAGGTCCAGCGTCCTTGGGAGGCTGAGAACTATGAAGACAAGATTCGGGCCTTTCTGAAGGGCGAATCCCCGGATGGCTGGGAAACACGCGCGTCCGCCGAGGCCCGGTTCCAGCGCGTCATGGAGGAGGTTCGCCACGGGGGCGCCGACGTCGGGGTGGTCTCCCATGCCCTCCTACTCACCCTCTTCCTCGCCCGTGTCTCTTCCGTGGAACCGGCCTTTTGGCTCCACCATTCCATCGGCTTCGCGGAGTACGCGGTGTACGATTCGGAAGCCGAAGTCCTCCGACGGGGGTTCCAGGGGTCGAGCGCGAGACTCTAACCGCCGGTGTTCGAAGGACCGCTAGGCCCGTTGAATGAGCTCGATCGTGATGCCATCAGGGTCCTGGATGAAGGCGTAGGTGCTCGTGCTGCCGGGGAGTTGAAACGGCCTCTCGACCACCCGCCCACCCGCTTCTCTACACTTCGCCAGGATGGGCTCCACCTCAGAAACCTCGAAGGCGAGGTGATCGAAGACCCGTTCCTCGTACTGAGGGACCTGGTAGGACGCCTGGCTCGTATAGCGGATGACTTCGATCTGATGGTCGCCGCCCGATGCGAGGAAGGACAGCTCCATGTTCCGCTCGGGGATCGCCTTCTGACGCACAAGCTCCATGCCCATCACCTCCGTGTAGAACGCTACGGTCCGGTCCATGTCACTGGTTCGGATGGAGGTGTGAAGGAGGTGCATCGTTGGTCCCGCGTCGATGTTTCGCCTCGCTATTTAGCACATGCGCTCGTCACGAAAAAAGCCAAATAAGCGGGCTCCCCTGGAATCGCTCAGCGGGGATGGCCTAGCCTGGTAGGGCGCAGGATTGCTAATCCTGTGCGGGCAACCGC
>JBHIBO010000062.1:0-4611 GCA_046759185.1 Thermoplasmata archaeon | reverse complement strand
CCATGAGGAAGGAGACCACCCACTGGGCGCTGTTGACGATGCTGTTGGCCTCCTTGACCTTCAGGATGAAGGCGCCGAAGAGGAAGGCGAGACCCCAGAGGGGGATGAGCCCAACGAAGAGGAAGACCGTGGCGAGGGCAATCTCCCCTTGGAAGGGATTCACTTGGAAAATAAGGGAGCCAACGCCGAGGGCGATCGCGAAGGCGATGAGGCTCCGTAGGAAAGCGTAGGTGGCGATGCCGGACACGAGGTAGAGGCGCTTCGCCGGGGCGAGGTACATGGATTCCAGCGTACCCATCTCCATCTCGCGCCGGATCCAGAACCCGACGATCCAGAGCATGATGGAGACCACGACGAAGGTCACGGCTCCCAGCAGCATGTAGAGACGGTAGTCCGGGGTTCCCACCGACTGCTCGAAGTTGGCCGAGGCGGCGGCGTCCCCCCCAGCGACGGCGACACCGATGAGGATGGGGAGCGCGGCGAAGACGAGGGGAATGAGAGTCTCCAGGAAGAGGGAGCCGCGGTAGCGGGAGATGATAAGGATCCGGGCCTTGAAGACGGTCCACACGATGCCCAGGTTAGAGCCCCGGGACATCCGGGTGAGACCGAGGGTCTCAACGGCCACTAGGCCCCCCCTCTCGCTCCGCCACGACCCGGGTGTCGACGCTCAGCGACCGTCCGGTCTTCGCGATGAAGACGTCCTCGAGGGTCACTTCATGGGGCTTGATGAAATCCACGGTGGCGCCGTTCCCTACCACCTTCTCGATAATCCGCGGCAGCAGGCGGCGGCTGTCGTCGGTGATGATGGCGACGGAGGTGCGTCCGTTCTCCTCCGACGTGACGGTGGCCGCCTTGACCCCTACGATGGTTCGCAGTTCCTGGGTGACGTCTTGGGGAATGACACCCTCCAAGGTGATGGTCTCCTCGGTGACGAGGGAGGCCTTGAGCGCGTCGGGCGTCCCGTGGGCGATAATCTCGCCGTGGTCGATGATGGCCACCCGATCGCACAGCTCCTCCGCTTCCTGCATGAGATGGGTGGTGTAGAGGATGGTGTGTCCCCGCTCGTTGAGGTCCAGGACAATCTTGCGGAGCTTGCGGGCCGTCGGGACGTCCATGGTGACCGTTGGCTCGTCCAGGACAAGGATGGGCGCCTCGTTGATCAGGGCCTTAGCGAAGGCGAGGATCATCTTTTGCCCGGAGGAGTAGGTCTCGACCGATCGGTCGAGAAACTCCCCCAACTCCAACAGCTCGCTGAGTTCCTCGATCCTCCGCTTGCGAAGGTCCTTCGGCACGTGGTAGAGGGCCCCGAAGTAGTCGAGGTTCTCCCGCCCGGTGAGCTTCCAGTAGAGGCCCCGCTCCCCCATCAGCATCGTGCCCAGTGAGGCGCGCACCAGATCCTCTTGGGAGAGGACATCGAAGCCGTTGACCCAAGCCCCGCCGCTCGTGGGGATCAGGAGGGTGGTGAGGCACTTGATGAGGGTCGTCTTACCGGCGCCGTTGGGTCCGAGGAGACCGAAGATCTCGCCCTCCTCGACCTCCAGGTCCACGTCCTTGAGGGCCTCCACGATCTTCTTCTTGCTCCGGAAGCCCTTGCGGTCCTTGCTGACGAAGTTCTTGGAGAGCTTCGCCGTCTTGACGATGACATCAGGCATGCTCCCAGGCCTCCGGCGCGACTACTCTGTTCCCGCTTTTAAAGGAACTGGGCACTTGTGACCGAGCCCCGACATCACTCTTCGGAGAAGTCCTCGCGCAGTTTGTCCTTCAGTTTGGCGATCTTCTGCGCGGTGTCCTCGACCTTGTCGATGAGGTCGCGCCGCGACTCGAGGCCCGCGTGGATGAGGAAGGCGGCCCCCTCGGATCGGCTTCGGAAGATGCCCCCCTCGACGAGGAGATCAATCCGCCGCGCATCGTCGTCCTTCACCCGCGTCATGAGGGTGTTCCGCCGCCCCCGCAGGCCCCGCTTGACGATCTTCAGATCTAGGGGGGTGAAACCCACGCGGGCGGAATGGACAGCCTGGCGCACGTCCTCTCGCACCCGGTCCATCTGATGGTCCAGCCGATGCTTCCAAACGCCCGCCTTGTTTCGGACGTGACCGGCCTCTCGGAAGGCCACCTCAACGATGTCCTCGATGGAGTCACGGAGTCGGTCCTTGAGAGAGTCAATGAAGCGTTCTCGGGCCTCCCCCGCCTCATCTTGAACGTCCGCCTTAGCCTCGGCGTCGACGTCGAGGTCAATATCGATGTCGATGTCTTCGGCTTTGTCCTCACCGTTGCCTTTCACGATTACATGTAACGGAATTTCATGTATTTATCCGTTTGCTCTCACCGGTGATATCCAGAAACAAATCCTCATAACCGGCAGCGGGACCTCGAGAACCGTGGTGCGGGGCAGCGTCGACGAGCGCGTGTTCGCCCTGGAGAAGGACTTCAAGCGGCTGGAGGGGAAGCTGGAGCGGCTCCTCGTCAAGCTGGATAAGGAGCGTGGGGTGCAGCGGAACCTCGTCAAAGGGATGGCCCGACGCAAGAAGGGCGAGGAGGTGTTTCGGGAGGCCCTAGGCCTCGGTCCACGGGCCAAGGTCGGGGACCGGGGCGTCCTCGTTGAGATGGACGACTCTATCCTCCGGCTCGAGGACTACCTCCTCCAGCTGGGGGAGCGCGTGCAGCGCATCCTCACCATGCTCCAGGGCCACAAGGAGTTCCTGGACAAGGTGAGCCAGAGCGTGATGGGTCACGGGCTGCGGGAGCGGACCAAACTGGAACTCGATATCGCCATGAACACGATCTCCATCCTGACCGTCGCCGGCCTGCGTCTTGACCCTGCCATCGCGACGGAAATGGAACGGCTACGGCGGGCCCTGGTGGAGGACGATGAGGATCTAGAGGAAATCCGGCGTCGTAAGGCCGAGCTGGACCGCCGTTTGGAGGGGGAAATCAAGCAGTACAACGTCGAGCGGCTGTTCGACCCGGACTCAGAGGTCCCGGGGTACCGCTAGCGCCGCCGACCCTTCCCCTCAGATTCGATCCGCGAGCCGGAGCTGAGCCAGGACTTCACGGACCAGTCGGGCACCCAGGGCTGCCGTCTCTCCGTGATCATAGGGCGGGCTGACTTCCGTGAGATCGAATCCGACCATCCTCTTCCCCAGGGCCCGAATGACCCCTTGGACATCCGAAGGCGTCAGGCCGAAGGGCTCGGGGTTACCCACGGCCGGTGCGTAAGCCGGGTCGATGGCGTCCATGTCCAGGCTGAGATACACCCTCTCAGGCACCTCCTCGAGGGCCGCCTGCGTTGCTTCGATGCCCTCTTCGCGGATCCGGGAGGCGGGAACGGTGCGAAGGCCCAGGCGATCGGCTGCCTTCTTCTCCTCCTTGGAGGCGGACCGTAGGCCGAGAACGATCACGCGGTCGGCCCCCAGGTGGTCCGCCACCCGCCGGGTCACGCAGGCGTGGCTATGGGGGTCATCCAGGTACGTATCCCGGAAATCCATGTGGGCATCTACCACCACGAAGGCGGGTCGGTCCAACGCCTGCACGCACGGAAGGGTGAGGGAATGCTCCCCGCCAAGCGCAAGAGGGAACAGGCCCTCCGCGGTCAATCCAGCCACGAAACGGCCGACTCCTTTCACCATCGCAACCGAACTTCCGAACTCTTCCACGTTGCCCACGTCCGTGAAGCTCGACCCCTCCAGGTCCACGCCGAGATCGAGGTGGTAGGTCTCGAAGTTGTAGGAGGCCTGGCGAATCGCATTGGGGCCAAATCGAGCACCTGGCCGGAAGGAGGCGGTGCCGTCAAAAGGCACCCCGAAAAGGACGACCCGGGCCCCCTCGCGCGGGCCCGCGTCTGCGAAAAGAAGTGATTCCACACCCATCCTACGGCCTGCTGAGGAGCTTGGGCCGCCCCATGGCGACCATGTATTGGACGTCCTTGCTCGGCTCGAGCTTGCCCTGAAGATCCTCGGGGACGGGGAGGGTGAAGGTCTCGTAGGTTTCGAGATCCATCAGCTGCACCTCGCCTCCGGAGAGGGAGAGTACTTGGGCCTTGCGTCGATCGATCATCGGCACGCGCACCTTATGGGTGACGGGGTGGACGATGCTCCGTTTCTGGTTGTCGAAGAGTCCGAAGCACTCGATCCGGGCCTTGGCTTCTCCATGCTTCCCCGGCTTGCTCGTGGTGATGCTGATGATCCGGCACGGTTCGTCCCCGATCAGAACGTATCGGTTGGGCTTCAGGCTGCGGACCTCTGCCTGCTCCCAGGCCATGGCCACGCCTGGCTGAGCGGGAATATAACCCTTTCGACAGTTACGCTGCGCAAGACACCAACGCTGATAACCGAGACCAAACGCTTATCTGAACTCTCGGACGCTGGCGGTCTGGGAGCGCTCCATGGAAGAAATCCGGGCACGGATCAGCTTCAAGACCGGCCTCTTCCTGGCGATGCTCGGCTTCCTCTTCGTGCTCGGCGGGGGCATCGCTGCCGTCCTTGCAGGGATCCCGGCCGTCACGGACGCGCTCATCGCCCTTACGTTGAGCAGCGAGGTGGGCCGAGCGTTCTTCCTCAGCGGGTCCATTGCCACGGTCATCGTGGGACTCCTTCTCTTCTACATCGGGTTCGA
>JBHIBO010000061.1:0-4877 GCA_046759185.1 Thermoplasmata archaeon | reverse complement strand
GAGGCCAGGGGCCAGGTCGTGCCCCCGTCGATCCGGACCTTCAGCTGGCTGTCCATGTAGAGGGCCCGGGGCACGACGAAGGCGTGCAGACCAAGAAGACCGAGTCAGGATATTGAGGATGGTTGCCACTCCTCGAACCGTCGCTTCAACTCGAGGGCGGCCTCGCCGTAGATGTGGGCCTTGTCCTCTACTCGGCCGTTCACGTAACGAATATTAAGGTGGACGTCTCCCAGGAAACGCCCCAAACGAACGGTGGCGATGGTCTCCCAGGACACAGACCGCATTGGGCGACTGGAGTAGAAAAACGTCACGCCGCGGTCCGAGAACTCAAGCCAACGAGGACGACGGCGACGGTTCCCATAAACCTGACCGAATGCCAAGGCCACGTAAAGACCCAGGAAAAGCGCCGGGAGAAGGACCCGTCCCTGAGAGAAGCCCAGAATGTAAGCGAACGCGAAGAAGATGCCACCAGCTACTACCCCTGCCGCCAACACGGCTCGGTCTTCTCTCGTCGGGGAAGGATTGGCGATCCTCTCGCTAGTCGAGTTCCTAGCCGGCAATTCCATACTGAATCCCCAGGAGAGCACCAAAGCCTCCCATGGCCGTTCCCGCCAGGTTGACAACGCGATAGAAACCCAACGACTTCAATCCTCCGATGAATGAGAGGAACGCGCTCACAAATCCGAGGAACCCCGCGAAGATAGCGAACGCCTTCCCGATGGCGCCGCCCATGCCCGTGCCGAAGGAGAGGACAAGGCTGAGCATCCCGAAGAAGAAACCCCCAAAGGTTGCCACGCTCCCCGACTGGTCGGAGGCGGCGTACGCGACCGCGTTGGCGATGATGGAGCCCGTGGCGAAGACGGCCCCCAAGACCATGTTCCATAACGATTCCAGAGCCGGGTCGATCCACGAGGCGGAGGCGAACCAGCTCAGAAATGGTCCCACGAGCTGACCGATGGTGGCCCCGGGTCGAAGAGGACGCCGATGGTGAAGTCCACCATGCCGAGGCCGAACACCTGCCAGGCCAGGGCGGCGGCGATGGTGGCCCCTACGCTCGCAAGGAGAACACCCAGGCCGAGGGTCGATACGGCGTACGCCACATACGCCGCCACGACCGCCACGGCGACTCCGACGAAGGCCCAGAACATGGGGGCCGTGAAGGCGGCGACGAGCCGCGACGCTGTGGAGGGCGAGATCCTCCCGGTCATCTCGAACTCAGCGATGGCCGTGGTGAGGGCCTCCCCTATGCCCCCGAGGTACGCGCCCGCGGATGCGTCCCACAGGGCCTGTAGCAGCGCATGGATGGAAGCAAAGAGGGCCTGAATCTGCTGGATTACGAAGTTCGCGAGCTCGATCAAGATGGCTCCTACCCTCTCCACGGCCTGCTGGACCTGCTGCAGCGCTGCCTGGTACGTCCCCACCAGCCCCATCCCCCACGCCACGATGGCCTCCCCCAGCGCCACGAAGAAGGTGCCGATCGCGATGAGGCCGCCGTAGATCAGCTGGCCGGCTCTACCGGCACCGGATACTGCCTTCCGCGAAGAAAGTTGTCAGGTCTCGTCCTCGGCCGCGACTCTTCCGTCGGGCTCCCCGAGGCGTTCCCGCGTATGTTGTTTCGCGCGCTTCCAGGACCTGTAAGCAACGAGGAGAACCATGGGAACGGCAACGGAAAGTAGTGCAAGGGACACCAGGTATCTCCACGGAAGCTCGGATGGGGCGGGGAGGACGAAGTAGAGGGACAAGGCGAGGGCGATAAGTGCGACGACGAGCAGCGACAGCCCAATCTGTTGCCACATCTCCCTGCGGATCCAACGAGGAACGTCCGGAGCCTTGGGGAACACCTGTCGTGGCGGGCGGGTCACGACTCCCCGGTCTGCCCTAGACCGATAGGCATCAAAGGCCTCCACCAGACTCCTAAGGCCCTCCAAGCCAACGTCATCGGCTTCGACCACGATTCGTGAGCCGTCGTCGAGCTCGAAGGAAACTGTGTCAAGGCGGGTTTCACCCTTCTTCAGCCAGTGTGTCTGTTTGGCCTTCCTGACGTTAGAGAACGACACGAACGGAGTCTGCCTGGCAAAGAACTGGCCGAGAGTCGCGAATGGTGGTCTGAAACCTTCCTGGAATACGCCGAACCTGACCCTTGCCAGCTCACGATATGTCAGCAAAAAGAATACGAGCACGGCAAAGCCGAGCACGCCCATAATAGCCAGCTGCCCAAGTCCAGGATCGAGATTCGATATCTCGGGCATGGCAACAATCACGACCGCCGTGATTCCAGCGGACAGTCCGATAACAATGAGTGCGGACACGGGGTACTTCTTCTTGATGAAAGCCTCCTTCGGCTGCTCGTAGAGGAGCTGGCCCGAGCGCGTATGGTCCATTGTCATGGCCTGCTAGGCTTCGTCGGCAGCGCGGTTCAGGTCTCCAATGAGGGAAGCGGAGGCGTGAACGAGGGCTGCGCCGGACAAGGCGAGAGTTAGCTTTCCGAATATAAATCTGTCCCAGCCCCGGACTGCGTAGAAAGTGGCAACAGCTGCAGCGGCTACTGCGAAGATGTCGATGATCACAGAGACGACGGCCGACGCGCCGGCCTGCTGAATAGCGAGCGATGCAACCCAGGCGAGTGTGAGTGAGATTGAAGCCAACAGGATTGCCATCCAGCTCTTGTTGGGCTTCTTCTCGCTCACGATCTCATAGTCCCACCCCGTGTCGAGCGCGCTCTTGGGCGGGCCCCAAAACGTTCTGTAGATCGGGTCTGGCTTCCCGAAGGCGGAGAATAGGACGACGATCAAGTTCACGCTTGCGATTGCGATTCCGGCCACAGCCCAACCTGGTTGCACGACAAGCTCCGAAATCCAGTTAACGATTCCCTCAAGAGCGGGTGCGACCGCTTCGAGTATGACTGACACTATCGTAGAAATGATCAGCGGAACGATGAGGGAGACAATCACTCCCCCGATTCCAGTGGCAAACGAGGCCAGGACCGCCGCTTGGATTGCGAACGCCATCACACCAAAGACCAGCACGATGGCCGGGTCAAAGACGGCGAGTAGAAGACCTCCCATGGCAGTCGCCAAACGCTGCGAGGTTTCGGGCGAGGCGTCGAAGAGGAGCGCCGCGGCCACCACTTCCTCAGTCGCCGCGATGACGGAGGAACCCCAAGCCTCCAGAGGAGCGAGAATGGCCTGAAGGGCAGCCTGGACGGCGGAGACGAAGAGGTTGACCAGGGCCCCGAGCACATCCATTACCTTCTCCACCGCCTGCTGGATCGCCCCCAACGCCGCCTGGAAGGTCCCCACCAGCGCCATCCCCCAGTCCACGATGGCCTCCCCCAGCACCACGAAGAAATTTGCGATGGCGATCAGGCCGCCGTAGATGAGCTGGCCCACCGTGATCAGGCCGTTGACGATGGTGTTGACGATGCTCCCCAGCCAGTCCCAGAAGTCTTGCGGCATGGTGCCCGTTGGGCCATTGGTGACGCCGGTCCATGGGACGATGTTCAGGGCGTCCGTGGGCAGATTCAGGAGTGGAACGTAGGACGTGACGTCCACCGCCTCGTACACCAGGTCCCCCGTCGTGTTCTGAAGGAGGTATTGGAGGAGCCAATAGGCCTGGGAACCGGAGAGGGAACCGGCGGTCACCGCCGTCACTGCCTCGGACATCTCAGTCTGGGCCGTGTCTTCGGCGAAGAACTCCGTCGAGGCCAGGGGCCATGTAGTGCCTCCCTCGATTCGGACTTTCAGCTTGGACTCCATGTACAAGGCCCGGGGCACGACGAAGGCGTGCATGCCAGCCGAGATGGAAGAATAGGAGGACGTGGCGTCCACCAGGAAGACGAAGTAGCGGTCCTGGGCGACGTAGCGGACCTGGCCGGTGTCCGCCTGGGCCGTCACGTTCCCGTCCGTGAGGGCGAGGGTGTGGATCTTCCCCAGGTAGGTAGTGGAAACGGTCAGCGTCATCCAGTGGGCGCCGTTGGCCAGGGTGTAGCTCTGGGAGCCGCCCAGCGTGTAGGTGAAGGCCGTGTCCAGCAGGAGGCCGTCCCAGAACACGGGGACGATGGACCAGGCGCTGGCCCGCATCGCCACGGTGGCGACATCGTCCGGGACGTCGGCGTAGTAGGAATCGTAGAGGGAGGCCGTCTTGTGGCGTGTGGTTGGGATCGGGGGCGGGCAGAGCCAGGAGGTGAACGCGTCCTCGGTGGCCACCGTGTGATGGGTCACCCAGATGTGGTCGTCATTCACATGGACGACCCCCGCCAGGGTGGGGGAGCACCAGGGGTCGTCCTGGTGAATCTTTTTCACGAGGACCTTGACCAGGAGGTTCCGGAGCGGGTCGATGTCGTTCGGGTCGAGGGCGCCGTCCCCGTCGGTGTCGGGGGAACGCGGGCTCGTCCCCGCCGTGAGGGATTCGTACCCGTCGCTCCACCCGTCCCCGTCTGTGTCCACCCGGTTGGGGTCAGTGATCCATGCATCCGCCCCGTGGGTCAGTTCCTCCGTGTCGTTCAGTCCGTCCCCGTCGCTGTCGTACGCGACCGGGGAGGTAAGAATCGTGAAAGAGAGCGTGGCGTCCTCCAGAATCCCGCCGCTCACGTCGCTCCACACCTTGAGCGTGTAGCTGCCGGAGTATGAACTGAAGGCCCCGCTGAGGTCGCTGGAGTCGGTCAGGTAGGTCCCGCTCCCCTCGTGGTCCCGAAGCACGACCGTCGTTCCCGCGCGGGTGAGGGTGAGCTTGAGGTAGCCCGCGTCCACCCCCGAGGTGCCGTAGCGTACGCTGGCGGACTCGACGCTCCCGGAGAGGGAGGCGGAGAGGGAGCGTTGCACGTAGGTTCCGATAGCGTACTTCTGGTCCAAGGAGGCCTCCTTCGTGAATCGCTCCTG
>JBHIBO010000060.1:0-4895 GCA_046759185.1 Thermoplasmata archaeon | reverse complement strand
CCTCCGCGTCCGTTAATTCTGGGAATTCCTGGAAGCGAACCCGCCTTGGGGCCTTTCGCTGTCGAGGGTGCGGGCTCAAGACCCGAACCTATGGCGGGATGTGGAAGCACCTTCAGAAATGCTTCTAAGCCTCTCCGCGCCCAGTGAGGTCGATGAGGACCGAGATCTGGTCCGTCTGGGTGATCCCCACGTCCTGGACGGTGTACTCTTCCTCGAATTCTTCGTCGAGGGCCTCCTGGATGACCTCTCTGATGTCGCCTAACTCTGTATCGACCTCTGCAAGCCGTTCTTTCAGCGCCATTACGCCTCACCCCCCCTTGTCCTCCATCCTGAATGAACGTCCTATCGTCAAAAGGGCTTCGATGAGCTGCAGAACCAGCAACGTCAGAACATGGTCAGATCCATGCTCAGGCCTGCGTGAAGGCCGCATGCGAGGGGGCCGTCCCGGTGCCATAATTGCACAGACCTCCAGGCATCCCATCCCAAGTCGCGCCGGGCCCCCGAGGCGAGGCGCGGTAGATGCATCCAGGGCCCTGTTCATCAGGGAGGAGGCGAAATCGAATGCCAAACACAATCTTGGTGACTGGCGCTACGGGAAATGTGGGTGGCGAAGTCGTAAAGCAGCTCTCTGCCAAAGGGGCAGATGTTCGTGCTTGTTGTCACACGCCAAGCAAGGCTGACAAGGTAAGAGGTTCTGGAGTCGAAATCATAGAGGTTGACTACGCTGAACCGGAAACCGTTGAGGCAGCCTTCCCGCGCGTTGAAAGACTCTTCTTGCTCACGCCAGGTTGGCCAGGTATCGAAAAGATGGTGGAGATACCGTACAGTTGATAGAGGAGGCAAAGAAGGCGGGGGTTCAGCACATCGTTAACTCTCTGTCCTCTGGGCTGATGCTGAAGCGAAAGTCCCTCCGTTTCGATGGCACCGTCGGGCGGAAAAGATCGTCGAAGAGTCAGGGATTCTTTATACGTTCGTGAGACCCGGTGGATTCATGCAGACCTTCTCTGGCTCCCATAGCCCAGCTATCAAGACAAGAAAGCCATCTACGCCGGTGCTGGCGAGGGCCAAGGAAGCTTAGTAGACGCCCGCGACATGGCCGCGATCGCGGTGGAAGCCTTGACAGGCGATGGACATGAGGGAAAGATCCACCCGATTACCGGTCCTGAAGCGATCTCTTACGACCGGGTAGGGGAAATCCTTTCCGAGGTGCTCGGTAGGAAAATAGGCCATGTGAATATCCCCGAGGAGGACACACGAAAGGAGTGGGAGGAAACAGGCTTCCCGCATTGGGTGGCCAAGTCTGCCATCGAGGCTGACACACTTGCGAGGGAAGGTCGCTCTTCAGCTGTCTCGCCTGCGGTGGAAGAAGTCACCGGAAGGATACCCAAATCATTCGAGCAGTTCGCCAGGGATTACGCAGAAGCTTTCCGATAGGTGCGATTCTTTCTCATCTTCGCCGACTGAATCCAGGGTGCCCTCCTCTGGATCGCCCCGTCTCGCGTGAGACGCCTGCATCCAGGGGCAGTATCGGACCTGAGAGTGACGTAAGTAATGACGTAAGTGATATAGCCCCCGTGATATCATTCCACCGGGGGAGCGCCGAGGAGGGGCGCGGGAAAAATACCCAGGGCCCGCACTGCGGGGGGAGGTGAAGGAATTGGCGGAGAAATGGTATAAGGGCCGATTTGGAGGATTTAGCGGGCTGGCCATCGGTCTCATGATTGTGGTTGCAGGAGCATTTTTCGCGCTCTGGCCCTTCGCATTCATCTGGGGGTTGAACACCCTATTCGGACAGGGGATCCCGCTCAACTTCTGGACCTGGCTGGCTGCCGTCGTGGTACTCTTGACGGTCGCGGCCCTGTTTGGATTTGGACGCAGCTCTTCAATGACCAGGTGAGGGCCCCAAGTCGAAGGGGGGGGTCTGTCCCCTCCCCCGGATCGCCCGTCTTGCGTGAGTCGGCGGCAGGACGACGATGAGCGCGAGCTATCCTGCTTCCTTGGTAGGGACTGCGCCATCGGGTACCTTTAAGAATCTCTATCCAGGCGGCATCAGAATCGCCCACTGTGGACGACTCTAGAAAGCGGGAAGCGAGGAGGAGCCTCGGGCTCCTCTACGGGATACCCGACGGGGATCAGAGCCAAGGGTCGCACGTCCTCTGGCAGCCCAAGCAACCTCGATACTGCCTCCTCATCGAAGGCCCCCACCCAGCACGTGCCCAGCCCTATCGAGAAGGCCGTCAACAGGAGGTTCTGGGTGGCAGCCGCGCAGTCTTGGATGCTGTATAGGTCAGCGCCCCGTGCTCCATATTCCGCAGCGGAACGGGCTTGGTTGGCGCACACGGCGACGACCACAGGGGCCTCCGCCACAAACTTCTGGTCCAATGCCGCTCGGGCCAGATCCTGCTTACGTCTGGGGTCGCGCACAATGACGAACTCCCACGACTGAGTATTACCCGCACTTGGAGCCTGACACGCCGCCATGAGCAGCTGATCGACCAGCTCCTCCGGGACGTCGTCGTCACGATACTCGCGGATGCTGCGTCTACTTCCGATCGCTTCGGACAGTTCCATGTGGCTCCCCCGAGAATCTCCCTCTGCCGAGAGTCGATGGATGACACCGCCAAGAAGGTTGCCTTCCAACCGAGGCCACGAATCTCAGTCACATCGAATGACCTAACGCCAAGGTTCTTGGCCTCACAGGCGATGAAGCTGGGGGATTCGGTGCTCGGGAAGCTCTCGCCTCTCTTCCGGCCCATCTTCAAGGTCAAGGACAAGGTCCCTTCATTCCGGCTCTTCGTCAACGGTCTCTGGCTTGAGGCGAGCGGGGAGCAGACCTTCGACGTCATATCGCCGATCGACAACAGTATCGTGGCGCGGGTGGCGGACACCCCCGTTGGCGACGTCGAAGCCGCCATCGAGGCGGCGGGGGAGGGCCAGAGAGCCATGGAGGCAATTCCCGGAAATGAACGGGTCGAGCTCCTGAGGAAAGCCCAAGAGACCCTCCTGCAGCACAGGGACGACTTCATCCGCGTGCTGGGCGCGGAGGCGGGGAAGCCGGCGAAGGATGCGGGGGGCGAGGTGGGTGCCACGGCCGCCCGACTCGGACTCGTGGCCCAGGAATCCCGGGAAATCTTCGGAGAGTTCATCCCCGGGGAGTGGACAAAGGACGCCAAGGGACGCGCGGCGATCGTCGCGCGGGTACCTCTCGGCATCGTGGCCGCGATCTGTCCCTTCAACTACCCCCTCTTCATCGCGGCCGCGAAGGTAATCCCGGGCCTCTTGGCTGGCAACTCCGTCATTGTGAAGCCCGCAAGCGACACCCCCCTGAGCATGCTCCTGTTCGCCCGCGTCCTCGAGGATGCAGGAACCCCGGCGGGGGCCCTGGGCATCGTCACGGGCCGCGGAGCACGTGTAGGCCGGGCCCTCGCGAGCAGCCCGAAGGTCTCCATGATCTCCTTTACGGGGAGTACGGAGGTCGGCGAGGCCATCGCAACGGGCGCGGGAATCAAGAAACTCCACCTAGAGCTCGGGGGCAAAGGGATGGCCATCGTCCTCGACGACGCCGACCTCGAGCTCGCCGCGGAGAAGTGTCTGGAGGGCGCCTTGAAGAACGCGGGCCAGCGGTGTGATGCCATCTCCGCGATTCTCGTCGTTGATGCCGTGGCGGACCCCTTTGTGGCTCAGCTCAAGAAGGAAATGGCCAGCTGGAAGCATGGGGACCCGAGGAAGGATGGCGTGCGAGTCGGGCCCTTGATCAACCAATGGGCCGCGGACCATGTAACGGGCCTCATTGATGACGCGGTGAAGAGCGGAGCGACATTGGTACGAGGCGGTAAGAGTCAGGACTGCTACGTCGAACCCACCCTCCTCGACAACGTCCCCCTGGCCGCGAGGGTTGCCTTCGAGGAGACCTTCGGACCTGTCGTGACCGTGATCCGCATCAAAGATGAGCAGGAGGCCGTCGAGATCAGCAAGATGTCCAGATATGGCCTGGACTCCTGCGTCTTCACCAATGACTACCGCCGCGTGTGGCGCATCGCGCAGAACCTGCAGGTCGGAGAGCTCACGGTGAACGACCATCCCGCCCATGGAGTCGGGTACTTCCCCTTCGGTGGGAGTAAAGCGAGTGGGATCGGCCGCGAGGGAATCGGCTACAGTGTTGACGAGATGACCGAGCTCAAGACCATTGTCTTCAATCTTGAGGTCTAGGCGTCGCCCCCATGGGCCGGGCTCGGAATCCCGGCGATCCAATCGGGTCCGACTTTCGGATGGGCCTGACAAGAATTCCACAACCTACCGTAGCGTGTCGTTTGTCACTGGCATCAGGTCTCGCATCCAACCCCATCCCCGTCGCCATCGAAGCGATGCGGGTCGGGGGGAATCACCACGAAATTCCGGTAGGGGACGTCTCCACAATCCAGGTCTGGCGGAGGAGAGGGAATGCAGACCGTGGGATAAGCGGGGTCGCAGTCCACCTGCGGGGGAGGAGGCGGGGGGGGCGGAGCTGATGAGCATCCCGTCCAGGCCGCACGGCCGAACTCACTCTCCGAGCAGAAGTCGTAGAAAGTATCCGCGTGCCCGGAGGAAATCATGGCCGCATTTGCGTTCCTACCGTCACAGTGGACCACCGCAAGGACCCGGCCAAACGGGTCGTCACCAATCTGGAAATCGTCCTCGTCAACGAGGGCGAGGGTTCCCAAACAGAGATCCGCGAGATAGTCCCGGGCAGCAGGCCCGCCTGGCTCGCTCGGTTCGGGGGCGTCCACGAGAACGAGCCGGATTCGGAGCCCGCCGACGATATCGAGGGTGTCTCCATCGATCACTCGGGTCACGTTGCGCTCGACACAGAGACCAGTGGATCTTGGGCAATTCGCTTGTTCGGGGAGAGGTGGCGG
>JBHIBO010000059.1:0-5225 GCA_046759185.1 Thermoplasmata archaeon | reverse complement strand
TCCACGAGGGGATCGTGGAGGTGGACTACGCCTCCCTCTACCCCCAGATCATGCGCACGTTCAACATCTCGCCGGAGACCATCTTCTGTCCCTGCTGCAAGGAAGACGGCATGGTGGCGCCGACGATCGGACACTACACGTGCGTGCGTCGGAGAGGGCTCATCCCGGTCTATCTGGACCCGGTCCTGGAACGGAAGGCGTACTACAAGCGGAAGAAGAAGGAACCCGGGCCAAGCCAAGAGATCTACGAGGCCCGAGACAGCATTCTCAAGTGGATGCTTGTCACGTGTTATGATGGCAGCACGTTAGTTCCCTACAAGGAAAGGGGGATTGCGAAAATAGCTCCCATCTCCAAGATCATTGACGGAGCCATCCCTGGTGGCCCAGGGATCGTTCCGCCTTCTGAGGAAATATGTGTGTATGGGCTGGACCAACAGCTAAATGTCGTCGAGAAGCCCGTAAGGAAGCTAATCAAATCCCCGACTCCCGAGAAGATGTTGAGAATTTCGCTCGTAGGAGGCCGGGAATTGCTCGTTACGCCGAATCATCGATTCTTCATTCAGACCGATGCGGAATGGGAGCGGAAACGCGCCGATGCCCTGGAAGTCGGGGACCAAATCCCCGTGGCGAGAAATTGGGAACCGGATGTGGCCTATCCAGCAAAGAGTCTGAACGCAGCTTACGTGCTATCTCGGAACCAAGACCTCAAGGATTTGGAGTGTTGGAGGGTCCGCGGGCCCAGCCTAAGAGCGCGAATGAGGTCGCATTTTAGAGACGTCAAGCAGCACGCGAGCAATGCAGGATATGCGCCACGAAGTCCCCACATCTGGAAGGAGACCGGAGTGGTTCCCCTCCGCTTCCTTCCCCTCCTCCGCCTGCCCCTGACGAGCTGGGACTTGTTGGAAATCGCACACGGCCGGCGACATGGAGGTCCTCTCAATTTCATTCCCGCGAGAATCGAGATTGACGACGATCTGGGGTTCCTTGTCGGCTTCTTCATGGGCGATGGAAGTGGGACCGGGAATATGATACGGCTGTACGTGGGGATGGATGAATCGGAACTCGTCGGAAAGCTCCTCGATATCGTTGACAAGAAATTCGGGGTCATTGGGGTGGTTCGGAAGGAGACACACGCGAGGATGTGGGTTGTTCAATTCAACAGCAGCGGCCTGAAGAGAATCTTTCGAGACGTGTTGCATGTTGGTCCGTCGGTTCGGAAAGGAAAACTCGGGGTCCCCGACTGGCTTCTAAACGCTTCGGAGGATGCCAGAAGGGGCTTTGTTGCAGGTTTGATCGCCAGTGATGGGTCTATTCATCCGAAAGGGAAGGCAATAATTGCTAGCGCCTACAGGCCCTTCCTAGAGCGGGTTAGGCTGTTACTTGGAACCTTAGGCATTCCGAGCCACACCTATTCCCATAAAAACCGTGAACACACAATGCACACTGTCCAGTTCCCCATTGCGTATCTCGACGGGGTTTGGCTGAAGGATTTCCATAGGTCCAAGCTCGAAGCATTTCCGCCTCCTGCTTTTCAAAAGAAAGACGGGTCCGTGCTCTTCTACGCAATTAGATCCATCGAACGGGTTCGCCCCCAGTCTCGTTTTGTTTACTGTTTCGAGGTGGACGATCAACCGAGGGGTTTCTTGGTAGAAGGCATGGTCTTTGCCTCAAATTCGTTTGGATACCTTGGCTATTCGAACGCCCGCTACGGCCGCATCGAGTGCCATGAAGCCATCAACGCTTACGCCCGGGAACTCCTCGTCCGGAGCGTCCACATCGCGGAAGCCCACGGCTACGAAGTCATCCATGGGATCGTCGACTCCCTCTGGCTCCGCCCGTTGCCCGGCCACGCGCCTGTGGATGAGGTCGTACAGCGTATCCAGGACGACATCGGCCTCCCCCTCGACCTAGAAGGCACCTACCACTGGATCGTCTTCCTGCCTTGCAAGACCACGGGCGTGGGGGCCCTGAACCGCTATTACGGCCTCTTCGAGGACGGGGAGATGAAGCTCCGAGGCATCGAGGTCCGACGGCACGACACAACCCCCTTTGTCGCCCAAGCCCAGACTGGCATGCTGGAGGTCTTCCGACAGGCCCGAAACGCCCAGGAGTTTCAGGACGCAATCCCCGCCGCCGTTCAGGTCCTCCGAGAGGCCGCCGCAGACCTCCGGAACGGCGATGTCCCTTTGGAAGACCTCGTCATCTCCAAAGTCGTCACGAAGCCGCTGGAAGAGTACGTGGTCCTGAACTACACCGCCGCGGCATTGCGACAGCTGCGGGCGCGTGGCTTCAAAACGGAGCCAGGGGAGTACGTACGGTACATCATCATGAACCGGAAGTCGCGGGACTACCGGCAGAAGGTGAAGTTCGCTGCTTTCCTCCGAGACGGGGACACGCCGGACGTCTGGGAGTACCTCCGCCTTCTGGCCCGTTCCGGGGAGACCCTCCTGGCACCCTTCGGCTACACGGAGGAGAATCTCCTTCAGGAACTGCAGGAGACGTAGCCGTCTCCCCAAGCCGTTTCCACCGACGGGGAGAGTGCCGACCGCGTCGGAGGCGTCAAACGGCAGCGGGATCCATTCATTAGATTTATGTACATGGATACATTGTGGATACGCCACAGATACGTGTGAACGGGGCTACAACGTATGTCTGAGATACGAACCGCCATTCCCGAAGAGATCGACAAGTACCTCGACTCCCTCGTGAGGACCGGGCCCTTTGCTAGCAAGGCAGAGCTAGTGCGGGCAGCTTTGGTGTCCTTCGCCAACACGGCCGGGCCGTTGGCCACGGGCTTTGACCGTGAGAATGTCGTCGCGCCGGATGGACGAATCTATCAGCTCGAGTACGCCAGAGAAGGGGCCATGCGGGGTGCCCCTGGAGTCGGGGTGACCTACGACAAAGGGGTTGTCCTGGTGGGCATGATCCCAACGAGTTCTCCCCTCGTTCGCAGCGTGGCGAAAGTCCACCGGATGGGAGACCGCCTGGCTCTCATGGCCTCGGGAATCATGTCGGACGCGCACATGTTGGCCCGACACGTACATCAGGCAGAGCCGAACTCGAACCGCGAGTTGATTGACATCCTCGTGGAAACCTACTGGGAACACGCTGTGTCCCGGACGAGACGCCCTCTAAGCACCGCTCTCCTCGTGGGGACCGCACTCGAAGAGGAGCCAAAGTTGTTGGAGTTCGACCCGAGCGGGGCCTGGCTGGATGTTAGCGCGGCCGCAGTCGGGAGCGACCATGAGCGGTTGCGCGAAGTCCTGGAACGGAAATACCGTCTAGGATCGGCGAAGGACGCGGAGAAACTTGCCTTGGAAACTCTGGGCAATCCGCCCGTGTACGACCTTGCCATGGTTCCCGTGAAGTGAATCCGGACGACATCCTGGACGAGGGGGTCCGAACGGAGGAGTCGGCCCGAGAGGGGGCGGCAGTCAATCGTGTAAGAAGAGCTCGATCCAATTGCCGTCAGGATCGGTCACGAAGGCCTGGTAGCCCTCCGTGCTGGCGGGGTCGATCTCCGTGGGGCCGGCTCCACCGGCCACGAGCTCCTCATACGCCTTGGTAACGTCGTCCACCACGAATCCAATGTGGTCCAGGCCCTCCCCCGGCTCGTACGGGGCATGCCATCGGGAACCCTCGGGATACGCATTCAACTCAAGCCGCTGTCCGGAGGTCCCATCCTCCAAGAGAACCCAGTCCCCACGCCCTCCCCCGTACTCGCTCATGCTCCCGCGACCCGCCTCCTTCAGTCCAAGGAGTTCGGTGTAGAACTTCACGGACCGATCGAGGTCTGTGACACGGATGCCGAAGTACCGCAGGTACATGGGGAGTCCACAGGCCGAGGGGCATATAGCTATGCCCGGTGCGCATCGGGGTCCTGCCCCAAGAGTATATCGCTGTAGGACTCGGCCACTAGGTCCTCCTCGCTTATGTTCAGGGCGGTGCGTAGCTCCACGAACTCGACCTGCGCCTGGGCTTCCGCTTCCTGGTCGTCTAGGAGTCTCTCAAACTCCACAAACTCTCCCAGCCCATCGACCTTGTCCAGGTGGATCTGCACCTCCCCCCACCGGAAAATCCGGCGCCGCTTTCGCACCTCCGCAAGGACACCGAGGACCTCCCCAAGGATGGACATTAGGGGCTCGGGATTGGCGACCGTGAGCAGAGTGACGTGGCTCGTCTTTGGATCCACCCGATTCTCCCGCTCGTAGTAGATGAGCGTGCCCCCTCCCCGCTCGGCCACCACGCGGAGCTTAAGACGGCCCTGATTCGCACGGAAGTACGTGTCCTCTTGTCGAACGTCCTCGATCAGGTCTGCGTTGGCCTCGCACCAGGCGGTCTCGGCCTGCAGCCCGGATCGGCGGGCCTTGAGCTCCAGAAGGCTGTGTTTCCCCACAGCGATGGAGACGGAAACGGGGTTCCTAAGTCTTCACCTCGAATCGGAGGGTGGGTATCGCCCTCTCGCTTCCCGTGATGGGCCTCAGGCCGTCGCCGGACCCAGTCCAGCGTACTGCCGGACCAAGGCCGTGACCTCTTCCGGATTCTTCGTCGAGAACACGACCTCGCGAAAACGGCCGCTGCGGACGGATAGGACGATCCGCGGTCCTCCGACCACGCTGTACACGATACGCCACTTCCCCTTGACCTTGAGAACGCGCACGCCGACCCCGCCTTCCCGTAGGGCGGAGAGCTCGTCCAACTCGACCCCCTCGATTTCGCCCCACCGGATCCGCCACCGGAACATCCCGTAGCCGATCTGGAGGGAGTCCAGCGTCATGCGGATGATGAGCCGGCTGAAGCTCACGGCCAGGAAGAGGAACACGGCGGCGACCCCCAAGTAGAGGACCGTGGGCGCAGGGTGGGACCCGATGGGGGCGACGAAGAACTGATAGAAAGCGAGGACCAGCATGGGAGCGGCGACGGCGACCATGATCGCGGTGATCACCTTGGAGAAGGTCACCTCCTCGTACATGACGTCAAGGCGAATGGCTGACCCATCCGGGGACCCGCGATCACCCCAATAACCCTGCGGTAATATCGGTCCTTACGACTTCGCCTCCGGGGCCAACTCGACTGAGCAGTCGACCTCCCCCAGGGTCGCCAGGAGGTTCTCCAGGGACCCCTCCTCCACAGGGACCAGCCAGGCCCGGGCGACCGGATCGAAGATCCGGCCGGGCACCTTTTTGATGGCACGGACGAGCGTTGGCTCGTACTCGAACCGGACG
>JBHIBO010000058.1:0-5354 GCA_046759185.1 Thermoplasmata archaeon | reverse complement strand
TCGTGTTCCGCGGACGGGACAACGGCGCCCTCCAGGCGCGCCTCCACGATCTCTCCCAACAGATTGAGGAGGAGTTCGGGGAGATGCTCGCCAGCTGGGCGGGGACCTCCAGCGACGTCCGGCCTGTAAAAGCCCTCCTCCCGCTGCTGTGGGGCAAGCGGAAGGCTCGGGAGAAGCGAACTCGACGGAAGCCCGTGGGGGTTCCCGAGGAGCCGCCTGAGGTCCCCGAAAGCCAGGAGGAGGAAGGCGCGGTTCCCGAGATCACGGTGAGCGCCGTCCGCAGGGCTCGGAAGGCGGACCTGCGGGCTTGGTGTCTCCAGCTCGGCCTGGACGATTCGGGCACGGTGGTCGACCTTCGAGAGCGTCTCCTGCATGACCTGGAGACCCAGGTGGAGGAGCCGCCGTCCGAGGCGGAGGCTGAGAGTGGGCTCCCGGAAGATCCGGTCGAAGAGGACCTCCAGGAGAAACTCGACGAGAGCCCCGAGGAAGCCGCCCAGGACGATATCGACGAGGCGCGCGAAGAGGATTCAATGACCGCGATCGAGGCGGACATCGGGGACATGGGAGCGCGCTCCGATGAGATGCTGGCGGAAGGACCCCCGGACACCCCCCCGGAAACGCCTGAGGGTACCCCTGAGACCCCCTCGGACGAGGGTGACATGGGCGAGGTCGCGACGCCCGTCGTCGTTCTCGACGAGGCGGAGGAGACGGTGAAGAAAGCGGAGAAGCGCAAGAAGGGCCGGGGGAAGAAGGCTAAGAGAGAAAGGAAGGCCAAGAGGAGCAAGGAGGTCGCTGTCCCCTCCCAGACGGAGGAACCGTCCGCGGAGGAACAGCCCATGGAGGAGGAGATGCTACCGGATTCCACCGAGATCTCCGGCGAGCGAGAAGTAGAGCCGGAGCTAGAACCTGTGGCAGGACCTCCTCAAGAGTCCACGGGGTCGCTCCCTGAACTCAAGGTGAAGCAGATCTGGGACGCGCCCAGGTCTAAGCTCCAGGAGTGGTGTCGGCAGTACGGACTGGACGACACTGGACCCATCATGAACATGCGTCTCCGCCTGCTGAGTCGCATCGAACCCGCGTAGGCGCCCCGTTGGGGAAGGGGTGTCGTCTCGCGCCGAAAGTCTATCCCGGATGTCCGCTCTCCCCCTCCAATGGACGTCACTCTCGTCCCCTTTGACCCCAAGACCGCTTCGCGGGAAGAGTGGGCCCGTTACCACGCGTTTCGCCGCTTCCGCCACGAGGAGGCAAACCCCGGTGATCCCCTGGATACGGATGAGACGATAGAGGTGTGGATGCGTGGGGGCAATCCCGAGGCGGAGGAGACCAACGTCGCGGCCTTCCTCGCCGGCGAGCCCGAGATGATCGGATGGGTGTACTTCTGGGTCTACCGAAAGGACGCCCCCTCCTACGCGAACCGGGCGAAAGAGGCCCGCATCCGAATCTCGGTGCTGGAGCCCTATCGGCGGCAGGGGATCGGCCGCCAGCTGCTGGCGAAGGCCGCGGAGCTCGCAAGAAACAGCCAGAAATCTCTCCTCATGGGGGGGACCGACGAGTCGGATGGCTTCGCCTTCCTGGAGGCGATCGGGGCCGAGGTCGCCCTGCGACACCGCGAGAGCCGCCTCTACCTCGACCAGGTGGATTGGGCGATGGTGGAACGTTGGGCCGAGGAGGGACCGAAGCGCTCCCCGGACTCGAGACTGCAGTGGCTCGACGGCCCCGTGGCCGACGACATCGTCGAGGAATATTGCGAGGTCCTCACCGAGTCGTTGAACGAAGCGCCCCGCGAGGAGTTGGAGACCGGCGATACCGTCGTCACCCCCGAGGTCAACCGCCAGTGGGAGGACCGCATCGTGGAGAGCAAGGGCCGCCTGCTCGGGGTCATTAGCCGGGAGGCGGACGGGGCCATCTCCGGGGTCACGGACATGGGCTTTTGGCCCGAGGAGGCGCCCCTGATCCAGCAGTTCATTACCGGTGTGCGTCCGCCCTACCGGGGTCGCGGCCTGGGGAAGTGGCTGAAGGCCGAAAACCTCCTTCGCGTACGTCGGGAACTCCCCGAGGTGAATGTCGTAGTGACGGGGAACGCGACCACGAACGCCGCCATGCTCTCCATCAACGAGCGTCTGGGCTTCCAGAAGCACAAGGACGGCGTCGTCGCCCAGATGTCCCTCGAGGCTCTCGAGGAGTACCTGACTCGAGAGCGGGGGTAGCCCTCGAAGCGTGACGGAGGCAGTCGTTGCCTTCTCACAGTATTAATACGCGCGTCTGAATGCGCGGCTTGGAGGCCCCGGACGATGATTGAAGGCGTTGCGGTCCGCGGATTGAGGCAGATCCACGACGAGCGTGGCTACCTGATGGAGATGCTCCGCTCGGACTGGCCGGAGTTCGACAAGTTCGGGCAGTGCTACGTCACGACCGCCAACCCCGGCGTGGTGAAGGGGTGGCACTACCACAAGCTGCAGACGGATCACTTCATCGTCCTTCGTGGCACCGCGAAGGTCGTCTGTTACGACGACCGGGACGATGCCAGAACGAAGGGGGAGGTGAACGAGTTCTTCCCGGGGGAGCAAAACCCCATGCTGATCAAGATCCCTCCCAGGGTCCTCCACGGGTTCAAGGCCGTAGGCTCGGAGCCGGTCTATCTGGTGAACCTGCCGACTCGACTCTACAACTACGAAGAGCCGGACGAGTACCGGCTGCCCTATGATTCATCGGACGTCCCATACGATTGGGACATCCAGCTGAAATAGTCCAAAAAGCCGTCGCGTACGGGCCGCGCCTACGCGACCTGGTCGCGGGCCATCCGTGCCCCCTCGACCATGTTCCTCAGCTTGGCGTACGCGACGTCCCAGGTCCGTGTCCGGAGCCCGCAATCGGGATTGGCCAGGATGCGAGTCGGGTCACCAAGGATTTCGGCTGACCTCAGAAGCTTGTCCCGGATCTCCTCGGGCGTCTCCACCCGGTTGACGTGGACATCCAAGACCCCCACCGCAATCTCCCGGTCGTCGTCGTATTCCTTCAGGAGGCGAAGAGGCGCAAAGCCGTCGCCTTCTGGGTCCTCCCGGTTCGCGACCTCCCAGGCGAATTGGCTGCACCGCTTCATCTCTAGCGCATACGGGTACAGCCTGCGATAATCGCTGTAGCAGATGTGGGTGACAATCTTTGCGTGGGTCCCCTCGGTGGCCGCGTTGAATCCTTCCACGAAGATCTCCGCCTCCTCTGGGTGCGTCGCGGCTGCCGGCTCGTCGATTTGGACCATGTTGGCCCCCGCGCGCTCCAAGGCCTGGAGGTTGGGTCGAATGACACGCTCGGCGAGATCCAAAACGAGATCCCGTTTCGCCTCCAGCCGCCGCCGTTTCAGGTCGAGAATATCCCGTCGACCGTCCTGGTAGTACTCGTTGAAGGACCAGTCCGCCAGGGTGTAAGGCCCCGTCAGCGGCGCCTTGACCGGCCGCTGCGCATGCTCCTGAGCGAACTCAAACTCCGCTTGGTGATAGGCTTCTCGGAAGCCGACGCGGTCCACGCTGGCCGCCTTGCGGTAGTACTTGTTGTCGAAGGAGCGAACAATTCCCTGGAACTCGAAGCCGTCCATCCGTCGGATGGCGTACTCGTACATCTCGATGCGTCGCTGTTCCCCGTCGTACACGACGTCCAGACCCGGTTGCTCGAAGAAGCGCAAGCCGTAGAGGGAGGCCCAATCCCGCAGCTCCTCCTTCCTGCCCTTCAGGTCCCCCGACTGAAGGAGTTCCACCAGGCGATCCGAGTCCTTGACGCCGAGCCGCTTCCCCCATTTGGCGGCAGCCTGAATCTCCTTCTCGGTGGCATGGCCCCGACGCGGCGCGCGAACGAGCCAGGGGGGCTTCGCCAGGCTCCCCACTTCTTGGGTCGGGAACAGCTTCTCGGTCAGCTCGTCTCCTCCAGTCGCGTCTTAGCGGACCCCAGAACTTCTACCTTCGCCCGGGCCACGCTCCTCGGCAGGAATTCCAGGTCCGCGTTCGGGGCGAGGACCACCTCAGGGGGGTCGAGCCTTTCACGGAGCCCCGTGACAAGTTCCGCCACCTCCGCCGGATTCTCCAGATGGGAGTTTCGGGCGTCCACGCAGCCGCAGACCAGTGTCTTGGTGAAATCCATGTCCTTGAGCCGATCCAGCTCCTCCTGGTAGAGGTCCAGCCCCAAGAGGTCCACGGGGAAGTCCAGAAGGTCGGGGAGCAGAGGCTGTGCGCTCCCGAAGTACAGGTGGAGGGCGGTCTTCGTCCCAGGGATCCGCAGGTCCTGGTACGCCTCCTTCAGCTCGGCCAGCCCTTCGCCCTCGGGCGGGCTTACGGCCAAACCGGGCTCCTGGAAGTGCAGGAGCTGAAAACCTTCCTTCCCCAAGGCCGTCGCGGCGGTCTTCAAGCCGTCCGTCAGGGCACGGAGGCCCTCCTGGGGCGACGCATGGTGGTGATCCTCACCGAGCGTCAGGAAGGTGTAAGGACCCGGCAGAACGGCCTGCCACGGGTGTGTATCGGGAAGGGAATCGATCCGGAGAAACGCCTTCGCCATGGGCCGCGGCCGGAGCGGACCAGCGATCACGGGTTTTCGATAGAAGGTGTTGTTGTCGAACCAGCGCGTCAACCCGCCTGGTTCCAGGCCATCCCAGGTCTCCGCAAAGGGTCGAAACAGGTCCTGCCAGTTGAGGAGTCCATCGCTGATGTAGTCGAAACCCGCCTGCAGCTGCAGGGCGACGAGGTCCTGCACGTCCTGTTCCAGGGCCTCTTGGACCTCCGACTCCGACACGCGACCCCGATCGAAACCACGCGTGGCGGCGATGAGGGCCTGCGAGCGAGGGAAGATGCCGTTGAGATACGCCTCGACCACGTTGGGACCCTCGAGGGGACTAGGTGACTTCCATGAGGCGCGCGCCCATCTCGGGGGCGTGGCGGAAGTTGTGCCGGTTGATGTATTCTAGGTTCAGGCCCAGGGAGACCTTCCGAAAGGCGTCGTTCTGGGAGAGGATGTGTTCCCAGTTGTCCACCGCCAAGTCCATGGACGACCGAGCAAGGCCGTCCGCTCCCCCGGAAGCAAGCTGTGTGGCAGTTTCCGCTCCGATGTTCACACCCAGCCACCTTAGGAAGTCCAGGTCATTCCCATCCGACACGGGTGCGAAGCTGACTAGGACGGCGGCCGGGTCGACGGCTCGGTCTCGACAGAGTTTGTCGTACTTCACGAGGACCTGGAGGAGCCGGTCGGGCGTGAAGACCACCTGAGTGGTGAAGAAATCGGCCCCGCTCTCGGTCTTGTCCAGCATACGACGGGCCTCACTCCGACGCTCGGGAATCATGATGTTGCCACAGAGAAGGCCGTGGTCGTGCATCAGC
>JBHIBO010000057.1:0-5383 GCA_046759185.1 Thermoplasmata archaeon | reverse complement strand
CGACTCATCGGGCCCCAGGAGGACATCGCCAGCCTGCCCCGCCTCATCCTCAACTACGACGAGGGAATCCTCATCGCCTTCGTGACGAGCCTCTCGGGCACGTACCTGTACGAGTCCCTCTTCATCCACGTGATCCCGTCCGACGGTCCCGAACCCATCTTCCGGAACGCCACCCGCGCCATGGCATTAGAGGAGCGCATCCCCCTCGAGGTCATGTCGTCCTTCCGCCTGGAGGCCGGGGCGCAGGACGGGCTTGGCCAGCATTTCGATGTCATGGTCGACGTCGTGGCCGTGGAGTCGTTGGAGGAGTGGTCCCTCCGCCTCTTCCTTGATGGGGCAAACCCGCCCCGGATGTTCACGGGGCAGGAACTTCAGAACGCGCCCTTCGCCACCCTGATGGAACGGAGGAATCTGGCGTGAGGCCAAACTGGTGGACAGTCCTCTGGATCGTCGTCGTCGCCGCTCTCCTCGCGGTCTTCGTGCTCCAGCTCATGGGCGTTCTGACCCTCGCGGACCTCGCGGCGAACCCGGTCCTGTTTCTGGTGGCCTTCATCATCGTGGCCGTCCTCAGCGCGGTGGGGGCCATGTTTATCGGCGTCTTCGTGACCCACCGCATCTTCGCCTCCTCCGGGTTCACCCCCTTCGAACGGGAGATGCTCCGCATGCGGGAGGAGGTCCGGGAGATTCGGGAGCGGTTGGAGCAGGCCTCCGTAGAGCGACATCCGAGGGAGCCGAAGGACTAGGCCAGGCGCTCGTCGCAGGCGTGGCGACGGGAGCAACGGAGGCACTTGCCCCGCCGGTGGTGGTTGCGGTGGGCCCCCCCCAGGGCGGCGGCGGCCCGCATCTCATCGAGTTTCGAAAGGAGGAGGTCTTCCAGCTCCTCCGTGTAGTCGATCTCGTGGACGATCTCCCCGTAGCGCAGGAGCCCGTAAGGGGGGCGCGACCCGTAGGTCTCCTCCACCAGCAGGCAGTACGCGGCGACCTGCAAGATGTGGGAGAAAAGGGGCCCGCGCGGGATGCGGCCGGTCTTGACCTCCACGGGAATCAACGCCTCCTCATTCCGGACGATGAGGTCCGGCCGGCCCCTCAGGCCGTGCGTGGAGGACTCCAACATCGGGGACTTTCCCGCCAGGTCGTCCACGTACTCGATGGGGGCCTCGCCCAGGCCCCGCGCCGCGCGGAGCTCCTGGGCCCCTCGGACGTTGGTGAGGGACTTGTACAGGAAGAAGGAGGCTCCGACAAGCCACACGAGGGCCACGACCTCCAGGACGTTCGCCACGGCGTTGTCGAGGAGGTAGAACAGCGAGAGCGTCATCAGGGCGATCAGTGTCGCGACCATGGAAAAGACGACGAGGAGGCGTTCCTGGACCAGCCGTTCCGAGGGGACCGTCACGCTCTCGGCCCGATAGAGGAGGAAGGTGGCAGCCAGGAGCCAGATGAGGGCAAGGACCGAGAAAATACTCGCGAAGCGGAAGTCGAGCTGCCCCATCAGGGTCACCCCGAACACCGCCACGAAGGACGCGGCCAGCGCGAAGTACATGACGAGGGTCTCCCACTCGGCCGCGCGGGTCTCCCGCCGGAGGACTCGAAAGAGGTCTTGCGCGAGGTGCGTGTGCTCCCGCTCGCCCTCTACGGTCTCCTCGCCCTGGGCCCCGACGCCCTGCCGGTAAAGCCACCAGTTGAGCGGGCAGTACGCGTACTTCTCGATCTCCGCCGCCGAGATGGCGAAGTGGGTTGTTTGGACCTCCGACGCCACGTCCTCTCCTTTCGAGGGTGCTTATTAGTAGCTTCCTTCGTGGTTCTCAGCACCCACCACCAGGCACCGGCGGCCGCCCCGCTGGCCAGGCCGATGCCAAGAAAGACGACCCTTTCCGGCTCCCCTCCCGGCAAGGGTCCTCCGAGGGCTTGCCCGGCTTCCCAATCCTCCTCGAAGGCGCGTTGGAACACCGCCGCTACCTCCCCCGAATCCACGAGGAGGCCTGCCTCACGATTGGCGAAGGCACCCGCGAGGTTCCAGTTCATGCTGGAGACCCAGGCCCGCCTGCCATCGACGAGGACGCCCTTGTTGTGGAGTTTCACAATTCTCTGGGTGTCTCCGGGGAAGATCCGGGCCTCCAGGCGATGCCCGTGCATCGCCCCCATCTGGTTGAGCCGTCGGACGGCCTCATCGTTGTCCTCATCCCCTTCGACGTTGTAGGACCTCCCGTCGAGCAAGACGCGTACCGTCACCCCCCGCGCCGCCGCGGCGAGGAGGGCGACCACGAACGGATTCGTCCCCCCGTTCCACCACCATCGCAGGTAGAACAGCTCCACGTCGATGCTCTCTGTCGCGTGCCGGAGGAGCCCCAGCAGCCCCTCCTCCGCGTTGTCGGGCCCGAGGAAGGCTGTCACGTTTGCCGAGGCCCAGGCTGTCGGCCGTGGGGGGTCGGCGGGTTGCACCACCTCGTTGCCTCGAGGCTCCCCACTCCTCGATGGGGATCGAATGTCGCTTCGGTTCTCGTCCCAATCCCGCCGGAACACCTCGCCGAACCAGCGTGCGAGCCCGGGGCTCCGTGCCGCAACGCCCCACCCGCGATTCCCCGCCTCGGAAGGGTATCCGTTCGGGGAGAAGTTCTCGGATCCCAGGACCACCCATGTCTGGTCGATCAACAAATACTTCGCGTGATGGAGGGCGTACCTTCGCCATGCCCCCTCGCCGTGGGAGCCCATAAGGAGGACCCGTGCGCCGGATTTCTGGAGTTCACGGAGAATTTCTTCTCCCCTGACCCCGACGCCCCCGGGAGGACTCTCCTCGACTCCGATCTGGACACGCACTCCCCGGTCGAGGACGTCTCGAAGGGCCCCAACCAGGGCCGTGTTTGTGAGAGTGAATCCAGCGAGGTCCACCCGGTTCTGCGCATGCCGGACCAAGGCCAGGAGGCTCGCCAGGCTGTCCTCCGGGGAGAGGAGGGGCCGGATCGGAACGTTCTCGAAGAACGGAGGTAAGCTTCGGCTCTGGCCCAGCCTAAAGGTCCGGCTCCACGCCCAATCGGTGGCGGCATCCGAGTCGACCCAGCCGTTGTCATCAACACGACGTCGGGCCACGAGTCCTCTTGGAAGAGAAGGGACGGGTTCGCCCTCCCACCCGAGCAGGGGCGGGTCCTGTCCGTATAGCAGGGCGTCAACGACCCCGCCTTCGGGGTTCAAGAGGTGAAGGCTGTCCCCCTCGTTTCGTAGCGCAAGCGATCCCCGGACGGCGATGCGTCTGTCGCACCCAACCACACATCCATCCGCCCGTAGCCCGCCGTCCTCCCAGAGCGACGTACCGTTCCGCGTGACCAGGATCGACGCCCCCACATTCAGCCAGAGGGCGGGCAGGCCCCACGATCCCTCCCCGTCCGTGAGGGTCCAACCTGTCAGGTTGACCGGGCTCCATCCCGGGTTGGCCACGACCATGTACTCGTCGTCTCGGGGGGCGTGGGACAGCACCTCCACAAGAAGAAGCAGCGGGTGAATCTCCCTCGGGGCGTCCCCCGGCCCATAGGGGGCCCCAGGGTCAGAACCCCTCCCGTCGACGTTCCCTTCCGCGAACACCACGATCGGGGTGAGGAGCAGAAGTCCGAGGAGAATCGTTACGACGCCCATAGAGCCTTCAGACCGGGGCTCCCTTAACGGCAGCTGCCCTGCAGGCAGTCTACGTTTCGAGGCCGGCTAGGAGGTCCACCAGGGCGCGTCGCGGGGACGAGGCCTTCACCACCCCGGAGGCGAGCAGGACGCCTTCCGCTCCCAGTTTCAGCGCCTTTTGGACATCCTCCCCAGTCTTGATACCGGCACCGCAGAGGACCTGCACGGCGGGGTTGACCGATGCGACCTCCTCCACCGTCTCGCGGACAATTCTAGGGTTCGCCGTCGTAACCGAGACGTCCCCGCCGATGAGGTCAGGCGGTTCGACGGCCAGGAAGGTCGGCCCGATGCCCGCTCCGAACCTGGCGGCCGCTGCGTCGTGGGCGCACACCACGGTCTCCAGGCCAAGGGCATCGCAGCGTTGTACCGTCGCCCGCAGCGTCGACTCTGACAGAGGTCTCTCCGCGTGGTTCAGCAGGGATCCCACCGCCCCCACGGCGGCCACAGCCTCGGGCGGTATCCACCCTGTCTGGCTCCCCCCAGGCACGTCGTCGCAGTGTTGAGCCAGGACGGGGATGGCCACACCCTCCGCGACACGGGCGAGGTCGCCGCTGAAGGGAGCGACCGCCACGGCCTTGCCGGTTTCCCTGCTAAGCTCCTCCGCTACAAGAGCGAGTTCGATGGCCTGCGGCCCTACGGCCTCCGGGTAGGCCTTGAAGTTGAGGATGAGGAGGGGGGTCTTCACGGGGAATCGAAGGGTCGGGTCGGTCTTAAAACATCAGGGGAGCCGCGACAGAATGCCTTCTGATCTGCCTGGGGTCTCCCCGGCGGTCATGGCGGAGGTTGATGAACTACGGAACGCGACCGGGGCGTTGAAGAGATTCGACTGATGCTCATCATCCTGGTATTACCGAACATCGCCCTGACGAATCGCGGCCTTCATCCCCTAGGCGACGTCCTCCCACCGATCCTTCACCTTGGCCATGAGCTGGGGCATCGTCGTGTACTCCATCTCGTCCATGGGGAGCCGGTGAGGTTCGAAGGGGCCGTGACGGCGCATGTAATCGGCGAGCTCAGCTGCCTGCTGGCGGACGGGGTCGAAGGCCGGGTCGTCGAAGAGGTCTACGGGTCCCACGAGCTTGGCGTCCCCGACCTGGAAACCCAGGCCGAACACGCGGGGCGGCCCGTCGAAGCGGCTGACGCGGTTGCTTTTCTGGGTGACGGGTAGAACGGGGCCGTTGTGGCTGCCCCGGTTCCACCCGGCGGCCAGAAAGGGCCATGACCACCCCTCCAAGATCTCGCCCATGGCCGGGAGGCCGGACTGGGAACGGACCACGGCCACTGGGTCGTCCTTTCCCACGTACTTCCCGGCGATGTGGGACAGCTTGTCCGTGCTCATGCAGGCCACAGCCTCCCCCTCGGCCACCTGGTCCGCCCGAGCGTAGACCCGCTTGATCACGAACTGCCCCTTGGTCCCGATGAAGGCCAGGAGGTCGTAGAGCTCCTCCGGGCAATCGAAGAACACCCGGCGATGGGCCTTGATGTCCCAGACCTCGAAGCGGAAGCCCTCGTGCATGGCAGTGTCGATGACGAGGCCTGCGGAGCAGAAGGGGTCCGCGAACATGCGGAAGATGGGGAAGTTGAACGTACCTGGCTCCGTTTTGTCCATCATGAAGACGGCCACGGGTTCAGCCTTGCGTTCCTCGAACTCGAGTTCTGCGCTGCCGGGGCCCATTCCTCGCACGTTCCCCGAGAAGGCGTCAACGAGGAGGTCCTGCCC
>JBHIBO010000056.1:0-5651 GCA_046759185.1 Thermoplasmata archaeon | reverse complement strand
TAGTCCACTACCCTACGAGCCCGCGAGCCAGACTCCCTTGGCCTACTTAGAACCAGTCCTATTCCCCCGTCATGGGTTCGGCTCCAATAGAGACTAGTAACGAGATCTGCATGCAGATGCTCGAAACCTGAGGAAGTGGCGGAGGCATGGTCGAGCCGGCGGTGAAGCCTGGCGCGGTGGTGAAGTGTCCGGAGTGCGGCACGAGCTTTCTCTGTGGGGTACAGAGTGAGGATTGCTGGTGCTGGGAGGTTCCTGCCAAGGCGGTAAGGGAGGCCATCGGCGCCGAATGCTTGTGTCGTGACTGTCTTACCCGGTAGCCTCCAGAACCGATCCTGTGCCCCTCATGAAGACGCGGTGAATACGCGAACCTCCTCCGCCACTCTGAGATCTCTCGCCCAGGCAAGTCGGACCCGGACCCGTAGATAGTGTCGGAGAGAGGAGATTCGGCCCACGAAGGATGGCTTCGCGCCAGCGGGCACCACGAGGGAGAAGGGGGCGACGAGTCCACCCACGCCTCCTGAGGCTGCCACCTCGGTCTGGAGAAGGGTCTTGGATTTTGACGTTTCCCGGCCTTGGGCCGTCCCCCACTCCCGCTCCCGTAGGCGCAGCCGAACGCCCTCGATACGACGGTCTCGTAGGTTGCTCACCGTGACGTGACCCTCGAGCCTACCGCCGACCCGCACATCGCGGTTCTTCACATCGACAACCAATTGGGGACGGCTCGGACCCAACTGCGTGGCGGTAGGAGTTCGGGCATGCTCCTCATACCCGGCAGACATCGTTGATGGGACAACGGGAATCTCGATCTCCGTCACCGCATCGATGCGGCGAGGAAGACGTGCTCGAACACGAACGATGTAACGGATTGAGGCGACGCTTCCCCGGAAGGAGGGAAGAGCGGCCTCGGGGATGGTCACCGAGAGCGAGTAACGATATCGACCCGGCTGAAGGAGGGTCCCTGACGGCTCGGCCACGGTTACGGGTCCCCCTCCTTCAGCTCGGAGTGGGAGGACTTCGTCCAGCACCAGGGATTCTTCCCGGATCTTTGTGGCGCCCTGTCCCGTGGACACAACAATCTCCACCTTCTCCCCACCACGAGCGGAGGCCTCGAGGGAGCGAAGAGTCAGTGGTCGTCGCGGGCGAAGCTCAACGTGACCACGGACCGTCTCGCCGGGCCGGACGCTCCGACTCTCCATAGTCAGGTGGAGATGCCGCGAGGCAACGCTGCGACCCCGGAGGAAAAGGATAATTGCGAGCGGCACGGCAACGGAACCCAGAAGGGCCGCCACAATCAAGGAGGGAATCCCAGAGACAAAGAACCAAAACGCAAGGAGGACAGCGACGAGAATCCACACCAGGAGGATGATGACGACGGCAGGAGGGGGACTCACTAGCCGGGAAGTTTCAGAGGTCCCGGGCATTGGCCCGTTCACCTCTCGCCGAGGGCCTGCGACCCTAAAGCGATTCTCCCAGCTCGAGGGTTCGGATCTACTCCTCGATGAGTCCGCGATACTCGTCCGGGGTGAGGAGGTTCACGGCATCCGCCGTCTCCGCCACGTCGAAGACGACCAGCCAACCCTTGTCGTACGGCGAGTCATTGACGAGTTCCGGACGGTCGTCCAGCTCCTTGTTCACCTCGGCAACCCGGCCAGGAAAAGGCGCATAGACCTCCGACGCCGCCTTCACGGACTCGATTACGGCAAACCACTCCCCGGCGGAGAACTCCGCGCCCACTTCGGGTAGCTCGACGTAGACCACGTCGGTAAGTTCTGTCTGGGCGTGATCCGTGATCCCTACCACGGCTCGGTCACCCTCTCTGCGAACCCATTCGTGCTCCTTCGTGTAGTGGAGGTTCTCGGGCACCTCGGACATGGCTCGCCCCAAAGGACTAAGGCCCGGCCGTAATCAACCTTTTTCTACCGGCGCTTCCCGCGACGACAACCTGTCAAGCTGGGCAAGGACGGAGTCCCGGATCTCTGCCGGAGTGGGCAACTTGCGGACTCGCTTGCCTTCGTCGAGGTATTGGACCAAGAGGTCCTCCATACGCGTGCCGCATTGGGGACAGGAGGGCGCGTCGGACCCTACCTCGTAGGTAAAATCCTCCGGGCACCGGAATACCCCTTTCCGCCCGCTGTACTTCCCTCGCTTCGCCGCGGGACGACCTGCCACCTCCACGATGTCCAGCGCGAAGTTGATCGTCGGCGCGTTGGCGACGCTGGTCCCGACGCCGAACCCAACGGCACCCGCAGCGACCAGATCGGGGATGGTATGCTCGTCCAGACCGCCTGACACGTAGATCTTCACCTCCTGGTACCCCCGCTGGTCCAACTCCCAGCGCACTTCACGCACGATCTCGGGGAAGTCCCCCTTCCGCGAGTCGGGGGTGTCCAAGCGGACTCCCGACAGGTTGGGAACAGACTCGGCAGCCAACAGGGCCTCACGAACCTCGTCCAGGTAGGTATCGACGAGAGCGATCCGGGGGACGCCGGCTTCCGCGTGCCGGTCAAAGGCCTTGAAGGCCGTCTCCGGGCTGCCCAGGACGATGGGGAGGGCATGGGGCATCGTGCCTTGCGGTGGCTTCCCAATGAGATCCGCTCCGATGAGGCTAGAGACGGCGTCCAGCCCACCAGCATAGGCGGCCCGATCGATCATGGGTGCCAGGGCTGGATGCATCCGCCGGACGCCGAAGGCCATGACTTCATTGGGGCCCGCGGCCCGCTTGACCCGGGCGGCCTTGGTGGCGATGGCCGTAGCCTGGCAGAGGAGACCCAAGAGGGGTGTCTCGTACCGGGCGAAAGTGCCATAGGGGCCGTCGAGCACGGCAACGGGAACCCGTATTCCACGATGGCTTCGGGGTGCGAAGAGGGTGCCTTCCGGCAGGGCGTGCAGGTCGAGAGAACGACCCTCGAGCAGATTCACGACCTCCTCGAGCCCGCAAAGAATCCCCCAAGGCCACGCCTCCGGAAGACGGCCGGCGGTCACTTCGGCCACGACGAGTTCCCCCACCTTTCCCTCGGCCTGGAGTACCTCCTCCGTTCGTTGGAAGTACACGTCGGTCGTTCGGCCCGATAGGATCTCCGACTCGCTGGCAATGTGAAATCGTTTCATGGTCCACCTCCTCCCGGGATTCGGCCCCGCGATATCCTCCGCGGCACCAGTAAAGGTTGCGGAGGCGGCGAGGGCGTCGAGCCGTAGCCTGTTAGGGGCAAGATTGGCCCCGTGAGCCTTATGGCGCCGGGACCGGTCCCCCTCCATGGTCGGTCCTACATTTGACCTGCTCCACTACATCGTGGACCGGCTTCCCCAGACCAGGTACGATCTCGCGTCGAGCAATCTCCCCCCCGTTCCAATCGACGCTGGGGACGCCTTGGCATACCTGGACTACGCCGAGCCACACATCGCAGGCTCGCCTGAATTGCGCGAGCAGATTGCTCGACTCTCAGGGGTTCCCGCCGATCAAGTCCTCGCCACGGCAGGCGCCAGTGAAGCGAACCTCTTGGTGGGCCTGGCCCTCCTCCAGCCCGGGGACCGCGTGGTCGTCGAGCGACCCGTCTACGAGCCTCTCTGGAAGACCTTTCAGTTCCTCGGGGCCGACGTCCGGTTTCTTCCGCGTCCCTTTGCCCGGAACTTTCAACCGAACTGGGCCGCCGTGGAGGCCCTGGTGGACGATCCGCCTCGCCTCCTCGTCCTGACCAACCTCCACAACCCGGGAGGAACTCGCTTCAGCACGGATGCCCTCGCCCGCCTTGCGAAGGTGGGAGAGGAGGGTGACTTTCCCATCCTAATGGACGAAATCTTCCGAGAGGCCGCCTTCGGCGAGCCGCCCCCCTGCGCCCTCACGGTGAGCGACCGATTCATCGTCACCTCCAGCGTGAGCAAGGTCTACGGCCACGGAGGTCTCCGCCTCGGTTGGTGCCTGGCGGCTCCCGAAAGCGTGTCGGCCCTCCATCAGGCGAAAGACTTCACCAGCGTCGCGCCTTCCCGTGTGAGCGACGCTGTCGGTGTACGCCTTCTCGCCGAGCGCAAGGCGGTGCGGAGACGCAACCAGCGCCTCTTAGCCGCAAATCGCCCCCTGGTCGAGGAGTGGATCGCGGAGGAGCCGTCCCTGGAATGGGCGCTCCCGGAGGCCAACGTGAGCTTTCCACACTACGAGGGGGACGTCGATCGGCTGGCCGATGTGGCCTTCGAGAAGTACGGGGTCCTCGTCGCCCCGGGAAGGATGTTCGGGGCCCCGGACCACTTCCGTCTCTGCTATGGGACAGACACGGAGACCGTGACCGCGGGTCTCGAGGGGCTGAGTCAGGCCATCCGTGAGTCCTAGTCGCGTCGGTCCAACTCGTTGTGGACAAGAACGAGGGCGTGGTCCGCGTGAAGGGAACGCGGACCGACCCGGACCTTGAGGGGGCTGAACTTGCGAACGACGGCCTCTTCATCGCGCGTCAGGTCGTGGTGATCCGAGAGCAGGAAGGTGGCCGGCCGGGGGAGTGACACCTCCCGGATGTCTTCACCGTCCTCATGAAGGTAGACGAGCTCGTCGCGAAACGTCTCCAGCAGGGACGGGAGGCCGTGGAATCGCACACGGATTCCCGGACTGCTCTCGCCTTCGGTGTCGAGGCGCAGGGCCTGGCGGACCAGGGCAGCCGTGCTTCGTTCATCCGGGTTGAGGTGTCGCAGTTCACGGCCCACCAAGTGGAGCGTCCGGGGCGGACGGGGCTCCCCGAGAAGGACGAGGAAGATCTCGGTGTCCCGCCGCAGGTCGTGGGAGAGCAGGAAGGCGGAGTTCACACTGCGCAGCAGGATGTCCAGCCGGCCCGTGGCCCCCGCCAGATCGTTCAGGCCGAAGTCGCCTGCCGTGGTCGCCTCATGGCCCACAACGACGAAACGCCGGCGAATCCCCGACGGCTCCACCTCACTTGAAGACAAAACCCGTCTCCTTGGCCCAGAGAAGCAAGTCCATGTGTCCTAGGGGGATGCCCACGCGGGCACAGAACGCCTGGAGATTCCCCTCGATCGCGAGGTAGCGAGAACGGGTCAGGCTCGTCGGCAGGTCGTCAAGGACGCCGACTTCTGTCAGGTTGTGGAGGATGTGGCGGTCGAGGATGGCCAGGTTCTCTCCCAGGCCGATGTTCCGCAAGAAGTGGGAGGCTTCCTTCGGGCCGAGCCCCAAGACCTCGCGTTCGAGCCAGTCCCGGAGGACCGATGGGGCGTGGGCTCGCTCCGCCAAGTCTTGGCGCATCCTCGGGTGGGGCTCCATGAAACGCCTCCGAGCCGCCACAATCCACCGGGCTTTGTTCTCGTGAAAGCGGACATAGCCCCCTCGGAGGACATCTCGGACCTGGTTTCGGGAGCCTCTTCGGAGGAGCCCCCGCTCCCGGAGCCGATGCGTGGTCCGATCGCTCACCCTCGCCGAGGTCTGAACGGCGCAGAGGCAGAACGTCAGTTCCGCGAAGAGGTCCTCGTCGCTCCCTTCCTCCCACAACGACTGGAACTCTCGCAGTCGCGCCTCGATTTCCTCCCGACGTTCCTGGTACAGGCTAAAGAGTTCCTGGGACAGGCGGGCGTCGTGGGAGACTGGCGTCACGGATGGCTGGGCAACCTCCGAGGACTCCGTCATCTCCTATCCCAATTGCCTCGGGCGTAAATCCGTTTGG
>JBHIBO010000055.1:0-6116 GCA_046759185.1 Thermoplasmata archaeon | reverse complement strand
TCCCTCCAGTGGCTCTCGCGAGTGGGGTGGGATAACTAATGAACGGCGATAGATCCACCTCCCCAGCCTCAACACTAACCGGTGAGCCCCAGACCTATCAGCCAGAATCCTAGGACTGTTTCAAAGAGCAAGACCAACAGACCACCGAAGAGCCAAAGGACTTTGAAGCTGGGTCTTACGAGTTTTATCCCATTGGCGAAGCCCCAGATCATGCCGGCGACAATTCCAAACCAGCCGATGACAGGGGGTACAACTCCGGTGGTAACGAACAGGGTCGAGTATGCGAGCGTTCCAATGGAGAACAGGATCTGTGCAAATGTGAAGTCCGAGTTTTTTGTCTTGAGAATGCTGCGACCTTGCTCAATCAGTACATTTTTTTTCAGCACCAGTGGAGCCTATGTTCCACGGCGATGCATTGCCCGTTGGGGACAAGATATAACGAAGAGTACCTATCGTCTAGGCGATCGGGAGCCATTTCAAACATGAGGCCTGTGGGCTTTCGACATTCATTGAGGTGGAACCGGAATGTCCAACAGAATCTTGGCAACTGGCGCGACGGGTAATGTGGGTAGCGAAGTCGTAAAGCAACTCTCTGCCAAAGGGGCAAGCGTTCGTGCTTGTTGTCACACGCTGAGCAAGGCAGGCGGGATAAGAGGTCCTGGAGTCGAAATCGTAGAGGTCGACTACGATGAGCCGGAAACCGTTGAAGCAGCCTTCAAGGGAGTTGAAAGACTCTTCTTGCTCACACCGGGTTGGCCAGGTGTAGAAAGAACGGTGGAGATAACCAAGCTGTTGGTGGAGGAGGCGAAGAAGGCGATGGTTCAGCACATCGTTAGGCTCTCTGCACTGTGGGCTGATGCTGAAGCGAAAGTCCCCCCGATGAGATGGCACCGCCAAGCGGAAAAGATCATCGAAGAATCAAGGATTCCCTATACTTTCGTGAGACCCGCTGATTTCATGCAGACCTACCCTATGTCCCACGGCCAGACAATCAAGGCTCAGAATGCTATCTATACCGGTACAGGAGAGGGCAAGATTGGCTTTGTAGATGCCCGCGATATCGCCGCCGTTGCAGTGGAAGCCTTGACCGGTGATGGACATGAAGGAAAGATCTACCCAACCACCGGTCCTGAAGCGCTCTCTCACAATCAGGTAGCGAAAATCCTTTCCGAAGTGTTGGGCAGGAAAATTACCCATGTGAACCTTTCCGAGGAAGACGTACGAAAAGGGATCGAAGAAGCAGGCCTCCCGGATTGGTATCTGGATGCTGCTATCGAGGCTTCCAGAAGTACTAGGGAAGGTCGCTATTCGGCTGTCTCGGCTACAGTAGAAGAAGTCACCGGGAAGAAACCCAGATCGTTCGAGCAGTTCGCCAGGGATTACGCAGAAGCTTTCGAATAGTGTCGCGTGACGATGTGAGTCAAGACACGCTGATGGCGGTGGGCAGGTTCCTGAATGTGGCTTCCCGAACTCCAAGTCGGACTCCCTCCAGTGGCTTGATCGGACTCTTCCTTCTCCTGGGATGGAAGGTCTACAGCCTGTCGAGGGAGGCGTAGCCTGGCAGGGGCCGTCGCGTTAACACACCGCAAGTGACAAAGCATGCCATCTCCTACCGGCCGCAAGCGCCGAGAAGGGGCGCATTAGAAATACCCAAGGCCCTCGAAGGGGGAGGAGGTGATACGAAATGAGTGCAGAGGAGAACCTGAAGCTAATCGATACCGGTTTGGAAGCTTACAATGCTCATGACTGGGACCGCGTCTTCGAATTCTATGCGGAGTCCATTGTGAACTACGCCCCGAACCTGCCCGAACCCTCCAAGGGCCTGGCGGCCCTTCGCGAGTGGTTTGAAGCTACCGAAACCGGTTTCCCAGACCACCGCATGGAGAAGGTGCGGGCCTTCGGCCAGGGCGACTATGTCTGCCTGGAGATCGTCTGGAAAGGAACCCACAAGGGGCCCATACGGGGTATGAAGGGCGAAACGATACCCGCCACAAACAAGAGCGTACAGTGGCCCGCAACCATCGTCTTCAAGATCGAGGAAGGTAAGATCACTGAGGGCCACACCTCTTGGGACCAGCTCGCGATGTTCTCTCAGTTGGGCCTGGCGCCGTAGCCGGTCGCCGGACGAGCTCCCCTCATCCCCAGCCGTCAGGCCAGTGTCACGGCGAGGTCCCGAACCTGCCCATATGCTGTAGCGTGTATCCATGTTGCATGTTCACTTATCACAGATTATAAGCTATGACAAGTCATCCCGGCCGGGGGCTCCGAGGTGAGGGGCGCGGTAGAAGTTCCCAGGGCCCGCACGAAGCGGGGAGGTGAAATCTATTGAGCGTAGAGGAGAACCTGCGGAAGATTGATGCCAGCATTGAGGCGTTCAACGCCCGAGACATGGACCGGTTCGTCGGACTCCAAGCCGAGTCCTCTGCCCGTCACGCCCCGCCTGCTCCTGAGCCCCGCAAGGGCCGCGATGCACTTCGTGATTACCTCCAGGGTCTTGCCAATGCCTTTCAGGGTCTTGTCAACGCCTTTCCCGATGGCCAGATTGAGAAGGTAAGGGCCTTCGGCCAGGGCGACTGGACAATCGCGGAGCTTGCCTTCACTGGAACACACACGGGACCGCTTCCGGGACCTGGCGGCGAGGCGATTCCCGCTACGAATAAGCCTGTCCGACTTCCGTATGCTGTCGTCAGCAAGTTCGAGGGCGGCGAGGTTACGGAAGAACACGAGTACTGGGACCAGCTCGGGTTCATGGCCCAGCCCGGCCTTGCGCCGTAGCCGGTCGCTGGCCTCCGGGGGTCAAACGTCTTCCGCTACCGTCGGATCAACAGCCGGTCCTTCCCAGCCACCTCGATATTCAGCTGGTTCCCGGCCTTCCAGCCCATTGCCTCCGCGATTCGCTTGGGGATCGTGACGATGAGGGTGCTGCCGACCCTCCGAAGTTTCATAGTCGGGGGGATACCCGAGGGGATACTTGCAGGCTACCCGCATGGTTCCTGCGATGCAGAGGCTCTGAACCTATCCTTCGACTCCCTCCAGTGGCTTCCTAAACCATTTCGAGGCTTCCCTATCAGAGTTAAAGAACACAATCCTTCAGCCGATACGGCTCGAAACCGTGCATCCGGCTTGTGGAAGCTCTGGGTATCGACTGGGCTCCCTGCTAGTGGCATGATTTCATTCTGATTCGGGACCAGCAGATTACGAGGCATTGACCAGTCTCAGGCTGGTCTCCTGATCTGCGGCTTCAAGAATTCCCGCGTTCCTTCCGTTGCCACGCCACGAGCCGACGCACCGCCTCAGCGTGGCCAAGGATGGCAAGGAGGACGAGAGTCGCCAAAGGCGCCACCAGAATGGCGCCGACCATGAGCAGGAGGATCCGCGAGTCACGCTTTGCCGGCAATCCACCAACGGGCGACGCTCCCAGCCCCGCTCCTTCGTATCGGGCGCTCGTGTAGCTCACCATCATCGCACCAGTGACCGCAAGGACAAGGGCAGGCCAGAGGAGAGGGTCTCCGGTCGCCTGCCATCCTCCAACGGCCAGACCAAGAAGGAGGGCGAGATCGGCGTACCGGTCGAGAACGGCATCGAACCATCCCCCGCGGCGGGAGGCTGTAAGACGGAGTCTGGCGACCTCGCCGTCCGTGCCATCCAAGATGGAGGCGAGCTGGGCGAGGAGCCCCCCCGCGACGAATCCCACGAAGGGGCCTACGGCTAGGAATAGGGCCCCGGCCACGGCGACGGAAAAGGAGAGGATGGTCCAATGATTCGGTGTCAAAGGCCAGTTCACTACACGGCGCGAGATGCGTCGGGAAATGGGGCGGTTGAGATAGCGGGCAACGGGTCCGTCTTCCTTCTTGGCGAGGTTGCGGAGAAGCGCGTCCTCCGCCCGACCCACCATCTGCGGGGTATCGAGGTCGAACCACTCGGTTGGGGGAATCCTCCACGCTTGGAGCTGTGCCATGTCCGCCAGGACGGCCACCGAGTCAGACAACTCTCCCTCCCCCGCGGCGGTGGTTTCCTCCAATAAGGGGAAGATGGAACCGTCGAACAGGAAGATACCGGAATCCACGGCGTCAAAGTGGGTGAGGTCACGCCCCAGTGCGGCAACTCGGTCGTCGTCGAGTCGAACCTTCATTGCCTCATCCAGATCTGCGATGGCGTCGACCCGAGGGTCGATAGCAACCACGGGTGGATCCAAATGCGCCGCGAGAAGCGACCGAAGCACCGCCGGGTCGAGAATATGGTCGCCCATCAGCACGAGGAAGGGCGCGTCCTCTACGTGAGGACGGGCGGCTAGGAGACTCGTCCCACTCCCCTTCTCCCAGGCCTTGTTTCGGACACAAACGACTTGAACGCCCCAACGGGAGCCGTCGCCTGCGTAGGCTTCCACATCCCCCCCAAGATGTCCCGTGACGAGGACGAACTCTCTGACTCCCGCCTCCTTCGCCGTAAGAATCACACGATCTAGGAAGGTGAGGCCCAGGAGGGGATGAAGGACCTTGGCGCGATCTCCCTCCGGTCGCAGGCGCAGACCCTGCCCCGCGGCGAGCACAACGGCCCGCATCCCTCTCCCTAAGGCCTCAGAAGGCTTGAAGTCTCACTCCCCCTCTCATCTGACCTGGCTCGATGTAGATCTCCCGGAATCTTTGGGGAGGACGAAACGGCCAGCGACTCGATCTTAGGGAGGACAGGACGGCTAGTAAGCCGACCTAATGCCCCGCCTCGGCGGCCGGCTCCCAGGGGAGGGCGTGGACCGGCTCCTTCGGCTCCACGCCTAACAGGAAGTCCTCGACCAACTGCCGGGCCACGTGGTCCGGGTACTGGACCGGCGGATGCTTCATCAGGTAGGCCGAGATGGCCTCCAGAGGCCCACCGACCTTTCGGTCCAGAGCGACTTTGGCGACCCGAATCGCGTCGATGGCACAGCCTCCGCTGTTCGGAGAGTCCTCGACGCTCAGCCGAAGCTCCAGATCGATGGGCACGTTTCCGAAGATGCGGCCCTCCATGCGCAGGAAGCAGACCTTGTTGTCCTTCTGCCAAGGTACGTAGTCGCTGGGTCCGATGTGGATGTTTTCTGGAGCCAGGCGAACGGGCAGCTCGCTCTGGACCGCCTCCGTCTTGCTGATCTTCTTCGACTTCAAGCGGTTTCGCTCGAGCATATTGAGGAAGTCCGTGTTCCCGCCGGTGTTCAGCTGGTACGTCCGATCAATTTGCCCCCCTCGCTCCACGAAGAGACGAGCGAGGGCCCGATGGACGATCGTGGCGCCGATCTGGGACTTGATGTCGTCCCCCACCACGGGAAGATTCCCCTGATGGAACCGCGAAGCCCACTCCGGGTTCGAGGCGATGAACACGGGGATGCAGTTCACGAAGGCACACCCCGCCTCCAGGGCCGCCTCGGCGTAGTGTCGGGTCGCAGCCTCCGAGCCAACTGGGAGGTAGTTCACCAGAACGTCGGTTCCGCTGCTGATCAGGACCTGGGCCACGTCCACCGGCTCGGCGTTCGCCACGACAAACGTCTGAGATTCCGGCCTGGTCTTCATATGGTCAGCCACGCCATCCAAGACGGGTCCCATCTGAACCTCCACCCCCATCCAAGGGACGGTAGGCTGGAAGACCTTCGTGCAGTTGGGCGGGGCGAATACTGCCTCGCTCACGTCTTTCTCTACTTTGCGCGTATCCACGTCGAATGCCGCGACCACGCGGATGTCCCACGGCCGATACCCGCCGATTTCCCCATGCATCAGGCCGACTGGGTCATCCTTCGTCTCAGAATAGTGCTCGATGCCTTGGACGAGGGCGCTGGCACAGTTCCCGACACCGGCGATGGCCAGGTTGATTCGTCTTGTCGAACTCTCACCCCCTTAAACACTACACCACCCCTGCGCTTGCCCAACGCCTGCTAGAAAGAGGAAATGTCGAGCCCTGCTGGAATGGTAGCACCGTTTGCGGAGCTACTTCTATGCGGCGAAGTCCTATAGAACCCTTGCCCTAAGGACAAAGAGAAATCTAGCCCACGAGTCCCAGCGCCGCATCGCCTCATCGCAAGGCTCGACATCCCGCATCTTCCCAATTCCTACCAGACGTTATGCGGTTCAATCCTGGCACGGCGTCGTGTT
>JBHIBO010000054.1:0-6317 GCA_046759185.1 Thermoplasmata archaeon | reverse complement strand
CCATGCCGGGCGGCGTTCAGGTGCAGCTCTACGAACCGAAGTACGAGAAGGGCGCCTCCAAGTCCTAGTCGGGAACCAGCCAGGCTCAGGCAGGAGAGGGGACCCCTCTCTGCGCCTCCCTCCTGGAGAGGCTTCGGTAGCTGAGGAAGGGAACAGGGGATTCGTTAGCGTTAGGAGGGCGAGAAGGTGGTGACCAGGGGCACGAACGTCGGTAGCATCCGGAGGGACGTGACGGCGAACCCTGCGCCCCTTGGGTTGATGGGTTTTGGGATGACGACGGTCCTCCCGAACCTCCACAACGCGGGCATCTCTGCCCTGGGAGCATGATCCTCGCCATGAGGATCTTCTACGGAGGACTGGCCCAGGTCATCGCCGGCATCATGGAGTGGAGAAAAGGCAACACCTTCGGTGCCACCGCCTTCACCTCCTTTGGCCTCTTCTGGTTGTCCCTGGTCGGCCCGGTGGCCATCCCGGCTTCAGGCATCGCCGAAGCCCCACAGAGCACGGCCATCGCCGCCTACCTGATCATGTGGGGTCTCTTCACCAGCACCATGTTCCTGGGCACTCTGCGAAGGAACCGGGGCCCTCCAGTTCGTCTTCGCTTCGCTAGCCCTTCTGTTCCTCCTCCTGGGGTTCGGGGAAGCCACGGGGAGCGCTGCCATCACCCTCGCGGCGGGTTACGTCGGCATCGTCTGCGGGCTGTCGGCGATCTACACGGCCGTTGCCCAGGTGTTGAACGAGGTGGACGGGAGAACCGTCGCACCCATCGGTCCGGTGGAACCGGCGTAGAAAGGTAGACACTCCAACACAGTTGGGGCTGGCCCTCCCGCCACTACTAAGAGCCCACGGAAAGGCCAGCCCGGCCAACGCCCCCGTTGTCGACGTGAAGCGGACGCAAGTCGTGAGCCTATTCTCAAAGAGGGTAATAGGACGGCTCCCAGAGAGTCATTGAGCAGATAGCATACTTACCGTCGTCGGGGGGGGCCCATCCGAGAACGTTTATAGGGGGCCCGACTGGGGCTGTACATGGGGGCTTTTGAAGCATCCTTGGACCATCTGAAGAATCACGTCGAGTACCCCGCGGACGCGGAGCAGGTCATCCAGGCCTGCAACAACATGTCGGACGTTCCCGGGACCGACAAGGAGTGGTTCGCCAACACCCTCCCCGCGGGGACGTACAACGACCCCAACGAGGTCGTCTCGGCGGTCTTGGAGAAGCTCTGATCTCTCTCGGGCTGCCCTGATCCGGGCCTTGATCGCCCGGGAGCGGTGGGCTTGAGAGCAAGCCTGTTCTGTACATGCCAGCCGAGAGGCTGCGGGCGGGCGATGGTCCAACCGGGTCCGCGGGCCTTCGATGCGTCGGGACGGACACGCGGAACCCGAGCACAACTTCTGGAAGATCTGCATGCGGGCACGGTGAACTCGCTACTCGGAACCCGCTCCCTCCAGTACCGCGAGGACTCCAGGTAACTCGGGGAACTTCGTGATCTCCGCGTCCGGACTGGCCTCCCGAAGAGCGTCCACACCGCCGTAGCCATAGAGGGCTGCCACGGTTCGTGCGCCGGCTTCGCGGCCCGCCTGAAGGTCGACGGGGGAATCTCCCACGACGACACAGTCCTTGGCTCTCTGTCCAATGGCGCGGGCCGCGTATTGGACCAAATCTGGTGCCGGCTTGGGCCGCGACACAGCGTCGCCGCCGACAACGGCCCGGAAGAACCGGTCCAGACCCGCCCCTTGTAGCATGCGGCGGACCACGGTTGTCCTGCGTGTCGTGATCGTTCCGAGAGGGCGACCTGCCAAGGTCTGAAGGGTACCGCGCACGCCCGGGTAGAGGGGAATCCCTTCAGTCACCCTTTGGTCGAAATGGTCGTAGTAACGGTGCGCCAACCGCTCCGCAGAGGGACCCTCCCATCCTCGCAGGATGGCCATCTGACGGCGGACGGGCATCCCGATGAGGGGGCGGAGCTCATCGGCTTGAAGGGGGGGCTCGCGGTCCTCCGCCAAGGCCGCGTTCATGGCGCTGAGAATCGCATCGAAGCTATCGAAGAGCGTCCCGTCGACGTCCAAGAGAGCGGCCATCGTCACATCCTCCCCCTTGCCTGCGTTGCCTCTTATTACCTTCGGCTCTCGCGATTGACGGGAGGGCGAACTGGAGGAACTGGCGGGGGCGGCTCATTCCCCGATCCCTATCCGGGAGGGCCTCACGCTTCTGCTTCAGGCCCTCAGCTTCGGCGCCCACGACAAAGGAGCGAGTCCAGATGCCAGTACTACCGTCTACCGCATCGAAGGGGGGCAGGTGGCGGAAGTCCACGAGTACTTCGACCAAATGAGCTTCATGGCCCAGCTCGGGCTCATGGAGTCGCCCAAAGGGCGTTCGTCATCGAAGGTCAATCCCTATTGAGCGGTAGCCGCGACCACGTGTGCTGCGTACGGAAGAGCAAACCCATCGCCTCGCGCGAAGGCCTGGACGGATTCCTCGATTGCCTTCTGAATGGCCGAAAGGGCCTCCGGGGTCTGGCGAGCCAGGAGGGCCCCCGTTCGGACGCCGAAATCGCGTTCGGATTCAAAGACGTAGGAAGCCGTGGGCACCTGCCATTCCACGGTCACCGTCTGGAATCCCAGTGACCCTCGATCAAATCCGCGCGCACCCAAGATCCGGCCGCAGGTCTCCGGGTCGCCGTAAGCGAAGTAATCCGGCCCCTGGGGAAGGACGACCTCCAGGTCGGCATGGGCCTCGATGGCCTCTTCCACGATACGGGCGCCGGGGCTCACCTCGGGACGCGCCCACACCGTGAAGCCGTACCGGCCGCCCGGTCGCAGAACGCGCTGCGCCTCGGAGAAGGCCGCCTCCGGGTCCGGGAGATGGAGGACTCCGAAGTTCATGACAGCGGCATCGAAGGAATCGCTCTCCAGCTCTAAGGCCTGCGCATCACCTTGACGGAACTCGATCTCCGGGTTCCGCTCCCTCGCCAGGTGAACCATCTCGGCGGAGAAATCGATCCCCATGGGGTCCGCCCCCAACGCCCGAGCCTTCCGGGCGGCATAGCCGGGTCCGCAGGCTACGTCCAAAAGACGCGTCCCCGGGGCGACCCCCACGGCCTTCAGGAGGTAGGGGATGAAAGGCTGTGTGAGACCGCTCCACGTATCCTCATAATGGGGCGCGACGCGCCGCCATCCCTCGCTTTCGAAGCGCGCGAACTCGTCGGATCCGGATGTCATCGGTCCTCTCCACGCCCCTCAGCCTTAAGAGTGCCTACCTCATCGAGAGGCTCCGGGAACCAAGTCTGCTCGTGAGCATGTCCGTCGACCTCGATGCGCCGCCGGAGACGGTGTGGCCGTATCTGGTCCAGCCGGAGCTGACCAAACAGTGGTTCACCGCGCTCAAGGTCTTCGAGTACACCAGCGAGGAGCCGGGAGGCGTCGGCTCGACGTTTTACTGGGAGGAGGAGGTCCGCGGGCGCACCTACAAGCTGCACTTCGTGACGACGGAATGGATCGAGAATCGCGTCTTCGGGTACCGGATGACAGAGGGCGATTTCTTCAAGAGCTACGATGAGCGGTGGGAGCTGGAGGACCGCCCGGGTGGTTGCACCTTCACCTTCAACGATCACATCGAGTTTCCCTACGGGCCCATCGGGAAGCTCATCGGCCGGTCCGCCGCGAAAGGTGCCCGCGCCACCGGGGCAGAGATCCTGCCAATCCTGAAGCGACTCGCCGAAGGCTAGGGTTCCAGACCCGCCTCACTGGGCGACATGCCGATCTGGGTCATCAGGCCCAGCGCGTCGTAGTAGAGATGGACCTGGGTGACCCCCTCGTCGGACACGCGGTAGGTGTAGCACGTCCGGATCCGGTAGCTCTTGTGCGCGTCCTTCCGGCCCCCGGTCTCCTCGTTCTCGACACACACCCAGTCCGCCTGGCCGAAGGCGTGCTGCTTCTCTACCCTCGATGTCGGGAAGGAGGATGCGAACTCCTGGAACATCCTGACGGCGGCCTCCGGTCCCTGCGGCGGCTCGGGCAGGGCGGGGTCGTAGATGACCACGGACTCGGCAAAACTCTCACGCATGCGGTCCCAATCCCGGGCGTTGAACGCCTCTTGGAAGTGGGTCACCCGGCGGATGTTCTCCTCCACGCTCATGGGCTACTCCTCGGAGGTCTCCTGCTCCTTCGCCCGCCGCTGGAGCTCCTCGGCGGACACGTCTTCCACGTGGGTGGCCAGCCACCAGACGTTTCCGAAGGCGTCCTTGACCCCCGCGGTCCGGTCCCCATAATACTGGTCCGTAGGCTCCATCAACGATACCGCTCCGCCCTTGAGGGCACGGTCGTAGACCTCGTCGGTGTCGCCCACGTAGACGTACATGTGGGCCGGTTGGGTATCCGTCCTGTCCGTCGGCTCGCCCATCATGACGATGGAGTCCCCGATCCACACTTCGGCGTGGGCGACACGGCCGTCATCCATCTCGATGCGCTCCTTCAGCTTCCCCCCGAAGGTGTGCTCCAAGAATTCGATCAGCTCCCCTGCCCCGGGGACGACCAGGTAGGGGCTGACCGTGTGGTATCCTTCCGGCTGTGGTTGCACTGCCATGGCCCCAATGGACTCCGGGAACCCACTTCCGTGTTTCGGTCGGGTCAGCGAAAGTGGCGTGGTCGCCCCGCAGAACCTTTAGGGATCTCCGCATCCCGGAACCATGGCCTCCTCGGTCCAGTTGTACGCGATGCCCATCAGCCACTGGTGTGTCTCTGCGGATCGGATGTTGGCGTTCAAGGGTGTGCCCTTTGAGACCCTCTACGTTGCCTACCACGACAAGGAGGAGCTCATCGCCGCCACGGGCCAGGACTACGTGCCCACGCTGATGTGGGACAACCAGGCGGTGATGTGGTACGACATTCCGGATTTCCTAGAGAAGCAGGTGCCCGAACCCACCCTCTACCCCGGTGACTGGCGGGGTGTAGCCGTGGCCTTGGAGCGTTGGGGTCATGCCGTCGTGGAGGAGGCCGTCTGGCGGTACGTGGTGACGAAGATACCACCCTTTCTCCGGGACGACCACGAGCGTTGGGTGTTTGAAGAGATGCAGGTCAAGGCTCGGGGGCCGTGGCACGTCCTCGAGGCCCGCCGCGAGGAGTTCCGGGAAGGCATGATGGAGGAGCTGGGGCGGGTCGAGGGTATGCTCGAAGGAAAGCAGTGGATTCTCGGAGAGCCGAGCCTGGCTGACTTCGGGCTGTACGGGAGCCTCTCTCCCCTCCTCACCATAGGGGAAGGTGTGCCGTCGAAACTCTCCAATCTCGCCGCGTGGACGGACCGAATCCGAGACCTCGGATCCTGACCTCACGATGCAGGGGTTCCTTACAGATCAACGGGCTCAAACGACGCGAAGAGGTCCTGGCCCTCGGGGAGGCTAGAGAGAGTAGCGTATTCGCACGCCTCTTCGAACTCCACCCACATGGCCTTCACGGCGTCGTTCTCGTGCGCCGCGTCGATGGCCTCCTGGGACATCCACTCGAAGACCTCGATCATGGTGCCATCCTTGGCCCGCATGACCTGCGAGGGCCGGTCGGTCGCCAATCCCTCCCCGCGAAGAATCGGGAGATGGGTCTTCAGCACCTCCAACAGCAGCGCCTCTTTGCCCGCCCTCGGCCGGTAGGCCGAGATCACCATCACGCCCATGTTGCGAACCCGATGGGCGCCAGGCGGGACCTGCTTTTCAGCCTTTGGCTGGGTCGCTAGGATGTCGAACGGTCTTACGGTTGGAGGAGCTTCTCAATCTCCTCATCCAACTCGTCCAGATCCGGCTCGGGTGGCTCTTCTGGCGAGACCTCCTCGACCTCCTTCGGGGACTCGTGCTTGGCCCGACCCTTGGGGGGAGCGGGCGGTCCCTTAGGTCCCGCAGCACGCGCGCTGTGTCGCCAGTAGAAGAAGCCTCCCGTAATCCCTGCCACGGCAAGGGCCGCGATGAGGGCGTAGAGGGTAGTGCCGGAGAGCGGGAACCCACCGCCTGGGGCGGGAGCGGGCACGGTAATGGCGAGGGTGTCGGTGTCCTCATTCCCAGATGCGTCGCGGACGGTCAGGGTGACCGTGTAATCCCCCGCCTCCTCGTAGGCGTGGGTGACGGTCTCTCCGTACGCCACGGTGCCGTCTCCGAGATCCCACGTGTAGTTGGCAATCTGATGGTTGTCGGAGGACCCACTCCCGTCCAGACTGAAGCTCACGGATGCCTCCACCTCCGTCGGCCCGGTGGCCACGGCAGAGGGCGGCTCCGAATCCCGGACGTCGAAGGTCCCGCTCCGGGACGCGAGGTTTCCGGAGGGGTCGAGGGCCCAGA
>JBHIBO010000053.1:0-6378 GCA_046759185.1 Thermoplasmata archaeon | reverse complement strand
CCGACGAAGATGAGGGCGTGCTTGGGGTTGTCCGCCCACGCCTTGAAGTACTCCATGATGGGGCCGCCGTTCATCATGCCGCTCGTGGCTAGAACGACACAGGGATCGGGATCGTCCAGGATGCTGATCCGCTTGTCCATGCTGTCGACACGCTCGAAGACCGAGGAGGTGAAGGGGTTCTCCCCCGTCTGGAAGATCCGGGTGCGCAGCTGGTTGTTGAGGTACTCCGGGTACGCCGTGTGGATGGCAGTGGCCTCCCAAATCATTCCGTCCAGGTAGACGGGGACCTCCGGGATCTGCTTCTTCCGCATCATCTCCTCCATGACCAGCATGACCTCCTGGCTGCGGCCCACGGCGAAGACGGGGACCAGGACCTTCCCTCCGCGGCCGAGGACCCGCGACCCGATCTCCCGCAGCTTGCGGGCGGCGTCGTGCCGACTGGGTTGCGTGTCGTGGTACCCGCCGTACGTCGATTCCATAATGAGGGTCTCGAGGCGGGGGAACTTGTTGACCGCGGCGTTGAAGAGCCACGTCCGCTCGAACTTGATGTCCCCCGTGACGGCGACGTTGTAGAGGCCGTCCCCGATGTGGAAGTGGGTCGTGGCGCTGCCCAGGATGTGACCGGCGTTCTGCATGGTAAGGCGAATGTCGGGGGCGATGTCCGTGGTCTCCCCATACTTGAGGGGGATGGTCCGCTTGACCGCCTCGCGAATCTGCGGCGATTCGTAGGGAGGCTTCTTCCCCTCTCCGAAGGCCACCTTGATGTAGTCGATCTGGAGGAGGGAAGCCAGGTCCCGGGTGGGGGCCGTGGTGTAGATGGGGCCGTCGTAACCGTACTTGTAGAGGACGGGGGCCAGGCCACAGTGATCGAGGTGGGCGTGGGTGAGGACCACAGCGTCCAGGGCCTCCAACGGCATCACCTCGGGGGCGGCCAGGTAGGGGCCGCCGTTGTTCTCCGATCCCATGTCCACGCCGACATCCACGAGGACCTTGCTTTCGCGGGTCATGACGAGCAGGGCGGATCGCCCCACCTGACGGAAGCCTCCCAGGCTCGTGACGCGGACGTACTGCTCCCCCGGAGCCATCTTACGGGAGATGCGTCGGCCTTGACGGCGGAGGAAGTCCAACCGCTCGTCGTGGACGGAGCGTAGGTATTGACGAATCTCATCCACGGTCTTCGAGGGGATCGGCGGAGCGCGCACCACCTTGGGCACCCAGCCGATGCGCTTCTTGACCTCATTCATCACCGTCCCTTGGCGACCGATGACCAGGCCGGGGGAGAGGGCCTCGATGGTGACCTCGCCCGTCTCCTCTTCGAAGTGAATGTTCTGGATCTCCGCTTCCTCCGGGATGAACTGTCGGATGGCGGCCTCCGCGTCTTCGACGGGGGCCAGGAGGGAGGGATCGGGACGGATGGCGACGCGCCGGCGCAGCCCTTGGGCTAGCTGACGGACAAGGTCCTGATTGTCCGCGAAGACGTCCATGCTACGTGTGTAGATGACGACCACGGGACCCTCGAGGTCCACGTTCGTCAGTTCGACGCCTTTGGGGACGATTTTTCTTACGATGTTCTCGGCTTCGCCGAGGGTTGCGTCCAGCGACATGGGCTTGTGCACCCAGGTGTGTGAAGGGTGTTCACGTGAGGTTCATCTTTTTCGCACGCTTCTCGATCTCCTCGTCGGAGACCTCATCGAAGCCCTCCCCGGTGATGCGGACCACGTTGATGCCGTCGCCCGAGGCAGCGTCTCGCTTCATGGCGGCGGTGATGGCCCGGATGGCGAGATCCGTGCCCTCGTCGGCGGTGATGCCTTTTGTGTACTGGTCCTCCAACACCCCGTAGACGAAGGGCGAGCCGGATCCGGTGGTGACGTAGTCGTCGGGGAGCGAACCCCCCGCCAGGTCCAGGGAGTAGACGTGGTTACCCTTAGTGTCCACGCCTCCGATGATGAGTTGCACGAGGTAGGGAGCGAAGCGACGCGCCGCGAGGATGTTCGCGGTTAGGGTCGCCGCGGCCTCCACGGGCATCGGGATTCCCCGCTTGAGGCGATAGAGCTCCACCTCGGCCGTGATGTAACGGGTCAAGGACTGGAGATCCCCCACCAGCCCGGCCGTCGTGATGGCTAGGTTCTCGTCGAGCTTGAAGACCTTGCGGGTCGTCTTGTGGGCAATCAGCGTGCCCGCGGTCGCTCGCTGCTCCGCGGCCATGACCACGCCGTCCTTACAAACGAGTCCGAGGGTGGTCGTCCCGGACTGCAACTCCGCGTTAGTTTCAGGCATAGTACCCTCACCCAAAAGGGTCCAAAAACTGCGTTTGAAGCTAGGATTGCCGCGTATATAAGCGTTGTGGGGTCGGTTCTGGGACGGAGAACCAGGCCTCAAGAAGCTGCCATTTCCCCTTCGATGAAGGCGCCGACCTGGTCCACGTGGCCCTTGACCCGGACCCTGGGGAAGACCTTCCGGATGACCCCGTCCCCGTCGATCACGAAGGTCGTTCGGACGATGCCCCAATACTCCCGGCCGTACTGCTTCTTCAGCTGCCACACCCCATAGGCCTCGGAGACGGCGTGGTCCGTGTCCGCTAGGAGGGGGAACGGAAGGGCGTGCTTGTCCCGGAACTTCTCATGGGAGGCGATGTCGTCATCGCTGACGCCTAGGACCTCCGTATTCGCGTTCCGCAACCGGACTAAGTTGTCACGGAAGTCGCAGGCCTGTTGCGTACAGCCCGGGGTGGCGTCGCGGACGTAGAAGTACAGGATGACGTTCTTCCCTTTCAGGTCGTGGAGGGAGATCTCCCCGCCTTCGGAGGAGGGCAGAGTGAAGTCGGGCGCGGACCGGCCTTCCTGGGGGAGTTCGGCGGTCATGGGATGTCTCAGACGGGGGAGCCCCTTCAACCTTTCCTGTGGGCGATGGCCGCCCCGCAAGACTAGTTTCGGCCACCCCCTAAGGAAACCACTACGGCCCTGTGTTCTGTTTCACAGAAACATGAACGAAAAGGCGAGGACCATCGTATCATACGACGTAGACGAGGCCCGGCGATCACTCCGATCAAAGGTCCATCGGATCATCTTTGGCTACAAGACGACGAAAGGGACAGGCGCGAAAGAGCGAGTCTACCAATACACCGGCTTCTCGGATCTGGAAGGGTTCCAGTATCTGGGTCAGTCGGTCATCGCGCTTCGCCCTGAGGATGCAGAACGGCTCCGTGACCGTCTATCTGCTCTTGGAATCAAGAACATCGGGACATCGGTCCTCTTCCTTGAGTAGCCGTTCCGTGACTTGTCACGGAAACCGCCAAAAAGCATCCTAGATGATGGAAGCGAGCGGCTAGAGGTGCCTCCATGGCGTGGTCCTCTTTAGCAGCCAGACACGCCGACGCGCTCGGCCAATATTTAAATATTGTGGGTTCCCTAAAAACGCGGGCTTATGGCGGAAGTGGAGATTGTCACTCGCTGTCCCGAATGCAACAGCCCTCACCTTGTTCGTGATTATGAACGAGCCGAGGTGATCTGCGAAGATTGCGGGCTCGTCCTCGACGAACAGCTCATCGACGAGGGTCCCGAGTGGCGGGCCTTCGACTCCGAGCAGCGGGAGGCGCGGGAGCGGGCAGGTCCTCCGTCTACCATCATGAGCCATGACAAGGGCCTCTCTACGCAGATCGGCTGGCGGAACAAGGACGCCTACGGGCGGACGATTCCTCACCGTTCCCGGGCCCAGATCTACCGTCTCCGAAAGTGGCAGCACCGCATCCGAACCTCGCGGTCGGGGGAGCGGAGCCTCGCTCAGGGACTGACGGAGATCAACACGATGGCCTCCAAGATGGGGCTGCCCCGGCACGTCCGAGAGAGTGCCGCCGTGTTGTATCGAAAGGCCTCCACCAAGAACCTCGTCCGCGGTCGGAGCATCGACGAGGTCGTGGCGGCCACCCTCTACGCCGCCTGTCGGCAGTGTGGTGTCCCCCGCACCCTGGACGAGATCGCGGACAAGTCCGCCGTGGAGCGCAAGAGCATCGGACGGACCTACCGGACCCTGACTCGGGCCCTCGGGCTGAAGCTGCTGCCGCAGTCCCCGCGGGACTACATCCCCCGTTTTTGCAACAAGCTCGGTCTCGACATGGAGGTCCAGCGCAAGGCCCTGGAAATCCTGGACGCCGTGGAGCGGGAGGAACTCGCCTCGGGCGTGGCCCCCTCGGGCGTCGCCGCGGCCACCATTTACATCGCCGCCATGCTAAACGGGCGGCCGTGCACGCAGAAGGACGTGGCGGAGGTCGCCGGGGTCACCGAGGTCACCATCCGGAACCGGTACAAGGCCATCTCGGAAGCCCTCGGGTACGAGGTCCACCGCTAGGCCTTCGGTAAGGTTTTATCGGCCTCGCGACTTGCGAAGGACGGTCCCATGGTCGAATCCATCAAGGAGGGCAACCTGGTCTACCTCGAGTACGACGGGTGGATCGAGAGTCCGGGAGGCCCTCCGCAGCTCTTTGACACGACGGATGAGGAGCGCGCCCAGGAGAACGGCCTCTTCGACGAGAAGCGAACCTACGGCGAACTGCCGGTCATCGTCGGCGGCGGACGCCTCATGGAGGGCCTGGACCAGGCGCTCCTGGCCGCCAAGGTGGGGGAAGAGGGGGAAGTCGTCATCCCTCCCGACATGGGGATGGGGGAACGGGACCCCAAGTTGGTGGAGCTCCTCCCGCTGCGGGAGTTCCATCGTCAGGAGATCGACCCCCAACCCGGCATGGAGGTCCAGATTCGCAATCGGAAAGGGACGGTGACGGCCGTCACCGCCGGTCGGGTCCGGGTGGACTTCAACAATCCCCTGGCCGGGCGGACGCTGCGCTACGCGTTCAAGGTCCTCAAGAAGGTGAAGGCGGCCAAGGCGAAGGTCAAGGCCATCATCGAGATGGACTACGGCTCCTCCGATGACTTCCAGATCAAGGTGGAGAAGGGCAAGGGTGTCATCACCCTGCCCGACACGAGCAAGGTCGACGAGGCGTGGTTCGTCAACAAGTTCCGCGTGGTCAGCGACCTGCGGGAGCACGCCGGGCTCAAGACAATCCGGTTCGTGGAAGAGTACACGACGCCGAAGGAAGAGGTCGCTACGGAGGAGGAGGCCCCGGCGGAGTGAGGCGGGCCTCGGCCAGCTCGATGGCCACTTCGCGAGGGTTTCGGGCGTCCCTGAGAGACCGGTCCACCACCAGTTCCGTGGCGCCTACGATGCGTCGGAAGACTTCTCGGAGCAAATCCCCCTTCCGCCGCCACTGTTGAACCAGAAGGAGTCCATAGGACGCAGCGGCTCCCCCGTTAACGAGGAAATCGGGGAGGACGAAGACTCCCCGGCGGTGCAGCTCGTCCTGGACGTCCTCGTGGACGGGAATGTTGGCCGCTTCCACGATCATCCTGGTCTTCACCTGACCGACGTTCTCACGGTTGATAGCGTCGGGAATCGATGCTGGAATGAGGAGATCCGAGTCCCACTCCATCCACGCCTCCCGTGGAGCCTCCTCCGTCCGGGGGGGAAGATGGGCGCGGTTCATGATTCCCGGCTTGGGGCCCCGAAGCGCGTCAACCGTCAGCCCCTCCGGATGCCTAAGGCACCCCTCCGCATCCGCGACGCTGAGGACGCGAGCTCCCTGGAGCACCATCTCCTCCGCGACGGTTCTCCCCACGCTGCCATACCCCTGAATGGACACTGTTGGAGGCTCTCCGGAGGGATGGACTCCTTCCCAGGCCTTCAAAGCCGCCCGGGTCACCGCGAGCCCCGTGCTTCTCTCGCCCAGGTCCCTAAGGAGCTCGGTGTAACGAGGACGTGGCGTCGGATGGAATCCTAACGAGCGGAGCCGGTCAGCCGGCATGTGATACGGGTCCTGCCCCACGGCCTCGTAGAAGACAGTGATGTCCCGGGAGGTCGTCCCGAGATCGGGGCCGGTCACGACCCGATCACGCACTACCTCCTGCGAGGCGTTCCCGAAGGCCCGGAGCACCGCGTACTTGTCGGTACGCTCAGGATCCCCTCGTATCCCCAGCTTGGCCCCGCCAAAGGGCAGCTCCAGGATCGCCCATTTGCGGGTCATGGTGAGGGCCAGGCGTTCCACCTCAGCGAGGGTGACCTCGGGTGAGAACCGGAGGCCTCCCGCGGCTAGGTCGTTCGCCCAACGGTTCACGACAACAAAAGCTTCGTGCCCGTTTACATCGAAGGACCAGGAGCCGGGCGAGGCCATGGGAGACGGATTCGCAGCCCCCTTATTATGCTCGACCCGCACCGTCTTGGCACCGTTAAATAGGCCTCAGACCACTCAACGAGCCGGGACGCGTGGCCTAGTCTGGATATGGCACCGGCCTCCTAAGCCGGCAGTCGAGGGTTCAAATCCCTCCGCGTCCG
>JBHIBO010000052.1:0-6607 GCA_046759185.1 Thermoplasmata archaeon | reverse complement strand
ACCAAGCCGACCCGACTGGATTCGCCCTCGACGCCCAGATCCTCCTCGGGCCGGCCGATGTAGTAGGAGATATAGGTCGGGAGCAGAGCGACGGCGCAGGGGGAGAAGAAGGTGACCACACCCGCGACAAAGGCGGCCGGGATGAGGACTTCGTGAAGCATCGAGGTGACACCTATGTCGGCAGGAACTGTGCGATTACCTGCTGAAGGGTCTCGAAGGTGTGGAGGCCCGCTTCCTTGAAAGCGATGACACCAGCAGGATCCACGATCATGATCGTGGGAATCATGACGACGCGATATCGTGTGGCCAACCCGGTTCGCTCCAGGGCGATTGGCCAACTAGCCCCAAACTCGGCAAGAAACGCCTCTGCCTGCGCCTCACTCCTCGCAGCAAGACCGCCACCAAAGTCAGAGATGTCGAGCGAGATCATGACCAAACCGCGCGATCCGTAGGCCTCATGCAGCTCGGCAAGCTCGGGCATCTGTGTCCGGCAGGGAGGGCAATTGACTCCCATCCAATCAATGAGGACCACGTTACCCCGTTGGTCGCTCAACGCGAAGGCGTTGCCATCAATGTCCACGGCCGAGATGTCCATCGCTACACTTCCCACGTCCACGCCCGTTCCACCTTTGGGGGCCAGAAGGATGACCAGGAGAAGCGCACTGATGATCGCGACGATGAAGACCAGGTACAGGCTACTTCGAACCATGCTCCTCACGACCCTCTCGGCGTCGGTAGAGGAGATACGCTGCAAGCCCCAATCCGCCGAGCACGGGGACTGCAAGCAGGAAGAGCATTGGCGTTGAGGGTGGGGAACTGATGTCGATTCGGGGACCCACCCCGCCCGTCGCTCCACTGACGAGGCTTACCGCTCTCGTTATCATGTAGTGGCGCTCCGTCGTCTCCGCCGAGTGGATTAGCATCGACTCGCCATCCAAAGTGTCCAGGGAATCCAGAATCTTGAAGTCGTCAGGCCACACTCCCGATTCCCCCCTTCTGACCGCGAGATCGACGTGGACCTCGAGATCCTCCGTCGTGAGGAATTCGACGTTCATCGTCTCGCCGGCACGTAGGTCAGCCTGGAAGATCACGACTCCGCCTCTCATCGGGAGGAATTTCCCCACGCACTCGCAGCTCTGATCATAGAAGATCTCGAGGGTCGTGCTGTCCAACCCCGTATTCCGGAATGAGATCTCGTAGAAGGCGGTCTCCGGAAGGATAGTCGTCTCGACTTGTACTTCGGACCGGACTGCCCATACCCATCTGGCAACGGTTGAACCGTTGAGGGAGAGCTCAGCAATGACAGGCCCATCAGCAACGGTCAGTCTGCCGTTCAAAACGAAGAGCCATCCACGCGAGAGCGGGGAGTCCCCGAAGGAGACCTTGAAGCTCTCCAGGTCGCCTGGCGCCAACTGGATGGTCTGTAACTCCGTGTGGGGAATTTCCGGCTCGGACCCCCCATGACCCAACACGGGCAGACCGGTAAGAAGACCGGCGAATAAGAAGACCGCTGCCAAAGCCAGGAGTCTACGGGTACGCATGGACCTTCGGAGGCACTACATCGACCTCAAGCAGGCGAAGTCCCAAGAAAAATGGGAGGAGGGTGTCATGCACCCTCCTCAGGGACAGAGGTGTTTCACCCTTAGGTGACCACGAGTTCGCTTCGCCTCCCCCTGGCGCCATCTACGCTCTCGGTCGCCTCATGAAGAGGAGGAGCACAGTCACCACGAGGAGAACGCCCTGAATACCGAGCAGCACTGCACTGGTCAGGTTGACCCCGGCAACTGTCGAAGCTTCGGACCCCTGGACAATGAACTCGGCGGTCATGGTCGGCGGGTGGGTGGAGCAGATCATATCGAAACTGCCTGCCCTGTCTGCGACGAACTCCTTCGTTACCGTCTCGTTGCGCATGAAGGTGAAAGGCGTGGGGACGTAGTGTTCGATGAATATCGTATGGCCTCCTCCCCCGTTGATCCCGAGGAAGTGCAGCTTGACGTTCTGTCCCTGCTGGACACGGATGGTGTCGGGGACGAACACGTACCTCTCCACCTTGTCGCCTTCTTCGATGAACGGTTCACCTGGGCCGGCGGTTCCCTTGAATTCGACCCCCAGCACCCATATCTCAACGGTTTCCTGGGCTGCCACTCCGGGAAGCGGCTGCATGGCCATGGATGGCAACAGCATGACCACGAGTCCCGTGGCCATCATGCTGAGGACGATCAAGCTCAGCCTCTTTCCAAAGGCAGTCGACGCTCTGCGTTGCATCGAAATGAGTTTGTCCTCGGGCCTTATAAGGCAAGGAGACCATTCCAGAGGCTTGTTCCAAGACCTTGGAATCATTGTCCATGCTTATCCAGGACCCTCGATTGCGTAAGGCCCTGCTTCGGGCGTTGGCCGACGAGCATAGCTCGCGCATCCTCGCGGCGACAAGCCAACGTCCGCTCTCCGCCATGGATCTCGTCCGAGATCTCGGCCTTCCGAGTTCGTCGGCCTACCACCGTCTCCATGAGCTGGAGGACGCGGGCCTGCTTGTCGCGGCCCGGACCGTGCTGACGAAAGACGGGAAGAAGTTCCAGATGTACAAGGCAACCTTTCGGGAAGTCGGCGTGAAGTTCAACGCGGGGGACGTCGTCGTCACGGCGATCCCCAATGCGGACGTGGTCCAGAAGGCCTTCCAGCTCTTCCATTCCTTCGAGGAGGAGGGGGAGTGACCGAGGCAGACCCCCTCCTGGTGGCGGCCAAGGTCGTCCTGTTGCTCCTGGGATCGTCCATTGCCTTCGTGGCGCTCCTGGCCTACCGACGGACGGGGGCACGTCTCATGGGGTATCTCTCCGTCGGGTTCGGTCTGATCGCGCTGGGCTCCTTCCTCGAGGGCGTCTTCTTTGAGCTCTTGCGATGGGATCTACTCACCGTCCACATGCTGGAGTCGGTCTTCGTCCTCTCTGGCTTACTGGTCCTCGCCATCGTCCTGCGGCCAAGGAGGTTCTTCCGACGGTAGACATTTGGAGCCTGCTGAGTGCTGTCGCCATCTTCACAGCGGGCTTTCCTGCAATCTACTTCTTGGTCGCCATGAAGCACCCGAGTCGCGTCGCGGTGGCCTTCATGGCCCTCTTCATCACCTCCATCGTCGCCCACACTCTGTTTCATCTTTCTGAGGCGTTGGCTGGCGATTCCGTGGTGAGCCTCGGGTTGGAGGTCGTGTCTGCGGCGGCCATCGTGGGCTTCGCGCTCGTCTATTGGCCCGCGAGGAGGAAGAAAAGATGACCGCAGTCAGTGAGGTCCTGACCGCGACGGTAGTGATTCTGCTCGCGGCCTCCATAGCCATTCTCCTGGCCAGGCTTGTTCTGACTGCGGGCGGCAAGCGGAGGGCGACCATCGAATTCGGAGTGGGTTTCACAGTCTTCCTGGTCTTGTGGCTGGGTTCGGAACTGCTCTCCCTTCTCGCCCCCAACGTGTTCGGCGAGGTGGAGGAGATCCTCCACTTCTCCGTCATGGCGGGCTTCGCGGTCTGGATGAACCTGAGGTGGCGATGGGCGCTCGGAGCGGCCCAAGAGGTATCGTGACTGAGCACCTGATCCTCGTTGGTCTTCGCCTAAGCATCGTCGCCGTCGGAGGCCTGCTGACGCTCTGGAGCCTTCGCCTTGCCCTCAAGCGCCGGGGCGCCCGAGCAAGCTACCTCCTCCTTACCCTCGGATTCGGCCTGATTACTCTGGGGGCCCTGGTCGAAGGGTTGCTCTTCGAGGTCGCAAAGTGGAATCTCGCGTCGGCGCATGCAGTGGAGGCCCTCGTCAGTGGCTCAGGCTTCGTGGTCATCCTTATCTCCATCTTTCGATCCAACCTTTTCGGCCTGCCTGCGTCTAATGCCCCACCACCTCGAGTTTCTTGAGCGGCACGAAGCCGTTGTGTCCATGACCCAGAACGGGTACCTCCGCTACTATCCTCGACAGTGGGAGGCCGGAGCCTTTCGAGAAAGGATTGGGGCCTTCGAGCGGAGAGCCCATGGCCTGCTAAGGCGGCGGCCCTTCCTACACCTGATCCTAGTCCTCCTGGATGGGGGGACGCTTTCCGTCCAAGATATCCGAGAGCGAACAGGACTGGCGCCCTCGACACTCAGCCACCGTCTCACAAGGCTCGAGGACCTCTCCCTAGTCGGTGCCAAGCGCGAGGGCCGGATCAAGATGCACTGGATTGTCGACCCCCAGGCGACGGTCCAGATCCTCCTGAAGTACAGGCCCACACCAGACCTCATCGATGACTCCTGAACCTGTGGGAGAAGATCGAATTGTGATATTCTCCAGGGAGGCGTCATCCGTTCCCTCAGAGGTTGGGTCATGAGATTCTCTTCATGAACCATCATCTCTGTCAGCGAGGCGTTCCTGAAAGGAGTGGCACTACACAGCTAACGCTGACACCAGAGTACATGACGGAACTGCACGATGACAGGCCTGAGCGGATCGTGTCGGCGACCCCTCTCAACCTCGGGAGAACCGATAGACACTCAGCCCCGCGAGGAGGAGCCAGGCAATCATGGGCAGGTTGGTGATCGTGGTCGCGGCTCCGGGTATGACCAGCTCGAGGATGAGAACGGCAGCCCCGAGGGCAAGGGTCAGCGTTCCGTAAATGCGCGGGTAAGGCGAGTCCCCCCGCATGGCGAGGCCGAAGGGGATGAGGGCAACGGCCAACAGGACGAGGCTCGTGGCGACGAGGCCGTGGACCAGCAGGCGGTCCAGGGTTTCCGCTACAATCACGATCGTCGCCTGGTCCGCTGCCGATGCGTCCGCGTAGAGGTCGGCAAGGATCAGGGCGCCTCGAGCCGTCAGGACGCTCAGGGCCAGGAGAACGGACCCCGCCAGGCCCAACCCGGTCCCCGCTAGGGCCAATCCTGGGCTGGCCGGGCGGAGGACGCGATGGAGGGCCACGAAGAGGAAGACGAAGAGCAGGGCGGCCACAAAACTGATATCCTGCCAAAGGAGGAACAGGGTCCTCTCGAGCCCCGGACTGCTCAGCCGGATGAGAACCTGCTCCACTTCGGCGTACCCATAGGTCGGGAACGGGGGAGCGAGGAAGAACAGGGGGTAGAGGCCGATGATGAGGACGGCGGCCAAGACCCCCGCAAGGCCCCCGATGCGGCGGAATCGCATTTCGTCTGCCGCCGACTCCCCCCGCGACCGAAGTCCATCGTCGCTACTTAACCGTGAGGGCGGTTCGAGGGTTCTCGGCCATAGTCTAGCGTCAGAGCATCTGACCGCGCAAGGTCGCGCCCGAGAAGCCACGGGGAGTGTGCTAGTGCCCCTGTTCCGACTTCGGGGCTCCCGGGGTCCTTGATCATCCCGCTCCGAGGTAGAGTATTAAGTATATTGAAGTCATTACAGTGATGGATTCCATGGCAAAGCGGGGCGCGTACACGACCATACCCCTCCGAAGGGAGACCCTCGACAAGTTGCGGGGCTACAAGGTCGGGGGCGCGTCGTATGATGACCTCATCAACGACTTGCTCGCGGTTCACCCTCCAGAGGAATTCTTCCTGGAGCACCTTCGACGCCTACGAGGGGAGGAGAGGCGTTCCTGGGACGAGATTCGAGAAGAACTGGATCTTTGAGGCGGTTCCCTGGCTTCGTTCGCGATCTCCTTTACATCCAGTGCGGAGAAGGAGTTCAAGGCCCTCCCCCGCGAGATCCAAGAGAGGTTCGCTAGCGCCTTCGAACACCTGGTAAAGGATCCGAAGCGCCGGCGACCCAAGTGCGACATCCGGAGGTTGTCCCACGTCGCCAATGCGTGGCGTCTGCGCGTGGGCGAGTACCGGGGCATCTATGCGATTGAGGGGGAGGAGATCGTCTTCACCCGGTTCGGACATCGACGCTCAGTCTACGGGAGACGGTAGCGTTACACAGCTAATGCTACAGAGCGATTTCGCAAGGTTGACTACATGCCAGGCTGATGTCCGTCCGATGGAGGTACGTTCCCGACTCCTCGTTTCAACTGTCCTCGTGGCTCTTGCCTCAGGGTACTTGGTTTCGGGCGTCGCTCTACTTCTGGATTCTCTCCAGAACTCGTGGTTCACCTGGACGCCTCCCGGCTCGACGGTTCCAAGGACGGTGTTCAGTCCCTACTGGGCAACGCTCATCCCCAGTCTAATCCTGATTGGAATGGGCGCCGCCGCCACTATCACCGTTGCCTTTGCGGTCGCACTCGCCGGAAGGACAAGGAGAGTTTTAGTGGCCTTCGGGAGCGCGAACCTTGCCACGGGCGTGGTGCTGTTTCTCCACTCACTGAGCTTCACGTTCTTCTTTGTCTGTAGAGATCCTGGAGGTTGCCGTGCAGAGGTTCTACCTTTTTGGCCTGCGCTTCTTCCCGCCTTAGTGATGGCGGGAGTGGGGATCACTTTCGTTCTCTTTTCGAGACGAAGACAATCTTGACCCGGCTAGGGGATTCTTTTCAGCATTGTGATTGGACAAGGTGCCCTGTTCAACCTCCCCCGCGGTGACATGCCAACGGTAATGCTACGGTCTACTTTCTCGTTCAAATCGACCGCCAACACCGCAATCGGTGCTCCGCGTGGTCAGACCGCTGTTGGGGTTAGATCACCTAGGTGCAGCAGGGACTTGTA
>JBHIBO010000051.1:0-6693 GCA_046759185.1 Thermoplasmata archaeon | reverse complement strand
GGGTGTGATCGGCCCTATGAGTGCTGAGGCGCAATTGGGCTGGACGCCAGGGTCGCAACGCTGATAGCCTCATGCGCCGATATCACAGGAGGCCTTCCCATGGTTTCGATCAGCGAGGCGGAGAAGCTGGCAACGGAGTTTATCAAGGCCAAGAGGCAGGACTACACCATCGAAGTGCAAGGCGCGCACAAGACCACTGAGGGATGGGTCGTTAAGGGCATGGCTAGTCACAGCGAACCGAGCACTCATGCCCCCGAAGAATGGGAGGTAACCATCGAACGGGATGAGATTACGGGCTATGAGTTCGGCAAGAGCACACACTGGGGGGCACTCGACTAGCTCCCCCGGCTTCAGGCCTCGAAACCAGGACTAGGAAGGCGCCTCCCCGGGACACACGATTCGCGGGCCTGGCTACGTCCGTGCTGCAGCAGGCGGCGCTTCCACGAGTTTGGTGGCGGACAGGATCATGTTATCGAGCAGCTTCTCCCAGTTCATCTCGCCGTCGATCCAGCGGAAGAAGCCGATTCGATGAGCGCCGATGGTCTGCATGAAGAGATCCTCGGAGACGCCAGCGACCTTGAGCTGCTCCCCCCAGCCTCCCTTCCAGAGGTAACGGGGCAGCTTGTTCCCGTACCAGTAGCTGATGGGGTCGGCCACCGCGTGACTCCCCTCCTCCCGGAACTCGGGGTACCTGGAGACGAGTTCCAGGACCTCCTCCTTCAGATCGACGGGCTCGGCCAGCCGCTCGAACACCATGGCCTCGTTTCTCAGGCAGGTGATTCGCGGGTTTACCTCTTTGGGCGCGCCTTCACGACCCCCCCGGCCATGAAATCAATGAATGCATGAAGGGGCAGGCCAGCCTCCCACCGGAGGATGTGGTTTCCCTCCTTGCTGCGGCTCGCCTTCGGTATCTTTCGCTGCAGCTTCTTTAGACCCCCGGAAACCTCCGCCCCGTCCAACGTGAAGATGCGCCAGCTGTCCCCCCGCACGTTCTTCCTTCGGTAGGCGTACAGGGGGAGCAGCTCGGAGCGAGCGCACTCCTCCAGGAGGTCCTCGGCCTGCTCGATGGTGCGCCGGGTGTTGCTCAACCAGAGCGTCTTGTTCTTGGACGCCTTGACCTCGATCGGGAAGGAAACGTCTCCACGGAGGGCCACGATGTCAACGCCGAGGGATCCAGCGGCCCGCAGCACCGTGAACGGCCGGTTCACAATTTTCCAGTAGGCTTCCCTTTCCTCCGAGGGGCAGGTCTTGGTTACCCGCTCGAGGACACCTTCGTCGCCCCGGAGTACTCCCTTGAGCTCGCGCTCAAAGGTCCCTCCTGACATGGGTGCCGCAAGGGGAGAGTCGAGTATATAACCGGATAGGGGGGAGGGGCGAAAGTGGGGATGTTTATAGCACGCACACCGTCCCTTCGGCAGGCATGATCGGCTTCATCTGCCCGTTCTGCGACTGGGAGGGTTCCGAGCCCGTTACCGACGCCCACATGAACGCCTTCTGCCCCGAGTGCAGCCGGCCCGTCCAGTTCAAGGCTTTCCACAAGAAGAAGACGTAATCAACTGCCTCAAGCCTTGAGAAGCTTCCGGGCTCCCTCAAGGTCGTCGACGGTCAAGGCAATCTCCGTCTTCCCGCCCCGAGAGCCCATGATGTAAAGGGAGGTGACGTGGACGTTGGCGCGTGAGAGGCGCCTCGCCAACTTCGCCAACTCGCCGGGGCGGTCGATGAGGTTGGACACGAGGATCTCGTTCTCCTCGTAGCCCAGGCCCGCCATGTCGAGGGCCTTGCGGGTCGTGTTCACGTCGTTCGTCACGATGCGATAGAAGGGCTGTGTGTTGTCCGCCTCGCTGGAGATGGCCCTGATGTTCACCGCCTTGGTGGCCAGGGCCTCCGTCACTCGAGCCAGTTCACCCCCACCCCTCCCCACGAAGACCTTGAACTCAATCAACCGGGTTTCCCCCGTGGCAAACCATCGCCTGGCGGAGATTAAACCTTTGCGCGGCGCAGCTACGGGACGAGGCGATTCCGGTCTCGGGGGAAGAGGATGGCTTCCCGCACGTTCCCGAGGCCCGCAATCTTCCAGACGAACCGATCCAAGCCGAAGCCCCATCCGCCGTGGGGCGGCATGCCGTATCGAAAGGCCTTGAGGTAGAATTCGAAGTCGTCCGGATCCAATCCCTGGCGCTGCATGCGGGTCATGATCCGATCCACCCGATGCTCACGTTGGCCTCCGGAGGCCATCTCATCCCCCTTGTAGTCCAAGTCAAAGGAGTGGGAGAACTCGGGATCGTCGTCCTTCACCATGATGTAGAAGGGCTTGATGGCCGCCGGGTACTCTACGACGAAGAAGAGGTCGTGGCCATCGCGGGCCATGGCCTTCCCAAGGGCCTTCTCCGCTTCCGTATCGAGATCCTCACCATCAGGGACCGGGACCCCCTCCTCGGTCAGGATCTCCCGCGCCTTCTCATAGTTGATCCGGGGCACGGGGGTGTTGGGAACGCCAAGGTCCATTCCGAGGAGTTCGAGGTCCTCCGAGGCATGCTGGTTGAGGAAGGCCAGGGCGTGGGTCACGGCACCCTCGAGAACCTGAAGCACGTCTTCTTGGGACCGGATGAACGCCATCTCCGCGTCAAACGAGACGAACTCCGCGATGTGCCGAACGGTATCGGAGAGCTCCGCTCGAAAGGCGGGGGCGAGTTCGTACACCCGGTCTAAGCCCGTGGCCATGAGGATCTGTTTGTACAACTGCGGGCTTTGCGCGAGGTAGGCGGGGTTCCCAAAGTAGTCGACTCGGAACAACGTGGCCCCGCCTTCGGCCCCCGCACTGATGACCTTCGGCGTGTAGGTTTCCACGAATCCTTGGGAGGCCATGTACTCCCGGAGGGCCGTTCCGACCTGGGACTTCAGACGAAAGACGGCCCGCACGTCCTCTTTCCGGAGGTCGAGGAACCGGTTGTCGAGGCGGGTGTCCATCTCAGCACCCACCTTGTCGACGACCCCCAGGGGGAGCGGCTTGGCTGCCTCGCTGAGAACCTCGTAGGCGGAGGGAAGAATCTCGAATCCGTTCCGGACCTTGTCGTTGGGCTGCACCGTTCCGCGCACCGCTACGACGCTTTCTCGGCTCACCCCGGTAAGAGCTCGCAACTCATCAGGCTGGTCCGACTTCACCGTCACCTGAAGAGTTCCTTCCCGCTGCCGGAGGATGAGAAAGGCAATGCCGCCGAGGTCTCGAACGTCCTCCAGCCATCCGGCAACGGCCACATCCCCCCCGTGGTCCCTCTCTCCGATTTCCGAGAGGCGTCGCAAGGGGGGCCAGTCTTCGAGCATGGGACCCGAGGCTTCCAACTCCCCTGGCTATAAAAGCGATACGTCACTGCCGGAGGGAACGAAGGAACGCGTCCTCCGGGGTCTCGTGGTCCACTTCCATGTCCGAGGACTTGTAGGGGACGAACTCGACGTGGGGGTAGGCCACCGCGACCCGGGAATCCGAGGCAAAGCTCTCCAGGATGAGCTTCACGATCTCCGTCCGATAATAGCGGCGCCGGTAGGAGGGGCAGAAGTACACCAGGTGCATGTCCACAGAGGATTCCCCGAGGGTCCACGTCACCGTGGGCTCCTCGACCATGTACGTGGCCAGGTCCGCGAACTCGTACTTCCCCCGAACCACCCCACGGTTGTTGCGCATCAGGTCCCCGACCACGGACTCTGCCGCATCCCGAATGTAACGCTCGGCGACCTTGTGGTCACTCTCGTAGGTGACGGAGATGCTGATCTCGTCCCAGATGAATTCCGTGTCCCGGGTGTAGTTGAACACGTTCTGCTCGAGGACCTGGCTGTTGGGGATGGCCACGTACCGGCCCGTGAAGGTATCCCCCGCCATCCAGCCCCCGAACTCTCGGACCAGGGTCTTCATCAGCGTAATCTGGGTCACGTAACCCCGCACGTCACTCATTTCGATGCGATCCCCCAGTTTGTAGAGCCGCCGGGTTACGAGAACACCCCAACCGAGGAGGTTGAGGATCGGCTTCTGCATGACCAGAATGATGGCTCCCAAAACCACGGCCACCTCGAAGGCGTTGATCACCCCCACCCCGACGACGACGAGGAGGATGCCGACGAAGACGGCGCCCCAGACGAGGTAGCTCACCAGTTGGAAGAGGGCATAGATGTCGGCCTCATGGGCCATCCGCTCCGCTAATACGATCCGGAAAACGGGCCTGATGATGTCCAGGAGAAGCTTGGTAGCGACGACGATGAGGATGACGGTGATGATGTCCTGGTACTGCCCCACAGGGAGAATGGGCAGGGGGATGGGGAGTTCGAAGAGCCCCATGGCAAGGATGAGGGCAATGGTGGCGACGAAGGCCGCGATGAGGAGGACGGAACGAAGTCGGGACTGGCCCGCCATCGTCCAGAAGTGGCGACGCCGTTCTCTTATACGTTCCCTCGAAGTTATCAGAGGGGAGAAAAGGAGCGTTGCTTGGAGCTAGATGAAGTCCTCGAAGTCCTTGACGAGCTCCGGGTGCTTCGCCTTAACGGCTTCGAGGATGGCGAGGACGGAAAGACGTTCGACCCCGGCGTCCGCCAGGCTGTCCACCAGCTTGTCCAAGGTCTCGTCATCCAGCCGCGCCAGACGCTCCTTGGCCATCCAGTTCCGGTAGAGGCCATTCTCCATCTTCGCCCGCCAGCCGACCTCGTACTTCATGAGCTGGTCTAGGGAGAAGTCCTCCTTCTGGGCAGCCTCCCCCAGCACCTCGCCCGCAATCCGCCCAGCGATGCACGCGTTGGCCACCCCACCTCCGGTAATCGGGTCAATCTGTCGAGCCGCATCCCCCACCAGCATGATGCCCGGCGCGACAGTCTTCTCCAGGGGCGGATTGGTCGAGACGCCTCCCGCCACCCAGTCCAGCGGCTTCCCGTCGCGGATCCGAGGGTCCCGTTCGATGTACTTATCTAGGTAGGTCTTGGCGTCGGCCTTCTGCTTGACCTTCTTCGCCATGACGCCGATCCCCACGTTGGCCGTGTCCTTCGCCTTGGGAAACACCCAGAGGTAGCCACCTGGGGCCACCTCGCTTCCCAGGTAGAACTCGCAATAGAGGGGGTCCACGTCCACCCCCGTCAGCCGATACTGCAGGCAGCTCATGATGTCCCCGCCCTTGAGCATCGTGTTGAGGCCCGCCCACCGGCCCACCTGGGATTCGAACCCGTCCGCGGCGACGACGCAGCTCGCCTTGAGGTTGAACTTGTCCGAGAAGTGCTCCACCTTCACCCCGTTCACGGAACCGTTCTCACGGGTCACATCCGTCACCGTGGCCTTGACCATGATCTCCGAGCCAGCCTTGGCCGCTTCGAGGGCCAGGGTCTTGTCGAAAATGTCCCGCTCGATGACCATGCCGACCTCGCTCCCCGCGTACTTGGAGCCGACGGTCAACCGGTAGCCGCCGGGCGAGACGATGTGCGCCCCCTCGACCTCATTGGCGAGCCATCGGCTGTCGATGGTGATTCCCGCGTCGTCCAGGTGGACCTTGGAGAGGCCTTCGCCGCAGCGCACGGGGGAACCGATGTCTTGGCGCTTCTCCAGGAGGAGAGTCCGGGCCCCGTTCATGGCCGCATAGCGGGCCGTGCTGCTGCCGCCAGGTCCGGCCCCGACCACGATGACGTCGTACTCGTCGCGGAATCGACCCACCAGATCACCTAAGCTGCGTGCGCTTGTGACCCCGCGGGAAATCGATGGCGCCCACGGGGCAAGTCTTGACGCAGAGCCCGCACTGGGTGCAACTGTCGTCGAAGGTGATGAGGACTTCGGTGAGGAAGATGGAATTGGGGGGACAAGCACCGACACAGGCTCCGCAATGGAGGCACGTGGCCGTGTCGATGGCCATTATGCCGTTGTCGATGATGGCTTCCGGACTAACTGTTCCCTGCATGGCGCTCTCTCCACTCATGCAGGGGCACCGCAAACTTCTTTTCGATCTCGTTGCGGAAAGTGGGTCCGGTGTTGTAGGCGCAGAAGGGGACGATGCGGCCGTCGGGGCTCGCGTAGTGGATGACGCACCGCTTCACCCGCTCGATGTCGTAGTTGTAGTTGTCCTGGAAGTGCATCCCGCCGACGTACATGACGCGCCAGGAGAACTCCGACACGCCCTTCTTGTCCCCCGACTTGAACACGGCGCCGAGGGTCTTCAGGAAGGTGCGCAGGCCCATCCCCGAGGGGGCCTCGTCCTCGTCGAAGTGGCGACGCAGGAGGTTCAGGGCCTTGATCTTGGAGACGAACTTGATCCGGGAGTCCTTGGCCCGCTGGGCCAGCTCCCACATGTCCTCCACCAACCCCTCCACGTCCACAAACCGGGTGAGGGGAATCGGGTCTCTGTCCTTCTCCAGGAAGAGGTACGACGCCAGACCGCAACCCGGGTGGGAGGTGAAGGAGGTCTTCGGGCTGTCCGTCAGGATGCTGACGAGCTCGGAGATGGGGGCCACGAAGGGCACAGGATACCAATCGTCGGGTTCGGCATACCCGGTCTGGTCCGCGAAGTCGTGGGCCAGGTCACTCAGGGTGTACCGGAGTTTCTCCCGCTCCTCATCGGGGATGCGCCCCGTCAAGCTGACGGGCTGGTAGTTGACCCCCTTGACGACGTCGCTGTTCTCGATGGCGAAGTCCATGATGGGGCCGACCTGGTCCTCGTTGAAGGAGCCGACCAT
>JBHIBO010000050.1:0-7373 GCA_046759185.1 Thermoplasmata archaeon | reverse complement strand
TGCCGTTGGGGATGCCACCCACGGCGGAGACGGTGAGGTTGAAGACGTACACGCCCGGCGCCACGTCTGCAAACGCAAAGGAGTAGGTCCCGGAGAGCACGCCGCCAATGAGGGCCGCGTCATCGCTGATGTATGTGAGCTCGGCGGGGAGGGTGACGTTGATCCAAACGGTCCCCGCGTCCCCCTGTCCCGCGTTGGTGAAGTCCACCCGGAAGACCGTCGTGTCGCCAGGCTGTAGGGTCGTGGGGGAGGCGGAAGCGGCGTAGGACATGACGGCGTTGACGATGGTGACCGAGACGTCCTCCGCCGTCTGGTTGCTGGGCCGGCTCTTGGCGTCCAGGGCCTGGTAGGTGAGGTTCGTCACCGTCACGGTCCCGTTCGCTACGCCCCCGTCGGCGGAGGCGGTCACGTTGAAAACATAGCTGCCGGGATCGACGTCGGTAAACTCGAAGCTCTCGCAGCAACTGCGGACCCCGCCGATGGCGGCCGCGTCGTCGCTGACGTACGTCAACTCCACGGGGAAGGTGACGTTCACCCAGACCCGCGAGGCCGGCCCCTGACCCGTGTTGTAGAAGTCGACCGTGAACACGGTCGTGTCGCCGGGTTGGAGGGTCGTTGGCGAGGCAGCGGCAGCATACCCCATGAAAGCCAGGGCGAACACCCCGAATTCCAAGTGCTCACCGCCCGCCGCCCGGGGTTGGCGATCTCCCACGGACCCATCGAACGCCAGGACCTCGACATTCCACGAGTCAGGGTCGTTGTATGCGCCCGGCGTGCTGTTCGTGGGTTCGGAGGCCGCCTTCACGACCACGCCGAGGCTGACGGAGAGGTTGAATGCGTAGCCGACCAGGGTCGTCCCGTTGAGAATCGCCATCAGACTGCTCGCGGAGGCATCATAGGTGGCACTCCCCTCGACGACGCTCCACTCATCGAGGGTGGCGTTCCCCGGATCGGCGACGTCCTCGTAGCGCAACTCGATCCGGTAGTCGCTCCCGTTCGTCTGTTCGATGAAGCTAAGCTCGGGCGTCACGTTACCGTCGTACCACATCCGGACGCCGACGGCCCCATCCGTCCCGATGTCGGCCCAACCGTCCTCATCGGTCACATTGAATAGGAAGTTGTAGGCAGTGGCAGGATCGAGGAGGCCCCCCGCGAGGGACCCGCCCGTGGCGTCCTCGAGCCGGAGACTGGAGACCTCCGGCGCGTCGTTGTAGGTCGTCCGAACGGCCAGGTGGTCCAGGCGGGCGCCCGAGGCGTTGGTCCCTGCGCGCACGCGCAGGCTGGAATCCCGCAGGGTGGAAGCGTTCCACGCGGCTGCCGAGGTGAAGTCGAGCCACTCCACCGCGTCGTCGTCCGCCGATTTGTTCGTGGCCGTCTGGTTCGTCGCCCAGGTGGATCCTCCGTCCCATGAGACGGTCACGTTGAGAATGGGGGTCGCGTCGATTCGGAACCACTCGACGCCGACCTCGACCTGCTGGACCTCGTCGCTGGCGCCGAGGTCGATGCCAAAGCCAGCCCAGACCGTGTCGTTGTTCCCGGAGGCAGGAGCCCCCGGAACCTCAAATTCGAGCCAGGTGACGCGGAGCTGGCGGGACTGGCTGCCCGAGAAGAACGTCACGTCGAAATTCACCCGGAGATCGGTGTAGTCGGTGATGGCGTCCGCCTGGGCCGCCGAGAGGGTCTGGGTCTGGGTCACGTAGGTCTGACTTGAGATGAACGTGTGGGTCCACGAGGCGATGACAGCTGCCCCCTGCTTCAGCTCCACGGTCAGGTCGAGCTGGGAACTGCCCCCCCCGAAGGCCGCGTTCCGGTACCGGTAGCGAAGGATGTGGCCGTCCGACCTCTGAGGGTCCCTAACGTTGGAGAGTCGAAACTCGGCGTCATCCCCGTTGGCCGGATTGACTGCGGTCTGCGTGTAGGTGGCATCGCCGTCGGGGGTTGTCTCGTCGATCTTCGTGTAGTTCACGCCGTCCCCGGCGGAATCGGACCAGTTGGTGATGCTGAGGTCTGCATCGGGTCTCGCGTACTGGCTGGCCCGATTCAGGTTGAGGCCGACGCTCACCCATTCCTTTCCGTCCTCCTTCCCGGTCCAACTCATGGTGACAGAACTCGCGCCTTCCTCCTCACTCGACGTGGCCCGGTGGTCGCTGGCGCCCGGGCCGCCCATTTCTTCGTTGTGGACCTCTGTCTGCCCCGAGCCCACGTTGGGCACGTTGACCCCGAGGTTGGCCGTGAAATCAACGACCAAGTCGCCGACCTCGCTGGGAACCGTGATGCTCATGGTCGTCCCCGAGGTGCCCTGGCCCGTGGTCACGGGGAAGTCCGCGGGCATCGTCTGGTGGACGCCCGTGTAGGACGTCGCCCCGGCCGTGTATTTGTCGGTGGCCGCGAGGTTCCCCGTCACGAGGGCCGTCCCGACGGTGGGGGCGATGATGCCGTAGAGGGTGACCCGTGGCTTCCCGCTAGTGTGCACGAAGGTGGTGATCAGACCAAAGCTGGTGCTGCCGTACTGCGGGGTGCCCGACACCGTCTCGCCGCTGTCCGTGGCGAGCGCGAGGAGGAGGATCCGGTTGGACCCCGAAGGAACCGTGTGGCTGAAGCTCCACGAACTCGCGTCGGCCGAGTCCGTCGTGGTGGCGACGCGCCGAATGACGGTGCCACCGGCGGAGGCGTTCGCGTAGGCGTACAGGTCATCGCTGGCGAAGGCGTTCTGACACGAGGTCCAGTTGGCACCGTAGGCCCAACAGGCCGTCGCGTCCCCCTGATCGACAACAGCCAGGGCACCGCCGATAGGTGCCCCCGTGTCCAAGAATGGGAGGAGGGAGGTGGTGGACAGGAGGAGGCTTAACGTGAGGAGGGGGATGCGCCAGCGAAAGGGCTTCACGGGGAGGCGGGGCGACCGTTCGGTGGGGGCAGGTGTCTCCTCACGCATGCGATCTGCACCGGAATTCTGGGTTCGTCCCTCCCTCGAACGGCAACCGTCCGAAGACCGGTGATCGAGGAACACACGTGCAACTGCTAGCCACGCCTGGAAAAAAGTTGTCTCCCGGTTATCACGAGGGGCGCTGTTCCCAGGGCCGGTTCGACCCGTTCCCCCAGGCGCTACCGGGTGACACTCTGGCACGACGTCCAGTTGTTCCCGACGGCGATGCACCGCGTGGCCGCTCGTTCCGCCTCGACCGCCCCGGCCGGAGCGACGGGGGCATCCAGGTCCAGGAAGGGCAAGACGATCACCGAGGAGAGAAGAAGGCCCAGGGTCAGAAGGGCGACGCGCCACGTCCTTACCCTCTCGTCATCCGTGGGCCGGTTGCCAACCCTCCAGTTATGCGCCCGCATGTTACCATGACCGCTTCGAGGTGAGTAGGACCCGGGGATTCTCCCAGGCGCTCGAGCGAGGAGGCGTCCTGCGAGACCTCGTGGGCCAGGTCCCGCCGGGCGGCGCAAATAGCTTTCCTCCCGGTTATCAGCAGACCAGGATGGAGGTGGCGACAGCGCGCGGGGATCAGGACCGGGTCTCGATGGCCGCCAGGAGTTCGGGGTGGCGCGACTCGAAGTAGTCCCTTGCCGACTCAACGACGGTCGTCCGCCACCAGGGGGCGTGGTTCGCGTACCACTTCACCACGGTGGGGAGGGACGCTTCGAAGGTGTGAGTGGGGGCCCAGCCCGTTTCGATCCGGACCCGGGCGCTGTCCACGGCATGGCGCAGAACGTGACCCGGTCGGTCGTTCACGAGGGCAATGAGATCACGGGGTCTATCCAGCGCGCGCAACACGGCTTCGGCGACCTGCAGGGTCGACCTTCGCTCTCCCGTGCCGATGTTGAAGACCCTTCCCTCCAGGTCCTCCCCCTCCAAGAGGAGGCGAAGCGCACGGCAGTGATCCTCCGCGTGGATCCACTCCCTGCGGTTCTCCCCCGTCCCGTAGATGGGAAGGGGCATGTCGAAGAGGCCGGACAGGGCGAAGAGGGGGATGGCCTTTTCCGGGTGCTGCCAGGGTCCATAGTTGTTCACGCATCGGGTGATGACCACCGGCAAGTCGTAGGTCGCGTGGTAGGCGTAGGCGAGGCGGTCGGCCCCGGCCTTGCTCGCCGCGTACGGCGACTTGGGTCGCAGGGGGGCATCCTCCGTGCAATCGATCTCTCCCGCCTCGCCATAGACCTCGTCGGTGGAAATGTGCAGGAACCGCTCCACGCCGAGCCGCCGAGCCGCTTCCAGGAGGACGAAGGTCCCGTACACGTCCGTGGTCACGAAAGTCCCCGCCTCGGAGATGGAGCGATCCACATGGGTCTCGGCCGCGAAGTGGACGACCCCGTCGCAGCCCTCCATGGCCCCCTTCACGGCACCCGGATCCGTGATGTCGCCTTGCTGGAAGGTCACGTTCCCGGTGTCGATGAGCGCTTGGATGTTGGCGAGGTTCCCTGCGTAGGTCAGCTTGTCGAGAACCACGAGATCGTAGTCGGACTCCGCCGCCAGGAGGCGGACGAAGTTGGCGCCAATGAACCCGGCACCACCCGTGACCAGCAGGCGCTCCATGGGGGAGTGAGGAAGGGGGACGCGAATAAGGCTTGTTGCACGCAACCCGCTACGAGATCTCTAGCACCAATCTCCGCTTCGCCTCGGGACGGAGCAGGACATCCTCTCCGCCTCTGAGATGGAGGAAGCGGGCCACGTCCGCGGGGATGCTTACCACCAGAGAGTTGCCAGACTTCCGGACGGTCACCTTCTTGGCGAGGCCCCAAAGGCCCAGTTCCTTGGCCTTGGATTCGATGGCATCCATCGTCTCGCCATCGACGTAGGATTCTCCGCACTCGGTACACACATCCGCCGGGTAGGTTCCGAGGGAGACGCCAAACATCTCCTCCTTGACCTCACCGGGAACCAAGTCCCCCTTCTTGCACACCGGACACTTCTTGGCCATTGCTACCACCTGGGGATTACCGAGATGACTCGGACCTCGTCGTCGTCGACCACGTAGACCACCTCAAAGTAGAGGTAGGTTGCCACGATCCTTCCATCCTGGATCCGCTTCTTTCCCTTTCGAATCGCCTCTTCGACCTCATGTCGGGAGATGCCCCGAAGGACCATTCGTTCTCGGGCGTGCCGGGAGTAGGTAATCCGAGGCACTTTGAATAATACGCGTAGTACTTATATTCTTCGTACTACAGGTAGTCTGCTTTGCTGAGGCGCTAGAGTCGCGGTCCGAGAATCGTTTAAGCTGTTCGCTCATGTAGCGGCCGTTGACACGGGTCCTCGTTATTGGCGCAAGCGGTCTTCTCGGCCAATACGTGTCCGAAGAGGCCCGACAGCGTGGGCACGAGGTCTGGGGAACGTACTACTCCACGCCCCTGTTCGAGGAAGGCCTTCACCCGCTCCGAGCCGACCTGACCAAGCCGCCGACGCTGGTGGAGGCTTTTGACGAGGCGAAACCGGATTGGGTCGTGCTGTGCGGGGCCCTTACGGGTGTGGACTATTGCGAGGAGGCTCCGAACAAGGCCGTTCCGGTCAACGGCGAAGGCCCGGGGGCGGTGGCCCGACTCTGCCTCGATCGCAGAGTTCGACTTGTTCACATCTCCACCGACTACGTCTTTGACGGGAGGGCCGGGCCCTACGACGAGGCGGCGGACCCCAACCCACTAAACCACTACGGGGCCTCCAAGCGGGAAGGGGAGGTCCGGGTCCTTGAGACGCTCTCGGACGCCCTGATCCTTCGCCTCTCAGCCCTTTACGGATGGAACCGCCTCCGAGGCAAGCCGAACAGCGTGACGTGGATCCTGGCCCGGCTCCGGAGCGCCGAACGGGTGCCTCTTTTCGCGGATCAGCGCGTGTCGCCTACCTACGCCCACGAGGCCGCGTCGGCCATTCTCGACCTGGCCCCGCGTTCGATCTCGGGTTTCCTCCACCTGGCCGCGCCGGAGTGCGTCACGCGCCTGGAACTCGGAAAGGCCGTCACGGACGTCTTCGACCTTCCCCGCTACCTCCTGGAGCCCACCACGATGGCGAGGGTACCGCTCATCGCACCGCGACCCGTCAACTCCTGCCTGATCTCGTCTCGCAACGTTCGCCTTAATACCCCGCCGCGTCCCTTGCGGGAGGCGTTGGCGCACATGAGGGAGGCGGAGTGAAGGGCGTCGTCCTGTCGGGGGGCCACGGCACCCGCCTTCGGCCGCTCACCCACACGGGCCCCAAGCAGCTCATCCCCATCGCGAACAAGCCCAACATTCTGTACTGCCTGGAGGATCTGCGGGAGGCGGGCATCACGGACATCGCGGTGATCCTCGGGGACATCATGCCCGAGCGGGTGCGGGAGGCCTTGGGGACCGGGGCGGAGTGGGGCCTGGACCTCACCTACATCGAACAGGGCGCGCCCCGGGGCATCGCCCACGCCATCCAGTGCGCCGAGGCCTTCGTGGAGGAGGACCCGTTCTGCGTGTACCTGGGGGACAACGTCCTCAAAGGCTCCATCCGGCCCATGGTGGAGGAGTTCCTCACGAAGGGCCACGACGCGGGCGTCATCCTGAGCCGGGTCCCCCACCCGGAACGGTTCGGTGTCGTGGACGTGGACGCCGAGGGGCGGGTCCTGTCGCTGGAGGAGAAGCCCAAGGAGCCCAAGAGCGACCTCGCCCTCACGGGCATCTACCTCCTCCGCCCGAGCATCTTCCCCGTCATCCATCGGTTGAAGCCCTCGTGGCGGAACGAGCTGGAGATCACGGAGGCCCTCGACCGCCTGCGGACGGAAGGGGGCGACCTGATGGCCCACGTGGTCACGGGGTGGTGGAAGGACACGGGCCGTCCGGAGGACATCTTGGAGGCCAACCGGCTCCTCCTGGATGACCTGGAGGCGGACAATGAGGGGACCGTCGAGAAGGGCGGGAAGGTGGAGGGCCGTGTCCGCATCGGACCCGAAACCGTCGTGCGGGAGGGGAGCGTGGTGCGGGGCCCCACCATCATCGGCCGCGATTGCGTCATCGGCCCGGACACGTACGTCGGGCCCTACACCGCCGTCGGGGACGGCTGCCACCTCGTGGGGGCGGACATCGAGGACTCCATCGTCATCGGGGACAGCGTCATCGAGACGCCGAACAAGATCGTCAACAGCCTCATCGGCCGCCACACCACCATCCGGGCGGCCAGCAACCGCCTGCCCCGGGGCCAGCAGCTCATCGTCGGCGAGAACAGTACCCTCGTCCTCTAGCTACTCAATCTCCTTCGTCGTCAGCTCCCCGTGGATGTAGCGGGCCATCTTCCGGGGGTCGAGGAGGTCCAGGAAGAGGCGGAGATCCTCCTTCCGGAACTCCCGGAGCGCCGCCAGGACGGCCACGTAGGCGCCGAGGAGGGCGGCCGACATCCCCACCAGGTGGAACCACTGCCAGGCCAG
>JBHIBO010000049.1:0-7595 GCA_046759185.1 Thermoplasmata archaeon | reverse complement strand
GCTGTGTAACGCTACCAATCGATCCGGTGAGCTGGCTGTTGGGCCACAGGTGCAAGGCTCACAGCGGAGAGAGGGATCCGCAAATCCCGTCCCAAGGCGAAATCGTAGTATATACCGCGGTTTCAAGGCGTGGCTCTGGCTGGTCAGGAATGTGCCGTCGGGCGGGGTGGTCGAAGCCAGGGCGCTCATACCCATACGACTGATGCTCGGTGCCGTTTGGCTCATGGGGGGCATGATGAACCTGGGCGATGTCCTCTTTGCCTGCGGATTTGAGTGCGGGAGCCAGAATTACGAGGGTCTCATAGGAATCGTGTGGGCCACTGGAGTCTCTCTGGGGATTCCTGTCTCGCCGACGATTTACCTCGCCGATGCCATTCCCGCAAACCCGGTGCCCGGGATGGGCTATCTCCTAGCACATCTCGTCGCTCCCAACGCGGGTCCTTTCATGGTCACTATGGGGACACTGGAGCTCTTGGTGGGGGTTAGTATCCTCCTGGGGGCCTTCACCCGCCTCTCACTCTTGGGGGGCATCGCCATGAACATCCTGATCCTTCTGGCTGCGGGTCACACCCATCCCGGAATCTTGAGGACCAATCTCCTCATGGCTGCAGCGGCCGCGAGCCTCTACCTCTCAAAGTCAGGCGGTTATCTCGGCCTGGACTCCATTCTCTCCAGGAAGCTGAAGGCGGTTCCCGTCCTCCGGCGCCTGGTCTGGTCGTGAGGGCCGAACCACAGCGACGCGGGCCCCCGCAGGCTGACGGTCTCCACCGTCTCGTCAACGATCCGCCTCAGTGCGTGCTCACTTGCGATGGGGGCTCGGTCCTTCGGACCGCTTTTTGGAGAACTCATGCTCAGGACTCTAGCTCCGTTACTTCATCGTGAAGCGGCGAGTCCTCCCCGATACTACTTTAGAGCGTTTGGTGCTCCGTTTTCGATGCGGAAGGCCACCTTTTCCTACACGGGAATCCGGGTCAAGGACATGGATGAATCCATCCGATTCTATGTGGAGGTCCTGGGAATGGAGGTCGTCAGCGAGCGGGAGAGGCTCGAGCCAACGAAGGGGGAGGCTGTCACCCTCAAGAGCCACGACTCGGATCAGCTGTTGGAACTGAACTACTACGAAGAAGACAGTCCCTTCTGGACCCGGTACGACAGTGGAGAAGAGCTTGACCATCTCGCCTTCCTCGTCGAGGACGTCGCTGCAACCGTCGACGAACTTCGGCATGAAGGAGTAGATGTCCTGGTCGAACCGTACAGCATAGGCGGGTGGGCCGAAGCCTATGTGAAGGATCCAAATGGGATCTGGATCGAGCTCCTCCCCCTGAACCCTGAGAGCGCGTAGCATTAGCCGCGTAATGCCCCAGTCCGGACACGTGACACCCCGGCCAACCATCGCGCAGGCCGCTGACCGTCACAGGCAGCTAGCCAAGGGACGGGATCAGCTCCGCGCACAAGCCAGGAAGCTCCGACGAGATGGTGAGGTGCCCGTGCCCCGGTAGGATTCGGAGCGATGCTCCGGGTATCAGGTCGGCCGTATGGCGGCTATGAGCGACGGGCATGATGGTGTCAAGCTCCCCGTGCGCGACTATGACGGGGGCGGATATCGCGCTGGGAGCGAACGGCCATGCCCTTCCTTGCACGAGCATGTCCTGGGCGTAGCCGCCGACCCCTTGACGAAAAGCCTCGGTGAAGCTCGCCAACATCGCGCCTGCGCTCTTCTCGTCGGTGAAGAATGCCATGTCGGGCTCGGGGAGTTCAGAACCAGGAGATCCAAGGAGACCACGGCCGTCCGCACCGAACAGCTCCTCACACCGCGCCGTAGCAGACTGCTCATCTGGCATCCGGATGATGGCTTTCTCTGGTTCGAAGAAGCCGTCCCAGGCCTCGGGCCATGCCATGTCGGTGACGCCAGCAACGACGACAGCGCCCGACACGCAGTCGGGGAGCAGGGCGGCGCATGCGACGGCGTACGGGCCTCCGGATGATTCACCTGCAACGATGAATCGATCGATGCCGAGAGCGTTAGCGAGACTTACCACGTCCGTGGGCCAATCGGACATCGTTCGGCCAGGCTGCGGAGACGATCCACCGTAACCGGGTCGATCCGGAGAAACCACTCGCAACCCGCGATCCGCGAACTCCATCTCCCAAGGGACGAGGTACAGCCGAGAAGTCGGCGCACCATGGAAGTAGAAGACCGGGACTCCGCTCGTATCTCCCATGTCGGAAAAGGCAAGATTCCGCCCGTCGGACAATGTGGTACGTGAGTCGTTCATGAAATCACACTCACCTGGCTTGGAGGCAGCCACCACTAAGCTCCCGGTCAGATTTAGAGGCGGTTGTAGCACCAATCGCGTAGTGCTTCACAGGACAGTAGATTGGGTCTATACCCCCCAGAGGGTAACCTTTATTACCAGAATGGGGTAGTATTCCATCAAGTGTCCCCCGCCCTTTCCGACCGTTTCCGGCACCTGTTCGGAAGCGAGACCCGAGCCAGACTGCTGGGCCTCCTCGCCGACTCCGAACAGCCCCTGACGGGGTACGCCATCGCCAAGAGGCTTCGCGTGCCCCCGTCCAAGGCGTATCGGCAGCTGCCGGGGCTCCTCGCATCCGGCGTTCTGGAGGTGATCCAGGACGAACGGGGGGTCAAGCGATACGTCTTGGTGGACGGAGACCTCCGCCGTTTCCTGCAGAAGCGGGTTCGGGTGACGACGGCGGAGGAGTGGTTCTCCCCCGGGAGGGCCCGGAGGAAGAGGAAGGCCTACGACCGCCTGCGGAGGAGGGAGGTCCCCCCTCCGAGAACCCGCCCCCATCGCGCAGCGGTCTCCAACCCGGAGGAGTACGAGCGCCCCCCCGAGAAGGACCGCGCGCTGCGGCGCCTTGACCGCTAGAACGGAGGGCGGACCATGGAGTACGAGGAGCTCCGGGAGAAGCTGCAGGTCGTGGAGGACCCCACGAGGCGACGGATGTACTTCTCCGCTCTGCTAGGGCGGACGGCCGGCGTCCCAGCGGACGATTTCATCGTCGTGGGCGGATCGGCCATCGAGTTCTACACGGTGGGGGCCTACACCTCGGGGGACATCGACATCGTCTCTCGCGCGGCCGATCGTCTGAGGGGGGTCCTGAGGTCCTGGAGCTTCCAGCGAGAGGGTCGCGTCTGGGTCCACGAGGCGCTGGGGATGGTCGTGGATTTCGTGCGAGCGCCGTACACCTGGGACGAGAGCAGGACGCAGCTCCTGGAGACGCCTTACGGGCCGATTCGAGTTGCCGCGTTGGAGGACCTCTTGGTGAAACGACTGGTGTCCACCAAGCACTGGGAGCGGACTGGGGACTTCCAGCACGCGCTCCTGTTGGGCGAGTTGTATGCCGACAGGATGGACTGGGATTACGTTGAGAAGATGTCCCGTCAACAGGATGTCCTGGACATGCTCGAGAGCCTACGGAACGCGTTGGGAGGATCCAGGGGCGAGGGTTAGTCCAGTCCTCTGAAGACCTCTCAGAGATTGCGTGGCATTCGCCGTAGAATGCTTCAGAGAAGACCATTGCCAGAAGAACCGCTTTCCGCAAGGACCACCGAGGCCTCGATCTGACGCTCGGATATCGACCAGTACTTCCTCAACAGGCGGTCCTTCTCTTTCAGACCCACCTTCCGGAAGCTGTGTTTCTCATAGAACCGGATTGCCCATGATGCGTCCGCCCAGGTCCCGACGAGGATCGGTCTGGTCGCTCGCCTTCTGAGATGGGTGAGCAGCTTGCTTCCGATGCCTTGGTTACGTCGACGGGTACGCACATAGGCGTGCCGGATTAGCATCGCGTCCTCAACGTCTTGCGTCCCCATCACCCCCAGCAGATTGCCATCCTCTTCGTATCCCCAGAATGTAACTCCCTCCTCCATTTCATGGCGGAGCTCTTCCTCTGGCATGTACGGTTCCTTCCAACAATCGGCCGGGATGACTCCTTTGTAGGCCAGAGACGCATCGTTGATGATCTCGTAGATGAGCCAAAAATCGCGGAGGTCACACGGACGTATCATAGGCCTCCCGTGGTAGTGTACCTGAGACGAATGGGTCGGGGGCAAAAGAAGGAAGGGGGCTTCACTTCTCAAGAGGCGATTGCAGCATTGGGCCCGTAACGCGACGGAGCAGCGGAGTTTCAACCAGATCGGGAATATTGAGTCGATGGAGCCGGGTTTCACCCCGAGCCCACGAAAAATACTTCCTCCCTGGATGGCTTCTGGCACCAGCGGCGCCTGGGAGATCCGATGGACCGAACATGGTTGACACATCTCCAGCGAAGTGACTGAGGTATGGCGAGACGCGAAGATCCTGAGGGCATTCAACTCCAGACGGTGTTGAAGCACGCCTCCTTCGAGGGCAAGGAGATATTGGAGGTGGGCTGCGGGGATGGAAGGCTTACCTTCGAGTTCGCGGATCTGGCGAAGAGCGTGGTGGCCTTCGACCCCATAGCGGGGGACGTTAGGAAGGCGACAGAGAGCACACCCAAGGAGCTGACCCCGAAGGTGAGTTTTCTCGTAGGAACGGGGGAGCATCTCCCCTTCCCTGATGAATCCTACGATGTTGTCTTCTTCACCTGGTCTCTCTGCTGCATGGCTTCCGAGGCCCACATGAGAGAGGCCCTCGGCGAGGCCTGGCGGGTCTTGAGACCGGAGGGACTCTTCCTCAATCTCCAACCTTCTCTTCATCAACCCTTCCACTGGGGAGAGATCACCTATCTGGTCACGAAGAACCCCGAGGACCTCGTTGGCGAGGATGTCAAAACCGATGACTTCGATTCCCGATTCGCCCTCAAACACACCGCTCTGATTGAGGGGAAATTCGGTCTCCTCGCGGAGGAGGTGTTCACAGGGAACATCTACTACGATACGGTCGAGGAAGTCCTCGAGGCCCTCGCGAAGAACAGAGAGAAAGAGTACGATGGATTGGACGAAGAGACGAAGCGGGAGATTCGCGAGAGACTCACGTCGCGGCACACCCCAGAGGGAGTCCGGACCCAAGAGAACGCGGTCATTACCGTGCTACGGAAGTTGCAGCCCGACTGAGGCCTCATCACGTCGGGGAAGAAGCTTCGGCATCCCTCCCTGGAAGGCTTGGCGTTAGCGCAGCCGTGGTAACATTAGCTCTGTGATGCTTCAGAAATGACCTCGGGCCAGAGGTCCCCTTCCCCGCACAGGGCAAGATCTCGTACGACGATTGAGATGTCCTCACTATTGTTGGACCGGGAACGCCGTTCAGCAGCCCCTCATATGAGTTAAGAGTCCCAGGCCGTTCTCAACCTAGGTATCTCCTAGTGGAGCACACTGGCACGTACCGGGAAGTCCCGTTCCCAAAGAGCCGAGACATCATTGTCGATACCGGAGAGGCGGGGCGCCGCGTTCACCACGTCAAGGCTCTCTTCGAACTCGACGTGACCGAGGGGCGACGCCGCATCCGGGATGATGCGGAAGGGACGGGGAAGAAGCTCTCTTTCACGGGCTGGATCATGCGATGTCTCGGGGAGGCGGTAAGCGCACACCCGAGTGTCCACGCTCGTCGTCGGGGGCGTCGGAAGATGGTGATCTTCGATGACGTGGACATCGCCGTCTCCGTGGAGCGAACCCTTGAAGGGAGTAGCTTCCCGATCCTGAGGGTCATTCGGAAGGCGAACGAGAAGTCTGTGGAAGAGATTACGGAGGAGATCCGGGCTGCGCAAGTCCAGACGGCGGAAGACTACCTGGACAGCTCGGAGGTACGGGGCGCACGAAGGCTGGTCGCGCTCCCGAGACCGCTCCGTCGACTCCTCTTCTGGCGGAAGCTCAGAAGAGATCCGTTCTTCCTCAAGAGGCATGGGGGGACCGTCTCTTTGACATCGGTGGGTATGTTCGTGAGACGTGGGGGGTGGCCGATTCCACTGAGCGCTTACGGCCTCACCGTCGCTCTTGGAGGTATCGCGGAGAAGCCCGGCGTCGTTCAAGACCAGATCGTCGTCCGCGAGTATCTCTCCATCACCGTCGCGATCGACCATGATGTGGTGGACGGTGCCCCTGCGGCGCGCTTCCTGGCGAGGCTGGCCGAGCTGGTCGAATCAGGGTTCGGCCTTCCTTGAGTCCACGGCGAGCAGGCGTTGAAGGCCGGGACTCAGTCGAAGTCGTCCTCCAAGGGCCAGGCGAGATCGTCCTCAGGGAGCGGCCCGGAGTCGTCCTCCGTAACCACTGGATCGTCTCCCGCCTGGGCCTTGGTTTCGGCATCCGCCTCCGTGGGATCAGGCGCCTCCGGCCCAGCCCGCGCCCGTCGCCGCCGGCGGACCAGGAAGACCGCCGCCACGGCTACAAAGGCCGCGAGGCCGAGAGCGACCAGACCGGCCGGGTTCACGCCGGCCGGCGCCTCCTGGCCAGCGGGGGCGAAGAAGGCCGTGTACGTCGGATCGTGGTCGACGCGGTAGCCGCGCCAGTTCGGGAACGCGACGGCGTACCAGAAGGCGGCGCGCGTGAAGTCCTCGCTCCCGTTCAGGATGAGGTCTGTGGGACTGTCGTACCGACCGCGGATCTCGCCGCTGAGTCCGAAGGCGAAGGCTGCCATGAGGTGGAGGCTGAAGGCCGCCTGCCAGCGGACCAGAATGAGGTCCCCCGGTCGTGCCAAGACCAGGATGTTGTATGCCGGGGTGTCCTCCTGGATGCGCTGGTCCGTCACCTCGTCCGTGAGGTTGAACGTCCCACGGAAGCCCACCTGGAGGGCCCGCTCGGCCCGGTCGCCCACCCGGATGGTCAGGTCCTCGTCGAGGGGTCGCTGGATGCCCGTGTCGACTGCCAGACCGGTGGCGTCCTCCAAGGTGTAGCTGGAGGTGAACATCGCCACGTAGTGGACGACGCTGATGCCGAAGTCGAAGGGGATGTCCGCCCGGGTCGCGGGGATGCCGAAGACCCAAAGGTCGGAGACCTGGCCGAGGCTGTAGTAGGTCTCCGCCTTCATCGTCCCGCTCGCGGGGTCGATGGTCACGTCGTAGACGATGGTGAACTCGCTGAACTTCGCGATGTACAGGGGGAAGTTGAGGGAGAGGAGGAAGCCCAAGGGGTTGTTCGCGTCGATGATCTTGGCGTACAGGTTCCGGTAGCGCATCCCGAAGCGGTAGTGGCCGTCGCCCAGCTTTTCCACGGGAAGGACCTCCACCTCGGGCCGGTAGCTGCGGTTGTCGAAGACCTCGCCCACGCCGAAGGGAATCACGTAGAAGACATTCTCGTTCCCGGGATCGGGCATGCCGTTGTTCCCCGGTCCCGTGCCGTTGTACGTGTCCTCGTACGCGAGGAGGAAGGCGAAGACGGCGCCGACGAAGACCTCCTGCCCTGCCGGCGTCATGTAGTGCATGCCGAAGAGCTGGTAGGGTAAGGTGGAGACGTAGTCTCCGTCTGTGACGTTCACCAGGGCCACCAGGAACGCCTGTGCTCCACTATGATTCACGTAGCTCACGGCGAAGGTGACGTTCTTCCCGTCGATCTGTTTCGTCAGGTTGTCGACGGTCCACATCTCCTCCGCGAAGGTGTGGTCGAAGATCTCCGCCTCATCTCCGGGCTGCCAGTCCGCCGCGCGGGCGCCTTGGAGGGC
>JBHIBO010000048.1:0-8618 GCA_046759185.1 Thermoplasmata archaeon | reverse complement strand
GCCAAGAAACCGGCCAAGAAACCGGCCAAGAAGGCCACCAAGAGGCCTACAAAGAAGCCGGCGAAGACGACCGCCAGGAAGAAGCCCAGACCCCGTCTCACAATCCCGTCCAAGGTTCCGGAGCCGTCCACCTGGGAGCGCCGTGTCCTTAAGATTCTCGAGTCGAAGAAGCGGGACTTGCCCCTCTCCCTCGTTGGGGATCTGGCAGCCCGAGCCCAGAAGCTGAAGCTCAAGAAGGTGGACCTCGAGAAGGTCGTCGACTACCTATGGGACCGCTACGGCACCCATCTTGTCGACCCGAACGAGTCCGTCGGCATCGTCTCTGCCCAGTCCATCGGTGAACCCGGGACGCAGATGAGCCTCACGCACGAGGAGCAGGTCCTCGTCCGGAAGCGGGGTCAGGTTCGAGTCGTACCTGTTGGTGAGCTCGTTGACACCCTCATGGATCAACACCCCGTCAGCCAGGAGGGATCTACGGACTGGGTAGACCTCCCGCAAGATGCGGGGCTGGAGGTCCCTAGCCTTACCCCGGACGCCCGTATTGTCTGGAAACCCGTCCAATCAGCGAGCCGCCATATCTATCGGGGGCGCCTCCTCCGTTTGCGAACGCGGACGGGCAGGGAGATTACGGCGACTCCGAATCACTCCTTTGTCTCTCGAATCGACGGAGCCATTGTCCCGGTCCGGGGAAGCGACCTCCGCCTGGGAGTGCGCATCCCGGTCCTCCGGCGGTGGTCCGTTTCGGAGGTCTCCCACGTCGAGCTGGAGCCGTTCCTCCCGAAGGACGCCTATTGGTACGGGAGCGAGCTGGCGAAGGCGCGTGACTTGGGATCCGCATGGCGTCAAGGATATGGTCGGGACTTCGTGGTTCCCGTGGCCCCCGACTCTTTGAGCTATCATCTCCGGGGCCTGCCGAAGAAGCAGATCGAAGAGGGATTCGTCTACACCTCTCCAAACCAAGGTCGGGTGGCCCTACCCGAGCGCCTACCACTCGATGAGACGCTAGGATGGCTCATGGGTGCCTATCTATCCGAGGGGTGGCCAGCTCCCCATTATGTGAACATCTCCAACGCAGACGAAGGATTCGTGACACGCACACGCTACGCCGCGGATGGCATGGGAATCGGAGTCGGCGAGTACGAGAACAATCGCGGGTTCGCCCGTGGCCATGACCTTCACCTCCGATCCGCGCTTCTCGCGGGACTCTTCCGAGTCGCCTGTGGTGCCGGGTCTGACAAGAAGCGGGTCCCCGACTTCGCGCTCCAGGGAGGAGGGGCCTTTGTGGGGGCTCTCCTCAGGGCCTACTTCGACGGGGACGGTAATGTAAACGTCGAGCGAGGCGCGATCCGGGCTAGCTCCAACTCAAAGAGGCTGATTGACGGTATCATTCTCCTCCTCGCCCGCCTTGACATTCTCGCGAGCAAGGGCCAGGAGGGGAAGCAGACCACCCTCCGGATTCCCCGCCGTTATGCCCCTCGCTTCCGGGATGCCATTGGTTTCGAGTCTGAGAAGAAGCGGCGACGCCTTGACCGCCTGTGTGCCGAGCCCCAGGGTCGATACACTTATGACGCCCTGGATATGGTGAGCGGATTCGGCTCGATTCTCCGTGATCTCGCCCTGAAGCTAGGCATCCGGACGCGGTACGTGAACAACTTCACGCGACGCCAACGAATCGGCCGTGCCACCCTAGCACGATACGTGCAGGAGTTTGAGAATCGAGCCCGGGAGACCGGAGTCGACGTGAGAGAGGATCTGGCCTGGCTTCGGAGCCTCACGGACGAGGATGTCACCTGGGACGAGATTGTCGCGATTGAAGAGGTGGAGGCTCCGCAGAGGCCCGTATATGACCTCTCCGTCCCAGGACTGGAGACGTTCACGACAGCGCAGGGCGTCGTGACCCACAACACGATGCGAACGTTTCACTACGCCGGGGTCGCGGAGATGAACGTTACCCTCGGGCTCCCCCGCCTCATCGAGATCGTCGATGCCCGGCGGGTCCCCTCTACCCCCGTAATGGAGATTTTCGTCAAAGACGGAAAGGACGACCTGGATCGAATGCGACAGCACGCGGCCGAGATCGAGATGACCCACTTGGAGGACATCGCCGACACGGAGACGGACATCCTGAACAACCGAGTCGTCGTGTACCCCAACGAGGCGAAGATGCGGAGTCGGGGGGTCACCTGGAAGGACCTGGATAAGACCCTCTCAAAGATGCGCCGGGAAAAGGTCAAGCGGACCGAGGGGGAGAAGGAACGGAAGGTCGAGGCCTACGTGATGGACTCGGATCAGGTCTCGTACAAGCGACTCCAGAAGCACCTGGAGAGCGTCAAGACCTCGAAGATCAAGGGGATCGACGGCGTGCACCGGGCGATCATCCGCCGGCGGGGAGAGGAGTACGTGATCTACACCGAGGGCTCCAACCTCGCGGCGGCCCTGGAACTCCCGTACGTCGACCCGACGCGCACCAACTCCAACAACATCACCGAGATCTACGAGGTCCTGGGGGTGGAGGCCGCCCGAAACGCCATCGTGCGTGAGGCATCCAGCACTCTGGCCGAGCAGGGGCTGACCGTGGACATCCGTCACATTATGCTCGTGGCGGACATGATGACGAACGACGGCGATGTGAAGGCCATCGGACGTCACGGCATCTCGGGCCGAAAGTCCAGCGTGCTGGCCCGGGCCGCCTTCGAGATCACGTCCCACCACCTTCTCAAGGCCGCCGTCACGGGGGAGGTGGATTACCTGGACGGCGTCGCCGAGAACGTCATCGTCGGCCAGCCTGTCACCTTGGGAACGGGGGCCGTCAATCTGGTCTACCGGACCCCAGCCGAGGACGGATAGGCATGGCGGACCTCGCGGGTCCTCTCCGACAGGCCATCGAAACAGGCAAGGTGGCCCTGGGCCTCCATCAGGCGCGACGAGCGCTCCAGACAGACACGGCTCGCCTCATTATCAGGGCCAGCAACTGCCCCGATGAGTTTTTACAGACCCCGGAGGACGTGCCGGTCGAGGAGTTCCCGGGTAGCAACGTGGAACTGGGGGCGGCCTGCGGAAAGCCCTTCTCCGTCTCCGTCGTTGCCGTCCTGGACCCCGGCAGATCGAAGATCCTGAAACGGTAGGTGGCTGGATGGCGTCCATCACGTTCACGGGGGAGACCCTCCGGCAGATGGCCCTTTTCCAGGACGTCGCCCGCGTCCCAGCCATCGACTGCTTGGAGTCCGACGCCAAGGTCCTCTTCGTGGTGAAGGAGGGGGAAATCGGGCCCGCCGTGGGCAAGGGGGGCCAGAACGTCAACAAGCTCCGGCAACTCCTTCACAAGGAGGTGCAGGTGGTGGAGCACAGCGAGGATCGCACGCGCTTCATCCAGAACATCTTTCGGAACTACGGCGTTCGGGAGGTGACCTTCGAGGAGCGAGGCGAGACCACCCACGCCTCCGTCCAGGTTGACCCCCTTCGGAAGGGGCGTGCCATCGGCAGAGAGGGCAGCAATCTGCGCCTCGCGCGGGAGCTGATCAGCCGCTACCACGACGTCCAGAGCGTCGTCATCGCTTAGCTTCCCACCAACGACCCTCGGGTGCACCATGAAAGTGGGCGCGATTCAGGAGGTTCTGCGGAAGCTGGGGACACGTCCGTCGAAACGCTGGGGCCAGCACTTCCTTTTGCACGAAGACGCGGCAGAGGCCATCGTCGCCTTCGCCGAGCTGCAGCCCGGCGAGGTCGTCCTCGAGGTGGGACCGGGCTTGGGGATGCTCACAGGGCCCCTTCTGAAGCGCACGAAGAACGTCGTGGCCGTCGAGAGGGATGGCCGGCTTGCGGAGTATCTTCGCGAGCAACATCCTGACGCGGAGCTTGTGGTGGGAGATGTCCTGCGTGTTTCCCTGCCGCACTTCGACAAGGTCGTCAGCAACCTCCCCTTTGAGATCTCCTCCCCCTTCCTCGAGCGGCTCCTCGAAACGCCCTTCCAACGCGCCGTTCTGACTCTCCAGCGGGAGTTCGCGGAGCGCTTGGTGGCGGGGCCCGGTACCAAGGCCTACTCACGGCTCTCTGCGAAGGTCTATTATGGGGCCGTGGCGGAGCTCGGATGGACCATTCCCCCCTCCGCGTTTTGGCCCCCTCCCGAGGTGGATGCAGCCGTCGTGCGCTTGGATGCGAGGCCCCCGCCCTTCCCGGTGGAGCACGACAAGTACGTCCGCGTCGTCGACGCCCTCTTCCAGCATCGGCGGAAGACGGCCCGCAATGCCCTCCGGCTGGCCGTCGCGGATCTCGGGCTGGAGGAAGGGGAGATAGAGGGCCGCCTGGAGGGCGATCCCCTGGCAGGGAAGCGGGCCGACGAGATGAGGCCCGAGGAGATGGCCGGGCTGACCCGCAGCCTGTTCCCTTCGAAACCTTAAAGCCTATCCAAGGAGAGTGAACGTTCCCCGCATGGCCCGGAAGAAGGACCTGACCGAAGTCCAGCAAGCGGAGCGGCGGCTTCAGCGCCTCATCGAAAGGCGGGACGGTTTCAACGCCGATGCCCGGGTCGTCCGAGAGGAACGCGACCTTCTCAACGCGAAGAAGGGGGAGGTTCGTCGGCAGGTCAGGGCACTACGGGACCGTCGATCTGGGCTCCTGAAGGAGGTCCGGGAGCATAAGACGCGCCGCGATGACCTCCAGAGGCAGGCCAAGGAGCTCATCCAGGTCCGGCGACAGCTCCGCGGTCGGCTGAAGGGCGGCGTCGAGGCGGAGATTCGCAGGCGCCGGGTGCAGATTCAGGAGATGGAAACGAGGCAGGAAACCACCTCCCTCAAGCTCGCGGAGGAGACTCGCTTGCTGGAGAGCCTCCGTGTCGCCCGCGAAGAGCTCGTGGAACTGGAGGCGCTGCAGCGCGAGCACGAGGAGGTCCTCCGAGGCGTGGGAGAGTTGGACGCCGGCATCGACGACCACTTCCAACGGGCCGAGGTCGAGCACCGGGAGGTGCTCCGCGGGTCGGAGCTGGCCCAGGAGGTACGAGGGGAGCTGGAGGAGAAGCAGGACGAGCTCGTCGTCCTCACCGCCGAAGCGAATCGCATCCACCGACTCTTCAAGAAGGTCAAGGAGCGGGCGGATCACTACCACCAGAAGGCCATGGAGATGCGGAAGGAGGTCATCACGATCAAACGTGCCCGCCGACGGGAGAACGTGGAGGGCAAGGTGCTCTTGAAAGAGCAGAAGGCCGCCGTCCGGAAGGCGCTGGAGGACGAGGAAGAGCTGGATCAGGCGGTCGATGACGCCCTCGCGACCCTGCGTAAGGGCGGGAAGCTGGAGCTGTAAGGCATGAAGGCCGTCGTCCTGGCAGGAGGGTACGGGACACGGCTCCTGCCCCTCACCGCAACCGTGCCCAAGCCCCTCCTCCCCGTGGCGGGGGAACCTTGCATTGACTTCGTCCTCCGATCGCTGGCCTCGGCGGGCTTCCGCGAGATTATCGTCGCGACGAGCTACATGTCGGATCGCGTCATCAAACGGATCGGAGACGGCCTAGACTACGACGCCTCCATCCTCTACTCCTTCGAGACCGCCCCCGCGGGGACCGCCGGCGCCGTGAAGATTCTCGAGGACTTCGTGGATGGGACCTTCGTGGTCGCGAGCGGTGACGTTCTGGCGGATGTGAACCTGAAGAAGCTCTACGACGAGCACGTGGAGCGAGGGGCCCTCGCCACGATGGCCCTCACCCGGGCCGAGGACACGAGCCAGTTCGGGGTCGTCGAGGTGGACGCGGAGGGACGTCTCATCCGGTTCCAAGAGAAACCCACGCCGGAGGAGGCCTTCTCCGATCTGATCAACGCGGGCATCTACGTCCTCGAACCCGAGGTCCTCCGGTACGTGCCCGAGCGAAAGGCTTTCGACTTCTCCAGGGACCTATTCCCCGTGCTCCTAGGGAAGGGGGAGGCGCTCTACGGTACGGAACTGGAGGGGCTGTGGATGGACATCGGGCGGCCCGAGGATCTCTGGCGAGCGAGCGTAGAAGTCATCCAGCGAACCGGGAAGGAGACCCGTTTGAAGGGCGCCAAGAGCCAGGGAAAGGTCCTCATCTCGGGCGACGCCCGCATCAAGGAGGGGGTGGAGATCGAGGGGCCCAGCTACATCGGCGGGGGCGCGACCCTCTCCTCGGGCTCGCGGGTGTCCCGGTCGTGTGTGTACGGTGGGGTCTACCTAGACCGGGACGTGATGCTGGAGGACTCCGTAGTCATGGAGGAGAGCCACATCGGCTGGAGGAGTCGTATACGGGGGAGCGTCCTTTCCACCGCGTGCTTGGTGGACGAGGACGTGGAAATCATCGACAGCGTGATCGGAGACGAGATGCACGTCCGGGCGCACTCCCGCCTCGAGGGGGCTAGCCTGGGCCCGCCGACGGAGTGACCAGGCCGTCCTACGCCACGACCACCCCGTTCTTGACGACTGCTTGCGCGAGATTGGTCGCGATCCGATAAGGAATCTCGGCGACGTCCCGGGCTTCGAGGATGAGGAGGTCGCCCCGTTTACCCGGCTCCAGTGATCCCACCTCGGCCGCGAGACCGATCGCCCACGCCGCGTTCCATGTCGCCGCGGCGACGGCCTCCTCCGGGCGCATGCGAAGACGGTAGCAGGCGAGGGTGACGACAAACGCCATGGACTCCAGCCAAGCATTGGGTGAGAGGTCGGAGCCGAGAGCCACGGACACGCCGGCCTCGATCATGCTTCGGGCGTCAGCGTAGGGGAGGTCGAGGGAGCTGAAGGAGGTGCCCGGAAGGAGGACCGCGACGGTGCCGCTCTCGGCCATCGCGCGGAGGCCGGCCTCGGAGGCGTACAGGAGGTGATCCGCCGAGATGGCCCCCATCTCCGCGGCCAATTCGGCGCCCCCGGTCGGGGTGAGCTCATCCGCGTGCACCTTGGAGGGCAACCCCGCCTCCTGACCGGCCTGAAGGATACGCCGCCCCTGATCGATGTCGAAGAACCCGTTCTCGACGAAGACGTCGCAGTACCGGGCAAGTCGTCTGTCCGCCACGGTCGGGATCATCGTCTCGACGAGAGCGTCTACGTACCCTTCGACGTTCGAGGCGAACTCTGGGGGAATCGCGTGGGCACCCAGGAAGGTGGGGACCAGCGTTGCTGGAACCCGCTCCTGCAGTCGGGCGATGGCGGTGAGCATCTTCGCCTCCGTTTCGGCGTCCAACCCATACCCCGACTTGACCTCCAAGGAGGTCGTCCCGTGTGCGATCATCCGACGGATTCGCGGGACCGTCTCCTCGACGATCTCCTCCTCCGAGGCGGCTCGCGTCGCCTGCACGGTCCGTTGGATGCCCCCACCTGCCTGGGCGATCTCCTGATACGACTGGCCTGCCAACTTCTCCTTCAACTCCGCCTCTCGCGTCCCCACGAAGGCCGCGTGGGTGTGGGGGTCCACGAAGCCCGGGAGGGCCAGACGGCCACCGGCGTCGAGGACCCCCACGCTGCGGGCCTCCCGAAGTACCTCCTTCTCCGGCCCCACCCCCGTGAGAATCCCCTCCTCGATGAGGACCGCCGCGTTGTCCACAACGCCCAGGTCCAGGAGGTCCCTTCCCCGGCGCGGCTGCCGATAGTCTCCCAGGGTCAGGAGTCGACCGATGTTCCGAATGAGGAGGTCTCCGCCCTCCTGGCCCGGAACCGAGGCCTCAGGATTCGGGCTCAAGCTGGACTCCCGTGGGGACCGTAGAGACCACAGAGACGGTCCCCCCCGCGCTCTTGAGAGCGTGCGAGACCGCAACCGGGTCGGTGGTCAGTGCAATCATGCTCCCTCCGCCCCCCGCACCGGTCAGCTTCGCCCCGAAGGAGAACGGCACGCTGGCCGCTACGAGCTTGTCCAGGGCGACATGTCCCACTCCCAGGACGTTCAGCAGACGATGGTTCTCCAGCATGAGCTCTCCCCCCCGCTCGAGGTTCCCAGTGCGGAGAGCCTCCACTCCCTCCAACGCGATCTCTCCGATTCGGGCCACCGCCCTCCGAGCTTCCTCCCTTGCCTCGACCCGTTTCTGGACCTGGGCGACCAGGGGACCGGTGGCTGCCTCGATTCCCGTGGTTCCCACGACGAAGGTCATCTCCGGGAGGGGAGCGGCGTGCAGGTTCCAACGGGTCTGCCCCTTCTCGATGGCCCACAGGAACTGGTCCTCCCGCTCCTTGAGCAGGAGGATCCCTCCGCCGTGGGTAGCCGTCGTCGTGTCGATGGGACTGGCACGGCCTTGCACCGCGTGTTCGATCTCGAACCCCGTTCGTGCGATTTCCTTCTCCTCAAGGGGGTCGCCGCCACGGAGGCAGGCAAGGAGCCCCACCGTCACCGCCGCGGAGGACCCCATTCCCGAGGCCATGGGGATGTCGGATTGGGTGGTCACAGAGAGGTTCTCGCCCCCCTGCAGTGTGCGGAGCGTTTCGGCGACGTAGGGGTACCTTCCCTCCTCGAGGGGATGCCCGTTGACCTGATTCCGCGCCCCCGGCCGGACCTCCACCCGCGTCCTCCGAGAGATGGCCACGGACAGGGCGGGTTCTCCAAAGACGACGGCGTGTTCGCCGTACAGAATGAGCTTGCCCGGGGCGGAGGCGGCGACCAACTGCCTCGCAAACCCGAGAGGCGTTTAACCTTTTAC
>JBHIBO010000047.1:0-9201 GCA_046759185.1 Thermoplasmata archaeon | reverse complement strand
AGCCCGTAATTTCAGCTGCATGGCCAGGGCCTTTCGGCTCGCCCCCCTCCTTCTCCTCCTTCCTGTCCTCATCGCGGCGACCCCCGCCTCCGCCGGTCACGTCGATCTCGACGAGCTGGTCCAGATTGCGCCCTGGGATGTGTTGGATACGATCACGGAGCCCCAGTTCAACGACGCCCCTTACGTCCTACCCCAGGACGAGGTCGTGGGCCTGGCCATCGGGAACGAGTCTCACACCTATCCCCTCAAGCTGATGAATTGGCATGAGGTGATCAACGACGAGGTGGGCGGCGTGCCCGTGGTGGTCTCCTACTGTCCCCTCTGCGGTTCCGCCATCGCCAACGAACGGGACGCGAACGGCACCGTCCTCACCTTCCGCACCTCCGGTCTCCTGTTCCGCAACAACAAGGTCATGTTCGACGTGGAGACGCAAAGCCTGTGGCCGCAGATCCTCGGGGAAGCCATCAACGGCTCTTTCCACGGGACGCGCCTCCGGTTCCTGCCGACCGCCCGGATGTCCTTCGGGGAGTGGAAGGGACTTCACCCCGACACCCAGGTGGTGGGCCGACCGTGGGGGGAGGTCCTGTGTCCGGCCCCGTGTCGCGTGCCTGCGGGCTTCGAGGGGTACGGGGTCAACCCCTACGCCCAATACCAGGCGGGCAACGAGACGTTCGCCCCGATCCTCTTCAACGATACGCGGCTCCATCCCAAGACCTTCGTGGCCGGGGTGGAGCGCGGAGGGGACGCATGGGCCATCCCCCTCCCCCAGCTCCTGGCACGGCGGGCCGTGGTGGAGACCGTAGGCGAGGAGTCCCTCGTGGCGGCGGTCGTTGTACACCCTGACCGCCCCACCCTGCCGCCAAGCGTTCATGTGTATGAGGCGGGGGAACACGAGTTCGAGGTGGATCCGGTCCTCAACGAGCTGATCGACGACGAGGGGGGCCGATACGCCATCGCGACGGGTCAGGGGTCCGGCGGGACGTTGGACCCCGTCCGCTTCTTTTACGGCTTCTGGTTCGCCTGGAACGATCTCCATCCTGACTCCCGCGTCTTCGGGGTGGAGGGGTCACCCGGTTTCGACCCCGCCTTGCTTCTGGTGGTTGGGGCCCTCGGTCTCGGGACCCTCTTGGCCCTCCTCGTGGTTCGTCGGTGGCGCCGCAGGAAGCACCCACCGCACGGCACCCGAGGCGGCGAGGGAACGTAGATATGGCGTCCTTTCCTTTCGGAATCGATGCCCGCGAGGCGGGTACCGGCGCGCAGGCCGGACGGACGGGAAGGGCCTCCCGAGGGCTATCCTAGGGACCCGAAGCACTACGCGGATCCCGAAAACTGGAAGTACCCTGTCCACACGCCCTTCCACACTCGCGCCGCCCGGCGCTATTTCGACCAACCGGAAAACCGAACGAAATACACGAGGGAGGAGCGCGCGTACATCGACTGGCGGATCGGGAAGGCCCTGCGGCGTTTCGGGGTGGTGGAGGGCCGCTCCATCGACGATCGCGTCAACCCCTTCGATAGGGAGCTGGAGGAGATGACCCTCCGAGACCTCCTGGTCTTCTTCCTGGGAGAGGATCGCTTGGAGCGGGCTCTGGCCATCGCCGAGGTTACGGTGGATCGTTCCGAAGGCGTCCTCGGAGGCATGGTGAGGGGGTATCCCGTCCGCGTCGACCTTCCTGACAAGCGCATCGCTCACACCTGTCCGGACTGGGAGCGGCGCTCGAGCGGGGGTCTCTTCTGCAAGCACGTGGGGGCGGTCTTCCTGAAGCTCTCCGAGGAGGAGGCCGCTCAGATCCTCCGCCAGCTCATCCCGGACCGCGAGAGGTGGATCTTCCAGCTGGGTGAGCACCAGGCCCCTTAAGGCTCGCGAGTCTCGTTCTCCGAGGGGCGCGTAGTCTGACTCAGGGAAGCGGACACGGGGTGGCGGCAGATGGGACACCGACCTCCCACGATGCAGGCGCTGCAGAGGTATTGGCCACAGAGGTGCTGATAGATCCCCTCCGTTCCGTGCTTGCGGCATCGGTCTGAGGAGCCGCCCGCACGTGCCACGCGCCCGGTCCCGGTCGACCCTTCGGAGGGAGCTTCCCCGAAGTGCCGCAGGGCGAGCTCCACCATCTTCGCCTGGTGGGCTCCAACGCCCAGCTCCCGGGCGAGGACGAGGGTCTCGCGATGCTGGTCCGGGAGTTCCATGGCCATCTTCATGAGACGCTCCAACCCCGGTGTCTCCTCCTGGGGCAGGTCCGTTTCCACCACCCCTTGAATGTACTCGAGCACCCGCCGCGCTTCTGAGGGGGGCATCTCGGGAAAGTCTTGGACCACCTCGGCGAGACGGGGAAGGCCGGTTCCCTCGGTCCCAACGAGGACGTCTCGCGACAGCATCTCGAGGGTGCGGATCTCTCCCTCGTCCAGGGACAAGATGTCCAAGGGCGAAGGTTCGTTCACGTACCCCAACGCATCGGGCAGGAGTTCCATCGGCACGTCGCAGTAGCGGAAGGCCTCCTCCTTCGTCGCCGGGCGGCCATGGGTGAGCTCGAACTGCAGGATCCGGAGGGCGAATCCCTCCACACGTCGGGCATGGCGTCGGGACTCCACTTCATCCCGTCCCTGCGTCGCCGTCCCGCTGGCAGGGTTCACCGCCAAGGCCCGGCCGTACGCTTCGCGGCCCTCGTCGAAGAGGTCGACCTCCAGGTACGCCCGACCGAGGCCACAAAGAACCTCCTCGTCCTCCGGAGCCACCTCCTGAGCCCCTTGGTACGACTCCAGGGCCTCGGGCCAGCGCCTCTGCTGCGCATAGAGACGACCGCGGCCTTTCCAGAGTTCCAGGTTGCGGCCGTCCGTCGCGAGGGCTCGGTCGTAGCACGCAATGGCACCCTCGCCGTTGTCCTGCTGTTCGTAGAGGGCGGAAAGGCGCATCCACATCGGGGAAGGCAGGGGCCCTGCCCGCGAGGTGGCGGCCAGGACCTCCCACGACTCGTCCCATCGCGCCAAGCCCCCCAGGGCCTCCGCACGGAGGAGCGAGGCTTCCCGGCCTGACGCGTCGACACGCGGGGAGGCCGGGAGGAGCTCAAGGGCTTCCCCAAAGCGTCCTCCCTGAATCAGGAGACCGGCAAGGGCATTCACGAGGTCGGGATCGGATCGTTCTTCCGACGCGGCACTCTGGAGGAGCTTCGTGCCCTCCTCCACCCGCCCTAGCTGTCCGAGGACGCGCCCCTTCGCGGCGAGAACCTGCGCGCTGCCGCCGCCGTAGTAGAGCGCCTGATTGAGGGATCGCAGCGCCTCTTCTCCCTGGCCCGCCTCGGAGAGGATCCGGGCCTTTAGGACGTAGATGTCCACGTCCGGGGGATCCTGGGCCTCCATCTTACCCACCTCGCGTAGCGCCTCCTCGAACTCGCCTCGTTGGGCGAGGCTCGCGGCCTTACCCCGAACGGCCTCCTCCATCCCGGGCTGGAGGGCCAGGGCCGCTTCGAAGGCCCGAAGGGCGGCCTCGTGGTTGCCCAGGGCCGCGAGGGTATGTCCACGAGCGACGGCGGCCCGCTCGTTCCTTGGATCGAGGGCGAGCGCCTCGTCGCTAAGTCGCAAGGCCTCCTGGGCGTCCCCGAGTTCGAGCAACAGGGCGGCCTCCGCCACCTTCGGAGCGGGATCCCGCGGTATCCTCTTGGAGGCCTCGGACCAGCTGAGACGGGACTCCGTCGTCAGACCCAGGGATCGGGCAAAGCGGGCCCGGAGCATCCATCCGTCCCCTTCCCGCGGGTCGTTCGCGGTGAGCGCCACGGCGGCCTCCAGGGCCCCCTGGAAGTCCCCCAACAGCTCAAAGCACCGAATCTTCGAGAGCAGGAAATGGCGGTGGGAGGCGGAGTCCAGGGAGGCCCCCTCCAGGACCCGGAGCGCCGCCCGAGGGTCCTCGAGTTCGAGGAGGCACTCTGCCTTTCCGAGGATTGCCCGGTCCAGAGACGCGTCGGCCTCCAGGGCCTGCTCGTACGCATGCAAGGCTTCCCGAAATCTAGCGGTGTCCTGGAGGCAAGCCCCCTGGGCCTCCCACCAGGCGGCCTCTCCCCCGTCCGCTACCGCCTTCTCGAAGGCTCGGAGGGCTTCCTCCACCTGCTCCGTCGATTGGTAGCAGAGGCCTAGGTAGTACCAACTCTCGGGGTCCTCGGTCAGGCTGGCCGACCGCGCGAAGGCATCGGCGCTCCCTTGGAAGTCCTTCAGGGCGAAGAGGGCGAGACCGCGCCCCTTCCAAGCAGGGCCGTTCTCCTCGTCCATCCGAAGCACCGTATCGTACACGCGGTAGGCTTCATCGGGCCGTCCGTCCAAGTGTAGGAGACCGGCCTTCTTCAACCGGAGATCCTTGCTCCCAGGAACCGCCTTCAGGCCGCGCTCGCAGACGCGAAGCGCCCGGCGCCATCGGCCCTGGGCGGCCGCGAGGTCAGCCATCTCCAGGTACACGTCCACCGCCTCGGGCGTCAGTCGAAGGATGGCGTCGCAACACCGGAACAGGGCCTTGGTATCGCCCTGGCCCCGCAAGATCTCCCGTTTGAGCTGCAGGAACTCCAGGTCGCCGTAGAGGCGGATGCCGTGGGAGAGCACTTTGAGGGCCTCCGCATTGCGGTCCAGGCCTCGAAGCGCGAGGGCAAGGCACCGGATGCCCCCTCGATCGTCCGGGTGGAGACGCAGCGTGCCCTCCGCTGCCTCCCGGGCGAGATCCCACGCCTCCATGCGAAGGGCCAGGTCCCCAACCTTCCGGAGGGCCGGGCCGTCGGGGGCCTCCACGAGGACCTCGGCAAGGATCTCTCGGGCCCTCGCTGGCTGGCCCGTCTCAAACCAGCCCCAGGCCTCGTCGACCCGGAGTTCCGGTCGATGCGGATCGGCCTCGGCCAGGCGTCGGATGACGGCACGATGGTCCTCCCAGGCACCGAGGGTTGCCAGGGCCTCCCTCCAACCCTCGAGGTAAGCGACATCGTCCCCGGCCGTCTCCGAGGCCGCCTTGTAGTATTCCACCGCCTCTTCATCCCGTCCTGCCTGGTGCAGGAGGGAACCCAGGAACGTCACAGCGTCGAGTCCCGTCGGGTCGTAGCGCACCGCGACCTGGAGGGATCGAACAGCCTCGTCTGTCTCCCCACGACGCGCTTCCACCCGTGCCTTCATCTCCCAGACCGAAGCACGTGTCGACTCGATGGTGAGGGACTCCTCGAGGGCGGCGTAGGCCGCGAGGTCATCTCCCTCTGCGATGAAGATGCTGGCCCGTCCCTCCAGGGCGTCCGCACAGCGGGGATCTTCATCCAAGGCCTCCTGGTACGACGCCAGGGCGCCATGGGAGTCCCCCTCGTCCTCGAGGCGGGTTCCACGGACGGCCGCGATACGGGAGGGGTTCCCCTGCAGTTCCCGGAGGGCCGAGAGGGCCTCACGCCAGACTTTCCCGCCTTCGGCGGCGCTCCATAGGACCATGCGGGCTTCGTCCTCGCGGCCCAGTCTGCGGAGCACATCGGCCTTGAGGAGGGGAAGAGAGTCGTCCCCCGGAAGTCGTGAGAGGCCCTCATCGCACACGTCGAGCGCCTCCTCGTTCTTCTCCGCGGCCACGAGGGTCCGGATGAGGGCGCCATAGGCCTCGGGGTCCTCGGCCCCCTGCTTCAGGTGGGACCGGAGAAGGTTCGCGATCTTCACCGAGCCGTCGAGGGCGCTCGCGACATCGGCGCCCTGGAGGATGAGATCCAGGCTACTCCGATCGAACATCTCCAGGGAGGTGGGGAAGAGATCCAGGGTCGCCCGCAGGTCATCGCGGGCCTGGTCCCGTTCGCCCTTCTTCAGGTGTTTTGCGGCACGCCTGAGGCCCTTTCGAACGCGGGAGCGAGAGAGCCCTCTGGACTCGGAATCATCAGTGACCATTCCCATCCCTTCCGGCGGCCGTATCGGGTCATTCGCTATTTGAGCCTTACTGGATACACCGCCTTCGGGGCATCCTTCCGTCGACTAGCGGGATCCACGGTTCGCAGCTGCAGGGAAGCATTCTCAGGGGAGGTGAATCAGGTCCTTCAGCTCCCGAACGAACCTCCTGAGGTGGCTCACGTTGAGCATCACCTGCTTGTTCCGGCGGAACACACTCCGCAGGACCTGTCTCAGCAGGAAGGACCTTCGGAGATAGAACGCCCGGTGAAACTGTTCCAGAAGCTCGGAGGTGTCCTCAGCCACGACCCCGGGATTGACATCGAAACCGGCGATCGCGTCCTCCCAGCGACCGTCATCGAGGGTCCCCTCCTTGACCAGCGTCTCCCATAGGGGCATCCCCCGCGTGATGCGCAGCACGTTGAAATCCGCAAAGTCAAGATCGAGTTTCGCGGCCCTCCAGACCGTCTGCCACATCTCCTCCAGGGTCTCGATGGGCGCGCCAAGAATGAAGCTGCCCACAACGTCCATTCCCGCCCGCTGCGCTTTCACCACCGCCTCTCGCGCCATCTCGTACGTGAGGCCCTTCCTGTAGTATCGCAGGATCCGGTTCACACAGCTCTCGATCCCGAGGAAGATCGCACGGCACCCCGCCCTGGCCATCTCCCGGTACATTCCCTCATCGGCCTGGTTGACCCGTCCCTCGCAGTACCATTCCAAGTCGAGGCCACGCTCCCGGATCCCCTCGCAGATCCTCAGCACATGCTCCTTGTTGAGCGTGAAGATGTCGTCCACGACGGCGAATTCGTTGAGGCCGAAGTGGTCGCTCACGTACTCGAGCTCGTCGACGACCCTCTCGGGAGACCGCCATCGGATGGTGGCCTGCATGAACGCGCTGCATGAACAGAACGTGCACGTGTAGGGGCACCCCCGCGACGTGAGGATGGACCCCAGGCTCCCGCGGGCGATCCGAAGTCCACCGAAGGCGCCGTACTTCAAGTGGGACACGAGCTCGTAGGCGGGAAAGGGCAGCGTGTCCAAGTCCTTGAGGAGGGGGCGATCCTCGTTGACTCGGATGTGTCCATTCTCCTTGTAGGTCAGGCCCCTCACCCCGGAGAAATCCGGCACCCCCTTCTCCAGCTGCGCGATGAGTTCTACCGCCGTCCCCTCCCCCTCCCCCCGTACGACGTAGTCGAAGCAGTCATACTTCGCGAGGATTCGGTCGTGATTGAAGGTCGCCGAGTACCCGCCGATCACGGTGGGGCAATCCGGGAACTCCTCCTTACAGAGGCTCGCGGTGTCGGCGACGTCCCTGAACGCAGGCGCGAGGGTCGACATCCCGATAACATCAGGTTGACTCGATCGGAGTCGCTTCGAGAGTTCGTCCCCGTTGAGATCCGGCTCGCCGTTCATATCGAGGACTTCCACGGCGTGACCTTCCTCCTGCAGCGCGGCCGCGACGTACAGAAGCCCCAGGGGTGGAGACATGGAGCGCATGTTGATGGAGGAACCGAATCGATCGTCGACGACGGAGGAAGGGGAGATGAGGAGGATCTTCTGGGTCATCCTGTCGCCGGTCCTCCAGCGGACCTCCCCGAGCCTTGGCCGGGGGGACCCCCAGACTTGGTCCACCCTTGCGTCCCGAACCCCCAAGCGGGAGGGGCAGGCGTCGATATCTAACTGTCGTCGCGCGCCGACGGCCGTCGTGGAGGGCGGGGTAAGGAAGCGGTTTCGCGAAATGCAGGCGCCGGGATTTGAACCCGGGTTATTGGCTATCCTCGTTCCCTTGGAAGGCCAAGGTCCTACCAGGCTGGACTACGCCTGCCGGGACTGCCAGAACCCTGCCGCGCTTTAGGCTTTGTCGGCCGGAAAAGGATGGATAGGCAAGGCCGCGACCCTGCCTACCCCAGGGATGGGATGATCCTCTCGTCCTCTTCGACATAGCGGGGCGAGCATCCGTATGCGCGGTAGACCTCTTCCCAGCTGTAGTGTTCCCCTTTGCTCATCTTCCTCAAGTTCCGCGACCCGAGGTGAGTATAAAAGGCGCGAGTGGGGGGGTGGGTGAAAGTGATTCGTGGCCTCGTCAGCTAGCGGACGCCTCCGGTGGCCGAGCCTTATGACGCACGTGGACTGCCTCGCCCCGGCTGCTCGCAACCATCTCAACGGGATTCATCCGCGCCACGCCCACTGCCCTGACCTCGTCCCCATGCCGGACCACGGCCTCGTCCCCTACTCTTAGGTCCTCGTGGACGCGGTCAACGCCCACCGCGAAGATGTTTCCCTCAGGGTAGAAGTCGTCGATCTCCACCCAGCTCAAGTCCAGTCTGGAGAGGGCGGTGGCACCGGCTAGGGACAGGGCCATCATACCTCGCTCCCCCGTCAAGGCGGCGAGCTGGACCCCCCCACGGATGATCCGCCAGTAGGGATAACGGCCCCGGGTGGTGCACCCTTCGAAGAGGGAACCGGCGCTGGGTCCGAACTGAAACCGGGCCATCCCAGCAAGCTCCTCGGCCTTCCGCTGGCCGGCGGTGATGTGGGGGAGGTCGGAAGTGAGGTCCTCCAACGTGGTCTGCAGCCGGGCCAGGGACTCCGCTGAGCGGGGCCGGCCGTCGGAGGTAACCACGACATCATCGAGGAGGTCGTTTACGATCTCCGCCTCGGCCCCCAGGTGGCTCACCACCGCTTCATACCGGTTCTTCGCCAGGAAGACCGGGAGGTCCTCTTCCAGGACCCGCGCCTCGTCGCGGCTCCAATCCCCGGTCACCGGGACGTCGTAGTGCTGGGCGGGGTAGGCCAGCTGGAGGTCCATCGGCACCAGTCCCAAGGGCGAGGTGACCACTACCGCATGGACGGCCCACGGATTCCCGCTCGCCCGGATGGCGCCCCGAAACAGGCGGTGCGACCGGGAGGTGGAGTAGGGCTTCCGGGCGGAGCAAGGGAGGAGGAGCAGGACACGGGCCGAGGGCGGCCGGCGATAGCGCTCCCCCAGCCTTCGACGAAAGCGTCTGACCTCGGGTCGATGTAGGGAGGCGGGCGAGTAGGCCCTCAATACGGCCCCAGAGATGGGCGCGTGCAGCTCCTGCCAGGCGTACATGCGGAGGTCCAGTTCCCGTAGGACCGCGGTCATCCACGGGTCACTGGCGAGACGGCGTTCCGCGAGTTCGCGAAGATCCCCTCTATGAATGGCCAACCTGACCCGCCGGACCTCCGCAAGCATCCGGCGCAGATTGTGCTCCCCTAGGTCTTCGCGCTCACACCCGGGACAGAAGCAGGGCCATTCCTCCAAGTCCTGGACGGGGAGGGTGCCGTCCGTGGCGTGAAAGCGGC
>JBHIBO010000046.1:0-9322 GCA_046759185.1 Thermoplasmata archaeon | reverse complement strand
TGAGGAGACCCGCCCGGACCTGGGGGACCTCTGGGGGAGCAAGGAGGCCCACACGCGGCTTTCCGAGGAGTGGAGCCAGGCCCGAGAGCACGTGGCTGCTCTCTGAGCGCGTTCCTTTCGCCCGTAAACCTTTAGATAGCCGACCTTTCTGTTTCCCGAGATTCGACATCCAGTAGGTGACCCATGGGACGGAAAGAGGACAACATCCGCAAGGCCCAGGCCATCATCCACACGCCGGAGTTCATCCGGAACATCGGGACCGTGGCGCATGTGGACCACGGGAAAACCACGCTGAGCGACTCCCTCATCGCCGGAGCCGGCATGATGTCCGAGGAACTCGCCGGCCAACAGCTCGAGTTGGATTACGACGAGCAAGAGCAGGCACGCGGTATCACCATCAACGCAGCCGTCGCCTCCATGGTCCACGAGTATGAGGGCGCCCAATACCTCGTCAACCTCATCGACACCCCAGGCCACGTGGACTTCGGCGGTGACGTCACCCGGGCCATGCGAGCCATCGATGGCGCCATCCTCGTGGTCGACGCCGTCGAAGGCGTCATGCCACAGACCGAGACCGTCATCCGCCAGGCCCTGAAGGAGCGCGTCCGCATCGTCCTCTTCATCAACAAGGTGGACCGACTCATCGACGAGCTAAAGATCGACCCTGACGAGATGCAGCAGCGCTTCCTCAAGATCATTAGCGGGGTGAACAAGCGGATTGCCCAACTGCTCCCGGAGGAGCTGAAGAAGGCCTGGCAGGTGAGGGTCGAGGAGGGAAACGTCGCCTTTGGCTCCGCCACCCTGAAGTGGGCCATTTCCGTCCCCTTCATGCAGGAGACGGGGCTCACCTTCAAGGACATCTACCAGTACCACCAAGAAGAGAACGTGGAGGCGCTGGCGAAGCTGGCCCCCCTCCACCGCATCGTCCTCAACATGATCATCCGGCACATGCCGGACCCCCTGACGGCCCAGAAGCTCCGCATTCCCATCATCTGGAAGGGGCCCCCCGAGGCCAAGGTTGGCCGGGCCATGATGGAGGTGGATGAGGCCGGGCCCGTGGCCTTCGTCGTCACCAAGATCATCATCGACCCCCACGCGGGGGAGGTGGCCGTGGGTCGCCTTTTCAGTGGCACCATGAAGCGGGGCCAGGAGGCCTGGATCTTGGGGATGCCCAAGCCAGAGCGGTTGCAGACCGTGAACATGGTGGTAGGTGCCGATCGCATCGCGGTCGAGGAAATCACGGCTGGCAACGTGGCGGCCATCGTGGGGCTGAAGGCGGCCATCTCCGGATCCACCGTGGCGAGCGACAAGGACATGGTCCCTTTCGAGCGCATCGTCCACTACTCGGAGCCCGTCGTCACGGTCGCCATCGAGGCGAAGCACACCCGCGACCTCCCCAAGCTGGTGGACGTGCTCCGGATGATCGGGAAGGCCGACCCCTCCATCCAGGTGGACATCGACCAGGAGACGGGGGAGCACCTCATGTCGGGGATGGGGGAACTGCATCTGGAGATCACGAACTACCGCATCGTCCACGAATACGGGGTGGAGATCGACTCCTCGCCGCCCATCGTGGTCTACCGGGAGAGCGTCCAGGCGAAGGCGGGTCCCTTCGAGGGGAAGTCACCCAACAAGCACAACCGCTTCTACCTGGAAGTGGAGCCGCTGGAGGAGGCCGTGGTCCAGGCCATCTTGGACGGCAAGGTTCCCACAAACCGGCGCGTCAAGAGCACGCGGGAGTTCATCGACGGTCTGCGGGAATTGGGTATGGACAAGGTCGAATCGCGCCGCGTGGTGTGGGTCCAGGATAACAACATGCTCCTGGACATGACGAAGGGGATCCAGTACCTCCACGAGACCATCGAGCTCGTCCGGGAGGCCTTCATCGAGGCTGCTACCCGCGGCCCCTTAGCGGGGGAGCGATGCATGGGGGTCAAGGTTCGCCTCGTGGACGCCAAGCTTCACGAGGACTCCATCCACCGCGGGCCCGCACAGGTCATCCCTGCGTCACGCTCCGCCATCTACGGAGCCATGGTCTTGGCCGGGCGTATCCTGTTGGAGCCGAAGCAGAAGGTCGTCCTGAACCTCTCCCAAGAGGTCATGGGGTCTGCCATCGCGGAGCTCCAGTCCCGGCGGGCGGTCATCGAGGACATCGAACAGGAGGGGGACGACGTCACCATCAACGCGAAGGCCCCCGTGGCGGAGATGTTCGGTTTCGCCACCGCCATCCGGTCGGCCACGGCGGGGCGGGTCCTGTGGTCCTACGAGAACGCGGGGTTCGAGCGGATGCCCGCGGACCTCCAGGACGAGGTGGTCGCCGAAATTCGCACACGGAAGGGCCTGCGGAAGGAGCCCTACGACGCGAATTACTACGCCGCCTGAGGCACGTCTGGCTCCCTCTGACAAAGGAATAAATACGCACGCCCGCTAACGAGGCCGGACAATCGGAGGGTATCCTATGGCGGAAAAGCCTCACCTGAACCTCGTCTTTATCGGCCACGTGGACCACGGGAAGTCCACCCTCATTGGCCGGCTGCTCCTGGACACGGGACACATCGAGGAGCACGTCATCGACAAGTTCAAGAAGGAAGCCCAGGAAAAGGGGAAGCCCACCTTCGAGTTCGCGTGGGTCATGGACCACCTGAAGGAGGAGCGGGAGCGCGGCCTCACCATCGACGTGGCTCACCGGCGGTTTGAGACGGACAAGTACTACTTCACCATCATCGACGCCCCCGGCCACCGGGACTTCGTGAAGAACATGATCACGGGGACCTCCCAGGCGGACGGGGCCGTCCTCGTGGTCGCGGCCCCCGAGGGACGCCAGGCCCAGACCAACGAGCACGTCTTCCTGGCCAAGACCCTGGGCGTGGAGCAGCTCATCGTAGGCATCAACAAGATGGACGCCACGAAGCCGGCCTACGACGAGGGGCGGTACAACGAGGTCAAAGACGAAGTGAGCAAGCTTCTGAAGTCCGTGGGGTACGACGCGTCGAAGGTGCCCTTCATCCCCATCTCCGCCTACGTGGGAGACAACGTCGTGGAGAAGTCCACGAACATGGGGTTTTACGACGGGGCCACCCTCCTGGATACCGTCAACACGATGACGACCCCTGGGAAGCCCACGGACAAGGCCCTGCGGCTCCCCGTCCAGGACGTCTACTCCATCACGGGCATCGGGACCGTCCCCGTGGGACGCGTAGAGACCGGCGTCCTGAAATCGGACGTCAAGGTCAGCTTCCAGCCCTCCGACAAGGTGGGAGAGGTGAAGTCCATCGAGATGCACCACGAGAACATCAACCAGGCGGAGCCCGGGGACAACGTCGGGTTCAACGTCCGGGGCGTGGCCAAGGACGAGATACGCCGGGGGGACGTCTGTGGACCGGCAGACGCACCGCCCACGGTGGCCCGCTCCTTCGTGGCCCGCATCGTCGTGCTGAACCACCCGAGCGTGGTGACCATCGGCTACACCCCCGTCTTCCACGCCCACACCGCCCAGGTAGCGGCCCGGTTCGAGGAGCTGACGGAGAAACTGGACCCGAAGACCGGCGCGGTGAAGGAAAAGAATCCTCAGTTCCTCAAGACCGGAGACGCGGCGACGGTCAAGATCGTGCCGACGCGGCCCATGGCCGTGGAGAAGTTCGCCGACTTCCCGCAGCTCGGACGCTTCGCCATCCGGGACATGGGCCAGACGGTGGCGGCGGGCCAGATCATCGACATCGAGAAGCGGTAACCCTTTTAGGTCGCCCCCGCTTGAAGCGGAGAGGCCATGGTCCAGACCGCACGCATCTCCCTCAGCGGCACCGACGCCAAGAAGGTGGACGGCGTTTGCTCCCAAATCCGGGCAATCAGCGAGCGCACCGGTGTCAACATGCGCGGTCCCATCCCGTTGCCCACCAAGCGCCTCATGGTCCCGGTGCGAAAGAGTCCGGACGGGGAGGGGTCTGAGACGTGGGACCGGTGGGAAATGCGGGTCCACAAGCGACTCATCGATCTCGATGCGGATGAGCGGGCTCTCCGGCAGCTGATGCGCATTCGGGTCCCCGACGGCGTCAACATCGAGATCGTGCTGCGGGGCTAGACCGCTACTTTTCCTTCACGTCCTCCAAGCGGTAGCTGCCAGTCTCGACGTTCGGCCGCTTCGTGAAGAAGTAGTACGGCACCAGGACGATGGACAGGACCACGAAGACGACGAGGGCAATCACTACCAGCAAGAAAAGGGCCAGGCCCAGGACGGCGAGGATGGGCAAGAGGATCCCGAGGAGAAACAGGAGGTAGAGGACGAGGACGATGAGGCCGACGCCGGCGAGGGCCCCGATCACCTGCCGGGCCGTCATCGCCCACCCACGCGAATCCCGAAGCCCTGGGGGCCACTCGTCTGCCGAGGCAGGAACGGAACCAGGGCGGAAGCGAGCTGCGGGAGGGTCATGGACTGGAGGATGACCTTGCCCGGCCCCCTGAGGGTCGTGACGAAGAGGCCCTCGCCGCCGAAGAGGGCCGTCTTGATGCCGCCGATGGTCTGGATGTCGTAGGCTACGGACTTCTCCCATGCCACGGCGTTCCCCGTGCTGACTTTCACCATCTCCCCGACGTTCAGGTTCATCTCCACGAAGTCCCCTGGCGCGTGGATGAAGACCGTCCCGTCGCCCCAGACCTTCTGGATGATGAAACCCTCACCCCCGAAAAGAGCGCCGCCAAGGCGCTTCTGCCAGGCAAGGTCCATCTCCACGCGGTCCTCAGCGCAGAGGAAGGCGTCCTTCTGAAGGAACCATGTCTTCCCCCCACGGAGGTCCAAGGGCACGATCTTCCCCGGAACGTTCCCGCCAAAACCGACGACCCCGTCCCCTCCCTGAGCGAGGAACTCCGTCAGGAAGAAGGTCTCCCCGGTAAACTTCCGCTTAATCCCCTTCCAAACGCCTCCTCGGGCCTTGGCTACGACGGTCACGTTCCCCGACATGTAGGCCATGGTCCCGGCCTCGGCGTACACCTTCTCACCCGGTGCGAGTTCGATGTTGACGAACTGGAGGTTGTCCCCCGTGATCTTGTACTCCATCTGCTCCCTCCGCGAACCGTGTCGGATAGCGGGAGACGGGACCTTAATGATTGAGTAAATTCAGAACGCCAGCGAGGCTAGGGAGAGGCGGCCGCGGCGAGAACTAGGTGAAACGATCAGCAGGTGGGTTGACGTTCCTCGCGGATGGAGACGGAGTGGTGCCAGTCTCCGCACCCCCCGCGCTCCCGAGGAGTTCGTCCATGATCTTGCCTTCCGCCGTTCGAAGCTGCTTACTGACAGCCGCCTTGGACACGCCAGCGATGTCAGCCAGGCGAGCCAGATCGGTTCGTGCAGGGGACTTATAGTAGCCCAGGCCGTGCGCAAGCTGCAGGAGGTGCAGCTGTCGTTCCGTCAGGCTTCCCAGCGGCCGCAGCTCGGTCCCCGCGACCTGTCGCGACTTCTCGACCTCGTAGTCCATCCCAAGCCTGTCCATGATATCTCGGAGGCTGCGCAGCTGCGCGTCCGTGGTGTGGAAGGAGACGCGGGTCCGCCCCGCTTGGAACATGAAGGGCCGCGCCGGAAGAATGTCGGAGCCGAGCAGACCAAACACCTCGCCCATGCCCTCGGTCATCGAGACGCGAAGGAGGGCCGTGTACCCCGTTCCCTCTTCGTTCACCTCCAAGAGCTCGAAGTGCTTCAGCCCGTACTTCTCCCGCAGCTCGGCGGCTCGACCCCGCACCTCCTCCGGGGTGGGACCGGGTTCGCGCCGCGTAATCTTCGCCAGGAGGGTCAGGTCCTCCCCCGCCAGTCGAAAGGCCTGGATCACGTCCAGGGACTCATTGTGCTCGAAGAACCGACCGGGGAAGAGACCCATCGTGGTGAGCGTGGCGGTTGGAAGGGATAGCGTGACGCGTCGCATCGAACCCCTGGTTTACCTGTAAACCTTCATGCCCATATATGAGTCGCCCCGCTGGTAGCTATGGTGCCAACGTGAAGGAAGAGGACGTCTCCATTATCACCTGCGACTTGAATGGCCTGGTGGAGGAGTACGGCGCGGGGGCCGAAGACATCTTCCAATGGAAGGCCGAGGAACTTGTCGGAAAGGAGTCCGTGGCCATCTTCCATCAGCCCGCGGCTGTCGAGACCCTGGTCCCTCGCCTCCTGCAGACCGCGGTGGAGGAGGGCAAGTTCGAGGAGGAGGTCACCCTCGTGCGCAAGGACGGCTCGGAGTTTCCCGCCGTGCTCACGGTCCGCCCCGTCTATCGGGAAGAGGAGCACGTGGGCTACATGGGGTACACGCAGCCTATCTGAGGTGTCCCCGTGGCCGGGGAGACAGCCGACGCGCAAGAGGTCAGCCAGGGCCAGCTCTGGCTTCGCGCCTTGCGTGCCCCGTTTCTCGTCGCCTCTGTCCTCCCTTTCCTCGTAGGCGTCTCGGCGGCGTTTCAAGCCGCGAACGTCTTCGACCCGCTCCTATTCGCACTGTCCTTCGTCGGCGTGATCCTCTTTGCCGTCGCGACGAACATGCTCAACGACAACTTCGACTACCGCAGCGGGAACGACCTGGCCGTGGAACATCAGAACCCCTTCGCGGGCGGAGGCCGGGTCCTCATCACCGGGCGGATCAGCGTGAACGCGCACCTAGCCGTCGCGCTCACCATCTTCCTCGCGGGGATCGCCTTCGGCCTGGTCATCTTCGTCCTCCTTGGGGGCTTCGGAACCACCGCGGGCCAGATCCTCTTCCTCATCGGCTTCGTCGGGGCGGTTTCCGTCTACTCCTACGTGGGCCCTCCGCTCAAGTTGGCCAATCGGGGTTTGGGGGAGGTCTTCGTTGGGCTGGCCTTCGGGCCCCTCGTCGTCATCGGGGCGTACGTGGTGCAGACGGGCACGGTGAGCCCCGGCGTCGTCTTTCTCTCCCTCTCCATGGGCCTCCTCGTGGGAGCCATTCTGTGGATCAACGAGTTTCCCGACGTGAGCGCGGACATCTCCGTGGGAAAGAGAACGCTCATGGCGAGGATAGGCCCCGAGCGAGCCGTCAACGTCTACGTCGGGCTCCTCGTGGCGGCGTTCCTCATGCCGGTGCTGGCCTCGCTGCTGCGGCTCGTGCCACTGACGACCCTCTTGACCCTCCTCACCGTTCCCCTGGCGATACGGGCCGTGCGAGGCCTCCGGGCCAACTACCGGGACCCCCACGCCCTGATCCCGGCCAACGCCGGAACCATCGGTCTGACGGTGACCTTTGCGATCCTGCTTCTCCTGGGGCTGGGTCTTGGCATATGGCTCCCAGTCTAGGGTTCTCTATTGTATGTGCGGAGTTATGAAATAGAGCTTGGTTGCTCACATCCTCCGCTGGCGCCGAGGAGGGGCGCTATCCGAATACCCAAGACCTGCTCGGCAGGGGGAGGTGAGTAGGACCATGAAGATCGCCAATCTAGTATCGGGCATCCCGGTTGTCGTGCTGGGTGCCTTGATGCTCGTTGAGGGAATTCTCGTCTACACCTCAGACGCAGGATTCTGGCTGGGCAACACGAGCCCGAACCTGTCCCTCGCCCTCGGAGTCATCGCGCTGCTTGTGGGGGGCACCCTCATGGAGGAGGCCAGACACTAGCAAGGACTTCGACACTGGCCGGGCCTCCGCCTGGCACGCGACGGCCTCCGGTAGGACTTCCTTCGCGGTGCGTGAGGACCCTTCCCCAGTCCCTTGATCACTTCCGGATCACACAAAAGAGACTGGAGGCGTCAACCTCCTGGACTCTCGACTCAACCCCTAAGTCCGCAGTCAGCGCGTTGAATTCCTCTCGTCCGAGGGTGGTGGCGGTGAAGCCGTCGTCGCAGACAATGGTTCCGTCTCCCGTTGCGTCCCAATCGATGTTCCCCAGCAAACCCGCGGCAGACTGGCGTCGGAACCACTCGAGCCGCTCCTCCCAGAACTCGTCTGAATAGCTGGAGAACAGGCACCTTCCTCCCGGACGCGTCACACGCAGGCTCTCCCTGACCAGTTGGGCAGGGTCCACATGGAAGGCGGAGATGCCGTTCTGGATACAGACGACCGCGTCGATGGAATCACTCGCCAGGCCGAGATGGACTGCATCCATCCGAAGGAGGTCGCAGTTTCGCGCGAACCGGAGCAGGGACCTTGCCATCTCCAGACTCTGTCTTGAACTGTCCACGCCAATCACTCGTCCAGTGTGCCCGATAAGCGCTCTCAGAACGCGGCCGTAGCCACACCCCAGCTCCACCACCGTATGCTTCAGATCCAAGAAGCCTCTCACGAACTGAATCTCGGCTCGGAGATACCGCTGGACCCGTGGGGGGGCCAGCTCGTAGCATGCCTTGAGCCTCTCCCCTGACAGCCTGGCGGAGTAGTACCCCTCTCTCAAGGATATCCTCAATGGGCTTCACTCCTAAAGAGTCCAGGAGAGACGGTCATCGAGTAATGGACCAGGCGGTGTCCATCATGAAAACGTTGGCTTCAAGCAGACAATGGGATTAGGTCAGGCCCTATCGAGAAAGACAAAGGAGAGTTAATAGGGAACAGCAGGGGAGTCATCGACATGGCTAACGAGGGCAGGAAGGGCAGCAGGGACCTTGCAGGACGAGTTCACAGTCTGGCGGGTCTCGTCGAGTACAGCCTCGGTTCCATCGTCAGCAGGGCAATCATGGACAAGGGAACAGGGACCGTGACCGTCTTTGCCATCGACGAGGGTGAGGGGTTGAGCGAGCATACTGCGCCGTTCGACGCCCTCGTTCAGGTCATTGAGGGATTCATCCAGATTGATGTTGCTGGAGAGCCCCACCGGGTGACGGGGGGAGATATCCTGATAATGCCTGCCGATCAGCCTCATGCGCTGAAGGCTATTGAAAGGTCAAAGATGCTTCTAACAATGATAAGGTCGTGAAAGGAGGGACACCCGGGCCCCATCGCTGTGGGGCCTCCGCTTGAGCTGATCGACGACCATGTTGAACGATTTAGCGATGGACCGAGCGGGATTTGAACCCGCGACTTCGGGCTTGCAAAGCCCGCGATCTTCCAGGCTGATCTATCGGCCCTGGTTGGCAATCCCTGTGTGACTAAAAAGCGAAGCGGTCCGGCTATCGTCCAACCAGCAGTCGCTCCGCGAGGACAGTCGGCAAGCCTCGCGCCAGGATCTCGTCGTGGACGGCCCGGACATCGTAAGTCGTCCTTCGCAGCTCGGCCGTGCCGTCAGGAAGGTCTAGTAGGGCCCACGATGCGCGGGGGTCCCCGTCCCGGGGCTGTCCGACGCTGCCGGGGTTCAGGAGAATGCCCGCCTCCGTCTTCTTCACGAAAGGTACGTGGGTGTGTCCCATAACGAG
>JBHIBO010000045.1:0-9499 GCA_046759185.1 Thermoplasmata archaeon | reverse complement strand
CAGGGCCTCACTCAGATTCTCTTCCGAACCGACGTCTTCGAGGGCGTGGAGACGGCCGCTTCCACCGGGCAGAGCACCACGACCCTGACCACGTACCAGACCAAGATCTCGCTGACGACAGCCCTCCAGTCCTCCGACCGCGATTATGTGTATCTTGCTGCGATGATGCACGATGATGTGGGCGGCGGCGGCGACCTGTCCAACTCTGACTTCGCAGAATGGCGCATCAACGGCACGCAGCACACGGAAGGAGAGAAGGCCATCGCGCGCGGGACCTACCACACCCAGATCACCATGGGGTACGCGGAAACGGTCCCGGGCGATCGGACCCTCGACGGCCGGTATCGGGCGGAGGTATCGACCGTGACGGCCGAGACGCAATGGGCGCACATCACGGTCCTCCGCTACAAGGAGCCCGCCCTGACCCTCGAGGCAGAAGAGCAGCAGGGGAGCATCGACGTTACGGTGTATGTCCACCACACCGCCCCCGACGGTACGGATCCCCAGGAAATCGTGACTTCCTCCCCCATCACGGTCGATGGAGCGACCAACCCCCTCATCATAAACGTCGGAGAGGGGGCGGAGCAAGCCTTCAAAGCCTCCGATCCCCGCCGCCTGCGCGTCCTACTCAACGTGACGTCACTCACCGGTGGCGGAAGCTTCGTCCTCGCGTACAACTCCTCGGCAAACCCCACCAACCTGGAGACACCGACGATAGCCACGAGGCTTGGACTCGTCAACCCGACCCTCACGCCTACCTCCGGCACAACCACGACCAACTTCAACTTCACCATCGACTATCGCCATCCGGACGGAACGCCCGCGGACGCAGTTCGGGTGAACGTCTCCGATGCCGGGGCCGGGCTCTACAACAACTTCACGGCCTCCCGCATTGGGACCCCCGAGGTCGACTACTTCGTCCAGGAGAACTGGACGATCAACGGCACGCTGGCCAACTTCGCGAACATGCAGTCGGACTCCGATGCCGGTGCGTCGGCCATCCTCTCGCAGACCGTGGGAACGCCCGACCCCTCCGGCTTCGTGTGGCTGAGCGTGCCCGACGAGGTGGCGCTGGGTGGAACCCTCAATGCCTGGGTGGAGAACCAGGATCTCTCCGACGACGGGGTCGATCCCAACGCCACCGGCGTCATCCTCGGGTGGATCGCCAACACGGGAGCCGACGAACACTCCATCGCCCGGGGTTCCGAGGACACCAACGACTACATGAATGCGGGGTCCATCGACTGCGAGTTGGAGGACCGAACCTGGCGCATGCAGATTGTCAAGCTTGGCTCCAACAGGTTCATCGACACGTGGCGACAGAGTACGAGCCAGCGCCTGTACGTGATGGCCTATACCCTCGGCGACGACCCCAAGTTCCTCACCGTTCCCACCGACATCGGGGCCCTGACGGCCGACAGCACTTGGAACACCATCACAGTCAGCGGGTTGGACGCCGACACCGACGGCATCCTTATGCTGGGCCAGGTCACGGATCCGGATGACACCTCCATCCTCGTCCGGGCTACCGGTTCAACGGACAGCCCCACAGGTCGCGAGTGGGAGGAGTACCACTGCGGCTGGCTTCCCGTCAAGATCGACAACAACGACCAGTTCCAGTACCGGCTTACCTCCGGCGACTCGGCGACCCTTTGGCTGGTAGCCGAGACCAAGGGAAGCATCGATTGGCTCGACGCGAACCGGACGACGATTTCCACCGGCTCCAGCGGCTGGGTGACGCGGGACCTGGACAGCTTCGAGTCGGTCCCCGGCGACGCGAGCGGTGTCATCCTGCAAGTTGATGAAGGCACCGCCTCCGGGTGTGGCGGGTCCGGAGACTGTCGGGTCCTGGCCCGAGAGGAGGGTCAGACCTGGACCTTCCCGGACTACGACGTGGGCAGCGACAAACTGCTCCACATCGGCACCAAGATCAACGGGGCCCACGAGTTCGACCTGTACCAGGAGAACGCGAGCGTGATGGACGTGTACACCCACGCCATCACCCGCCACATCGTCCCCGGCCAGCCCCTGTTCGTCCGTTCGGGCGGAACGAGCGGGACGTCCTTCTCCATGGACATCGGGACGGCCGGAACGAATCGACTCGTCGTCGTGATGGCGGACCACGAGAGCACCGGGACCAGCCTCACGGACGTGACGGTCGACTCGAAGAGCTGCAACAAGGTGACGGAAGCCGACAACCCGGACGGCCTCGGGAACCACCTGGAGATGTGGTACTGCGATGAGGATGACTTAGGCGCCTCCGCGGGGAGCGTCACGATTGCCATCGTCGGCGGCGCCGCAAGTTGGGGGGTGCACGCACACCTCTACACGCAGGTCGACCAGACGGGACCCACGGGGAGCTGGATCGAGGAGGCCGCTGCTAGCGTGAGCACGATTGAGGTTGAGCTTGTGGACGTGCCCGCGAACGGCCTCGTCGTAATGGGCGCCGGGAACGGAGAGAGCGGTTCCTGGACCGGCTGGACCTCGCCGCTTTCGGAACGAACGGATGGGCCGAATCCTTCCTCGGCGGTCTTCGGAACCGCAAGCGGTGTGGAAGCCTCCGCGCAGACCGACAAGACGTATATCGCCACGGCCTCGACGACCTTCAACCGGGGTACGGGCATCGTGGCGGTCTGGAAGGCCATCCCCGTTGGGATCAGCGAGGCCCTGGTGCAGCTCAACACCACGGGCATCCGATCCACGGGCGTGGACACCCTAATCGTGCGCTACAACCTCGTTACGGGGGACGATACCTTCGGCGTCTGGGTCTGGGACTTCACGGCTTCTGACTGGATGCAGCGGGGGACCCTCGATCAGACGGCGGTGAGCTTCCTCAACTACACCCTGACGACCGACGAGAAGAGCGGTGGCATCGTTCGGATTCGCTTGAACGACACCTCGGATTCCGGCTCCACGGACCTGAACATCGACTACCAGCTGGTGAACAACACCCTGTGGTCCACCGGCGTCACCTACTACGTCAACACCACGCTGGCAGCCGGCGACTATTCCCACTTCTTCTGGGCGAATGACACCCTTGGTATCTCGAATCGGACTGTAACGCTGGCCGGTCCGAGCGTCAACGGGCCCCCTTCCGTCTCCAACTTCCGTTTGGAGAATTCGGTGGGTGTCTCAAGGGCGGGTGCGCAGCTGGACGTCGACACGGAATACGACTACCTCTTCAACGTCACCGATGACGATGGCTGGTCGGACATCGCCACCGATGGAAACGTCTCCCTACATCTTTGGTACGACGGGAACGGCACACCAACGACCGATCAGCGGGATCCGACCGCGTGTGAGGCCGTGGGCAACAACTGGACGAACTGCCAGGATGCCTTCTCCTCCAACGACGTCTATGCCTACGCGAATGACAGTGCGGGTGGAGGGGGGGGAGGAGGGGGGGCGTTCAGCTACATCACACCCGTCGAGGTCACCCCTGGGACGGCGAGCACGTGGGTCGACGTCGACGTCTCCGCCTACGTGCCGAGTGGAGCGACGGGCGTCATCCTCCACGTCGTCAACAACGCGGGCGGCGATGTCGTCTATGGGCTGCGAAAGCCCCTCTCGACGGACAACCGGCTCGAACTCACCTACCCGAACAGCCACCTTTGGGCCATGATCGGGATCAACGAGACCCAGATCTTCCAGGCCAACGTCGCCGACATCACGGGGATGGACCTCTGGCTCACTGGCTACACGACCTCGGGCGTGACCTTCTTCACGAACGCGGTCGACAAATCCCTTGGGTCAACCGGGAGCTGGGTCGACATCGACATCAGCGGGGACACGGGCGCGGATACCGCCATCGGCGCCATCGTCGAGATCGACGGCGCGTGGACGGAGGACTTCGGACTCCGCATGAAGGGGAGCTCGGACAACCGGGTGGCCCACGGGCGGCACACCTGGGCCATCGTCGGGGTGGACGGTGGCGAGGTCTTCCAGGGAAACATCACGGCCACCACGATCGACTTTTTCGTGGTGGGGTACGTCACCTCGGGAGCCACCTTCTTCACCAACGCCGTCGACAAGAGCCTCACCTCTACGGGCTCGTGGCTCGAGATCGACATTAGCGGGGACACCGGGAGCAACACGGCCAACGGCGCCTTCCTCGAGGTCAATTCAGGCCAGAGCAACGATTACGGCCTCCGCAAGAACGGCTCGTCGGAGAACATCCTCAACCGCGGCGCCTTCTCCAATTGGGGGTTCGTCGAGGTCGACGCGAACGAGACCCTCGAGGGGCAGATCGCCAATCTGGCCTCTGACTTCTACCTCGTGGGATACAGCCTCTCAGGAAGCGGGAACGACTTCAAGATCCAGCGAGGGAACGTCACGATTCCGACGAGTCAAAGCACGGTCACCATCACGGCCGGGACGGACTACGACGCGCCGGCCAGCCTCTCGAGGGCCTTCATCCGCATCGTCGGGACGCGTCTGTCTGCGGCGGGGGATGATACCGGTCAGGGGGCTCCCGCCGCGGCGCAGATCTGGATGGTCTCCATCCAGAATCCCGGGAACCTCCTCACTTCAATCACCTTCGAACGATACCTTGCGGACGTCACGGACAACACGCACATCTTCTGGGAGATCATCGAGTACACGGGTTCCGCCGGCGGGGGGAACGAGTTCGTGGTCCGTGACCAGGCTGAGATTGAGCAGACGACGGGGACCCAAATGGACGGAGCGTCTGCGACAGTAACCGACGACGCCGACGTCGTGGTCTTCCTCACGGGTCAACGGGCCGACGGCACGACGAGCAGCACGACGGATAGGGGGCTGTACACGGCCGAGTGGATCGCAGCCAGTGACATCCCCCGGTTTACTCGAGGGGACGGGACCGGGACCGCTTCGGTGAGCTACGCCGTGGTGGAGTTTGTGGGTGCCAACTGGGACGTGCAGCGGGCCGAGCACACGTACGTCGCCTCAGGGGTGGAGGAGACCGAGGCCATAACGGCCGTCGGCTCCCTCGCGAGGGCTTTCCTCCACGTCCAGATGCGGACCGCAAACGGGAACCTGGATGAGAGTGGCCAGCGGGTCTATCTCAGTACTACCAGCACCGTCTCCTTCCGCCTCCGTACCGGAGCCGGCATCTTCAGTCAGGTGGGCGTCGCCTGGGTCGTGGAGAACACCCAGACCGACGGAACCCCGATGAACGTCCAAAGGGTGAGCGGGACGCGGGGGACCGGCCAGCCCCAGCCTGACGAGTGGACGGAGACCATCACGGCGGTCGCCGACATGATCACCACCTCCATCATGGGAGAGACGGCCGATACCGGGGCGACCGGCGCTTCCACCCCTAGGGGGTCCCTCGGGCTTAAGCTGACCGCCACCGATACGGTGACCCTTTGGCGGGCGGATACAGCGGTGGCCAATGATTACCGGTTCGAGGTAGTCGAGTGGCCCACGGCCCCCGGTAGCGGCGGAGGGGGCGGGGGTCCGGGCAACAACGACACCGCCTGGAGGGACTTCGGATTCGCGCTGAGCGGATCGATCACCCAGGTGGAGGTCGGCGTGGAGTGGTTCCGGAACAACACGGCCCCGATCCTGAACGTCACCGTATCCTGGGATGGCGGTTCGACCTGGGCGACGAACCAGACGGCGACCAACAAGTCGGCCGATGACAACGCGGTCGAATGGCTCGACTTCACGTCGGCGACCGCCTGGACGCCGGCCAAGCTGAACGATGCAAACCTCCGCGTCCGGGTGGGGACCAACGCCTCCGGAGCTCGCGTGGACTATGTGACCGTTCGCGCCACATCCAGCAGCGGAGAGCTCACCTTCAGCGAGCAGACCACGGGCGCCAATTACCGCATCGAGCTCAAGTACGTGGACACCGCCGATCCGTCCACAGCCTCCCTCGGGGAGTGGAGCGTGACGGAGGGGAACGCCATCTACAACGCATCGGCGAGCAGTCTCACGCCCATCCTCAGCGGACCGACCACCATCGGGTACGAGTTCAAGCTGGCCCTGAAATTGGGCTTCCAGGTCAAGCAAGCCAACGATCCCGTTAACAACACCGTGGGTTTCTACAACGACCTGAACTCCTGGAATGCGGAAATCGAGGCCACCGACGGGACGCTGTCTTCCACCGAACAGACGGCCTCCACGGGCGAGCACATGGAGTTCGGGGTCTACATGTACACGAACGTAACCATCGGGGGCGATTGGAGCGTCACGGGCTTCCGCGGCCAGACAGTGAACTCGAATACGATCACGGTCACCTATCGTTCCAACGACGACTTCAACCTGACCGTCTGGTTCACCACGCACCTCGTCAAGGGAGGCGACACCATCGACATCTCCAACGTGCAGATCCTCGCTGCGGCGGATGCCAACGACAACATCACGTCGGACACCGCCTTCGCAGGACTGGGCGAAGCGAACCTGGTGTACATTCTCGGCACCTCGTCCTGGTTCTTCCCGCATGCAGTCGACGCCAACGAGAACACCACGGTGGTCCAGTTCAGCGTCTTCATCCCCCTCGGCCAGGCCTTCGGGACCTACACCGCGCAACTGGTCGTCAAGATCCAGCAGAAGCCTGCGTCGTAGGGACTTGGGGAGGGGAGTCCCCGGTTCGCAACTTGTCGAGAACACGTTCGTAGATCTCGGCCTCCGCCCCCGGCTTGAGGGCAATCAGCCTCTGGAGGATTAATTCCGGCGTGGACCGGGCAATCTGGTTCCGCCGAGGGGTCCGATCGACAATGAGGTTGGACGCCTCGTCGAGACCCCGCGCCTCGATGCCGTCCACCCGGACATCGACACGGCGAAGAACCGAACGTGCCGTGTGGGTGACGACCACCGCATAGCTCCCGCTCGCCTGGGCCAACTCCAGGAACGTGGCAATGAGGGCCCCCGCCGCGTCGGGCTCGGTCAAGGACTCCAGCTCGTCCGCCAGGATGAGCTTCGCCTCCGGGTCCAAGGCGAGAGGCATGAAGGTCGTCAGGAAGCCTTCAAGGGCGCCGGCGGAGAGGGCCCTCTGTCGGGAAAAGAAGTAGCACGCGTCCAAGGGGGCGAGGACGGCCTCCCGTGCGCTCACCGGGAGCCCCATAGTGGCCATGATGTAGGTCTGGGTCAGGGTTTCGAGAAGCGTGGTCTTCCCGCCGCTGTTGGCTCCCGTGAGGAGGGCGACGCGACCCTCCTCCTCCAAGGCGTAGTCGACCCGCTGCGTGCCGTCTTGGTCGATGAGGCCCAGGTGGAGCGCGCCGCGGAGTCGAATCTCCTTCCCCCACGTGGGCGGCTGCAGGTCGTAGTCGAGGGCGAAGGCCCCCAGGGCCAGGTCGAAATCGAACTCGAGGGCGGCCCGATAGCTCCGATGCACATCCTCCTCGGCGGCCATGAGGTGGCGGGCGGCCCGTTGCTGTGATTGGAAGGCTTCTCGGGTCGCCCGGCGTCGTGCGTCCCGGATGGCCCGCGCCACCTCCTCCTCCGGCAGGAGGAGCGGATACGTCGGATCCAACTGGATGCGCAGTCCCGTCCGGTTAAAGATCTCCGCCTCGCCTTCCTCGAGGACCTCGGTGAAGACCTCACGGAGACGCGGCGGCAGCCCCTGTGCCAAAAGCTCGAGGACCTCCTCCCCCTCGAGAGAAAGGCGTGATAGCCGATCCTTGAGCCTCCCATTCAGGTCTGCGGCGACCGCCTCCAGGGCGTCCTCGGACGGCCCAGCTGCGGGGGGCTGTACCCCTTCCAGCAGGTCGAGCACCCGTCCCACACTCGGGAGGCTGCCAAGGTACGGGCCGAGGTCGCGGAGTATTCGAAGAAGCTCCTCGTTGGCCCGAAAGAAGTCGACAATCGACTCGGGGAAGACCTGCCAAGCCTCGGGGCGCCCCAGGACGACGTGGAGTTGGTCCAGCGCGGGCATGTCGGCGGAACCCGAGGGAGCCACGTACAGAATGAGGTCGTAGTCTTCGGGCCGATGGAGGTCTCCCGGCAGGAGGATCTCGCAGTACCGCTGGAAGGGCTTCCACTCTTCAAGGAGCTTGGGATCCTCCACCACGACGACTTTCCTGGAATCGAAGACGGGTCGGGGTTTCCGGAGATCCGGGAGGCGGTGCAGGAGTTCGGTCATCCGGGCGCGAGGGACTTGGCGGATCCGCTCCTTAGCGGCCATCGCCCTCCCCAAAAGGGCCTTGCGTGCCTTCCGCTCCTTCAGCGGCCGCAGGAGGAGGACCTTGTTGCGGGCGTAGGACGTGTGAGTGTACTTCTGGAGGCGCCTGAGTATGTCCTGGTAGAGGGCTTCCGCCGCCTCCGTGCGCAGGAACCGAAACTCCTTCATCCCAAGGAGGTCGGAGATCAGATCGACAGCCTTGCGCTGGGAGATGCCCCGAATGGCGACGAACCGATGGAGTTCCAGCTTGTCGGCGGCCGCCTGTACGCTTTCCGGGGACCCAAACGCCTTGAGGAGCTTCTCGCGCGTGCGAGGTCCGACCTCGGCCAGCAGATTGTCCAGGCCACCACCGGACGGCCTCACCCGTCCTTCGCCTTAAGGGCCCTGCGCCGGGGGGTCGGTGAAAGTGGGGGAGGGGGGCCAGTCCTTCCTCATCCGGTGGAATAAACCCACCCTTTAGCTACGGCGCAAACGGTGCCGAACCAGGTGAATTGATGGGTGAAATTGGGAGGGAAGTCGTCCAGGCGGACTTCGAGGAACTGCTCCAAGACCTTCAATCCGCGTATGCGGATGAGTGGCTCGCGCACTACCAATACTGGGTGTCGGCTCAGTGGATGCGCGGGATCGACGCGGACGCCCTGAAATCGGTCCTCATGGCGCAATCCTTGGATGAGTTGGGGCATGCCCAACGCATCGCCGCCCGCATCATCCAGCTCGGCGGGAACCCAGTGATGGAGTTCGCGGATCTCGTGAAGGCGTCCTCGTGTGGACTCACGCTTCCGCCTGAGGACCCCACGGACCTGAAGCAGATCGTGCAGAACGTCATCGACGCCGAGCGGTGTGCGATTCGGCAGTACAACAAGCTGGCCATCAAGTATCGGGCCTCGGACTTGGTCACCCACGAGCTCTTCGAGGACCTCCTCAAGGACGAGGTGGACGAGGAGCAGCTGTGGGAGGACTACCTACCGGGCCTGTAGGCGCCGTTCAGAGGGCCAATCCCGAAGTCATAGGAGCGATTCGATGAGCGCAGAAGAAGAGATCAAAGCGGCGAACGGCCGCTTCATGGAGGCTACGCGAAACGCGGATGCCGCAGCGCTGTCAGCCCATTACACGAGAGACGGGCAGGTTCTTCCGCCCAACGGTGAGATGGTTAGCGGTAGAGAGGCACTCACCACGTTCTGGCAGAGCGTTCTCGACACCGGAATCAGAGACCACCGACTTGAGAGTCTCGAGGTCATCCCGATGGGTGACTTGGCCGTCGAGGTGGGCACGTATTCCCTCCGGGATGAGGACGGCGCTTTCCTGGACCGAGGCAATCTCATGGTGGTGTGGAAAGAGGAGGACGGCGTCTGGAGGATGCATCGGGACATCTGGAACAGCAGTCTTCCGTTGCCT
>JBHIBO010000044.1:0-9885 GCA_046759185.1 Thermoplasmata archaeon | reverse complement strand
GCTCGTTCCCTTCATGATTCTGGCCATGCGTCTCACACCCGTGGAAACTCAGAACCGCGCCATCAGGACGATGACAACGTATACGAAGGCCAAGACCAATCCGATCACAAACACCAACCAATACAGCCGACCTTCCTCTTCCAAGTGCGATCTCATTCCCTTTCCACCGTAGCTACCCTAACTTGCATTAATCTGTATATCAAATGTCATTCCAAGATATCATGGATGACATAAAACCAGTCACGCGGAGAGCTTAAATTTCATAAGGGCCTTCCCGCGCTGGTGCCCATCGAGTGGGAGTATTTCGAGATGGCGGCCGAGAAGGACCGCGGCCCGATCAGGGGGAGATACCGGCTGACGAAGGAGCACCGGGAGAAGCTAATGGATCTGCTCAGTCGGAATGACGGAGCGATTATGATACAGACGGAGCTCGTCAGGGCGTTGTTTCACGACGGCCGGGGTCAGCCCGGAGCGCAGTCAATGGTAACTGCACTCAACCGGAACTTCGGCGATACTTTCCGATTCTCCACCCGCGACAAGGGGAAGAAGATCGCCATTCGGCTTGTTTGATCCTCACTGCCTCAGGTCAGTTGGGAGGAAAGCACCTGCGACCGCAGCCCGGAGCGGCGTTAGACGAGGTCCACGGAAACGATTTCCACGTTCCCCACGCCACCCAGAGCACGGATAGCCTGTTCGGCTTCCTTCACCGCCCCCTCGTTGTCGTCCAGGAGGATGACCGCATCAAGCCCCACAAGCCCAAAGGCCACGGGATTCTTGGCCACGTCGCGTAGGTCGTTCCCGAAGGCGCGTTGGAGGTCCTCCCTCAGGGGAGCGACGTCGACTTCGGGGCCCGTGGGCATGACCTGGAACTTGACCACGACCCGGCCCACTCGATCACCTACGGTCCGTGAAATCCACACTTCTTGCACGCGTAGGTCACGCTTTGGTCCCGACAGCGAACGCATCGACCGATGGTCGAGTCCCCGCACCGGGGACAGGGGAAAATCACGGATCCCTGCTCCGTCAGGGGACGACCACACGTCGAACACTGGGTCTCGATCCAGGCCAGCACGGTTCGTTCTAGCCGCAAACCGCTTAAAAGGGTTCCCTGCGCCGGCGGGTCGACAGAAGATTTATAGGAACGCCCCCGTTCGTCCTTTGCCACTATCGGGGCACATCATATCGAGGCGCTTGGCCCGGCATGACACACCGTAAGGTTTATCCCAGCCTGGAGCTTGAATCCACCCTGCGCACCGCCGCCCCCTGGGCCCGTAGCTCAGCTAGGTTGGACGGCCGGAGGTTGGTCCCTAGAAAGAGCGTCTGGCTTTTAGGCAGAGCTCTGGGAGCAAGTCCTGGGAGCGTTTGCGCTGAAACCAGATGGTCCGGGGTTCGAAATTACGCCTCCCTGAGAGGCGTAGCGAAAGTCCCCGCGGGCCCGTCGGGCGGCCAGCCGTAGGAGGTCGATCCTTGGCGTTTAACGTGATGGAGCACGACATGGTTCCCGAGCACCACCTGCTCTCCGAGAAGGAGGCCGAGGCGACCTTGGCCGAGCTGCGGGTGGGACGGGAGCAGTTGCCCAAGATTAAGCGAGGGGACCCCGCCATCCGCTTCCTGGAGGAGGTTGTAGGGGAGTCCATCGGGGAGGGAAGTGTGGTCAAGGTCATTCGCCGTAGCGCCACGGCTGGGGTGTTCGTGGCCTACCGTGTCGTCGTGGAGAGGTAAACATGCGAGAGCTCGTACACGCGTTCTTCAGGGAACGGAGTATTGTCAATCACCACATCGCCAGTTTCAACGATTTCCTGGCGTCGGAGGACAACCCCAACAGCCGGATGCAGGGGATTGTGGACAGCCTGCGGGCGATGGTGGACGACGAGCGTCGTGGTGTCATCAAGCTCGACGAGGACCGAACGGATGGCCGGAAGGTGGAGATTCAGTTTGGCCGGCGGCCCGACGAGAACGGCCGCCTTGCCCCGGATGCGAAGCCGACCATCCACGTGAAACTCCCGGAGGTCAAGGAGGCCAACGGGGCCTCCCACCCCCTCACCCCCATGGAGGCCCGCCTTCGGAACCTGACGTATCAGGCGCCCCTCTACCTGGATTTCACCGTCTCCGAGGACGGAATCGAGCGGGAGCCGATCCGGGTTTTCATCGGGAACCTCCCGGTGATGGTGAAGACGAAGAAGTGTCGGCTCTACCGGGAGAACCTGGAGGACGGGTACGACCTCATGGACGAGGAGTACCATCGTAAGCTCGTGGATCTGCGGGAGGACCCCTACGATCCCGGCGGATACTTCATCATCGGAGGAACGGAGCGGGTTCTCATCTCCCTGGAGGACCTCGCCCCCAACCGTGTCCTCGTAGAGTTTAGCGTGCGGTACGGCCGCCGGATGGAAGTGGCCAAGGTTTTCTCGCAACGGGAGGGGTATAGGGCCCTCACCCTGGTGGAGAAGAAGAAGGACAGCATGCTCATGGTCACGGTCCCCACCGCCTCGGGCCAGATTCCCCTGGTCATCCTTCTCAAGGCTCTGGGCATGGACAAGGACGAGGACATCTTCAACGCCATCGTCGCCACGCCTCAGATGGGCAACATCGTGTTCGCGAACCTGGAGGAGATCCAGACCAAGAAGCTCTTCCCCCCCGCGGGCATTTTCACCCAGGAAGACGCGCTCCTCTACCTCGAGAAGAAGTTCGCCACGGGCCAGGCGAAGGAGTACCGCATTCGGAAGGTGGACTCCATTCTGGACCGATCCCTCCTTCCCCACCTGGGGGACACGAAGGAGGACCGGATCAAGAAGGCCCTCTTCCTCGGACGGATCGCGCGGACGATCCTGGAGCTCTCCCTGGACCTACGCCGGGAGGACGACAAGGACCACTACGCCAACAAGCGGTTGAAGCTGGCGGGGGACCTCATGGAGGACCTCTTCCGGGTGGCCTTCGCGAACCTCATCAAGGATCTGAAGTACCAGCTCGAGCGCGGCTACGCCCGAGGCAAGGGGCTGAAGATTTCGGCGGCGATTCGGCCCGATCTGCTCTCGCAGCGTCTCCTGCACGCCCTGTCCACGGGAAACTGGGTAGGCGGACGGGCGGGGGTGTCCCAGCTGCTAGACAGGACGTCCCACATGAGCGCGATGAGCCACCTGCGTCGGGTGACCTCGCCCCTCACCCGCAGCCAGCCCCACTTCGAAGCCCGGGACCTGCACCCGACCCAGTGGGGCCGCCTGTGTCCCAACGAGACGCCGGAGGGGCAGAATTGCGTCACGCCAGACACAGAGGTTCTCTTGGAGAATGGGACGGTCTCCACCATCGGGGAGCTGGAGGGGAAATGGGCGCGCACGAAGCTCACGTCTGTCGATTGGAAGCGTGGCAAGCGCTTCCGGAAGGCCCACCTCGCCCGCTACTTCCGGACGGAGCCGAATCCTCATCTGTTCCGCCTCACGACGCGGGAATCGGGGCGATCGATTCTGGCGACCAAGGACCACCCTTTCTTCACGCCCGGCGGAAAGACCGATCTGGCAGACCTGAAACCTGGGGACGATGTGGCGGTCTTCCCTGGCGAGCCGCCCCGGTTTGAAGCTCCCGAGCCCGAGACGCTCGTGGACGAAGACAGCATCAAACGTGCGCTCACCCCACGCTCCAACTTGGACTACACCCTGAACACCCTTCGTTCCCACGGCCTCCTCCCGCTTCGAGCGGACAATCCGAAACTCCCTACTCTGGCAAGGCTCGCAGGCCACCTGTTTGGGGACGGGACGCTCTACATGCCAAGGTCCAAGAAGACGGCAATGATGGTCTTTACCGGCCCCCGTATCGACCTGGAGACGATCCGGGAGGACCTTCGGTCTCTCGGACTCTCGGGCTCGCAGGTTACCAGCCATCGAGTAAGCTCTGAGGTTGCTGACGGCGTGACCACGCGATGCACCTGCTACTCGAAGCCTCTCGCTGCCCTCATGGCCTCCCTTGGCGTTCCGCCGGGCGACAAGGCCGCGTCACGCTATGGGCTCCCAAGCTGGCTTCGGCGGGTTCCGCGGTGGATCAGGCGAGAATTCCTGGCAGCCTATCTTGGCAGCGAATTGACGAAGCCCGCTGTGGATGCCCGAGACGGCAAGACCTTCCTGGGACCCTCCTTCTCCCTGAATAAGCTGCCCTCCGCCCTTGCCTCGGGGCGGCGCTTCGCTCGCCAGATAGAGACACTTCTCCGCGAGTTTGAGGTCCGGGTAGCCCGGACGGAGATCGTCCGGGGGTGGAAGCGCAAGAGCGGTGAAGTGACACAGAAGATCAGAGTCCATCTGTCCTCGGAAATGGAGTCCCTCCACAACCTCCTTGCGAGGGTGGGATACCAGTACTGCCGAGAGCGAGAGCTCGCCGCGCGGTATGCCGTCGCTTACATGGATCTTAAGCGGTCAATGCTCACTGAGCGGAGGGCGGCCCGATCGGATGTCCTCGGTTACCTCGAGGAAGGACGGCCCATCCCCGAAATCTGGAAGTTGATGGAGCCCCGAGGGGTCCGCAAACACGACGTCGAGAACTGGGCGAAGAACCCCGATGGCGGAGTCCGCGTAAGTGAACCCGATTTCCCAACGTTCGAGCAGTTCATCGCAGATCGGACGGCCGGCCTGAACGACTCCGGGTTGGTCTGGGAGTCGATCGCATCGATCACCCCTGCCGAGGGAACCGATGTTCGGGACGTCACAACGTGGGAAGACTATCACACGTTCATTGGAAACGGCTTCTTGTCTGGCAATTGCGGCCTCGTCAAGAACGCAGCCCTCGTCATCGACGTATCCGAGGGGTTCGACGAAGACACCGTCAAGCTCCTTCTCGCCGACCTCGGGACCCGGCGCGTGGCCGGACAGCAGACCAACCTCATCCGGGTCTACGTGAACGGGGACCTGGTGGGCCTTCACGAGGACCCCGAGACCCTCGTCGAGGAGATTCGGGCGCGTCGTCGATCGGGTCTGCTGAGCCACGAGGTCAACATCCGGTTCGACCACTCGATGAACGAGATCATCATCAACTGCGACGAAGGACGGATGCGACGCCCCCTCGTCGTCCTCCGCGACGGCCGACCCGTCCTCACGAAAAAGGACCTGGACGACCTCCGGATCGGCAAGCTTCGTTGGAACGACATCATCGACAACGGGCTGGTGGAGTGGATTGACGCCGAGGAGGAGGAGGACGCCTTCATCGCGCTCTACGGCTTCGCGGTGCCGCCCGCCTGTCCCCACTGCGGGCAAGCCCTCTCCCGGAGCGACGTGGATTGGGTGAACCCCGGAACCGAAACCGATGTGGTGGAGCTACAGTGCCACTTCTGCCAGTCCATCCTCGAGGGGGAGAGCCTCCTCACGAAGGAGCACACCCACATGGAGATCGACCCGCTGGTCATCCTGGGCGTCAGCGCGGGCCTGGTTCCCTATGCGGAACACAACTCATCGCCCCGTGTCACGATGGGCGCGGGCATGATCAAGCAATCCCTGGGCCTGTCGGCCTCCAACTACCGCCTACGGCCCGACACCCGGGGCCACCTTCTGCACTACCCCCAGGCCCCCCTGGTCCAGACGGAGGCCATGCACTTCCTCAACTTCAATCGACGCCCGGCGGGGCAGAACTTCGTCGTGGCCGTCATGTCGTACCACGGCTGGAACATGGAGGACGCCGTGGTCATCAACAAGGCCTCCGTGGAACGGGGCCTTGGCCGCTCCAGCTTCATGCGGACCTACAAGGCGGAGGAGCGCCGCTATCCAGGCGGGCAGGAGGACCACTTCGAGACACCCAGCCCCGACGTGCGTGGAGCCCGGGCCGACCTGGCCTATGCCAGCCTGACGCCCGAGGACGGCCTCATCAGCCCCGAGGTGGCGGTGGAGGGAGGCGACGTTCTCATCGGGAAGACCTCGCCGCCTCGGTTCCTGGAGGAGGAAACGGACTTCCTCACCCCCCAGAAGCGGCGGGAGACGAGCATCACGGTCCGACACGGCGAGATGGGCTGGGTGGACAGCGTCATGCTCACCGAGTCCGAGAACGGGAGCAAGCTCGCCAAGGTGACGGTGCGGGACCTTCGGATCCCCGAGCTGGGGGACAAGTTCGCCTCCCGGCATGGCCAGAAGGGCGTGGTCGGCCTCATCGCCCCACAAGAGGACCTCCCCTTCACCGAACAAGGGGTCGTCCCGGACCTCCTCATCAACCCCCACGCCATCCCGTCGCGGATGACCGTGGCCCACGTGCTGGAGATGATCGGGGGCAAAGTGGGCTCCTCCGAGGGACGTTCCGTGGACGGGACGCCCTTCAGCGGGGAGACGGAGGACGCGCTGCGGGGGGCCCTCGTGACCAACGGATTCAAGAGCAACGGCAAGGAGGTCCTCTACGACGGCAAGACGGGCCAGATGATTCCGGCTGAGATCTTCGTCGGGGCCATCTACTACCAGAAACTCCACCACATGGTCTCCGGGAAGCTCCACGTGCGGAGCCGAGGACCCGTGCAGATCCTCACGCGACAGCCCACGGAGGGACGGTCACGGCAAGGTGGCCTTCGTTTCGGAGAGATGGAGCGGGACTGTCTCATTGGCCACGGGGCGGCCATGGTGATCAAGGACCGTCTCCTAGACGAGTCGGACGGCATCCTCCTCTACGTCTGCGGTAACCCCGGATGCGGCCATTTCGCCATCAAGGACCGCAAGGGGAACCTCCGTTGTACCGTCTGCGGCAACAACTCCAACATCTACCCCGTCCAGACCTCCTACGCCTTCAAGCTCCTCGTGGATGAACTGCTGTCCCTTGGCGTTGCTATGCGCCTCCAGCTGGAGGACCTGCGATGATGCCCACCCCCCTCCACGGCGTGTCCAAGCGCATCAAGGCCCTGCGGTTCGGGCTCCTCAGCCCGGATGAGATCCGGCGGATGAGTGCCACCAAGATCATCACCGCGGACACGTACGACGACGACGGCTTCCCCATCGACATGGGCCTCATGGACCTCCACATGGGGGTCATCGAGCCCGGGCTCCGCTGCAAGACCTGCGGGGGACGCGTGGACGATTGTCCGGGTCACTTCGGCCACATCGACCTGGCCATGCCCGTCATCCACGTGGGCTACATCAAGGAGATCAAGACCCTCCTTCAATCCACCTGCCGTGCCTGCGGACGTCTCCTGCTGACCCGGGAGGAGACCCAGGAATACCTGGACGAGATGCGGAAGAGCGACGCCTTGGCCAGTGGGAGCGAGTCGGTAGAGGTCATGGCGATCACCAAGCAGACCGCCCGGGACGCCATGAAACGTCAGGTCTGTCCTCACTGCAAGGCGGAGCAGATGAAGATCACCCTCGACAAGCCCACCACCTTCCGGGAGGATGGCCACAAGCTGACACCGAAGGAGGTCCGGGAGCGCCTCGAGCGGATGCCCGATGAGGCGTTGCGCCCCCTGGGCATCAACCCTGACGTGGCCCGGCCGGAGTGGATGGTCTTGACGGTTCTCTCCGTCCCCCCGGTCACCGTACGACCTTCCATTACCCTGGAATCCGGCGACCGGTCGGAGGACGACCTGACCCACAAGCTCGTGGACGTCCTGCGCATCAACCAGCGACTTCGGGAGAACCGGGACGCGGGAGCCCCCCAGCTCATCGTGGAGGACCTGTGGGAGCTCCTGCAGTACCACGTCACGACCTACTTCGACAACCAGACCAGCGGCATTCCTCCTGCCCGGCATCGATCGGGGCGCCCCCTCAAGACCCTCGTTCAGCGCCTCAAAGGGAAGGAGGGGCGGTTCCGTTCCAACTTGAGCGGGAAGCGGGTGAACTTCTCCGCCCGTACCGTCATCTCCCCCGACCCCCTCATCAGCATCAACGAAGTGGGCATCCCCTACGAGGCCGCGCGGGAGCTCACCGTCCCCGTCCACGTCCAGGTGTACAACCAGGACATCGTGAAGGAGTGGGTCATCCGCGGCCCCACGCCCATGGGGGAGAACGGGGAGTACGTTCCCGGGGTCAACTACATCATTCGGCCCGATGGACGCCGCATCCGCGTCACCGACAAGAACGCCGAGACGGTGGCCGACGCCGTGGAGCTGGGCTACGTCGTGGAGCGCCAGCTGGTGGACGGCGATATCGTCCTCTTCAACCGGCAGCCCTCCCTCCATCGGATGAGCATCATGGCCCACCAGGTCCGGGTGATGGGAGGAAAGACCTTCCGCCTGAACCTGGCCGTGTGCCCGCCCTACAACGCGGACTTCGACGGCGACGAGATGAACCTCCATGTCCTCCAGAGCGAGGAGGCGCGGGCCGAGGCGAAAATCCTCATGAAGGTGCAGGAGCACATCCTCTCCCCCCGGTTCGGCGGCCCCGTCATCGGCGCGATTCACGATCACATCACCGGTGCCTTCCTCATGACCTACAGGGACGCCAGCTTCACGCGAGACGAGACCTCCTATCTGCTCTCCATGGTGGGGCGCATGGGCCTGCCCAAGCCTGACATGAAGGTCGAGGGGGAACCCCGCTGGAGCGGGAAGCTCCTCTTCAGCACGATCCTCCCGGAGGATCTCACCGTCACCTTCCGAGCCTCCATCGGCTCCCGGGGGGACGAGGAGGACGCCGTCGTCCACATCGAGAAGGGCGAGATCCTCGAAGGGGTCGTGGACGAGAACGCCATCGGCGCCTTCAAGGGGAAGCTCGTGGACCGCGTCGCCCGGGACTACGGGACGGAGCGGGCCCGCCAGTTCATCGATGACGCCACCCGGTTCGCCATCGCGACGATTATGCTTCGGGGTTTCACCACGGGCATCGACGATGAGGACATCCCCCAGGAGGCGAAGAACGAGATTGCGGAGGTTCTCGAGCGAGCCATGGAAGAGGTGGCCGGCCTCGTGGAGGCCTACAAGGCGGGCGAGTTGGAGCAGATGCCGGGCCGTTCCCTGGAGGAGACCCTGGAGGTGGAGGCCATGAAGAAGCTCGGCCGGTCCCGAGACGACGCCGGTCAGATCGCTTCGCGGCACCTGGGGTTGGAGAACAGCGCCGTCATCATGGCCCGGAGTGGTGCCCGGGGCTCCATGCTGAACTTGAGTCAGATGGCCGGGAGTATCGGGCAGCAGGCCGTTCGGGGCGAAAGACTCTCCCGGGGCTACTGGAAGCGCACCCTGCCCCACTTCCAGCCCGAGGACCTCGGGGCCGAGGCCAAGGGGTTCGTCCGTTCCTCCTACAAGAGCGGCCTCAAGCCCACGGAGTACTTCTTCCACAGCATGGGTGGGCGCGAAGGGCTCGTGGACACGGCCGTCCGTACGTCCCGGTCGGGGTACATGCAGCGACGCCTCATCAACGCCTTGGAGGACCTCAAGGTCATGGAAGACCGGACGGTCCGCAATACGGCCCAGACGATCATTCAGTTCCGCTTCGGGGAGGACGGGGTGGACCCGATGCGAAGCATCGGCGGGGAGGCCGTGGACCTGGATGACGTCTTGGCAGAGGTCTTGGGTCCGGAAGCGGTCGCCGGCTCCGGAGAGGCACGGGAAATCGCGGGTTACGGGACCAGAGAGAAGGACTTGGTCGTGGAGTTGGAGGAAGAAGAGGCCGCCTTCAGCGACGACGCGGAGGATTAGATGGCCCGAAAGGACACGATCAACGCCCTACGACGTCGCAAGGTCGGCGCCAAGACGGCGGCGCTCCTCGTGGACGCGGGTTACTCGATGACCTCCCTGAAGAAGGCGAAACTGAAGGATCTGGAGAAGGTCGTCCCTCGGGAGGATGCGGTTCGCGCCTTGAAGCGTTTGGGGATTGAGGTCGAGGTGTCCGCGCCGAAGAAGAAGGCGGCACCGAAGAAGGCGGTTCCCAAGAAGGCCGCGGCCAGGAAGAAGCCCCCGGCGAAGAAAGCGCCCACCAGGAAGGCTCCCAAGAAGGCCCCGAAGAAAGC
>JBHIBO010000043.1:0-10227 GCA_046759185.1 Thermoplasmata archaeon | reverse complement strand
CGACCCTGGCGTCCAGCCCAATTGCGCCTCAGCACTCATAGGGCCGATCACACCCGGGTGGGTCACCAACCCTCACTCATCACAGGCCAGACATGATAGGTGTCCGGTCTATATTCTTAATTCCGATGGATGCGTCGGGCCCCCTGGGCTACAGACTGGCTAGCCAGGGGTGTTCAGGATAGCAGGCCTCGACGGAGATCCTTAGCCACTCGCGTGGCTCCTCGCCGAGCAGCGGGCGTGCCACTTGAAAGTCCCGTTCATCGAATGCGGTCGGTTCTTCTGCCTTGTACAGCAGGACCACCTCTGGCGCCAGGTAGGGAATTCCGGGGGAGGAGACATGACCGAGCTTCGAGAGGGGTCGGGCGATCTCCATCATGCGTCGGAACCTCCAGACACCTCCTGTGGACTCATTCAGGAGGATCTCCAGTTCAGTCCCATCGGGTCCGACGGCATGGATCTCGTGAATGGGGCGCTCAAGCCGGGTCCCTCCCCCCCAGGCTTTCAGGTCTTCGCGCCTTCCGGGAACCGCGTGCCGAAACTCCCAGTCGGGGAGATGGCGACGAAGTGCCTCCTGATCGCGCCGGAGGATGGCGACCTCCGTGTCCCCATGATCACGCGTCACTCGGCCGACATGCAGGTCGATGGCCCAGCCTCCCGCGACATACCAGGGACGCGGGAACGTGCCCATCAGTTCCTTGAGCCAATCCAACTCCGCGAACGACTGAGCCATGGGTCGTCCCCGAACTTCCCTCGAGGTTCATCAGGGTTCGGGTCCCGGCGGGTGGCCAAAGGATATGCGCCGCCCCTGCATACACGCATTGAACGCCCCATGGACAAGCCTCCCGTCGTTATCGTGCCCTACGACTCCCGGTGGCCTCGAATGTATGAGACTGAAAGGCAGCGAATCCAGAGGCAGATCGGACTGCATCTGAGGCCCTCGCGCACATTGGGAACACCGCCGTCCCCGGCCTCGCCGGGAAACCCATCATCGACATCATGGCCGGGTTGGGTAGACTCTCCGATGCCCGCCTTTGCATCGATCCCCTCGCATCCCTAGGCTACGAGTACGTCCCTGAGTACGAAGTCGACCTCCCGGAACGCCGATACTTCCGCAAGGGCCCTCCAGAAGGCCGTACCCACCACTTGCATATGGTGGAGGAAGCGAGCGACTTCTGGGAAAGGCACCTCCTCTTTCGTGACTACCTGAGAACCGAAAACGCCACAGCGCGGGAGTACGAATCGTTGAAACGGCGTCTGGCACGTGAGCACGGTACCAATCGCGAGGCCTACACGGAGGAAAAGACGTCGTTCATCCAAGCCGTTGTCGAGAGGGCGCGCCAGATGACCCCGCCCGGGTCCGAGTGAAGAGGTCTCCTAAGCCACATCTGGAGCGGTTGCTCAAACTCTTTAACCCGTCCGGGGGATGGGCCGTCCGAGACACAGACATGAAAATCGTTCCCGACACGAGCGTCGTCGTCGATGGACGCATCACGAGCATCGTCCGGCGCAAGGAACGCGGTGCGGCCGAGGTCATCGTCCCCGAGGCCGTGGTAGCGGAGCTCGAGGCCCAAGCGGATCGAGGCCAGGAGACGGGCTACAAGGGGTTAGAGGAGCTCGGTGAGCTCGCCCAACTGGCCGACAGCGGCGCCATCACGCTGCGGTACGTCGGCAGCCGGCCGACGCTGGAAGACATCAAGCTAGCGGGTGGCGGAGCCATCGACGCCGCCATCCGATCCGTCGCGGAGGAGGAAGGGGCTACGCTCATCACGAGCGATTGGATCCAGGCGCGGGTTGCCGAGGCGAAACGAATTTCCGTGGAGTACATGCGGCCCAAGACGACCGGCAGGCGGCAGAAGCCCGCCCTCCTGAAGTACTTCGAACCGGACGTCATGTCCGTGCACCTCAAGGCGGGGACGTTGCCCCGCGTGAAGGCGGGGAAGCCGGGACAGATGGTCCTGAAGACCGTGGGCAACCGGAAGCTGGGCGATCAGAAAGTCAAGCGCATGGCTCGGGAGATCCTCGAGGAAGCCAAGCAGCACCCGAAAGGATTCGTGGAGATGGACGAGGGAGGCGCCACCGTCGTACAGCTCGATGACATCCGGATCGCCATGGCGTGGCCTCCCTTCTCGGACGGGCTGGAAATCACCGCCGTTCGCCCAGTGGCCCACGTCGGGCTGAAGGAGTACAAGTTCGCGGAAATCATCCAAGATCGCCTTCGAGACCGGTATCGGGGCCTCCTGATTGCAGGGCCACCCGGGGCAGGAAAGAGCACCCTGGCCCAGGCAGTCGCGGAGTATCTCCACGAGATCGGCTGGATCGTCAAGACGATGGAGAAGCCCCGGGACCTGCAGGTCATCGACGACATCACGCAGTATACGGCCCTGGAGGGGGACATGAGCCGGACGGCCGACCTCCTGCTCCTCGTACGGCCGGATTACACCATCTACGACGAATTGCGAAAGACGGGGGACTTCCAGGTCTTTGCCGACATGCGCTTGGCGGGGGTAGGCCTTGTCGGCGTGGTCCATGCCACCCGAGGCATCGACGCTATCCAGCGCCTCATCGGCCGCGTGGAGCTCGGCATGATTCCTCAGATCATCGACACAGTGCTCTTCGTGGAGGACGGGGCAATCCGACAGTTCTACAACCTCCGTTTCACAGTGAAGGTGCCCCAGGGCATGGTGGAAGCGGACCTGGCTCGGCCCGTCATCGAGATCGTAGACTTCGAGTCCGGGCGAAGCGAGTTCGAGATCTACAGCTACGGTGAAGAGGTCGTGGTGATGCCCATCGAAGAGGCGGAGGATGGCGGTCCTTTGAAGAGCCTCGCGGAACGGCAGGTAGCGTATGAACTCGGCCGCTTCGTCAACGGTCCGGTCCACGTCACACTGGAGGGGGAGAGCGCAGCTACTGTGTACATCCCCGAAAAGGAGATCGCCGGCGTCATCGGTCGGGAGGGGCGACACATTTCGGAGATCGAGCGCGTTGTGGGCATCAAGCTGAACATCCAGCCGTTGAAGGCGCGGAAGCGGAAGGCCCAGCCTCGCGCCGGCGGGAAGCCGGCGAAGGTGGACATGGAGCGTCGGAACGTCATCGTCCAGGCAGGCGGGGAGTTCTCGGGCCAACACGTGGAGGTCCGGATCGTGGGCCAGCCTCTCTTCCAGGGGACCGTGGGACGAGACGGCCTCATGCGCGTCGCCAAGGGAAGCGAGGAGGGGAAAGCCCTCCAGGACGCCTTCTTCGCCAACAAGCGTGTGACCGTGTCCCGGCTGAGCTAGGCAGATGCCCCTGATCACCCTCCTCTCCGACTTCGGCCCCGGCAAGTATGTAGCGGCGATGAAGGGGGTGATCCTCTCCCTCAACCCTCGGGCCACCTTGGTGGACTTGGACCACGACATCCCGCCCCAGAATGTGCGCGAGGGGGCCTTCGTCCTCGCCTCGGTGGTCCCGTACTATCCCTCGGCCATCCACCTCGCGGTCGTCGATCCCGGTGTTGGAGGAGCCCGCAGACCTCTCGTCATCGAAGGGGAGAAGGGCCTCCTGGTCGGTCCCGACAACGGCCTGCTCCTCCCGGCGGCCGCGAGCCTCGGTGAGTTCGCGGCCTACGAGCTGTCCAACGAGGCGTATCGCCTGCCGGAGGTTTCCCACACCTTCCACGGCCGTGACGTCTTTGCCCCGGCCGCTGCGCATCTGAGCCTGGGAGTCAAGCCCTCAGCCATGGGCCAGCGCGTCCGGTCTCCCGTGTCGTTGGACTTCGGGAAGTTCGAAATCACAGCGGAGGCCGTTCGAGGAGAAATCCTGTTTGAGGACCGTTTTGGGAACCTGATCACCAACGTTCCCCAGGATGCCCTCCCCTCTTGGATCTCCCCTGGCGGCTTCTACGACTTGGAGGCAAACGGGGCCCACGAGGTGCCCTTTGTGAAGAGTTACGAGGCCCACGAACCGGGGAAGGCCCTCCTAACGGTCTCGAGCGACGGATACCTCGAGATTGCAGTGAACTGGGGGCACGCGCGGGAGACCGTGGGAGTGGGGGCCGGCGAACGCTTCGTCCTCCGGAAATCGGCCTCGGGGCAACGCTGAAGCAGCTGATTCGGCCCGGGTCTTAACCGGCGGGACCGACAGGTCAGTTTACCTCGTGGCTGACTCTCTTCCCGAAGAAGGCCCTCTCGACTAACTTCTCGGGGAGTACGCCGCGATGCTTGAGACCCATGAAGGCCCGGATGCCATGCCTGACGGCCCCCCGCATCTTCCCCCGAATCAGATTGTAAGCGGCGAGCACGGCGCTCCTCGTGAGCCCCGTCTCATAGTTGTGCATGGCCCACTCCCGCATCTCCTCGATCTCTTCCGGCGAATGCTTCGCGCCTTCCGGCAGCCAGACGGTGTGGAGCACGTCGTACTTACTCCAGTCCAGATCCAACCAGGCGACCTTCGTCCCGTTGCTCTTGTCGTCCCCGGAGTACACGAGGCCCTCCCGGTACATCTTGTCGAACAAGGGTGTACCGGGGAGTGGGGTTAGGATGCTCCAGCCCATGACGTCGATCTCGGCCGCGTTGTACCAGTCCACCATGTACTCGACGTCCTCCCACGAGACGCTCTGGGGTGATAGGATCGTGGACCCCCAAGCCATGATACCGTAGTCATGGCATGCCTTCGCCAGCTTCGGGTAGTACCTGGGGGTGTTCTTCCTGACGCCCAGCTCACCCTTGAGAACACGAGGGTGGACATTCTCGAAGCCGAAATACAGGGAGTAGCAGTTCGTGTCGCTGGCCAACTGGAGGAACTTGTGGTTGATGCGGCCCTTGAAGTTCACGACGAGGTTCATGTCCGTGGCGCTCGTCCAGCCCCCTCGGACCTCGCCCAGGTTGTCACGAATCGCCTCCAGGACGGGATAGACGGTCCGGGGGTCATTGAGGTCGTCATCCAGGGAGACCATGGTGTTGGTCGGACCACGCATGGCGTGGTACTGCTCCACCTCCTGGAGGATGAACTCGAGGGGGCGCTGCCGGTAGCGGTTTCCGAACATACCCGGAACGCTGCAGAATTCGCATCCCCAGGGGCAACCTCGGAGGAACTGTACGGGGAACTGCCACCCCGGTCTAAGCGGCTCTTCGCACAGCACGGGAAAGTCCGACTCGATGGGATGACCTTGGTACAGTGGTTTCAGCCGGTCGGCCTTCAGGTCCGCGATGAGGTCTGGGACGACACTCTCCCCCTCCCCCACGACGATGGCATCCGCGTTCGTGTATTCCTGCTGGGAGAGCTCCGGGTAGCCGTAGATCATGCTAACGTGGATGCCTCCCAGGACCACTGGCTTGCCTCGACTCCGGTACCCCTGAGCAATCTTGTACAGTCGCTTCACGGGGTATGTGTAAGCGGTTCCGAACATCACGTCGCCCTCGAAGTCCATCTGGTCCCCGCGGGTCTCGTCGAGGATCCGAAAGTTGATGGAGGGATCGATTCGGCGGACGAGCTGCCGGATAATCTCCCCGCCGTACGGCTGGCAGTAGACGCCGTACTTGCTGTACCCTTCACCGTGCAAAGGGTTGACGAAGTCGATCTGATTCAGTTGCATGGGCCCCTCTCAACGCCTGGGTCAAATCACCCAACGCAGCATCCCGGATCGCGCGGATTCGCGAGTCACCCAGGATCCCAGCAGGGTTTTCTCAGCCGGAAACACTCTCATCCATCTCAGCCTCCTCACGCAACGATCGGGAGCCGGGTCGGTTCCCAGCTCCTCCCACCGGGGTAGGCAGCCGCTTCTCTCCGCTTAGGGTCCTGGCCGCCATATTAATCCCCCGATTACGGAGTTATTTCTACGGGCATGAGACCCCCTTATAAAATCCCTTCGACTCCACGCAGGGGCTCGAACGGGCGGGCGCGACCGCGTCAACGCAAGGAAGCGTCTCTATGGTGTATAGTGGCAGACTCCCTTGGCCAACGACTCTGGTCTCTACAGCTCTGGCACTGCGGCCTGGTCGGGTCCCCCGGCGACCCCATCGAACACGGAGGGGCATGGGATGGCGCATTTCCCGCCGGATGGGCTTCTCGAGGGGACCGGGATTCTCCGGGCTCACAGACACGGATACCAACTGGGTTTCAAAGCTTGCCCAGGGAAGCATATGGACTGACAGGATTGTACAAGCGAGGACTCCTTATCTGTCGATGTCTGCTGGGTGATCGCGGACATGCGACTACGTCGCCTCATGTTGGCTGTCGATGGCTCGAGCCATTCAAGAATGGCTTTGGACGCGGGCTTGAGGCTTGCGGAGATTTTTGGTTCTGAGGTCCTAACCATACACTCCGTCCCGACGTATGATGAATATGGCGTGGGGGCCGACCTGTTTCAGACCATTGTTCAGGCGCTGGAAACGGAGGGCAAGAACATCCTAGCCGAGGCGGGGGAGAATCTTGGTGCAGCCGGGCTGTCTCACGTGGAGAGGTTGGAACACGGACACCCCGTTGAGCGAATCCTATCGGTAGAAGGGGAGTGGAGACCCGATCTCGTGGTGGTGGGTAGCCGTGGGACCAGCATCTCAGAGCTGTATCCTCTCGGGAGCGTAAGCTTCCGGGTGGCCCTGCTGTCCCAATCCTCCGTGCTCGTGGTTCGACCTCCCGGGGAGTTTCGACGGATTCTGGTCCCGTTGGACCGATCCCTCGGGTCGTCGGAGGCGGCAACCTGGGCAGGGACCCTCGCAAAACGTGCGGATGCGTCCCTCACCCTTCTCGTCGTGATCGAAAGTCACCCGGCGCGAGTGAAGTTCACTGTATCGAAGGGCTTTGCCGATCCGTTTCTCAGCACGACCGAGGAACGGATGAGGACGGGAGGCGTTCGCCCCACTCGCCGCATCCGGTACGGGGATCCCACGACCGAGATCGTGTCCCAGGCAATCGAGGGGAAAGACGACCTCGTGGTCATGGGGGCCAAGGGCGTCACCGATGCCCCCGTCTTCAGCTTGGGGGGCGTGACGAGCCGCGTCATCAGGCAGGCCCCCTCCTCCGTGGTCGTGGTGCGCGAGGATGGCGGGATTGGCGGTGGCTGACCATTACCCTCGTCAAGCTCATTCGAGTCCTCGTCGCGGGCGTGCGAGACGACCTCCCGATGACAGAGGACATCCTGTCTTCCCTCCAGATCGTGCACGTAAGCAACGTCGAACTCGGCACGTACTACTTCGCCATCGACGGATGGATTCCTCAGGAGTGGTTCACGGATCTTCGGGATATCGTCGAAGAGGTGTCAGACAGTCGAGTGGCCGTCGTCTGGGAGGAAGAAACGCCCGTCGTCACAACGCAGCCGGTCCTTCTGAGGAGTCGCCGCTTCTTGCGGCCCTTTCAGCAGCTGGTGGAACTCTTCTCCCTCCCGGGTACCGCCGGGTTTGACCCGTCATTCCTCACCTTCGTGACCCTGCCCCTATTCGCGGGCTTCATGCTCGGAGACTACGGATATGGCCTCGTGCTCGTGCTCGCCGGCCTCCTCCTGCGACGGTACTACACCACGCCCATGATGGAGCTCGCGTCAGCGCTCATGCTCTACGGGGGTCTCTGGGCCATCGTCTTCGGAACGGTCGTCTTCGCTGACTTCTTCGGTTTCCAGGTGCCCATCTTCGGGTTTCACCTACTGGACAGGCTCCAAGACGTCCCCACCCTGCTCTCCCTCTCCGTCATCATAGGACTCATCCACATCAACATCGGACTGGTGGCAGGTTTCATCTACGGCCGTCGACGGGTGGGCCTGAGGGTGGCCTTCTTGCGGCGGCTCAGCTGGCTCATTGCAGAGGCGGGGGGCATCCTCCTCGTCCTGAGTCTCTTTGGATTCGTCCTCACCCTCCTCTGGATTCCCGCTCTGGCCATCACCAGCGTGGGCATTGCGTTGGTCACCCTCGGCGGGGGCGTCGTCGCCCTGGTAGAAATCCCACGATTCGTCACCGCGGTCCTCTCTTACCTCCGCCTTGGCATTATCGCCATCGCGAAAGGTAGCCTGGGGGTCGCGATCAACAGCATGATCCTGGGGCAGCTCCTGCCTTCGGGATTCGGCGGGTGGGCCGTCGCGGGCATGCTCTTGGTCGTGAGTCATGGCACGATCATGTTTCTCGCCTTGTTCATCATAGGGCTCCACGCCCTACGCCTTCACTACGTCGAGTTCTACTCCCAGTTCTACGACCTCGCGGAAATGGGACAGGAGGTGAAGTTTGAGCCGTCTGTGAAGCTGGAGGTTCCCGAAGAAGCCGGGGACTGAGATTCTTCCAGGTTGGCATTGCCTTCCAGGCCAGACAGGGCCATTCGCCGATCGATGACTCAGGGAAGACAGAACTATCCTGGGTACACTCAACATAACGCTAATTAGCCCGAGTCTCTACCGGCCCACGAATGGAGAAGAGGGTCCTTCTGGTCGTCTGCGATGGCCTCGGCGATCGACCCGTAGAGGATCTGGGAGGTCAGACCCCGCTCCAGGCAGCGGCCGCACCCAACCTGGACTGGTTCGCCACCCGAGGGGCGTGTGGGCAGGTGGACGTGATTGGCCCAGGAATCCGACCAGGGAGCGACACGGCGCATCTAGCCCTGTTCGGCTATGACCCTTACGAGGTCTACACGGGAAGAGGGCCCTTTGAGGCCGCGGGCGTGCAACTGGACATCCGAGAGGGGGACGTGGCTTTTCGGTGCAACTTCGCCACTCTCGACGCGAAGGGGACGGTTGTGGACCGACGGGCCGGACGGATTCGGACGGGAACCGACGAACTCGCGGCGTCCCTGACGGACATGACATTCGAGGATGTGCGGCTGGCGTTCCGGGCGGGAACGGAGCACCGGGCGGCTCTTCTCCTCCGAGGCACAGATCTCGACCCCCGAGTCACTGATGGAGATCCCCACGCCTTGAACGTGCCCGTGGCGGAAGTGGAGGCCCTCGCGCCAGAGGCGGCGAAGACCGCACGCGTCGTCAATCAATTCGTCGCCCGGGCGAAGAAAGTTCTGGCTACGCATCCTGTCAACCGGGAACGCATCCAGAAGGACCGCCCTCCCGCCAACGTGGTGCTGACCCGGGGGGCTGGTGGCCTGACTCGGATCCGTCCGCTGTCCGAGATCTGGGGTCTCCGGTTCGCCGCCGTGGCCGGGGTGGCGCTCGTCAAAGGAATCTGTCGGGTCGTGGGAATGAACCTCCTGGATGTGCAGGGGGCCACGGGAGGCCTCGATTCCGATTTCGACGCCAAGATGGCCGCCGCCATGGGCGCCCTCAAAGATCATGATGTCGTAGTCGTTAGCATCAAAGCCCCGGACATCGTGAGCCATGATGGTAAGCCGGCCGAGAAAGTGGATGTGATCGAGCGGATCGATCGGAGCCTAGGGCCCTTGCGTGACGCCTTTCGGAGGGAATGGGTGTTCGGGGTCACGGCGGACCACTCCACTCCCTCCACGACGGGGGATCACAGCGCCGACCCGGTGCCATTCCTCGCCTACACAGAGGGCATGCGAACGGATGAGGTCAAGCGCTTCGACGAGATCGCCGTGGCCAGGGGTTCCATGGGGCGTATTCGGGGGAGCCACGTTCTCCCCCTCCTTCTCGATCTGGCCAATCGCACCGAGAAATTCGGCGCCTGAGCCCAAGAGCCCCTCCCCCGACAACTTCTTATTCTCGGCGCCCTTGAACTGAAATCCGTGACTGGGGCGCCCACAGGCGCCCACGCGGGACCCCGTCGAGACGACCTTGTGCTCGACCTGGGCCTGGAGCTCCTGCCATGTATGTCAAAGTCACCCGAGAGGACGTCGTGCGAATCCCGCCCGAGCGATTGGGCGAGGACCTGGACCAGGTTGCCAAAGAACTCACCCGCACCACCCTCGAAGGAAACGTGAGCGGGGAGGACGGGCTGACGCTCCTCGCCTCCAACATCCAGCGTGTGGGGGACGGTCGCATCGTCCACGGAGACGGGGCCGTGTACCAGAAGGTGCGGTTCGACGCCCTCATGTTTCAACCCTCGATGCAAGAGGTTGTCGAAGGGAGCGTGGTCGAGGTGCTCAAGTTCGGTGCCTTCGTCCGTTTCGGTCCCCTGGACGGCCTCTTGCACATCAGCCAGATCATGGACGACCGGGTGGACGTGGACGAGGACAACCAACGCTTGGTGGGCAAGGACACGAAGCGCGACCTGCGCCTCGGGGACAAGACCCGGGGTCGGATCGTGGCCGTGAGCCTCAACGAGCGCAATCCTCGGGAGAGCAAGATCGGGCTCACGATGCGTCAGG
>JBHIBO010000042.1:0-10523 GCA_046759185.1 Thermoplasmata archaeon | reverse complement strand
GAAGCCGTAGCGGAAGATCGCGAAGGTCGCCAGAGCGGCGAAGGCGGTCGTGTAGAGAGTCCCCAGGCCGAGGCGGACCTCCGTGCCGAAGATGAAGGGGCCGTAGATCTCCGTGATCGTGGCCCCGATCACGCCGATGCCCACTCCGACGAGGAGGAAGAGGTAGCGCCGCTTCGCCCGGCGGTCCTCCTCGCGCAGGTAATTCCGGGCCAGGTAGCCGAGGGCGAAAAAGATGATGGCCGCGTAGAGGCTGGCGATGGGGATGTAAGCCGAGCCCGGGATGTTGGCGGGTCCCAACAGTCCTTGACCCACGCCGCCGACGATGGCGTCGCCGCCCCAGACCAGGGCGGCGAAGATGAGGGAGGGGGTGTAGATGGCCAAGAGCCCCCACGGCCGATCCAAGAAAGGGTGCGGCCGGGGATAGGCCAGGGCGATGTGGGCCAAGATGCCAGGGATGAAGGAGAGCGCGGTCTGAAGGATCCGGATCAGGAGCAGGAGTTCTGTCTCCGTCCAGCCACCGTCGAGTCGGGTGAGGGTCTCGGGCAGGGCCCAGAGGGCGAAGACGAAGAGCAGGGCCGTGAAGAGGCGGGCCGTCATCCCGCGGGGACCCCGGAAGGCGATGTAACCGAAGAGGATCCCGTTGATCAGCAGGGCGCCCAGGGAGAGGAAGGCAGTGGAGCTCACAGAAGGCCCCTCCGCGGGGGCCTACTCCCCCACGATCTCAAACTGGTCCTTGTCCACGATGAGGGGATGGTAGTCGAGGTCGTGTTTGACCCCCCGCAGCTTGACCACGGCAATGTACCGGCGCACGCTCCGTGTGAGCCCTACATCGATTTCCTTCATGTTGAGGTGAATGATCCCGTCCGCCAGGAACTCCACCACGTGAAAGGGTTCGAAGGTCCCGTCCCGGGGTGTCTCACCGATGAGGACTGCCGTCGCCTGGAGGTCGCGCAGGTCCTCGAAGAAGTCGAAGATCTCGCGGCGGGGCTCGCGGACGTCCGTCAGCGCATACAGCGCGTTCAACGAGTCCACGGCGAGCAGCTCAATCCCCACTTCCTTGTTGTACCGGGCGAGCTGTGCCCCCAGGCCAGCAAACCAATCGCGAGGACCCTGGGCACCTCGTAGCTCGCGTCGAAGCTCCCGGAGGTCCAAAATCCGGAGGGTGTCCGCTTTTTCTGGCTGGAGGCCGAGACTCCGGGCCTGATTCTCCAGACTCTCACGGCTTTGCTCCAGGGAGACGTAGAGCCCTTTGGCCCCCCGCTCCAGGGCTTCGTAGTAGAGAATCCGGTACGCAATGCTAGATTTCAGGCTCCCTGCCGGACCGGCCACGAGGACCAGAAAACCGTCCGGAATCCCACCCTGCAGCCTTTCGTCAAGGCCGGTGACACGGGTCTTGATCCTCGCAGGCTCCACCAATCCAGGACCCCCTCGCACATCCAGGTAGGGTAGCCGCAAAAAGCTGGGGTACGCTATAAAAAGCCATCGAGAGGTTTCTCGATACCGCGGGGAATCGACTAGGCATGCTCTACCAATCGTAGAATTTATATATTCTGTAACACATGGGCTTGAGTCCGAGGTGCGGCCGTGGGATGGAGGAGGCGACGCCGAACGTCGCCCGCTCAGACCCTGCGGCCGATGGTCCCAATGTCGGCTGCCAGGAGACCTCGGGTTGGCGATGGCGTGCCCAGAGTCGGACCCCAGGTATTGGACATCGACCCCCTTCAACGCCTGTCTGGCCTTCGATCGGCGCGCCGCCTGGCAGCCCCCCTCTTTTTCGCCCGGGGAGGTCGTGGGCCTCCCGCCTGGCCATAGGTGGCTTTTACCACCCCGCCCATCCCAGCCCTGCTATGCCCGGAACCGTTGTGGTTGGGACCCAGTGGGGGGACGAGGGAAAGGGGAAGATCGTCGACTTCTGCGCCCGGGACGCGGACGTGGTGGTCCGCTTCAACGGCGGCTCCAACGCCGGGCACACCGTCATGATCGGGGAGGACGTGTTTCGCTTCCACCTCATTCCCAGCGGAATCCTCCGCCCGGAAAAGATGAACCTGGTGGGCAACGGGGTCGTAGTGGACCCGGAGGTCCTCCTAGGGGAGATCGAGGATCTGGAAGAGCGGGGCTATCCCGTGGATAACCTGCGGATCAGCGAACGGGCCCACGTCGTGATGCCTTATCACAAAACGTTGGATGGCCTGGAGGAGGCGTTGAAGAGGGGGCTGAAGGCGGGGACCACCATGCGGGGCATCGGCCCGACCTTCGAAGACAAGGTGGCTCGGATTGGTCTTCGGATAGGGGACTTGGTGGACGAGGAGGCCCTCAAGGAGCGACTCGCCTCCCTCGTCCCCATGAAGCGACGGATGCTGAAGGCGTATGGGGGGGAGGACGGCCTCTCCGAAGACGGGCTGTTCGATGCGTCCCGTGCTTGGGGAAAGGGGTTGGCGGCCTATGTCGCCGACACCTCCCTCCTCCTCCACGAGGCCCTGCTGGAGGGAAAGGAGGTCCTCTTCGAGGCGGCCCAGGGCACGCACCTCGATATCGACCACGGGATCTACCCTTACGGCACCTCCTCCAACGTGGTCGTAGGGGCCGCCTCCGTGGGCTCGGGGGTGGGGGTCCGTTACCTCAACCAGGTCATCGGGGTTGCCAAGGCCTTTACGAGCCGCGTTGGCACGGGCCCGTTCCCGTCGGAGCTTGGGGGGGAGGAAGCGTCCTATCTTCGTGACAAGTCCCTGGGCGAGTACGGGACCACGACGGGTCGCCCGCGGCGCATCGGCTGGTTGGACTTGGTCATGGTCCGCTACGCCGCCCGCATCAACGCGCTGGACTACCTGGCCGTCACGAAGTTGGACGTCCTGGGCGGGCTGGATCCCCTGAAGGTCTGCGTCGCCTACGAGCACGATGGGGAGACGCTCCGGGAGTTCCCCGCGAGCATGCGGGTGTTCGATGCCTGCCGACCGGTCTACGAGGAGGTCCCTGGGTGGCAGGATATCAGCGAGGATAGCTGGGTGAAAGTCGTTAAGAAGGGCTATGACGAGCTGCCAGGGGAGATGAGGGCCTACCTTAATCTCCTCTCCCGCGAAACCGGGGTGCCCGTCGGCCTCGTCTCGGTGGGTCCCGCGCGGGAAGCCACGTTGGACCTCCGAGGGACGCAGGTTGCAAGTTAGGGGCCGCGGCGGACTGCTGGTCATTCGGATCTCGGCCATCGGCTCCCTCCTCCTGTTCGTGGCCCTGGTCTTGACCACCATGGCCCTGGTGCTTCCCGGGAACCTGGCCATCCTCCCTCCTCAGCTGGACGCGACGAGCGCCCGCTTTCAGGATGGGCGGATCTACCTGGACACGACCTTTGGGTTGGAGAACAACGGGTATCATGACCTCACAAACCTGAGCCTGTTCGTCCAGGCGTCCGTGGGTGGGATCCAGATCTCTGACTATCAGACCCCGCCGGCGACAGCGCCCGTGGGGGAGCAGACCCTCATCGACGTGAGCGTGCCCATCGACTTGATACCCTTGGCCACGTCTGGGGCCCTAATCTTCCGGCCGGCGGAGGTGAACTTCACCCTGGGCATCGCCGGCACGACGACCCGGAGCTTCATCGACTTCGGGGCCTCCTTCACCTTCCAGCAGACCATCGACCCCCTCATCCAACAGGCAACGGTCGATCTGCCGAACAGTACCCTGACCCTCAATGGGACGGCCTTCCTCTGGAGCGTGCCCTACACGGTCGAGACGGCCCCCTTCCTTCAGGGCACCACGGCCGCCCGCATCACGGTCTTCAACGAGACCGGAGCCCTCCTGGGCAACACCACCGAGGTCATCCCCCTTGGTGGGCTCTCGCGAGACAACGCGACCTTCCAGGTCTCGGCCGCTGCAGGCGCCGACCTGGCCACCCGGCCCCAGGACCTGACGGTGCGTGTGGAGCTGACCTTACCCGGCGGGCTTGCGGTGGCGAACGACTCGGTCGTGCGATGGGATCCTGGGGGGGGCTAGGTGGAGGCGAGGTACCGTCCGGGTCGCGCTGTGGTCTCAGGCATCGCCAACGCGATTCCTTTTGTCATCGTCCCCATCCTCCTCCTGCGCACCCTTCCCAACCTGCTCGGTCAACTCCTTCCCCCGGGCGTGTTGGATGACGTGCTCAACCTCGAGACCACCGTCCTCCCCCTGGGCATCGCCGTCACCGTCCTGGCCGCCCTCACGGCCTTCTTCAACCGCGGGCTGGCCGGCCGCGCCGCCTTCGGGATGGGGCGTCAGGTGGCGAAGTTGGCCTGGGTGCACTTCGTGCTAACCGGAGGGCTCATCAGCCTCAGTTTCCTTGGCTTCTCCTTCTTCGTGGACTTCCAGCGGCTCCTCTACATCCTGTACGCGGCCATCCTCCTGGGCGCCCTCTACTTCGTGGTGGAGTATTTCGTCTACCGGCGTGCCCTCCAGATGGCTCCCTACCCCATGGAGTACTACGCAGGTGGCCCCTACTAGGCCGGCATCAGGGCGGCCAGGTGTTCCACAAATCGGCACGACTGGCAGAGGCGGGCCATGGTGGGTTCGCCACAGCGGGCGCAGGCGGACAGCGATGCGGGTGGATGCCGCTCCCGGAGGAGGCCTTTCAACTCCTCGAAGCTACTGAGTAGGGCATGCCGGGTGCCAGGGCTGTCCCGCTCCAGGTCGAGGAGGACTTCCCGATAGCGGTTCCGGAGCCCTCGCTCGGCATAGGGGCAAGAGCCGTCGTGGAAGGGGATCTCCTCGAGGAACGCGTAGAGGTAGACCTCCTTCTCCGGCACGGTACGTAAGGGCTGGACCCGGGGTACAAGGCCCGGCTGCACATGGTCGTGGGGCCCCATGCGAGCCAGCTTCTCCAGGTCGGCCCGACCCAGGTTCATGAGGACGGTCTGGGTCGTGTCGTCAAGGTTGAGACCGGTGGCCAGGTAGTCGGCTTCGACCTGCCGCGCCAACACGTTCAGGGCCTTGCGCCGGAAGACGCCGCAGAAGGAGCAGGGGATCGTCTCGGTGTCGGCGGCGACCACCTCGTCCATCTCCCAGCCCACTAGGTCCCGATAGGTCAGAATGTGATGCTCGAGATCGAGGGTCCTGCACAACGCCTGTGCCCGCTCCAGACTCGGCGGGCGGTATCCGGCGATCCCCTCGTCCACCGTGACCGCCACAAGCTCGACATCGGGACGGCGTCCGAGGATGGCATGGAGCAGGTGGGTGGCCACACTGCTGTCCTTCCCGCCTGAGAGGGCACAGGCGACGCGAGTGGAACCTTCCAAGCGGAGCTGACGGCGGACCTCCCGTTTGACCCGCGTCTCCACGAAGACGGAGAGGTGTTCCGCGCAAAGGTGGGCCCCGCTGTAGCGGATGAAGGTCATGGCCTCCTCCTCGCACCGGTCGCATCGCACGCCTGGCCATCGAGGCTCCCGCCCTTAAAGCTTCGAGACCCACGCCTGCCTCCTATCCACGGATGATAATCGCGTCGTCAAGCCTTTTACAGCGTCCTCCCAAGGCGTGGCTGGCTGGAGATGAAGGCAACCTCGCCCTGGCAAAAACACGCCCCCTTCATCCTCTTCATGGCCGCGCTCTTCCTCCTGGCATACTACCTCGATCAGCATCTGAGCGCCTTCCTGCCAGCATTCCACGCGGCCCGCATCCTCATCCAGCTTGCCCTCGCGGCCACCGTCATCGCCATCCTCCGCAACGTCGTGGGCATCAGGGCCTTCGGAACCTTCGCGCCCGTGATTATCGCCTTCAGCATGCTTTTCTCGGGCCTCCTAGTGGGCCTCCTCCTCTTCGGTGCCGTCGTCCTCGTCCTCATCCTCACGCGCAGTGCCATCCACGGCCAACACATCCAGCAGAGCCATCGCGCGGCCATCATGGTCCTCATGGTGGCCCTCGTCGCCATCCTCTTGACGGCCTTCGCCTCCCGCCTGGGCCAGCCGGAGATCGCCTTCGTCCTCCTCTTCCCCGTGATCATCACGTCGTGGGTGGCGGACCAGTTTCTTACGCGGGTCTCCCAGGTGGGATGGGGACCTCCGACCCGGGCCCTCCTGTGGACCCTGCTCCTCGTGGCGGTGGCCTACGTGGTCATCACCCAAGCCTGGCTCGTGGATCTGGTCATCACGGAGCCCATGAGCTGGCCTCTCATCGTGCTCCTCAACTGGTCCCTGGGCACCCGAGTGAAGATGCGTCTCTCCGATCGGCTCCGCTTCCGGCCCCTGAAGCGAATGGAGGATGTGCTCCTCCAAGGCGGCGTCTCTGCAACGGTCCTCACCATCACCCAGCGGAACCGGGAGTATGTGGACCGTTACAACCCCCCGGGGGTCATGGGGAGTCTCAACAAGGCCCGGGCCAAGGCCCTCCTCATGGCGGAAGGCATCCCCGTCCCGGAGAACTACGCCCTCATCTCCACGAAGGAGGGGATGGACGAGGCCGTTGACGTCTTCCTGCAGACCCCGACCTTCGTGATCAAGCCGGCGAGCGGCTATGGGGGAGAGGGCATCCTCGTGGTCACCGGACGACAGGGGAAGCTCTTCGTCACCTCCCAAGGCCTCCTGGGCCTCGACGACCTTGTGTCCCACCTCCGAAGTCTGCTGGAGGGAGACTACAACCTCGAGAAGGGGGACGAGGTTCTCATCGAGGCCCTTCTGACCCCCCACGAGTTCGTCAAGCCTTTCGCCCCGAAGGGGGTCCCGGACGTCCGAATCCTGGGCCTCCTCGGACACCCGGTCATGGCCATGCTACGTCTCCCAACCCTGGAATCCCAGGGCAAGGCCAACCTGCACCTGGGAGCCGTGGGGGTGGGGGTCGAACTCGCCACGGGAACCGTCCGTTTCGGCACGTGGAAGGGGGAGATCGTCAGCAGGCACCCCGACACGGGAGCTCGCCTCACCGGGTTCGAGGTGCCCTTCTGGGAACAGATCCTAGAGATCGCCTCGGAGGCCCAGCAGCTCTCCGGCCTGGGCTTCGCCGGCGTCGACGTGGTCTTGGACGCGCAACGGGGCCCCCTCGTCCTCGAGGTGAACCGACGCCCGGGGCTCGAGATTCAGAAGGCCAACGGCGTCGGCCTCCTTCCACGACTCCGTGCGATTGAGGAGATCCCTAGGCGGGAGGAGCCCGTCCAGGTGCGTGTCCTCCGGGCCATGGAGTTGGACCGGATGGGTTGGGCCTCGGGGGGCGAACGCCGCTCGGAGAAGTCCGAGGATGCGGAAGCGACCCTGGAGGATGAGCTGAGACCGGTTGCGCCCGCCGGAGGGTCTGGACGTTGAACCCATCGGATCCCTCGGCCTGGGACGTCCGGCGTCAGGTCCGAGCGGAACGGGCCAAGAAGGCCATCGTCATTGCCGCATCCCTCGTGGCCTCGGCCACTGTCCTGGCGGTCCTGGCCTCGTCCGGGATCATCCAGCTTCCCTTGGATGGGGCCGTTTCTAATGATCACATCTGGATCACGGAGCTGACGGGGACGGACCGGCTGGGAGACCTCGGCTACGATGGAAGCAGCGTCACCCTCTGCCTCGTAGATACGGGCATCGACCTTCTCCATCCCGACCTGGCACAGACTCGTCTGGTCGCCTGGAACGACTTGGTGAATCGCGAGCCCCTCCCCTACGACGACAGCGGCCACGGGACTTCGACGGCCGGCCTGATCGTCGGCCAAGGCAAGGTTCGAGGGATCGCCCCAGGGGTTTCCCTCATCGTCGCAAAGGCCCTGCGGTCGGACGGGACCGGCAGCTCGGATACCATCGGACGGGCCATCCGGTACTGTACGGATCCCGACGGGGACGGCAGCCTACAGGATGGGGCGGACATCATCTCCCTCTCCCTGGGTGCCCAGAAGACCCCCTTTGTCACCAACGCGGCGGCCCTGGCCGCGCGGAACGCCACCGAGGCCGGCATTTTCGTTGTCTCCTCGGCGGGCAACGACGGCTTGCATGACGACGGGGATGTGGGGACGCCCGCCAACGAGCCCTTGGTGCTGGCCGTCGGCTCCGTAGACCGGGATCTCGTCATCGCTCCTTTCAGCTCCAAGGGGAACAACAGCCCGCTGCAGACACCGCCCCGCGCGGACCCGAACCGGAAACCCGAGTTCGCCCTCCCTGGGGTCGGCCTGTTCACTACCACGGCGGGCGCCTCCTACACCGCCATGACGGGTACGTCCGCCTCGGCCGCGCTCCTTGCCGGGATGTTGGCGTTGCTCCTCCACGCTCATCCGGAGGTCCGTCAGACGAGCGCGTCCGCGGTTCAGAACACCAAGACAGCCCTGATGCTGACGGCCGCCCCCTACGGACCTCAGAGGACGCCCCACGATGACTACTACGGCTACGGCCTCCCTCAAGTATACCGGGCCCACCTCCTCCTCGAGGCGGGCGGCTGACCGCTGCGGGCTTATCAGTCGTGAGAACGGGGAAGGAGGCTTTTTCCTCCCCCGGAGGAGACGGAAGAGCGAGGGAAGCGGTTGGACATCGCGGAAGTGGGCATCCTCCTCTGGGGAATCACCTTGGGCTGGTTCCTCATGTTCGCCATCCGGCGGTACAAGGTACACTGGGGTGCCTTCGGGACCTTCATCTCCGTGATCATGGGATCCACCATTGTCAAGTTCCTCTACGCGGAACAGCTGCTGCCCTGGTATGGCATTGGCCTCTTCGTTGGCTTGTTCGGGAACCTGATCGCTCGCTTCGCAGGGACCGTCATCGGAGGCCGCACCGGCGAGGGACTGCTCGAGGTCTCCGCCTTCTCCGTGAAAGCGGAGGGAGGCGATTCAGATGACGTGGGCCGAGATCCAGAAGGCGAAGGCGCGGCATGAGGGGCGACTCCTCCGCAAGCGCAACGTTGTCGGCCTTGCCGTAGGCAAGAAGGTCGTTGGTGGAGAGGAGACGGACGAGCTGTGTCTCGTCGTCCTCGTCCGGGAGAAACTGCCCGAGGCCGAATTGTCGCCCCGCGAGCGGATCCCGAAGCGCATCAACGATGTCACCACGGACGTCGTGGAGGCGGGAGAGCTCGAGGCCCTGGGACAGCGGCTACGTGTGGTACGTCGGCCCGTGGACCGGTGGCGTCCCGCCCCCGGAGGGGTGAGCCTCGCGCACGGGGACGTCAGTGCCGGAACGCTGGGCTGCGTCGTCCGCCGCGACGGAGAGCCCTTCATCCTCTCCAACAGTCACATCCTATCCGACTCGGGGCGGGGGACCGAGGGGGATCCCATTCTCCAGCCTGCGCCCGAAGATGGGGGACGGGATCCCGTGGACGTCATCGCCCACCTCGCGGAGTTCGTCCCGCTCCGATGGCGATGGCGAGGGATCCTCCGAATCCTGCGTCCGATGGCTCCTCGGCGCAATCGGGTGGACTGTGCCCTCGCGCGGCCGGTCAGTGCGGGCGACCTCCGCGGGGACCTGTCGCGGATTGGCCCCGTCGAAGGTGTGGCCACCCCCTTCATCGGTCAAGACGTGCGTAAGAGCGGCCGAACCACGGGGCTGACGCGGGGGCGAGTGACACACCTGGATGCCACCGTCACCATCCGCTACGAGGAGGGGCGGGAGGCCCTCTTCACGGACCAGATCATCACCACCGACATGTCGAAGGGCGGCGATAGTGGGGCGTTGGTCGTCGACGACGCGCGGAAGGCGGTCGGCCTGCTCTTCGCGGGAAGCCAGCACGTCACCGTCCTCAACCGGATCTCTACCGTGCTTTCCGAGCTCCGAGCCGAGATCGTGCCGGGACGCTACCCTCGACGCAGCCGCCCCCTCTCCAGTTTCGGCCCCCTCTGAAAGAGGGTTTTTAACCGGCCCTGGCATGGTTCGCAGGGACCGGAATGGAAGAGGTCTGGGTGGAGAAGTACCGACCCAGGAATCTGGGGGAGGTCGTTAATCAGAAGGACATCATGGACCGGTTGAAGGCCTACGTGAAGACCGGGAGCCTTCCCCACCTCCTCTTCGCCGGACCCGCGGGAACCGGGAAGACCACCTCCGCTATCGCCCTGGCTCGCGAACTTTTCAAGGAGGACTGGCGGACCAACTTCGCTCAGACAAACGCCAGCGTTGCTCCCGAAACACCATGTCTTGTGCGCATTCACGGGCAAGTTGAACGAACGACGTTTGGAGCCCTCGCCCGAGAGAACTTCGACCAAGGCGACGGGAAGTACGTGGAACTTAGTGACTTCGACATCCTTTCAGTTGATCAAAGTCATCGCGTCCGCTTCCTACCGGCCACCTTTCTCTCACGGCATCCCTGTGACGAACTGGTTACGATACGTTACGAGGGGGGCCAAGTCCGGACGAGTCCGGACCACTCGGTGATGGTCTTCGACCAGGCTGGCGGGATGACTTCCAAGAGGGCGGATACGCTCCATCCCGGTGACCTTCTGATCGGCTTTGCGGATGAACTTGCAGGCTTCCCTCAGACACTCCCACTTCAGGAGTTCTCCAGACTCCGGTACCTCGGCCCTTATGTCACCTCGGGGGCGAAGAATAGGAACTTGCGATTCTTCGAGAATCTGGCTCTGAATCGCCGGCTGTCATGGCTCATGGGGCTCTATCTGGCAGAGGGCT
>JBHIBO010000041.1:0-10975 GCA_046759185.1 Thermoplasmata archaeon | reverse complement strand
AAGACCTCGTCCTCCTGGGCCACATCGCGAACGGCGACCACCGGACCGACCTGCTCGATGCGCTTGATGTTGATGACCCCCATGGCCCCTCGGCGGGTCTTCCGATAGTTGCCCACGGTGGTGCTCTTGCCGTAGCCCCCTTCGGTGACCGTAAGGAGCGTGGAGTTCTCGTCCACCAGAGTCATGCTCACGACCTCATCCTTCTCCCGAAGCCGAGCGCCTCGCACGCCCTGCGTGTTCCGCGCAGTGGGGCGGACCTCTCCCTCGTTGAAGCGGACGGCCTTGCCCAGTTTCGTGGCGAGGATGATCTCGTCCTTGGGCTGACACCGCTTGACCTCGACGAGCTCGTCCCCCTCGCGCAGCTTGATGGCCCAAATGCCGGTGACCCGAGGATTTCCGAACGCCGCCAGGCTCGTCTTCTTGACCTGCCCCCCCCGAGTGGCGAAGAGGAGGTACTTGGAGGCTTCGAAGTCCTCCACCTCCACCCGGGCGGCGATGGTCTCTCCCTCTGCCAGCCGGGGAAGGAGGTTCACGATGGGTCGACCGCGGGAGTGCCGGCTTCCGCGCGGCACCTGCCAAGCACGCAGCCAATAGACCCAGCCCCGGTTCGTGAAGAAGAGGATGTAGTTGTGGGTGTTCGTCACGAAGAGGTCCACGACGTAGTCTTCCTCTTTCGTCTCCATCCCGACGAGGCCCACCCCCCCGCGCCTCTGTTGCCGATAGTCCTCCAGGTCCTGGCGCTTGATGTAGCCGCTGTTGCTGACCATGACCACGACCCGTTCGTTGGGGATGAGGTCGGCCATCTCCAGGTCGGGGGCCGCCTCCTCGATCTCGGTGCGGCGCTCGTCGCCGTACTTCTCCTTCAGCTCGAGAAGCTCCTCCTCGATCAGGGCGAAGCGCTTCTTCCGGCTCCGGAGGATGGATCGCAGGGTGTCGATTTGCTCCCGTAGGGCTTCCTCCTCACCTTGGAGGGTACGGCCCTCCAGGGCCGTGAGTCGCTGGAGTCGCATCTCCAGGACGGCCTTCGCCTGCCGGGGCGTGAGCTTGAGCTTCGTCTTGAGGGCTTGCTGGGCGTCCCGCTGGGTCTCGGAGGCGCGAATCAAGGCGATGACGCGATCCAGCTTCTGGAGCGCGGCCAAGAGCCCCTCCACGATGTGAACACGAGCCTCGGCCTTTCGGAGGTCGAACCGGGTCCGGCGCCGGACGACCTCCTCCCGAAAGGTCAGGAACTCTTGCAGGGTCTTCCGGAGGGTCAGGCGTCGGGGCCGTCCGTTTACCAAGGCCACGTTGATGATGCCGAAGGTGGTCTGAAGGGGGGTGTGCGCATAGAGCTGGTTGAGGATGACCTGTTCGTGGACGTCCCGCCGTAGCTCGATGACGACGCGGACCCCCTGACGGTCGCTCTCATCGCGCAGGTCGGTGATGCCCTCGACCTTCTTCTTGCGGACGAGATCGGCGATGGTCTCCACCAGGCTGGCCTTGTTCACTTGGTAAGGGATCTCTGTGATGACGAGGGCCTTCTTCTCTCGCGGGAGATCTTCGACTTCCACCCGCCCTCGTACCCGGACGTGACCTCGCCCGGTGCGGTAGGCTTGGCGAATGCCCTCCTGACCGCTGATGATGCCCCCCGTGGGGAAGTCAGGGCCTTGAACGATGGCCTCGAGCTGCGTGGGGGTGGCCTTCGGGTTGGCGATGAGGAGGACCAAGGCGTCGACCACCTCGGAAAGGTTGTGGGGCGGGATGTTCGTCGACATCCCTACCGCGATGCCGCTGGCGCCGTTGACCAGCAGGTTGGGGAGTTTTCCCGGGAGGACCTCGGGCTCCTCCATGGTCGCATCGAAGTTGTCCTGGAGGTCCACGGTCTCCTTCTCGAGGTCCTGGAGCAGCTCCTCCGCCGCGGGGGCGAGGCGGACCTCACTGTAGCGCATCGCCGCGGGAGGATCCCCGTCCGTGGAACCGAAGTTGCCCTGGCCATCAATGAGAGGGTATCGGAGACTGAAGTCCTGCGCCATCCGCACCAAGGCATCGTAGACGGCCCCCTCGCCGTGCGGGTGGAGGCGGCCAAGGACCTCTCCGACGACTCGGGCTGACTTGCGGTGAGGCCGGCTGGAGCGTAGCCCCATCTGCCCCATGGCGAAGAGGATTCGCCGCTGGACGGGTTTCAGGCCGTCTCGCACGTCGGGCAGCGCCCGGCCGACGATGACCGACATGGCGTAGTCGATGTATGACTGCTCCATCTCCTGCTCAATGGGGCGGTAGCTCAGGGAGGATTGGGTGGCGGTCATGGAGACACTCAGACGTCCAGGTTGAGAACCTTGCGTGCGTGGGCCTCGATGAACTCGCGGCGGGGCGCCACCGCGTCCCCCATGAGGATCGTGAAGAGCTCGTCCGCCCGGACGGCGTCCTCGATGGTGACCTGCTTCAGCAACCGCGTCTCTGGGTTCATCGTCGTCTCCCAGAGCTCCTGTGGGTTCATTTCTCCGAGGCCCTTGAACCGCTGGATGGTGACGCCACGGCCCATCCGCTTGAGGGCGCCCGCCTTCTGGCGCTCTGTGAAGACGTATTCCACCGTTCGCCCCTTCTTGAGACGATAGAGGGGCGCCAGGGCGATGTAGACGTAACCCGCCTCGATGAGGGGGTGCATGTACCGGAAGAGGAGGGTCAGGAGGAGCGTGCGGATGTGGGACCCGTCCACGTCGCTATCGGTCATGATTATGATCTTGTGGTAGCGAGTCCGCTTCAGATCGAACTCCTCCCCGATCCCCGTGCCGATGGCGGATATGAGGGTGACGATCTCCTCGCTCTTCAGGGCCTTGTCCAGGCGAGCCTTTTCCACGTTCAGAATCTTGCCTCGAAGGGGGAGGATCGCCTGGAAGGCGCGGTCTCGGGCCATCTTGGCCGACCCGCCCGCGCTCGGGCCCTCCACGATGAACAGCTCGCTCTTCGCGGGATCCTTCTCCTGGCAATCCGCGAGCTTCCCGGGGAGGGAGGAGCCCTCTAGGAAGCCCTTGCGACGGGTAAGCTCCCGGGCCTTCCGAGCCGCTTCTCGGGCTTCGGCGGCGAGGACGGCCTTCTTGAGGATCGTTTCCGCCTCGCGGGGGTGCTCTAAGAGGTACTCAGAGAGCTTCTCAAAGATTAGAGACTCCACGGCGCCCTTGACCTCGCTGTTTCCCAGTTTCGTCTTCGTCTGGCCCTCGAACTGGGGCTCGGGAAGTTTCACGCTGAGGATGGCCGTCAGACCCTCCCGAACGTCCTCGCCGTGAAGGCTGAGGTCCTTCTCCCTGGAGGAGCCGTTGTTTCGGAGGAAGTCGTTCATGACCCGGGTCATGGCGGCCTTGAACCCCACCAGGTGGGTCCCCCCCTCCATGGTCGCGATGTTGTTCGCGTAGCTGTGGATGGATTGCGAGTAGCTGTCCGTGTACTGGAGCGCCAGGTCCATGACCAATCCGTTCTTCTTCCCCTCGATGTAGATGGGAGGGCTGTGAAGGGGGTTCTTGTTGCGATTGATCCAAGTCGCGAACTCCGACAGGCCCCCCTTGAAGCGAAACTCCTCCTTGGCCCCGTCCTCGATCTCGATCGCGATGCGCGTGCCCTTGTTCAGGAAGGCGTACTCCCGCATCCGGGCCACCAGGACCTCGGGATCGAAGGCGGTGTCCCCGAAGATCTGCGCGTCGGGCTTGAAGGAGACCGTGGTTCCGCGCCCGTCACTCTTCTTCATCGCCCGGAGTTGGGTGGCCGGCAAGCCACCGCGCTTGAAACGCATGTAATATTCCTTCCCGCCCCGCCGGACCCAGACCTTCAGCCACGCCGAGAGGGCGGCCACCACGGCCAGGCCCACGCCGTGCAGGCCCCCGGACACCTTGTACACCTTCCGGTCGAACTTGCCACCGGAGTGCAAGGTGCTGAAGACGATCTCGACCCCCGTAATCCCATACTTCGGGTGAGGGTCGACGGGGATGCCCCGGCCGTCGTCCTCGACCGTGACGACGTTCTCCTTCGAGACGGTGACTTGGATGTCCGAGGCGAACCCTGCCATGGCCTCGTCGATGCTGTTATCCACGACTTCGTAGACCAGGTGCTGCATCCCTCGTTGGTCCACGCTGCCGATGTACATGGCAGGCCGCTTGCGAACGGCCTGTAGACCCTCCAGAATCTGGATTTTGGCAGAGTCGTATGATAATTCCTCAGGCATCGTTTCACTCAGAGTCTGCGCTGGAACACTAGTACTGGTCATCCCATCCCATCCCAGGAATTAAGGGTTATGGGGTCAGTCTATATAATGATACTGAGACGCCTGGCTCACGCCGTTTTGGGCCCCAAAATGACCCCCATTTCGGGGGGTCTTTCCCCGTTCGTCAGGGGGGTTACTTCAAACGCCACCGGGGGCCTTTCGACGTGTCCTGAAGGTCGATCCCTAGGTCCCGAAGTGCCTTCCGAACCCGGTCGGAGGTCTCGAAGTCCCCCTTCTCTCGGGCCTCCTCCCTCAGGCCCACTAGAAGGCGTATGAGGCCCCGCACCGTTTCGGAGGAGGCACCGGGACGGGTGCGGAAGAGACCGAGAACCCGGCCATAAACATCGAAGGCATCCAGATACGCCTGCAGCGATGCCTGGCTCAGGCCTTTCTCAACGGCAGTGTTGAAGGCGGTGGTGAGCTGGAACAGGGCGCCGAGAGCGTCCCGCGTGTTGAAATCGTCGTCCATCGCCCATTGGAAGGCCTGTGTGGCACCCTTCAAGGCCTTCCGCAGCGCGCCGTCCCCTGGTGCCTTCCCTTTCGGGGCATCGTCCCTCTCCTCCCGGGCCCGTCCGAGCGCCTCCGTGAGGCGGGCGTAGGCGTTCTTCGCCTCATCGAGGGCCCTGAAGGTGAAGTCGATGGGACCCCGGTACTGTGTATTCACCAGGAAGAAACGGAGAACCTCCGGTTCCACGTGCTCCAGAGCATCCTGGACCGGCACGATGTTACCCAGAGACTTCCCCATGCGCTCCCCCTTCGTGACCACGAAGCCCCCGTGCATCCAGTACTTCACGAAGGGCGTCACGCCCGTGAACGCCTCGGCCTGGGCGATCTCAGCCTCGTGGTGGGGGAAGATGAGATCGGTGGCGGCCCCGTGGATGTCATACTGAGGCCCGAAGTGGGAGATTGTGATGGCCGTGTCCTCGATGTGCCATCCCGGACGACCCGGTCCCCAGGGGCTGTCCCACGTGGGCTCACCGGGCTTCTCCGCCTTCCAGAGGGCGAAGTCCCGCGGGTCCCGTTTCCGTTCGTCCACCTCGACCCGGGCCCCGGCCCGGAGTTCCTCCTGCTTGACCCGCGAGAGCTGGCCCCAGGACGGGTACCGGTTCACCTCGTAGAACACGTCCCCGTCCACCTGGTAGCCGAATCCCTTCTCCACCAGGCCGCTGACCTGCTCAATGATCTCGGGGATGTACTCGGTCGCCCGCGCATAGAGGTTGACGCTGGTGACGCCCAGACGGTGCATGGTCTCCAAGTAGTCCTCCAGGAACGTGTTCCCGAGCTCGTCCCAAGGCGTGCCACTCTCCGCGGAGCGGGTGACGATTCGGTCATCCACGTCCGTGACATTCTGGACATAGAAGACGCTATAGCCGCGATGGCGAAGGTAGCGGGCCACGACATCGAAGGTCACATACGTGCGGGCGTGGCCTACGTGGGTGTAGTCGTAGGGCGTGATCCCGCACACGAACATGTCCACGCGCTTGCCCCGAAGCGGGCTGAAGTCCTCTTTCGTGCGGGAGAGGGTGTTGAAGACCTGGAGGGCCATGACGGCCGTTCATAGGTCGTCGAATAATTAACGTTCGTAGGCTCCCCAGGGGGCGGCCGACACCGTTATACCGGCACCAACACATGACGCGGCATGGCCATCGACATCCGCAAGTTGACGGGACTTCTGGTGTTTCTTGGGGCGGCCCAGTTTACTGTGGGCCTCATGATCGCAGCGGTGCTGACCCCAGGTTACGACATCGCCAATGAGACCATCAGTGCCCTGGGGATACAGGAAGGCGCTCTCTGGTTCAACGCCTCCGTCATCCTGCTGGGCCTCTTCCTCCTGGCCGCCGCCTACTTCATCCGGACTGTCTTCGGGAGCCTCGTTGTCATGACTCTCCTCGCCTTGACAGGCATCGGGGCCATAGGGGTGGGCCTCTTCCCAGCTACAGACGCGCTCGGGGGCCTCCATGGTGTGTTCTCCTCGATCGCCTTCATCTTCGCCAATGTTACCGCCATTTACGTGGCTCGGTTTTTGCGTGCCCCGCTCCTCCACCTGTCCATCATCCTAGGAGCGATAGGCCTGGTCGCCCTCGGCCTCTTTGTCTCGGGCACCTACCTGGGCCTTGGGATCGGGGGCATGGAGCGGATGATTGTGCTCCCGGTCCTGGCGTGGGGCATCGCCCTGGGTGGGTACCTGATGGCAGGCGAAAAGACGTAGGACGGATCGCTACACGAGCCGACTTGGGGCTGGACGTACCTCCCCGAGAACTCCCTCCCCTGGCAGTCGACCGGCGTAGGCCTGGAGGTACGGGCGGAGGTTACGGAAGATCCGGATTTCCGCCTTCTGCAGGTGCTCGCCGAAGGTCGAGGGCGACAAGCCCGCTCCCTCCGCGAGTCGATCCACGCGGGTCTCGGCGGGAATGGAGTAGTAGCCGTGCTCGAGCCCCAGGATGAGCGCAGAGAGCTGGCGATCCGTTACCCCGGCGAAGATGTCGGAGGCGGGCACGAGCATCATCTGCTCCATCTGGGCGTTGTCGATGGGGCGCAGGGACGTGATCCGCACCTTCCCGATCTCGCGGATCCTTCGGAAGAGATCCCGGAGGGACTCCTCGCTCCAGGCGAGGACCCGCCACGACTCCCAGCCGTTGCGGAAGGCGATGGGGGGGATGTCCCACACCCCGGCGGCTCGCACGGCCTCGCCGATGGATGGGAGGGACGCCGCTGCACACGCACATCGTTGGGTAATGATGAGGGTGCTCTCGTCTCGGTGGGAACGGTAGCCAGCCTGGGAAGCCTCCTCCACCCATTGCGAGAACCCTTCTCGTTGTTCTGGAGAGCCCGTTACCTGGAAGATGTCTCGGTTGCTCGCGCACCAGCTGAGAATCCGAAGATCCGGGAACCTGAGGGACGCCTTCCCGACCGGGCATTCGTGCAACGCTTCAAAGGAGGCGGCAAACATCTCCGCGACGTCTTCCATGGACAACCCCCGGAAATCGCAGGGTTCCAGGGGTGCTTAAGGTTGAGCCGGGCTACACCGGCCCGCTCGCCCGGCTCAAGGCCCATGCACTGGGCCGTCCTAGCCCATCTCGGTGACCAGGATGCGGGCGCAGATCGTCATGGAAGAGCCGGACTCGAAGAACGGGGGCGAGGCGACACGTCAGCGGGACGCAAGACCGGCTCGCCACGTCCTACACTGCGAGCACGAAGCCACGGAGTTTCTCGGGAGTGGTGGGAGCCTCGTCTTCAGGCGTTGCACGGAGTGTGGGGACGTTCTCGTCTCTCAGGCAGGACGAACCTTCGCATTGCCGAGTGCCTGAATCGGAGTCCCTAAGTCCGAAGGGCGTCGAGCCCTTGACTCAAGTCCTCAAGGAGGTCTGACGCGTCCTCGCACCCGACGGAGAAGCGAATGAGGCCGTCCCCAATCCCCTGGGCCTCCCGTTCGGCACGAGGCACGCTCTTTTGCGTCATCGAGGCCGGGTGCTCGATAAGGGATTCGATGCCCCCGAGGGACTCGCCGAGGATGATGAGACGGAGGGCCTTCAGGAACGTCTTCGCCTCCTTCTCGCCAGCCAGCGCGAAGCTCACCATGCCGCCAAAGGCCCGCATCTGCCCCTTGGCGATCGCGTGATGCGGATGGTCCTCCAGACCCGGATAGGCGACCCAGTCCACCTCTTCCCGTTCTTGCAAGAAATGCGCCAGCAGCATAGCGTTCGCGCTGTGGCGGTCCATCCGCAGTGGCAGGGTCCGGATGCCTCGCAGGACAAGGAAGCAATCGAGGGGGCTGGGGATCGCGCCGACGGCGTTCTGTGCGAAGCGTAGCCTCTCATGGGCCTTCTCGCGCGAGGTGACAATGGCCCCGCCCAGGATATCGCTGTGGCCCCCGAGGTATTTGGTCGTGCTATGGACGACGATGTCCACTCCGAGCTTCAGAGGTTGCTGGAGATAGGGGGAGGCGAAGGTGTTGTCCACGACGGTGTAGATCCCCCTCTCTCGGCCCAGGCTGCCGAGAGCCTCGAGGTCCACCACCTTCAGCAGCGGATTCGTGGGTGACTCCGCCCAGAGCATCCGCGTGTCCTCTCGGATGGCGGTTTCGGCCTCCCCGATCTCCGTCATGTCTACGAAGTCGAAGGAGACGCCGAAGTCCTCCATGACCTGGCGGAAGAGACGGTAGGTCCCGCCGTAGACGTTGTCCGCGACCACCACGTGGTCGCCCTTCTTCAGCAGGGTCATCACGGTAGTTATGGCTGCCATCCCGGAGGCGAACGCCAGGCCCTGCGTGCCCTCCTCCAGCGCCGCCAGGCTCTCCTCCAGCGCCTCGCGCGTCGGGTTGCGACCGCGCCCGTAATCGTACTCCTCCTGTTCCGACTGGGAGTAGGTGGAAGTCATGTAGATGGGGACGGTCACGGCGCCCGTCTGGGGATCCGGTTTCTGGCCGGCATGAATGGCCCGGGTGGCCATCCTCATGCGACCGCCCTCCGGGTGAGGTATTCGACCACATCAATCCGGGTCACGATGCCCTGGGGATCTTCCGCCGACCCGAGAATGACGGCGGGGTTCCCACGGAGGAGGAGCTTCGAGACCACGTCCAGGTCGGTCCCCGCGTGGACCACGGGAAAGGGCTTGTCCATCACCTCCCGGACGCGGACCTCCGTCATCTCGCCCCGTTCCAGCATCTGCGCGAGGAGGGCCTCCTCTCGCACACTCCCGACCACCTTGCCTCCATCGAGAACCGGAAGCTGGGACACCGTGTGCTGTCGCATCAGCTGGATCGCGGCCATGACGGGCTCGTCTGCCTCGACGGCAACCAAGGTAGGGATACGCGCGTCCTTGGCCTCGAGGATGTCCAGCAAAGGGGGCTGCTCCTCCAGGAAGCCGTTCTCCTTCAGCCATTCCTCATTGTGGGCCTTACTCAGGTAGCGCTCGCCCGTGTCTGGGAAGAGGACGACGATTACGTCTTCGGGGGACGCCCGCCGGGCCACCCGGACCGTCGCCGCAAGCGCGGTGCCCGCGGATCCCCCGACGAGAATGCCCTCCTCCCGGGCCAAGCGACGCGCATACAGGAACGACTCCCGGTCGTCCACCTTCTCGATCTCGTCGATGTACTCGAAGTGGGTCGTCTCGGGAATCATGTCCTCGCCGATGCCTTCCACCTTGTACGTGTGCCCCTGGACGGTCTCTTGAGTGTAGTAATAGTCCGCGATAATCGAGCCCATGGGGTCCACGCCAATGACCTTCACCTCGGGGTTCTGCTCCTTCAGATACTTCCCAGCACCGCTGATGGTCCCCCCCGTGCCCATCCCGCACACGAAGTGGGTGACCTTGCCCTCGGTCTGCTCCCAGATCTCCGGACCCGTCGTGCGGTAGTGGGCCTCGGGATTCATGGGGTTAGTGTACTGGTTAGGGACCACCGAGTGGGGGCGTTCACGGTGGAGCCGCTCGGCGACTTGATAGTAGCTCTCCGGGGAGTCGGGGGCCACCGCGGTCGGGGTGACAAGGACCCGGGCGCCGTAGGCCTTGAGCAGGTTGACCTTCTCCTGCGCCATCTTGTCGGGGATGGTGAAGATGCACCGGTACCCCCTGATGGCAGCCACCATGGCCAGGCCCACGCCCGTGTTGCCGGAGGTGGGCTCGATGATCGTGCCCCCGGGTTCCAGGCGTCCTCGCGCTTCGGCATCCTCGATCATCGCAAGGCCAATGCGGTCCTTGACGCTCCCTCCGGGGTTGAAGTTCTCGAGCTTCGCCAGCACCAGCGGCTCCGCCCCTTCCATCACCCGATTCAACCGGACCAGCGGCGTGTGCCCCACCGCCTCCAGGATGTTCCCGAAGTAGTCCATGGAGACCCCGGTGAGCGATGGGGCTTGCCCTATATGATGGTAGAGCGGCGTCTGGTGCCGCACATCGACCCCTGGCCGAGAGGAAGGCGGAGGAGGGGGCCGGCCTGACTGCTCCCCAGCCTCCCGATTACTCCGCCAGTTTCATGCGGCAATCGGGGCAGGAACGGGAGAGCACCGACACCAAGGGCGCTTGCTCTTCCTCGAGGAGCTCGCCAATGCGTTCCATCATCCCGACGGAGGAAATCGGCGCCCCGCAGGACTCGCAGCGGAGGATTCTGGCCTCATGGAGGACGTGTCGGCCGGAGCGAAGGAGGTCCGTGTCCATTGCCTTGCGAAGTGTGATGGCGCCCTGCGCAATCTCCGGGCACCTTGGGAGGCATTGACTGCACGCGACGCACAGCGCGTGATCAAACGTCAACGTGAACTGATCGTCGTTCACCTCCGCGACCAAGGCGCCCGGCGGACACGACTCCCCACACATCCCGCACGCGGTGCATGCTTCGCCGATGGTGACGAGCCCAAGGGGGGACCCGGGCTCTTCCAGCCAGACCCGGTCTGTCGTGAACGCCGCTGCGACCTGGTCGAGAATCGCGGGCCCCCTGCCCTGGCCAAAGGGATCTTCCACACCGATGGCGTCGAAACCCGATTGTGGGGGCGTTCCCGCGATAAGGCCCAGCGATACCAGGTCCTCCTCCGTCCCAAGTTCATGCAGGAGCGCCCGGCAGTAGCGCACGTGTGCTGCGACCTTCCAGGATTGCTGGACAGGACACTCCGGGGGACAGGGAATCACCGAGACCGCGCTCGCGCCCATCAGCAAAGGGGCGAGGAGCCATGGGGGCGTGGCCATTCCGGCGCAGGGTAGGGCGACGGGCATCCAATCCTCACCCATCGGAGGCGGGTTTCCGGTCTGACAGTGAAA
>JBHIBO010000040.1:0-10994 GCA_046759185.1 Thermoplasmata archaeon | reverse complement strand
CGGGCCCGGGCGAGGCGCCGATCGGCGAGGTTGGAGATGATTCGGAGGTAGGCTCGTCCTCCCGTCGCCTCTTCGAGGAGAGGGGCGGCGGCCTCGGCCATCGTGTTCACCGCGTTGGCCCCCATGGCGTCCCGGCAGTCCACGAGGAGATGCACGATGACCATGGGGCCCTGGAGGCTGTCCAGGATCCGTACTTCCACGTCGCGCGCCCCGCCCCCGAACTTCACCAGAACCGGGTCCTTCGCGTTGCAGAACTCCAGGAGCTCGTCCTTCATCTCCAGGATGCGCTCCTTGGCTGCGGAGGGGTCCGGGACGTCCACCAGCTGGACCTGCCCGATCATCACGGGGTCTGTGGTACTAGCTTCGAAACCCCCTGCGTCACGGGCCATCTTGGCGGCGTTGCTTGCCGCTGCGACGACGGACGGTTCTTCGATGGCCATGGGAACCAGGACCTCCTCCCCGTTGATCACGAAGTTCACGGCGACCCCCAAGGGGAGGGGCATGGCGCCTACGACGTTCTCGATCATCCGGTCGACCAGGGCCGGATCGAGCGCCCCCGTGTTGTTAACACGCCGGGCCTCCTCCTCGCTAAGGTCCCCGTACTCGCGCACCAAAGCGAGGCGGTCTTCCATGCTCATCTTGTAGAACCCAGAGATTGCTGAACTCTTCACGGGTCCACCCAGCTGACCCATGCGGGTCGAAAAATAAAGGCTTTGTCGAAGATCACATCGTCGTTTGTCGATGCTGCGGTCCCTCTGGCCTGGGCCAACCCTCTTACTCCCGTTGGCCATCGGTTCCGCCATGCGAGATGTCGTCCTCCTCAGCGAGAGGGGGAAGAAGTGGCGGGTTCCCGTGGGCAAAGGTTTGCGAAACGTCCGGGATGTGGGCCGGGTGAACACGGACGGCCTCAATCGCCTGGTTGGGCGAAGCATCGAGGTCAAGGGCCGAACATACGCGGTTCTCGAACCGTCCGTGCGCGATCGGATCGAGACCCTTCATCGGAAGGCACAGATCGTGGGGTCCAAGGATGCCGCGTACCTCGTGTTCCAGGTCGATCTTCAGGCCGGTGATACAGTCGTCGAGGGAGGGGCCGGTTCCGGGGCCCTGACCACCGCATTGGCACACACCGTGGCACCATCCGGGCGAGTCGTGAGCTATGAGGTGCGGCCTGACTTTCTGGAGGTAGCAAGCACCAATGTGCAGGAGGCCGGATACGCTGATGTAGTGCGCTTTCGCGAGGCCGACATCACTCAAGGGATTGAGGAGACGGGGCTCAAGGCTGTCGTGCTGGACTTGCCTGAACCCTGGGCGGCAATTCCGGCGGCGAAGGCAGCACTGCGGCCAGCGGGTCACTTCGCGTCCTACTCACCGACCGTGGAACAGATGCGAGACACCGTTCGTACTCTGCGGAAAGAGGGGTTCGTGGACGTATGGAGCGTGGAGCTCCTGGAGCGTCGCATGGAGGTGGGACGCGGAACCCGCCCGGCGTTTCGGATGCTGGGGCACACCGGATACACGACCTTCGCGCGGCAGATGGAAGACTCGGCCTAGGCGCCCCAAACATTCTAGCGTCCTCCATCTCTGTGCTCCCCCATGTTGCGGGACGAGGAGGATGCGATGGGGCACCTCATGTGGGAGCACTTCCAGGGCCAGGAGGTCCGCGAGGTGGTCGAGCGGGAGGACGGGTTCATCGACGTCACGAACGGACCCGCAGCCTATTTCGCCCCCTATGAGGAGTGGGCTCACCACGAACAGCGGGCGATGCGCTTCGCGCGGGGGCGGGTCCTGGACATCGGGGTGGGAGCCGGACGGCATGCACTTCACCTGCAGGACAGAGGCTTCGACGTCACGGGCGTCGACGTCTCCCCCCTGGCCCTCCGGGTCTCCAGGGAGCGTGGTTTGAAACAGACAGAGGGAGCCGCCGTGACCCAGGTGAGCCGCCGGATGGGAACCTTCGATACGCTGCTGATGATGGGCAACAACGTCGGTCTCTTCGCCACCCCACGCCGGATGCGATGGCTCCTCCGCCGTTTCGCCACCATGACGAGAGAGAATGCCCGCATCATCGGAGAGACGCGGGACGTTTACCAGACGGAGATCCCAGAGCACCTGGCGTATCACGCCTGGAATCGACGTCGAGGACGGATGTCCGGCCAAGTTCGCATACGGGTCCGATACAAGAAGTACGCCACGCCCTGGTTCGACTACCTGATGCTGTCCCGGGATGAACTGTCAACGCTCCTGGAGGGGACGGCATGGAAGGTCCATCGCTTCATCGAGCCCGAGGGCGAACTGTATGTCGCGATCCTGGAGAAGCGATACCGGCCTCGGACTAGGCCATAACGGCGCCGGCCCGCATCTCCTTCAGTTGCTTCGCCAAGACGCGCTCCACCTTCACGGGATTCCGCACGGCTTGGAAGGTGAGACTGTCCTCCCCCGTGTCCACGTAGAGGTTCCCGATGCCGAAGAGGCGGGCTAGGATGGATTGTCGAATCTCCACCCGTTCCACCTTGTTGTAGGGCATGTACTGGACCCGCTTGCTGAGGATCCCCTCGCGCCGGGCCACCCGGTGCTCCAGGACCATGTAGCGCCGAGTGATCCGTTTGAGTTCGGCTACGAGAAAGGTGACGAAGGCGAGGAGGGCGGCCAGGAGGGCCACGATGGCATTGAGGTCGTATCCGGCGACGGTGGGCAGGCCGGGATTGAGGAACTCCCAGGAGATGGCGAGGCTTACGCCGGCCAGAATCAGCATCAGGATGTAGAAGTGGAGGAAGACGAGGCGTGAGGGAGCGCCGCGCCAGAGGAGTCGGTCCGATAGGCCGCTGGCCATCCCCTCGCCCTGCAGCTAGATGCGGAAAAGGCTTCTGGCCTCATTCTCAATTCTGAGAGGAGAGTACCTCGGGGTTCACGAGGGACGGCGGCACCTCTCCTCGCAGTCCGGCCAGGAGGCTGTTGGCCGCGACGATGGCCATCTCGCTCCGCGTCTCCCAGGTGGCGGAGGCGGTGTGCGGTGTAACAACCACGTTCGACATAGTGAGGAGGTCTTGGGCAACCTTGGGCTCGTGCTCGTAGACATCCAAAGCGGCCCCGGCTAGCCGGTCCTTCCCTAAGGCATGCACCAGGGCCGCCTCGTCTACGACGGGACCGCGGGATGTGTTCACCAGAAAGGCCCCTTGCTTCATCATCTGAAGCTCTTCTGCCCCGATGAGGTGTCTCGTGTCCTCCTTGAGGGGGACGTGAAGCGTAACGAAATCGGCTTCCCGCAGGAGTTCCGGGAGCGAGACGAAGCGGGCCCCCCCTTCCCGTCCCCACTCCTCCTTCGGCTCACGACTGTGATAGAGGATCTCCATGCCGAAACCGAGGGCTCGCCGGGCTACGGCTGTGCCGATCCCCCCTGCACCGACGATACCGAGGGTCTTGCCGTAGACGTCGGTCCCAAGGAGAAGCTCGGGTCCCCAGCCTTGGAAGGCGCCGTCCCGAACCATGCGATCACCCTCGACCACGCGACGGCTGAGAGCCAGAAGAAGAGCGAACGTGTGATCGGCCGGGGATTCCCGGAGCCCATCCACCGGTGTGTTCGTAACCATGATGCCTCGCCGGGTGGCGGCCTCGAGGTCGATGTTGTCCACGCCCACGGCGTAGTTGGAGATGACTGTGAGGTCCCCCGCGTCCATCAGCTCCCCGTCGATGCGGTCCGTCAGCAGAGAAAGCAGCCCCACGCATCCTACGAGGCCCTCGCGGATCTCTCCCCGCGTGGGCATCCGATCTTCCTCAAACACCCGGAGGTCGGTGGCTTTCTCCAACAGCTCCAGCCCCGGTCGAGGGATTCTGCGGGTGGCAAAGACACAGGACGACATCGTCGGGGCTAGACCGAGAACCCTATTTTCGGCTTCCCCCCACCGAAGGGGCTAAGACCCCCCTCCCTCTGGCCCCTCGCCCATGTTGGAGGAGGACCTTCGCCCCATCGTGACCCGCTTCCTCGAGCAGCAGGGTTTGGAAGTCCATGATGAGGTTCCCCTCAACGGGCGCGTGGCCGACTTGGTGGGGCTGGGGGACGGCCTAACGGCGGTCGAGCTCAAGCTGTCCGATTGGAAGACGGGGCTCCGACAGGCCATCTGCTACCAGGTGGCCTGTGATCGCTCCTACCTCTGCCTACCCTTCCCCAAAGCGCTGCGCCTCCTGGCCAAGTCCCACTACCTCCACCGCGAAGGCGTGGGCCTCCTGGGGTGCCTCCTAGAGCGCGAGCAGGTTCGGGTCTTCCTTCCTGCGAGGCCGTCGCCTCGGTGTCTCCCGTTTGTGGGCGAGCACGTCCAGAGCCAGCTCCGACGTCTGCGGCGATCGTCCTGAGGCGGGCGCCCGGTACCTAGCCCCGTCCCAAACCGCTTTTAGGGGGATTTGGATGGGGCCCTCCGTGAGGTCCCGGACCATCCTGCTGCTCGCCATCGGCATCGTGGCGGCGGTCATCCTAGGCGCTTTCGCGTTTACCCTGGTACAACAGTTCCTCAATCGGATCCTCCTGCCAGGGGAACAGGCCCTCGAACTCCTCCAGGCGTCCCCGTATCCCAACCTCATCTTGGAGGTGGATTACACGCCGGGAAACCGGCCCACCGCCACGGCTCTCACCCTCTTGGAGGCCCGCCTGGCCACGCACACCGCGAAGGAGTCCATCGAGACCGTATTCCAGGTCATTGCGGTCAACGCCACGGAGTTCAGTATCCTGGATTTGGTCGAGCTGGAGCGGGCCAACCGGGATCGGGCCACGGGAGGGGACACCTTCGCGCTCTACGTCCTCTCGATCTCAGGAGAGCTGAAGAACGGTGGAGGAAGCGCTCTCGGCGCGGCCTACTCGGCCAGTTCCCTGGCCATCTTCAAGGACGTCATCCGGACCGCCACCATCGGACCCGGCCCTTCCCTGGCGGACGTCGAGTCCTCAGTCCTCGTGCACGAAATCGGCCACATCCTGGGGTTGGTGAACCTGGTCTACACGAGCGACCTGGAGTACGAGGACTCGGAACATCCCTTCCACAGCGACAACAACACGGACGTGATGTACTGGGCCATCGAATCGGCCCCCTTCGCACAGCCTCCCAGCGACTTCGGGTTCGAGACGCGCTACGACCTTCAGAAGCTGCGGGATGGGGAGTATGGCCTGATTCCGAGCCGCCTGCGGGACCTAGCTTCCGCCCTGGACCTCTTCGCGGGATCGAACGTTCGATGGGAGGTCGCGGCCACGAACCTCCGCTGGGTCGTACCATGAGGGCACGGGGCGGGTGGGAGGCTCGCTGACGTGATTGGGGCCGCCGCACAAGCTTCTTCAGAGAGGGCCTCCTAGGTCCAAGAGACCCACAGGGGCGAGCTCGTGCAGCAGGAGAAGGCGGCCGTCATCGTCCTGTCGGCCGTCGTCTTTCTCGTTCTGATGGGGCTGACCCTCATCACGCCGGTTCTTCCCTTCTACGCCCAGGCCCTCGGAGCCACCATCCCGATGGTGGGGCTTCTCATCTCGGGGTTCGCCTTGGCTCGGGTCTTCGTCAACATCCCGGCCGGCGTCTGGGGGGATCGGGTCGGTCATCGTCGCGTGATGAGCTATGGCTTGTTGATCATCGCGGTCTCCTCCTTCCTAGCCGGTCTCGCCTTTAACTACTGGGTCCTCCTGGCGGTCCGGGTGGCGGAGGGGGTGGGATCCGCCCTCTACGTAACGACCTCCATGGCGGTCCTCGTACGATCGGTCCCGAAAGCGCGGCGAGGGGAATACATGAGCTACTACGTGGCGGCCCTGATCGCAGGAGCCGTATCCGGGCCGGCCGCGGGAGGGTTCCTGGCCGTCACCTTCGGACTGACCGCTCCCTTCTTCTTCTACGCCCTCCTGGCCTTCGTAGCCCTCTTCCTGGTCCGGACCCTTCTGCGTGAATCGGTTGGAGAGAGGGAGCAGGAAGCGGGGGGGATGGAGGACGTGGTCCACTTTCTCCGAAGCCCATCCTTCCTCCTGGTGACCCTCGGTGCCCTGAGTGTCTTTCTCCTCCGCGGGGGCTTCAACGCGACCCTCTTTCCCCTCTGGGGCGAGGCACGGTTCGGTCTGGATCCGGCCTTCATTGGGCTCATCCTGACCCTCGTCGCCGTCGCAGGCCTCCTAACCATGCTCGTCTCCGGACGTCTCGCCGACCGGATCGGCCGCAAGGCGCCCCTTATGGCCAGCCTCCTCCTCAGCGCGCTCATGCTGCCCTTCGTCTTCCTCTCCCAGACCCTGGCGGCCCTCTCCCTCACCATGGTGCTGTACGGCCTGGCGCTGGGCTTCCACGGCCCCATCGCGGCGTGGGCCGCCGACCTCGCACCCGAGGGCAGCATGGGGGCGGCCATGGGGGTCTACCGGAGCATCGCGGACATCGGGTGGGTCATCGGTCCCCTTCTTCTCGGCTCCCTGGGGGAGGCCTTCGCACCCCTGGACACGAACATCTGGCCCTTCATCGCGGCCGCGGGATGGGCCACCTTCTTCGGGCTCCTCCTCATTCCGGCCCGGGACCCTGTCGTCCAGAAACGTGTGGAGGTACCCGTTCTGGGAAACGGTGGGTCTCAGCGCTCCGGTGGCAAGGGCTCTCTATAGCTGGGGAGGGGGAGGTCGAGCATCGTCTTGAGTCCAGGCTCCGCCTCCACGACCCGGGGGATGGCGTTGACCACGGTCGCCACCGTCGCCTCCTCCCCTGGTAAGCCGCCCGGGATGCGCAGATCGGTGCCGGGACTGCCATCGATGCGGACAGCGTCGACCGGATCGGGGGCCCCCCAACTCATTTCCAGTTCGAGGCGGATGACCTCTCCGCCCTTCGCGTACCCGTGGCCGACTTGATGGATGCCCGCGACCCGTCCGCGGGCCACGCTCCCCTCGGGGGTGGTCCGCTCCTCCTCGGCAATCACGGGCTCCAGATCGGAGGTCACGTCCCGCAGGTTCCACCCAAAGGCGGCTCCGATCATGTCGATGGATTCGTAGGTCCCAATGTGACCAATCCTCCCGTCCTTCGCCCTGTCGCTGAACTCCTTGGGGCGGAGACCCACGCCCACCTTCTTCTGAAGGGGAATTCGCCGTCGACTCGCGTCCAAGATGCGTCGGGCTTCGACGTGGGTCACCTCCCGGCAGACGCTTGCTAGGGCAACGACCAGGGTGTCCATGGCGAAGCCGGGATTCACCCCGGTGCCCAGCGCGGTCACTTCCGCCCACTTCGCCGCCTGGTCGATCTCCTGAGCGAAGTGCCGATGGGAGCGCCAGGGGTAGGAAAGCTCCTCGCAGGTGGAGACAACGTTGGCCCCGACCTGGAAAGCGGCAGCGAGCTGAGGATGGGCTTCCCAGAGGAAGGAGGTGGCGGCGTGCAGCACGACATCGACTTCCCCCTTTTGAACGGCGGTGGGAAGGTCTTTGGAAACCTTTGGGCCCAGGGGCTCAACTCCGATGACCTCCCCCACATCACGTCCCACCATCGCCGGGTCGATATCCACCCCGCCCACGACGTCGTGGCCACGTCGGAGGCACTCCTGAGTCAGGGCGGCCCCGATGGGTCCCAGGCCGAAGGGGACAACCTGCAGCGTCTCGCTCATGCGTCGCCCCCCATGGCGCTGGCCACCATTGATAGGGCCTCTAGGAAGCCTCGAACATCCGCATCAGAGTGGACGAAGGACAGGCAGCCGCCTCCATGCATAGTGTGGACTCCCTCGTTGAGCATTCGGACCTTGAATTCCTCCGTGGCGCGACTCGGGTCCGTGTACCGATGGACATCCTCTGCGCTTCGGAGGGACACCGTCTCCTCCTTCAGGAAGTGAATCTGGAAGAGGGACTCGAGGCCCGTGACCACGGCGGAGGCACCCTGGGCGGCCAGAACCTCCCGGGCCTGGGTTCGGAGGGCCTCGCCCATGTGCCCGATCCTCTCGTAGCCGTCCGGGTGAGCCTCCAAGTACTCGAGGGTTGCCAATCCCGCGCGCATGGACATCGGGTTGCAGGAGAAGGTACCTCCGCCGACCGAGACCCGAATCCCGTCCCTCTTCGGACCGGTGACGCTGGTCCATTCCATGACCTCCTCCGTCCCGGCGAGGGCGCCAACGGCCAAGCCGCCGCCCAGGACCTTGCCTAGCGTGACCATGTCTGGGGTCACCCCGTAGTGCGCCTGGGCCCCGCCCAGGCCGAGGCGAAACCCGGTGATGATCTCGTCAAAGATGAGGAGAGCGTCCTTCGTCTCGGTCTCCTCCCGGAGAGCTTCCAGGAAGCCGGGTTCCGGAGGGATGCCTCCCCCGGCGCCGAGGACGGGCTCGACGATGACGGCGGCCAAGTCCTCCGCTTGGCGGATGGCCTCGGTGGCCCCCTCCGTGTCGTTGAAGGAGAACGTGCCAACGGTGTCCTCGAATGGAGCTGGCAGACCCAGGGAGGCGGGCGCTTCGAAGGGCGGATGGACGGCCCCTAGGAGGTCCGTGGAGTAGCCGTGCCATCCACCGGTTGCCTTCAAGACCTTCGTGCGTCCCGTGAAACCTCGTGCCGTCCGCGCAGCGTACATGGTCGCCTCCGCGCCGGTGTTGCAGAACCTGACGCGCTCGGCGCAGGGGACGTGGCGGCGGACCCGCTCCGCGAGTTGCACCTCCAAGGGGTTGACCACGCCCCACTGCAGACCGTGATCGAGCTGGTCCCTGAGGGCCGAGACGACGGGCTCCGGGTTGTGGCCCAGGAGGAGGGCGAAGTGACCCATCCAGTAGTCCACGTACTCGGTACCGTCCACATCCCACAACCGGTTACCCGAGGCCGACTCGACGAAGAGGGGATAGGGCCGGAAGAACCGAAGGTTGTGGGACACCCCGCCGGGGGTCACGCCCGAGGCTTGGTCAAAGAGCTTCCCCGAACCGGGATGGCGACGAAGGTATTCCTCTTGGAAGTCTGACACCTAGACTCCTCCGGGTTGTGAGAGCAGACGACCGACCTTATAGCTTCCCGGCGGCCTGGGAAACCTTAAGCGAGGGGACTGGCTCCTCGAGTCGTGGCAGACCTCCCCGTCCCGACGACCCCCATGGCGTTCGACGAGCGCACCACACTCATGGACGTCCACATGTTCGGCGCGCCCCACTTTGGGGGCATCTATCTCATCGACGCAGAAAGGCCCACGCTGATCGAGACGGGGACCTCGGATTCGCCAGCGGCGATCCTCGAGGCGCTAGCGCAACTCCGGGTCGACCCTGCCAGCATTGCGAACGTGATCGTGACGCACATCCACCTCGACCACGCCGGCGGGGCAGGCTTCATCTTGGACAAGCTCCCGCGGGCACAAGTGTACGTGCACGAGCGCGGCTTTCCCCACCTGGCGGACCCGAGCCGGTTGCTAACGAGCGCGTCCGAGGCTCTGGGGGATGCGTTCGCCGGCTACGGGACGCTTCAGCCGATTCCCGCCGACCGGATGGTGGCCGTGGCGGGGGGCGAGGTCTTGGATCTTGGGGACCGGGAACTCGAGATTGTGTACAGTCCTGGCCACGCCCGCCACCATGTCTGTATCTTGGACCGATCAACCCAGGCCCTCTACACGGGAGACTCCTCCGGCATCTACTTCCCGGTGGACGATCGCATCATTCCCACCTCGCCCTTCCCCGAGTTCGATCTGCCCACCTCCCTGGAGACCATGGAGCGGTTGGAGGCCCTGCGCCCTCAGGCGCTCCTGTACAGCCATTACGGCCCCTACCTGGACGCGGCGAAGATGCTCCGGGACCAGCGGAGGGAGTACGAACGCTGGGGAGCCAAGGCGGCCAAGCTCTTTGCCGAAATGGACCTCTGGGAGGCGGCCGAAACCCTCTACGAGGAGTGGTATGGCAACGTGACGGAGTTTTCTCGGACCTTCGTGGAGCGCATCATCGCCACGAACCTCCTGGGCTTCCAGCGGTATTTCGAACGGACGCGGGGCGATGCTTCCCGATCCGGTTGAACGAGCGGTCAAGGAGATCGCCCGGGACAGGACCTCGGGCGCTTTCCCCCTCGCTCTGCGGGTCCTGGAGGCCTACCAGACCCTCGATTCGCCGTCCCTAACCTCGGAGACAGCCGATGAGCTACACCGGAGGATAGCCCGGGTCCAGCCGTGGATGGTAGCCGTTCGGAACACCTCTCTCCTCGGGCGGAAATTGGTGATCGAGGGCCGAGGTCCTGCGATTGCGAGCCTGCGGCAGCGCTTGTTGACAGCGCGGACGGAGGTGGCACGTAGGGCAGAGGAGGCAATCAAGGACGCGAAGACGGTGCTTACCCTCAGCTACAGCACCGATGTGTTAGAAGCGCTCAGGCGCCACGAGAAGTCGGATGGTCTCCAGGTTTACGTCTGCGAGTCTCGTCCCCTCCGGGAGGGCGTGCAGTTGGTGGCGGATCTCCGGGAGGGCGGCGTCGCGGCGACGCTTGTCGCCGACGCAGCGGGGCCGACCCTCGTGGACCGAGTCGATGTCGTGGTGACCGGAGCTGACTCCCTCCTGCGAGGAGGCAGCCTCGTCAACAAGATTGGAACCCTGTCTCTTGCCCTGGCCTGTCGAGAGTTCGATGTTCCTTTCCTCCCCCTGCTGGAAGGCCTGAAGGTTGAGTTGGAAGGAGAGGAGTTGGCATGGGAGGAGGAGAAGCGGGATCCCGCAGAGCTGAGCTCCCGCGTCGAAGCGCTCAATTTCTACTTCGAGGAAGTCCCTCCCGGGTTGCTGGACGTGCTAGTTTCCGATGTGGGGTCCCAATCTGTCGGAGAACTCATCCAGCGATTTCGCACGCTGGAGGAGCTCGCGGTGTTCTATCTCGAGTAAGTCCGACTCGTCGCTTGGGCCCAGGTGGCGCTTTGCTAGAGGTCGACCCGCGTGCCGAGGCCCGCTTCCTCCGCGCGTTTGTAAGCGACGAAGGCGGTGGCGGCATCCTCGAGGGCCATGCCGACGGAGCGGAAGAGGGTGATCTCATCCTTCGAGGTCCGGCCCTGCTTCCTGCCGGCCACGAGCTCACCGAGTTCGGCCTCGATGTCGTCGGG
>JBHIBO010000039.1:0-11583 GCA_046759185.1 Thermoplasmata archaeon | reverse complement strand
TTGCTACCCCTGTCAGTGACGGACTTCGATGCTATTGGGGATATCTTTTCTACTAGTTGTAGTAATTGTTATATAGTTCGGCCCGATTACCACCTCTGATAATCAGGCTTGCGAAGACCCGTTGAGGGGGAAAGATGGCCACCACGGAGCGCCTGGACGTCGAGTTCAACGACCGGCTGCGTAAGTTCCTCGCCCCACCGGCCCCGACCGCCGCCCCGCACGAGGAGGACCTCTTTGCGAGCTTCCCAGACGCCCAGACCCTGGTGGCCACCTTTCACGAGATCTGGGGGCGGATCGAGGAGCATCTCGACGTGAACCTTACCTCTGAGGCGGCGCTGAAGCTGTTCCCCTCCTTCCTGATCTACGACATTCCCGACGGGACACGGTCCACGTTGAGCGTGCGGCACGATGTGGATGTGGGGTTGGACGCCAGCCTCTACCTCCTCGCGTGGATTCACACCCTCCGCGGCCTAGGTGCCCGTCGAACCGCCTTGATGACGCACACGGCCTACAACCGAGAGCGAGGCGAGGAAGGCCTTGATCGGATCTTTGCTGTCATTGCCAAGGGCATGCGGGCGGCTCGGAAGTACACCGTGCCCAGGCACGTCAACGTCCGGTGGATCGGGTTGAAGCCGGACTACGAGCTCCGTTCGGCCCTGCTGGAGCACTTCCCCTTGCAGGAGAAACCCTCCTTTGAGGCCTTCATGCTCATCGATTACGTGGAGGAACTCCTCGACGATCCGAGGTTGCGCGAGCAACTCGCCGCCTTGCCGGACGTGGACGTCTGCATCCGGCACACCAAGCTCAACCTCTCCGGGGGAGGCTGGATTCCCGGAAAGATGCTGCACTCCGCGTTCCTGTACTCCCAGAACGGGTCGCTCTACAGCAACTGGTCCTTCGATGAACTCGTGGCCATGGCCACCGTCGCCTTGATCGCGAAGCTGTTCAACTCCGGGGAAGGTCTCGTCAAGATGTATGGAGACCTGGACGAGGTGAAGGCCCGGTATCAGCTCCGGGAGCTGCGGTTGTTCAACGAACGGGTTCGGCTGCGGCCCCGACCGACGAAGCTGTTCGTCTTTGGGTCACCTGTGGGGCTGCACCAAGTCTACTACTGAGGCCGACACGACCGCCCTACGCGAAGACGACCTTGCCCGCGAAGAGGTCCTCCAGGGTCTCATCCACCTCTGCCAACTCCTGGAGGAGGCCGCTCCAGTCGGGAAGCACCGGCTCGTTCGTCCGCTCGAACCGCTCCACGGACTCCTTCATCGTGATCCAGAGGGTGTCCGTGTCCTCCCCCTCGATGATGGCGGCCAGGTAGCAATATCGGCCCCGCTCGACGAGGATTTTCACGTCGCCGTGTTCGATGCGTCGGAGGGACTTGCCGAGGAGGGTAGGGAAGGAGGTCCGCATGAAGGTCTGGATGGCGTCTAGCGTGGCGCCGAAGATGTCCTCATCGATGGCCTGATCCTCGAAGTTCGTTCGAGAGGCGATGAGGGTTCCGTTCTCGTAGATGATGTAGACGCCCAGGACGTTGTACCGCGTGCTCTTCCACTTCCGCATGACGCTGGAGATGCGGTCCCGGGTGATGGGGACGAGGACGTAGAGGCTGACGATCCCCGGGATGATGAGGGTCGTGGAGAACATGGGCATCAGGTCCAGGCCGGCAACCATGTATACCGCGTTGGTGCCGAAGCCCAGGACGAGGGCCGCGATGTAGGAGTTAAGGATCCCCAACATCCCCCGCCCGAGGAATTCGCTGTTGCGCCGGACCACGAGGTAAGTCCGGTAGGTGTACCAGATGCCTCCGGACGCGAAGACGATGACGTAGGCGAGCCACACCATGAACATCTCTGGGTGAGGGACCACGGTCCATCCCCAGGGAAAGCCGCCCTCCACGCCTTGGACGAGGCCGCCCCACACGAGACCCAACGCCCCCACGAAGGGGAGGGCGAGGAGGGCGTCAATCCGGTGGGCTCGGGTCAGGAAGAGTTTGGTGAAGAGGAAGAGGAGGAAGGCTGCAATGGTGACGAAGGTGAAGGACATGCGAGCCAGGAAGAAGGCGGCGGCCTCCTGCGCGGCCCCAAAGAAGAGCCAGTCAGTGAGGGCGTAGCCCGCCCACGCAAAGGACCCGGCAACGAAGGCAATCTCGGTGAGGGTTCGAATCCTTCGGCGGTACAGCTGGAAGATGCCGATGCTCGCCCAGATGACGAAGGTTCCCAGGGGGAGTTGCGTGAGGACGCCGAAGACCATCCGCGTCGACCTTCTCTCGGACCGTCTTGGGTCCGAGCACATGGGACTCTGCCTCGTGCGGATATTCAATCTTTCGACGCCGTTGGATTCTATGATAACCAGTAACCAGGCCCTCCAACACGGCCCGCGTCACGAGACCTGCTTCAACTGACTCTTGTAGAGGGAGACGATTTCCGCGACGGAGGTCGCCTCCCGGGCCCCCTTGTCATCCCGCCACCGGCCCGTGAACCGAGGGAATCGGATGGCGAGACCGGCCCCGGAACGAATGGCCCCGAACCCCGCCGTATGCATAGGACTCAGGGTGATTTCCGCCCCCAAAACCTCCATGACCACGGCGGGTTCGAACCAGCGATCCGCCTCGAGCTGGGAATCGACCCTGGGATCCTTCTGTTCCCGTTCTAGGTCTCGGAGGCGGTCCGGAAGTGCGAAGAGGGTCGCGTCGTCGAACCCGCTGCCCAATTTGCAGACCGTCTTGAAGGTATCCTCCTTGGGTTCGTAGGCGGCCATGAGGAGGGCCCCATAGGTGCCGGCGCGCCTCCCCCGGCCCGCAAAGCTTCCCACGATCACCAAGTCGACCGTGTCGGCCAGCTCCGCCCGGTAGTCCCGTTTGTACTTGATCCACTGCCAACCCCGTGAGCCGGCCTCGTAGGGCGAGTCCAGGTCCTTGGCGATGAGCCCTTCGCCACCCCTTTCGATGACATCCTCGAAGAATCGCTGTGCCTCGTCCTGGTCATCCGTCACGATTTGCTCGGCGAGCCGCACCCGGTCCGTCTCCGAGATGGCCCGTTCGAGGGCCTTCCTTCGCTTGGCGTAGGATTGTTCGAGGAGCTCCTTCCCGTCCAGGTACAGGCAGTCGAAGACAAGGAGGGCTACGGGGATCTCCTGAATGGCCTCCTGCACCCCATACTTCCGTCGTCGATGGGAAACCTCTTGGAAAGGGAGGAAGGCCCCCGTGTTGAGGTCGATGGGGACCGCTTCGCCATCCAGGATGGCGCTCTTCCCGTGAAATGCGTCCCGGAGGGCCTCGACGATGTCCGGAAACTGCTCCGTGAGGTTGTCCAGGCGCCGGGAGTAGAGGACCACGGCGGCGGGATCGACGTGGGCCTGGATGCGGAGACCGTCGTACTTGAACTCTAGGGCGCTCTTTCCCAGCTTCTCGACGACCTCTTCAAGACTCGGGAGGCGTTCCGCGAGCATGGAGCGGACGGGGACCCCCGCACGGAGGTGGATCTGCTGCAGCCCGCGAAGCCCCTCCTCCGCAAGGACCTGGGCCACCCGTCCCAGGTCGGAGGACACGTTGTAGGCCCGCTCGACGGCGGGCTTGTCTTCCTTCGTGGCAAAGGCCCGGGCGAGGGCCTCGACGATGGTCATGTCCGCCACGCCCAGGCGCATCCTGCCAACGACCACCCGGAGAATGTAACGGGACTCCACGGGTGTGGCATCGTTGAGGAGGTCCGCTAGGAGCTTGATCTTCGCATCCTGGGATCCGATCCCGGCCGCTTGGGCGATGCCGAAGAGGTTGCGGTGGACCTTCTCCACCGTCAGCCGCGAGGAGGTCAGCGTCCGCTGCGTCTTGTCTTTCAGGGCGCGCTCCGCCACGGTGCCCATGTCCCCGAGTTCCTTCCAGTGTGCCTCGACTGTCGCCTGGGGGAGTCCCGTGGCAAAGGCGACGGCCCGAATGACCATTTTCTCCGCCAGCCCCATCTTGATGTCCTGAAAACCCGGGGCAAGGTCCCCCTGGGTGAGATACACCACCCGGGCGATGGCCGACGCTGGAACCCGACGGAGGAGCTCCGTCAGGGCCTCGATCATCTCCAGGCGTTTCGTCGTGCCTTCAAGCCGCTCATAGACGGCCACGAGGTCGGCGAACCTCATGGCGATTCCTGGCAGATAGCGACGACGCGATCCACGATGGTCCCGATGGCGCCCAGGTAGTTCCGCGGATCGAGGGCCTCATCCACCCCCTCCTCCCCGAGGTGGGAGGCGACGGCTTCGTCCTCCAATAGGACCTCCCGGAACGGCCGGCCCTCCGCCTTGGCCCTACGCGAAAGGCGGCGGGTGAGTTCGTGGGTCTCCTGCCGATCCATCCCCCTTCGGGCGAGGGCCATCATGATCGCCTCCGCCATGAGCAGCCCCCCTGTGGCACGCAGGTTTTCCTCCATCCGATCCGGTCGGACCCGGAGGGTCTCGAACACCTCGGCCGCCTTGTGCAGGAGGTCGTCCACGAGGGCCGTGGTGTGGGGCAGAATGAACCGCTCCGCCGAGGAGTTGGAGAGGTCCCGCTCGTGCCACAGAATGACGTTTTCGTAGGCCGGGCCCACAAACCCCCGCACGATCCGTGCCAAGCCGCTGATGTTCTCCGAGGTGATGGGGTTCTCCTTCTGGCCCATGGTGGAGCTTCCGACCTGCTTCTCCCCGAACGCCTCCGCCACCTCGCCGATTTCCGTCCGCTGCAGGTTCCGGACCTCCGTGGCGAACCGTTCGAGGGAGGCAGCGATGCCGGCCAGGACGGCGACGTACTCGGCATACCGGTCTCGGCCCACGACCTGGGTCGCGGCCTCCTCCGCCCGAAGTCCGAGGTTCACCATCACGAGGTCTTGAATCTTCATGGCGTCCTTTCCAAAAGCGGCCCCTGTGCCGACGGCGCCGGACATCTTCCCCACGAGGATGCGTTCGGAGACCTCCCGCAGCCGCGTGAGGTGCCGGTGGACCTCCAACGCAAACACCGCCATCTTCATGCCAAAGGTGAGAGGGATGGCCGCCTGGCCGTGCGTGCGGCCCACCATCACCGTATCCTTGTGCTCCTGGGCCAGGCTGAGGAGCGCCTCCTGGAGGCGATGCAGTCCCGTTTCGAGCAGGGGGAGCGCCTCCTTGAGCTGCAACGCCGCGGCGGTGTCGGTGATATCGCTGCTCGTGGCGCCCAGGTGGACGTACCGGCCGTAGTCTCCGCTGGCCTCGCTGAGGGCCAGGACCATGGCCATGGTGTCGTGCTTGATCTCCGCCTCCAGCTCCGCGACGCGCTCCGCCTTGACGAGTCCTCCTTCCGCGGCGGAGGCGATGAACTTGGCGGCATCCCGCGGGATCTGGCCCACCGTAGCGAGCGCCTCAGCCAGAGCCACCTCCACCGCGAGGAGTTTCTTCAGCCTGTTCTCCTCAGAGAGGATGGCCTTCATCTCAGGGCGGCCATAGCGGAAGTCCAGCGGACAGAGCACGCCATCACCCAGCGAGCAATGGTTCGGGGGCCATATAGGGTTTCTTCGCCCCGTACTGGAGGGGGCTCGTAGGCCTCTAATCGCCCGGAGGCGGTCCCCTCTCCTCCACGATGATCCTCTCTCGTTCCCGGAGCCGCTCCTTGCCTGCCGCCTGCGCCTGCCGAATCCGCTCGTAACCGTTTCGGACCACGGCTTCCGCCTTCTCCAGCGTGACGCGCTCCCGAAGGGCCCCTTCAAGGCGGTCCTGTAGGTGTCGTGCCTTCTCCTGCCAGAGGCCTCGGAGCGTGATGAGGGAGACTCCTGTGAGGATGCCGGCGGCCTGGGCGCCCCCGTAGAGTTGCGTGAGGACACCAGGGGGGCCGGAAAGGAGCACCACGAGGGGGGCAAACAGGAGGAGCATGCCGAAGGCGGGGAGGATTAGCGGGTGATACCCTCGCCCCTGCCCACGCAAGGAGCTGAGCTGCCGGGCCACGACCCCGAGGTAGCCGAAGAGGACCAGGACGAGGGCCAGGGTCGGGATGCCCGAGAAGACGCCGCTCCCGGATGCGATGGAGAGTTCCGCCCCGACGACGGCACCGGCCACACCCATGAACACGATGTCCCGGATCAGCCGCTTCGGGGAGAAGAGGGACCATCGGGCAATGGTGGGTTTCCGCGCCTCTCGGAGAAGGTGGATCTCCAGGGGGACGAGGCCCACGATGAGGCCAATGTGGGCCCCGAGAAAGGAGATGCCGAGAGGCCCCAGGTCGTGGACACGCAGGAATCCCATGAGCAGGCTTGCTGCAACGGACCAGCCGGCGATGATGGCGAAGGTGAGGAGGAAGGGATTCGGGTCGGCTGCTGCGTGGGAGATTCCCCGTCCTTCCGCCTGCCTCCGCTTGACGAGGAGGCGATTTAGCAGGTCCCAGAACACGTGGGTCGCCGTGAAACCGGCCACGAAGAGGACCACGACGATGACGGCCACTGAGGAGAAGCCCAGGAAGGCGAGGAGAACCGTCATGAGGGCCCACATGGCCAACCACTGCGGCCGATTGAGCTCCGCGATGCGGGAGGCCACGGGGGGAAGGCCTCCATAGAGGAGGGCGGCGAGGGAAAGGCCGAACCCGATGAGGGCCGGGAGGGCGGCCAACGTTCCCGCCCCCGTGCCGGCGAGGATGATGGCGATCGAGAAATTGGCGAGGCCCGCCAACAGGAGCGCCCGAATCGGACCGAAGTCCCAGAGGCTGTCACGCACCGATCGGTATACCCCGCGAGTCGCCTGGGCCAATCGGAGGCGCCGAATCTTCGATAGGAAATCGTGCCTCCGAGAGGTTCCGGAGCTCGGCGGTCGGCCGCTAAGGTCACGGATAGGACCGTCCCGCAGGGGCTTGGGCTCCTCCTTCGCAATAGGTCGTTGGATCGATGGACGAGGCGCTGGGCTCAACGATGGGAACCTCGGGCGTCGCTTCTGCCACTCCTATGCCTTTACTGTTGCGCGCCCGTTTCGTGCTGTGAGAATTGGTCGAAACGACCGGTTCGGTAGGTGAGCGCGCGCCTCAACGCAGGGCCTCCCGACCATCGAGGTAGGGTCGGAGGACGGTAGGAACCGAAACGGTGCCGTCCTCGTTCTGGTAGTGCTCCAGGATCGCCACCAGGGCCCGAGAGGTGGCCACAGCCGTGCTGTTCAGGGTATGAACGAATCGCTTCGCCCCGCCGCGTTTCCCGACCTTGATGTTCAGTCGGCGAGCTTGGTAGTCTGTGGCGTTGGAGCAGGAGACGACCTCGACGTACTTTCCCTGCCGTGGCGACCACGTCTCGAGGTCATACTTCTTGGCCGCCACCGTGCCGATGTCGCCGGTGACCACGTTCACGACGCGGTGGGGAATCTCCAGCTGCTGAAAGATGGCCTCCGCGTTCCCGATGAGTTCCTCATGGTACTGCCTCGAGTCCTCCGGAGGGGAGAAGATAAACTGCTCCACCTTGTTGAACTGGTGCATGCGGAAGAGGCCCTTCGTGTCCACGCCATGGGCGCCGATCTCCTTCCGGAAGTTCGTGGAGAGGCCGGCGTAGCGGAGGGGCAGGTACTCCTCCGCCAGCACCTCGTCCATGTGCATGGCCGCGATAGGGTGCTCCGATGTCGCGATGAGGTAGAGGTCCTCGTCCTCCGCCTTGTACATCACCTTGGCGAAGTCCTCCAGGTCGACCACCCCCTCGTACGGACGGCGGCGGATGAGGAACGGAGGGAAGAGGGGGACGTACCCTCGTTCAACGACGAAGTCGAGGGCGAACCTCTGCAGGGCGAGGTCCAGGAACACCATGTCCCCCTTCAGGAATACGAACCCCGCCCCGGACACCTTCCTCCCTCGCTCGAAGTCCCCCCAGCCGGCGGCCTCCAGGAGCTCCCCGTGCGCCTGCAGCTCGAAGTCGACCTCCCGGGGCTCCCCCCAGCTACGCAGCTCCACGTTCTCCGAGTCGTCCTTCCCGATCGGGACGTCGGGGTCCAGGATGTTGGGAAGTCGCATCAGGGCGCCGTCGATGGAGGAGCGGACGGAGTCAAGGTTCGACTCCAGGTTCTCGATCTGCCCACCCAGGTCGGCAGCCTCCTGCGTGAGGTCGCGGACGTCCTCTCCCGCCCGCTGTGCGGCCGCGATGCGCTGGGCTAGGTCGTTGCGTCGATGGCGGAGCTCGTTGACCCTCGTGTTGTTCTCCCGCCAGGCTCGATCCCATCCGATGAGCTCCTCGAGCCGGGCCAGGTTCTCCTCATCCCCTCGCTTCTGCAGGTCGGCACGCACGACCTCGGGGTGATCACGGATGAGGTTGATGTCCAACATCCGGCGTCGAGAGCCGACTTGTCGGTATAAAGACTTGGCGCGCTGGCTCTCGCGCGAGGCGGTGTCCTAGCCCTGTCGCCTTCTGACGACCATCCACGTGATGATCGCCGCGGTCGTGGCGAGGGCCACGGCGACAGCAAGGATGATCAGGTAGGGGGGTCCGGGAGGGACGGGGTCCTCCGGCTCAATGACCACACTCACAGTCACGTTGGCCGTGGCGGCATTCTCTGAGGTATCCGTGGCTCTCGCCGTGATGGTCGTCTCTCCGAGGGGAACTTCGAGCTCGCCTGACCACATGGAGGTCCCACTGGTTCGAATCCAGTTGGTCCCGTTGTCGGCGCTGATCTCGACGCGGTCCACTGCGACGTTGTCCTGGGCGGTTCCCGAAACGGTCAGTTGCGTTGAGTTGAAGGTCTCGCCCTCTTCCGGTGACCGAATCTCGATGAGGGGGGCTTCGATATCCGGCTCTTCGGGAGGGCTAAGGCTGGGGCTGGCGAAGTAGATATCTAGGTTCCCACTGCGGCCATCGGTCCACACGACGTAGGGCGTACCGTCTCGGTCCGCAGTCAGGCCAAGGTAATCGCCGGGACGCTGGAAGGCCGACGACGTCTCTGCGGTCGTCACCCTCTCGTTCGTGGACCACGTTTCTCCGTCCGTCGAGTTGCTGTAGAAGACGTTGAGGTTCCCCGTGCGGTTGTCGTACCAGGCGGCGTGCAGCCGGTCGTCCTCGTCCACGACGAGGCTGACCATCCTCTGCTCCCGCCCCGAGGCGTCGTCATTGATCCGAGCCGGGAGCGACCAGGACGAACCGTCATCCTCCGACCGTGCGACGAGGATGTCTAGGCTTCCCGTGCTCCGGTCCGACCACGCGATGTAGATGCGCCCCTGGGCATCGGCCACGATGGAGGGGAGGGAGACCCACCAGGGATGCGTCGGGTCGAGGGCCGCGGTCCCCGGTACGGGGTTCACCCGAACGGAGGTCCCCCAAGTCACCCCACGATCCCAGGATGTGGCAACGAGGATGTTTCCGAGAAACAAGTCCAGCCATGCGACGTACACTGTCCCGTTGGGCTGCGTGGCAATGACGGGAGACAAGAAGTCACCGGGACCCCCGCCAACCTCGGTCGTTGCCGCCCAGGTGTTCCCCCGATCCGTCGAGAGGGTGAACCGGATGCTGGTGTCATCCCCTACCAGGCTCGCGTCGTCGTAGGCCAGGTAGAGGGTACCGTTGCCGTCGCTGACCATGGATTCCTTGTCGGCAAACCCAGGTTGGTCGTCGACCTCGACCACGGCGCTCCACGACAAACCTCCATCATCCGAGTGGGACACCGCCACCCCGTTCACCGGCCCTTCCTCGAATTCCAGGCGCGAGTAGTAGAGCCGGTCCGACTCGTCGACCACCAGCCAGGGATCTGACTGAAACCGACCCGGTACGCGTCGATCCATCAGCAGGTTCGAGGACCACGTGAGACCGCCGTCCTCGGAGCGGGCGAAACCTACACGCCGGCCCGGGCCCTCAGCAGATTCGGCCTCCTTCCAGCCCACGAAGAGAGATCCCTGGGAGTCGACCACGATGTAGGGTTCCACCTGGTACAGGAAGGGGCTCAGTCCGTCGGTGATGCGAACGTTGTCGGAGAAGAGAGGGGCAAAAGCTGCCCCAAGAGAGACCTCGGACGAGGGGGGCGTAGTTGTTGAGGGAGGCGGAGGGAAGAGGATCACGTTGAGGACCAGGAGGCCGAGAATCCACGTGGACAACCACGGGTGTCGTCTCACCGCTCCCTGGCGGTGTGGAGGAACCATGTTCTCGGACCGCTTGACGCCGCCGGATGTCGTAGGGACAGGAGGTCTGCACGCCGCATAAACACATAGCTTGGAGGCCTCCGCGTCCCAGGATATCCGCATTATCTGAGACGCTTCCTTCCGCCGAAGCCTTATTCAGCGTCCGGGAAATCCCGAGGGGGCGACATCGTTGACGGGCATCGTGTGGCAGCCTGAGGACTCCTTCGTCCAGGAGGCCAACATCACCCGCTTCATGGCCAAACATGGCGTGACGACTCACGAGCAGCTGCTGCAGCGAAGCGTCGAGGACAACGAGTGGTTCTGGGAAGCCGCCCTCGAAGACCTGGGGATCGCGTGGTACAGACCGCCTGACAAGGTCCTCGACCTGAGCGAAGGGAAACCATGGGCCCGCTGGTTTCCGGGGGGCCAGATTAACCTCGCCCTGAACGGGCTGGACCGACACGCGGAGGGGGAGGCCCGTGATCGGGTCGCCTGCATCTGGGAGAGCGACGAGGGCGAGGCTCGACGAACAACCTACGGCCACCACTTCGAGGAGGCGAACCGCCTGGCCAATGCTCTGGTCGCACAGGGGGTGGAGCCGGGGGATAGCGTCGGGATCTACATGCCCATGGTCCCCGAGGTCATCAGCGTCATGTTCGCCTGCTGGAAGGTGGGGGCCATCGCCGTCCCCATCTTCAGCGGCTTTGCCGCGCGGGCCACGGCCACCCGCCTGGTGGATGCGGGCGCCAGGATCCTGTTCACGGCTGACGGGTACAGGCGCCGCGGCAAGACGATCCGACTCAAGGAGGAGGCGGACAAGGCTGTGGGCTTGGCCCCCGACCTGGAGAGGGTCATTGTGCTCGAGCACTTGCACCGATCTGTGACCTGGCACCGGGATCGGGACCTGAGGTGGCGGGATTTCATCGGTGACCAGCCGGCCGAATTCGAAACTCGCCATCTGAACAGCGAACACTACTCCATGATCATCTACACCAGCGGGACCACCGGACGGCCCAAAGGGGCGGTCCAGACCCACATCGGCGCTCTCGCTCAGGCCACGAAGGAGATCGGCTACGGTTTCGACCTGAAGCCCGAGGACGTCTTCTTCTGGGTCACGGACATCGGTTGGATGATGGGCCCCTGGATGATCATCGGGGTCTCCACCCTCGGAGGGACGATGGTCATGATGGAGGGGACGGTGGACTACCCAGGTCCCGACCGATTGTGGCGGATGGTGGAGGAGCACCGAGTGACCCAACTCGGCATCAGCCCCACGGCCATCCGGCTCCTCATGAAGTATGGGGGAGAGGTGGTGGAACAGCACGACCTCTCCAGCCTTCGTGTGCTGGGGAGTACGGGCGAGCCGTGGGACGAGGAGTCCTGGATGTGGTTCTTCGAGAAGGTGGGTGGCGGCCGCGCGCCCATCATTAACATATCCGGGGGAACGGAGATTCTGGGATGTTTCCTCTTCCCGCTTCCCATCGTCGGCCTAAAGCCCACGACACTGGGACGGGGTCCTGCCCTTGGCATGG
>JBHIBO010000038.1:0-11744 GCA_046759185.1 Thermoplasmata archaeon | reverse complement strand
CCCCCCGAGGAAGCCCCGGAGGCCACGGCAGAGGCAGAGGCACCGGCGGAAGCCGAGGCGCCGGCGGAGGCGGAGAGCCCCGCCCCCGAGGCAGAAGCCGCCCCCGCGGAGGAGCCCGGCAAAGATGCGCTCGCTCCACCGGCCGACGGAGAAATCATGTGTCCCGGCTGCCAGACCCTCATCTCGAGCGACGCCGCGATCTGTTACGCTTGTGGCTACCAGATCAAGGAGGGGGGCGAAGGGGAGGCCGAGATCCCTTGCCCGGCCTGCAACACCATGATCAGCGCAGACGCCGTGATGTGTTACGCGTGCGGCCAGCCCATTGTCGCCGAAAAGGGTGGCAAGAAGAAAAAGGGCAAGATGCGCAAGAAGAAGGTTCTCAAGCGAAAGTGAGCCGTGGCTCCAAGCTAATTATGTCGCTTGAGAATCGGCCGAGAACGTATAAATACGGTCCTCCGGCAACAACCGGCACCCATGCTGGATAGGGGTTGCCAGACACGGATTTTGGCCTCAAAAGGCGACGGTTGGGGGTAGTTCTCAATGGGACCTAGAAAGACTCATCTTGCCTCGAAAGCGCTGGTTGCCCTCATCATCGCGAGCCTCCTCTTCACGCCGTTCGTTATCCTCTATGCGGCACCACCGGCGTCCGCCTCCATTGTCGTCGTGAACGGAGACTGGACCGTATCCGGCGTGGACAACGTCTTCGATGGGATCACATTCAAGGTCGACGGGGATGTCACCATCACCGCAGGTGCCCTCCTGGAGATCCGGAACGGCGGCCTCACCTTCTTGCAGGATAGCCTTCACATCTACACCCTGGCCATCGAGACGGGGGGAGGCGGAGATGGCGAGCTCGTTCTCGATAACAGCCTCCTCTCCACCGAGGCGAACCAGCTGTCGGACTACCTGAAGCTCGACATCGTAGTCGACGGGATCCTCACCCTTCGGAACGGCGCCATGATCAAGCATCCAGGAACCCTCAGCCTCTCGGGCACCGCGACCATGGACGTACGGGACTCGGTGATCACGGGCTTCTCGGCCGGGGAGATCTCGGCCTTCAACCTCGACCCCGACGACAACGACGACGCTCCTGTCATGAGCTTCGGTGGTTCCTCGGAGGCCGTGATTGCTCGATCCGTGGTCGACCGCCTCTACGAGAACCCGGTCTCCCCCGGTCCCGATCCCCGCTACAACATCACCACCTCGGGCACCGCCTCCCTGACCATCATCGACACGTTTGTCGGTGTGGACTTCCTCAACGACACCCGGAACCACAACGTCATCGCAGCGGGGGGAAGCTCCAACGTCTACCTCTACAACATGACCCCCGACATGACGCAGTCGATCCAAGCACCCCCAAGCGCCTGGATCCCCGCCCTGGTTCCTGTGGGCACGAATTCCTCGTTCTACCTGCACCGGTGGCTCGACGCGACGGTGGTGGATCGCTTCGGCAGCGCCATCGACGGAGCGGCCATCGAATCCCGTGTCCTCCCGACGGGCACGCTGGCTTACTATCCGGACAACGGGAACGGCAACGTCCCGAGCGTCACCATCCTGAACTACCTGGGCCGGACCGCTGGGGACTTCAACCGGACCGACTTCTTCGGTCGAGCGCGCATCCCCCTGTTGACCGAGTGGATCGACGAGACGGTCTTTGACCCCAGCATCCCGAACTCGGCCTATGACGGTAACTACCGCATCGAGGCGAGCCACATGGGCTCCTTCGCCACCCAGGACATCGCTTTCCCTGCCTATCCGGCCATCGCCGACGTGGACAACGTGATTACGCTCGCGAGCAACTTGACTGGGCTCCTCTGGCCCTCCCCGGACTCGACCTATCTGTGGGATGAACCCCGGATTATCGACTTCGACGTCATGGTCGATGGGAACGTGCGGGTGACGGCGGACGTCGTCATCGATGGGGCCAACCTGACGATTCTTCAATACGGTGCCTCCGCAGGTCGGCACTACCTCATCATCGAGGGCGAAGGCCGCCTCACCATCCTGAACGGCGGTCTCCGGAGCAACCATCAGCTCACGGTCTTCCTGCAGAACAGCGGGCAGCTCGTCACGCAGGGGACGGACGTCCTGCTCAACGCGCCCGGCCTCCGTGGTCTCATGTACAGCGAGGGATCCTCCGCCATCGACCTGCGGGACGGGAGGCTGGAGGGGGACGTGGAGGCGCGGGGAGCCAGCGTGGCCCTCCGCAACATCACCATCGGAGACAGCGACATTCTCTTCGACACCACCGGGACCTCCCGACTCTGGGATCCTTCCTTCGACGGGGCTGTGAGTCTGAGCCTCCTGACGGACGACGGCAACCCTGACACTCTGGACCTCGACATCCGCAACGCCACCTTCGACCCCGGGTTGGGCCCGAGCGTGGTCTTCTCGGGGACCCAGTATGCCCAGCTCACGGACGTGACCTTCGAGGACGCGGCCAACTGGTGGGACGATCGGATCTTCGACAGCGCGAAGGTCGGCTTCTATTGGTGGCTCACCGTCAGCGCGGTCGACCCCATCGACAACGCCGTCCTGGACGCGAACATCACCCTCCGACGCCTAAACCCCGCGACCCTCGGGTTTACGCCCATCCCGGCCCCCGGGCCCGATGACCTGTACCTCGGGAACTACCTGCCCGCCCACATCGAGGCTCCCATGGGGATCATCCTCTACCGGGCCCTGGCCCAAGAGCGTCTCGCCTCCCAGGGCTGGGCCAACTCGACCTACCAGGCCAACGGCTCCATTGACCGGGACGGGATGACCTTCTACGCGGAGGCCAACGTCGCCACATCCATGGACGCCAACGCGAACGTGGACCTCGTCTACTGGAACTGGCCCGACCTCAGCATCACCCTGTCCGACCTTGTCTTCACGCGGGTGCCCGTCGAAGGGGGCCCCGTGGAGGTGCGGGTGGAAGTCCACAACCTGGGCATGGCAGACGCGCTACCGGCGACCGTCGAGATCCTGGACGATGCGGCCGTGGCCGACTCCGCCCAGGCCAACGTCTCCTGGGACGGCTCCTGGGACTTCTCCCTCAACTGGACGCCGGCCTTCGCGGGACTCCATAACTTCACCGTGCGGGTTCTCAGCGCGAACGACACCGTCCAAAACATCGACTGGGACTACCGGAACAACTTCGTCAGCATGGTCGTGGATGTCCAGACACCACCCGATCTGGAGCTCCGAAACGCGGACAACCCCGGCGTGGTTGCGGTCCAGGGGCGACCCTTCACGGTGGACGTCGTCATCCACAACCTGGGCAACACCGCCGCCCTCGATTTCAAGGTGGGCCTGTACCTCGGCTCCATCTCCGTTGAGAACGAGATCGGGGCCGCGACGGGGGTCTCCGTCTCCGGAGGCGCCAACGCCACGATCTCCGTCGAGGTCATCGCCGTCCCGAGCGCCGGTAACTACTCCCTCTTCCTCTTCGCGGACGCCAACGGCGTGATCCCGGAGACGAGCGAGGACAACAACCGCCTGGAGATCCTTCTCCAGGTCGTCCCACCCGAAGGCGCCATCTTCTTCAGCTTGCCCACGGACGGCCAGGCCTACAACCAGGGCGAGCAGGTCTTCGTCAGTGGCGTCGTAACGACGCCAGGCGGGGCGCCCATTCCCGATATGCTGGTCACCCTCGTCCTCCGGGACTCGGAGGGAACCGTGTCGGACTCCAACACCGTCTTCACGGACCAGGTGGGGGAGTTCGTCATCGGCCTCACGGTCGATGATAACGGCCCCGCTGGTGATTGGACCATCACGGCCGTGGGCGAGGCGGGCACCATCAGCCCGGCGTCGGTGCGGATCAGCGTGGCCGAGGTCGTGCCGTGGTACGAGATGCGCGTGCCCTTCGTGAACCTGCCCCTCTGGATGGTCCTGGCGGCCGTCGGCGCCTTCCTGGCCGTGGTCTTCGCGGTGGGCGCCTACATGCGCTCCTTCGGGCTGGGACGGCTGGTAGAGTGCGGCGAGTGTGGCGCCTTCATTCCCGAGTCCAGCGAATCGTGTCCCAAGTGCGGCACCGAATTCGAGCGCGAGATGGCGAAGTGCAGCAGCTGCCACGCCTGGATCCCGGCCGATGTGAAGAAGTGCCCCGAGTGTGGGGTCGAGTTCACCACGGGCAAATCCAAGGGCATTGACGTCAAGGACCGGATACGGCGGCAGTACGAGGGCGTCGTCAACAAGTACCGGGCCGAGGCCCACCGGGCGCTGGGCCACCAACCCTCGGAGAAGGAGTTCCAGGAGTGGTGGCGCCGGCAGCCCACCTTCGTGACCTTCGACCAGTGGCTCAGAGAAGAAGAGGAGATGCGGAAGATGGGCTCCAAGCCCTGTCCGCGGTGCAACAGTCTCAACTCCCTCACGGCCAAGATCTGCCACCGCTGTGGGACCCAGATGTCCGGCGAGGCCACCCCGCCCGGTGGCGGGCCGCCACCCAGACCGGGCGGTCCGGCGGGCGGACGGCCCCTTCCTGGGCCGCCTACGCAGCCTCCCGCCGGGGGTGCCCCGGCCCCGCCGCCGGAGAAGAAGAAGACGGTCCTGAAGAAGATCGTTAAGAAGCCCTTCGCCAAGCGGAAGACGAAGAAGTAGGGAGGCCTCCCCGGGTGAGGAACCTCCCCTAGATCTCTTTGTGAGGGGGGTGGTTCTTGGCTATAGCCATGGCCAAGACTTCCGTGGCTCTGTCAACCCGGGGAGGGCACGTCCAGACATACGTTCATCGTGTCGAGAAGAGGAGGGTGAGGGGGTCCACCAAGACCTACTGGCGTCCTGACCTCCCGCACGAAGAGGTTTCCGCCTGGGCCAGTCCGTGTACATGCTTCCGCCCGAGTTGGCCTCTCGTCGGGTCGTCAAACTTCGCGATCTGGGCGTGCGCTATCGGTGGTGGGACGTCACACAGGGTTAGGCGAGGGATCGTCCCCTCCCATGCCTGGACTGTTGGCCATGGCTATGACCGAAACTACGGCTGATGTGAACGGGCCGGGGAAGGGCTTATTCCTCAGAGAGGTCGGCCCGAACGATGCTCATCATCTCATCCGGGTCCTTGTAGTAGGCGGAGGCGATCCGGGCCACGTCTCGGTAGTTCTTGACGCCGGTCCGCTCCATGTACTGGAACAGCTCCAGCCGACGCTTGACTTCCTGCTCCATCCTCTTCGGCGTCCAGTTTCGGGCAGTCTGGATCTTCTCGTACACGTAGCTGTGGCCGCTGAAGGAGAAGGAGTCTTCGGCGGGGTTCCACGTGTAGGCGGAGTTCGTGATGAGCTCGTCGGACTCGGGGTCCACGCCAATGATCTCCGTGAGGGACTTCACCCGCCGCGTCATCTCCGTCCCCACCTTGACCTGCCCCTGGAGCAACACGATGTCCAGGGCGGCCACCAGGGCCCGCGGCAGGTTGATGGGGTCGTTCTCGAGCCGATGGACCATGGACTGCACGTCGTCGGCGTGGAAGGTGGTGTAGGCGCTCTTTCCCGTGGCCATGGCCTGGAAGACCACGTACGACTCCGCCCCTCGCACCTCACCGACCATCAGGTACTGCGGCCGTTGTCGGAGGGCCGCCGACAGGAGGTCGAACATGTCGATCTCGCCGGCCCGCCGGCCGTCGGCCATCATATTGCCGAAGCCGTGTCGAGTGACGGTGGCCACCCAGTTCTCGTGGGGCAGGTTCAGCTCCCGGGTGTCCTCGATGCTGACGATCTTCATCTGCGGCGGAACGAACAGGAGCATGGCGTTGAGGGTGGTGGTCTTCCCGCTGGCCGTCCCCCCGCAGATGAGCATGGACTGCCCGTTCTCGATGGCCAGCCAGAGGTAGGCCATCATCTCGGGGCTCATCGTACGTCCCGCGACCAGATCCAGCGGCGTGAAGGGGTTGTCCCGGAACCGCCGAATGGTGAAGCTGGATCCTTTCTTCGTGACGTGCTTCCCTAGGGTGGCCTGCAACCGGGAGCCATCCGGGATGGAGGCATCCAGCATGGGCTGGGCCACGGAAATGTGTTTTCCGCACTTCTGGGCGAGCCACACGACGTAGCTGTCGAGTTCCTCCTCCGACTCGAACTTGATGTTGGAGGGGACCGAGCCGTACTTGCGGTGGTAAATGTAGAAGGGCACACCCACCCCGTCGCAGGAGATGTCCTCCACCTGGGGGTCGACCATCACGGGGTCGATGGCCCCGTAGCGGACGAAGTCCCGCACGATGTAGTACATGATCCGCTCCTTGGGGAGGGGATGGAGGGTGACGCCCAGGTCCCGCAGGAGGCCCTCCACGTTGCTGCGGAGCCAGCTCTCCCGCTGCTTGTCCTCCATGTGGGCCGTCATCTCCAGGTTCTCGATGATGAGGTCCTTCAGCACCCCCAGAAGTTCTCGTTCCTCCTCGGTAAGCTCCGGCTCCAGGACCTCATAGAAGTGCTGGTTGGAAAGGTCGTCGTAGAGGATCCGGACGTAGGAGTAGTTGTTCACGATGGGCTGAAGCTCGACCTCCCGCATGTTGGGGTTCGTCACTGGAGGAATGGGCGTAATGGCCCCGGCGATGACCTCCTGACGGCCCCCACCCTTGGGTGCCTTCACCTTGAGGACCTTCTCGCCGAGCATGCGCTGGTAGGCGCGCCGTTTGGCCTTCTGGAAGGCGCCCAGGCGCTTGCCCACGTGTTTCTTCTTGTCGTAGAGGATGGAGGGGATACCCATTGGTCCACCTCAGAGGAGCTGGAAGCCGGCGACGGCGATGATCAGCATGATGAAGGAGTGCCGGAGGCCGTTGGCGATCTTGCCGCTATCCAGCACCCCGGCTAAGATCCCGTCGCCCATGGCGTGGACGATGACCGCGATGAAGAAGGCGATCTTGATGTTGAAGATGATCTCCGGGATGTTCTGGGGCAACGGACTGGCGGAGATGACACTCACGTCCCCTTCACCGATGTCCTGCGCTGCCTCCTGCATCTTCGGGAGGAAGGTCGCCCCTAGGATCCAGATGGTCACAATGAAGACGCCGAAAGAGATGTAGATGACCGCGATGTAGGTGGACATGTTGATGCGGCGCTCCTCCTCCGTCAGCTGGACCTCCTTGGCGTCGTGGCTGACCATGGTGAGGACGTCGGCCACCTCGCCGCCCGCGTCGCTGGCCTTGATGATGATGGCCACCACCCGCTCCACCAGGGGCGTCTTCACCCGCTCGGCGAACAGACCCAGGGCGTCCGTGGCCTGGATCCCCCATTGGATCTGGGCGGCCATGCGCTGGATCTCCTCCGTCAGGACGCCGTAGCGGCCCTGGGCCGCCACGACGATGGCCTCCGCCAGGGTCATGCCGAAGCGGCCGGCCTCGGCCACGTCCCGGAGGAAGTCGGGTAAACGTTTCTCGATGGCCTTGATGCGCTTCTGCTGTCTGGCCATGTAGAAGCCGTAGGGTCCGATGAAGGCCATGAGGGCGAGGGCCATGAAGTTCAGGAACCGGTTGAGGGGGTGCTCCACCTCGAGGATGCCGTCCCCGTTCGCGTCCGTCGGCGGGCTGAAGGAGAAGTTCACCACGTCCATCAGGTTCAGGACGGCCACGGCCAGGAAGGCGGCCCCCAGCAGGGCGCTCACCAGCTTGACGATCCGGGAGCTGTCCTTGGCCTCGTAGATAGCATCCACGGCCTCTTGGAGGTCCTTGGAGATGCGCTTCGCCTTGGCCACTTACGCCGCCTCCTGTTCCTGGTTCCAGATGATGAAGATGAAGCCGAACTGGGAGAGGGGGATCATGAGGGCCACGATGACGTAGAGGAGGGTCACCACGAACCCGGAGGAGCCCTTGCTGATGAGGGCCATGATGGCCATGATGACCACGAGAAAGAGGGGGAAGGCCACGACGACAGTGACGAAGCTCTCCGCCAACAGGCCGAGAGTCTCCATCCGCTTCTTCATCTCCAGCTTGTCTTCCTTCTCGAACTGCTCCGCCTTCATGAGGAAGTAGGGCTTCATCTGGCCTCCCGAGGTGGCCGTCGTGACGACGCCCTGGAGGAACTCCTGAAACTTCGCGCTCGGGGTCCGATGCGCGCCCCGCTTCAGGGCCGTGAGGATGTCCATCCCCAGGAGTTCCGTGTCCCGGGTGATCCACTCCGCCTCCTCCCGGATCTCCCCGTAGATCTGCTGCCTGGAGAGCTCCCGGAAGATGACGTCCACGGGAACGTCGGCGGAGGCCATGGCCGAGATGAAGGACATGACGCCCGTTAGCTTCCGGTCGATCTTCCGGGCCCGCCGCTTCGCGCGCCCTGCCGGGATGCCCTTCATGAATCCCATGCCCAGGAAGACCCCCCGCACCAAGACCGTGGGGACCACGGCCAGCAGGACCGGGAAGAGGATCCAGGGGAACAGGGCCCCGCCCATGATCACGAGGAGGAAGAAACCTAGGCCGAGTGCGGCGATGATGGTGGTGAGGGCCACAAGAAACGTCGCCGTGTGGGCCACCGCCAGGTACTCCTCCGGCCGGAGGCGCATGTGGGCCTTCAGGAGGTTGTCTTCTAGGTCCTCGTCGACCTTCTTGTCTTTCACGGCGTTCCCCATCAACCGCCAGGCGAACCGCTGGAAGGACGTGAGCCCGACGTGGCCGGGCTGGGAACCCACGGGGAGCCTGATCATGTGGGGCTCGTTGGGATCCAGGAATGCGTGCTCCGCGGCCTGGACCCCGGCTCGTCGGCGGGCCTCGAGACTGTCCAACAGGCTACGCGCCTCATCCGCCAATAGGCTCACCTCCCGCGTCCACCAAGCTCGCCTCGTTCTCCCACCCCATCTCCTTGCGGATGCGGTTGACCGTGGCGTCGGGGTACTGGTAGTAGCTCACGATGACCTGGGAGATCTCCTCAAAGTCGCGGATGTCCTTCTCCACGAGGTACTTGAGCACGGTGATCCGGTTCTGGACCTCCTGCTCCATCTCGTCGTGGGTCAGGTTCTTCATCTCCATGATCTCGTCGAAGAGGAAGGAGTGTCCCTTGAACGCGAACGTGTCCGTGGCCTGGTCCCACTCGTAGACCGTGTTCGTGATGAGCTCGTTTGTCTCCGGCTCGAAGCCCACCAGCTCCACGATCTGCCGGATGCGCCGGACGATGTCCGTCCCGATGCGCACCTGGGTCTGGATGATCACGAAGTTGAGGGCCGTGAGCAGGATCCGCGGCGTGTTGATGGGCGGGTTCTCCAGCCGGTTCACCATGGACTTCACGCTGTCGGCGTGCATGGTGCTCTGGGTGGGGTGCCCCGTGGCCATGGCCTGGAACATCGTGTACGTCTCCTTCCCCCGCACCTCGCCCACGAGGATGTAGTTCGGCCGCTGCCGCAGCGCGGCCCGCACGAGGTCGTACATGTCGATCTCCCCGGCGGACTTGCCATCGGCCTGCCTCTCCCCGCTCCCACTCCGGGTCGTCCCAGGGATCCAGTTCTCGTGGGGCAGGTTGATCTCCCGGGTGTCCTCGATGGAGACGATCTTGGCCCCGGGGCGGATGAAGAGGGCGGCGCTGTTCAGGGTGGCCGTCTTCCCCGCGGCCGTCCCCCCACACACCATCATGGACTTCCCGTGCTCGATGGCCAGCCAGATGTAGGCGATCATCTCGATGGAGGCCGTGTTGAACTTGATGAGCTCCACCGGGGTGAAGGGCTTCTCCTTGAACCGCCGGATGGTGAAGCTGGAACCGCGAGTGGTCACCTCCCGTGCGTAGGTGGCCTGGACGCGATGCCCGTCCACCGTTGTCCCGTCCAGGATGGGATTGGAGACGGAGATGGACTTGCCGCACCGTTGACCCAGGCTGATGACGAAGGAGTTTAGCGTCTCGTCGTCCGGGAAGACCACGTTGGTCTTGATGGATTCATACTTCTGGTGGAAGATGAAGATCGGGACCTTGACCCCGTCGCAGCTGACGTCCTCGATGGTCACATCGCCGATGAGGGGGTCGCAGATGTCGAAGCCGACGAAGTCCCGGACGATGTAGTAAATGATCTTCTCGCTGGCCCGAGCATCCAGGTTGATGTCCCGTGAGCTGACGAAGCTGTTCACGGCCTCCTTCAGAAACTCCTCCTTCTCTCGGATGGACCGCGCATGGAAGCTGTAGGAGAGGGTCCGCATCAGGGAATCCTTGATCCGATCGAGGAGCTCCTTCTCCCGCCTGTTGAGCTTCGGCTCCCAGGTTTCATAGATGTACTCCGAGTCGTTCTTGTAGAAGAGGATGCGCGCGTAGCTGTAGGGGGGCCTGATCGGGTAGGTCTCAATCTCCTCGACGTTGGGCTCGGAGACGATGGGGATGGGAGTGAGCTGGGACCCCCGGCCCGGGGTCCACACGTGGCCCTTCTCCAAGGCCCGCTTGGGCAGCTTCACCTTCACCTGGCGTTCGAAGAGCCCCATCCTACACCTCCGGCGTGGAACCGCTCCGACCCACCGCGATGCTCACATACGCCTGGTTCAGCGTGAAGCCGTCGATGGGGACGCCACCCACCGGATCGTGGATCATCTGGAGGCTGACCGTGTGGGTCTGGTTGACCTCCGAGCGGGTCAGCACGTAGAAGGGCGTCGTCACCGTCTGCCCCGCGGGGGACTCGGTGTAGTTGTACCCCGGGCCGGGGAAGTCGTCGTCCAGGATCCCGAAGGCCAGGGCGAGGGTGGTGTTGAAGTGCGTGTACCAGGCGCCGCCGTACCGGGTCGTGTGGTTGATCCACACCGAGCTCTGGAACGTGTCGTACGGCTGCAGGTCCAGGCTCAGCAGCTTGTTCCGGATGCCCTCCGTGCTGTGCCCGGCCGCGTTCCCGGACCCGATGAGTTGGATGAGGGTGAAGCCGATCTCTACCCCGTTGCTGCCGTTGAGCACGGTGAACTGGGGGGCGATGCGGACGGCAGAGCCCACGGACTGGCTGAGGATGACCGCGCCGCTCTCGTAGACGAGGTCGAAGGGCACGTTGTACCGACTCAACACCTCCAGCACCACGCTCCCGGAAGCGGACTGGTTCACCACGTAGTCCGTGCCGTCGATGGCGTAGGTGAACTGCACGGACCAAGGCGCCATGTCGCCGTCCCCGGTCAGGGTCCCGATGGTGGGGTTGGAGAAGATGGGGACCCCGTCGATGCCCAGGGTCACGGGGCTGTAGGTCTCCACGGGGATGTAGGTGATCCCCCCGAGGGTGGCCACCTGGGCGGAGACGACCTGGGCGTCGATGGCGCTCTTGAGGCCGCCGAAGTCTCCGAGAACGGCGTTCATGTGCGCAGCCTCCGCCTCCTTCTGCCACACGGGCACGTACTGGTTGACGATGAGGGCCAGGAAGGTGAGGGCCACCAGGAGGGCCATGACGGTACCTACGGTGGACGCGACGGCCTCGTCGTTCCGCCTAAGGTGCCTGCGAGTCCGGAACAGCATGTTGCCTCCGAGCGTTACCCCTCATTCATCCTGGCTTCCGATTTCTGGGAAGTTTCTATAAAAGAGTGCCGACCCTAGATTCACGCCTGAGAACCGGGGCCCCACGCCTCCCCGGAAGGGTTTTATTCCTTCCTCAGGTTAGCCCGGAAGCCGCCGCGGTAACTCAGTTGGGAGAGTGCCAGACTGAAGCCGTCTGGCAGACATCTGGAAGTCGCCGGTTCGAGCCCGGCCCGCGGCACTTCCGGCGGGTCAAGCCTCTAATAACCCCGTGCGATGTTCCGACGCCCCGCCTTAGCTCAGTCTGGCGAGAGCGGCTGACTGTAGTGGGTTCCCGGAGCACGTCTCCGGTCCGGTCGCTGAGATCAGCAGGTCCCCGGTTCGAATCCGGGAGGCGGGACT
>JBHIBO010000037.1:0-11994 GCA_046759185.1 Thermoplasmata archaeon | reverse complement strand
TCTTCCCAATTCCTACCAGACGTTATGCGGTTCAATCCTGGCACGGCGTCGTGTTCCCTGGGACTGCCCTCTTGACAGCATTTTTCCTCGACACGGGGCATCAAGCTCTGAGAAGCTTACTCAGGATGGCCAGTACCAAGCAGGACAGACTCTTTGAAGAATTCCCGTTACCTGGCTTGGAGGAGTGACCAGACGAACCAACCTTCATGTGGCTCTCCGAACCCTGAGGTACACTCCCTCCAGCGGCTCTTCTCAGAGGGAATCATCCCATTCTATCCACATCCCCTCCCCCGCAGTCTTCTATCGATTCTACTTACAGGAAGGATAAGACCTCTGCACGGTTCCCCGATGCAATGATCCCAAGCATGAGGGGGAGCCGATGACCTCACGCATCACGACCGCAATCAGAGGACGTCCGCTCGTCGCGTATTTCGTCTTGGCCTACGGAATCACGTGGCTCTTCTGGATACCGACTTTGATCATCGCCTCGAATCAGGGCTGGACGCTGCCCACCCCATTCGTCGATCTCGTAAGCCTGCAGTTCGCCGATGCTGGGGAAGCTCTGGTTTTCGTCTTCTTTTCCATGGCCGTTTACGGACCCCTGTTCGCGGCCCTGCTGGTAGCCTATGCTTCCGGGGGCAGACCCGGCCTACGGGAGTTGTGGGGACGGATGAAGAAGTGGCGAGTCGGTGCCAAGTGGTACCTGCTTGTCTTCCTCCTTCCCCTCCTCTTGACCCTGGCTGTGGCGGGTATCGCCATTGCGACGACGGGCTCGGGCATCGAGTCTTCTCAATCCCGCCATCCCTTTCCAGCTGCTTCTCTTTTTTTTCCTCTACCAACTGCTCACGAGCGGGCTGGAGGAACCAGGCTGGAGAGGGTATGCCCTGCCAAAGTTGCAGACTAAGCTCTCCGCCGACAGGGCAAGCTGGAGACTGGGCTTTCTCTGGGCGTTCTGGCACTACCCTTTCGTGATTTACCTCAGCTATCCTGCGGTGACATCCCCGGAAAATCCCATCGGAATTGCGGTGCTGATTCCTACGCTGGCGGGGTTCACCATGAGCATCGTCGGGTGGACCTATGTCCTCACGTGGGTCTACAACAGCACCCGGAGCGTGTTCCTTCTCATCGTTCTCCATGCGTGGGTGAACGTGATGAATATCTACATCATCGGGGCCTTCAGGATTCGCCAGTCACGGTCTACCAGGCGATCCTGACCTGGATCATCGTCCTCTTCCTCCTGAAGAGATACGGCAAAGAACATCTTTCCGCCCGCCCGAGGGTCGACGGATCCACGCCCGATACGGCGAGCTGAACGATCCAGGCCTTGCCGGCGGCGGGAGCAGGTTCTGGAGTGTGGCTTTCCGAACACAGAGGTAGACTCCCTCCAGAGCTTGCCCCAGGGCTCGTAAAGTCAGCATCGGGTCAAGGCTCTAGTCCCTGCCTTCCTCCAAGAGAGAACCGCCCAGGAGCAACGCGATGATCCCGACCGCTATCGAGAGGTTCGGGTTGGTGTTTCCCAGCCAGAGTGTCATATCCGCGGTATAGACTAGGATTCCCTCAACGAGCATGAAGGCCCCCAGTATAACGACCGGGATGCCTGCGACTAGCCTGCTTATCTTCATGTCCCCACTCACCTCCCCCTGCCGCGCAGGCCCTGGGTACTTGGATTGCGCCCCTCCTCGGCACGGCTGAGAGAACTCGTGTGCGCAACAGCCCTCGCTACTGCGCGACCTCCCCCAGCTCTCAGGCCATTGGAATGAGGCCTCTAGAGCCCTTTCCCGAATGTGTTCGGGTGTCAGAGCAGTCCTAGCAGGACGAGATTCGGCCTCTCCTGTGTCCAGATTTCTCCCTGTACGTCGCCGTCATCCGTCCTTGGATGGCCGCAGGACGTCTTTCCCTGCCACCTGGACCTCTTCTCCCTCGCCTCGACGATGTCACGGGGGAGTGATCTTGGAGATGACCCGAACAGATTAACGAGGAGAGTTATGGCAGCGCGTGTATGCCTGGCCCCGGGATTGAGATGAAGCCGACCGAGACACTCAAGGAGGAGCACAGGGTCATCGAGAGGGGACTAGCCGCCCTATCCAGGGCGGTCGAAAGGTTGGAGATGGGAGAGGAGGTCCCTGGAGAAATCCTGGACAAGGCCGTTGACTTCATACGCGGCTTCGCCGACCGGTGCCACCATCAGAAGGAGGAGGACATCCTCTTTCCCTACTTGGAGGGGAAGGGGCTCACCCGAGACCGGGGACCTGTCGGAGTCATGCTGGCCGAGCATGATGTGGGGAGGGAGCATGTTCGCGGCATGTCTGAGGCCATCGAGAATGAGGCTCCCCAGGCCTTCGTCGCCCACGCTCGCGCCTACCTCGAACTCCTGGGCGATCACATCGCCAAGGAGGACGACGTCCTGTTCCCCATGGCAGACCAGCTGATGACGCCCGTGGAAGCGGAAGAACTGATGAGCGAGTTTGAGGGCGTGGAGGAGGAGCAGGAAGAGGCCCACCACAAGTATCTCGGAGTCGTGAGGGAACTGGAGGAGTATCTGGGCATCGAGTAGGTCCGTGGTCTTGAGGCCAGCAAGCCGCGGCCCCGCTCGCCCGGGGGATAGCCGCAGGGCTACTTGAGCCTCTTATTTGAACATCAAAAAGGGGTGGCTTTCACAACCCCGGGTCGAACTCCCTCCAGTGGCTTCTAACGAGAACGGTCGTGAAGGGATCTACGACGGTGGACGCCAGGGCTGAGACCGCTGACGTTAGCTCTCCGTGGCCTCGAAGAGCTCCATCGCCTTCTGCTTCATGCGTTCCTGGCGCTCTTCGTTGTCCCGGCGCTCCTTCTCAAACTGACCCCGAAGGGCCTCGAGATTGGCCCGGGCTTCGTCGTTCTCCCGCTCGTGTCTTTCCGCGTCCTCGACCCTGGATTGGAGCTCAGCTTCTCGCTGCTCCCATCCGGCTTCCTTGGCACGCAAGTCTTCATGCCGCGCATCGATGTCGGCCTGGACGTCCGCGCTCCTGCGCTCCGCCTCTTCGACCAGGGCCGCCCGTGCGTCCAGTTCGCTCTGGAGCGAACTCTGTCTCCCCTCCTGTTCCGCAAGGGTCCGATCACGTTCTGCGATTCGGGCGGCTTCGGACTTCAGGGCCTGGGCCCGCTGGTCGACCCGCTCCTTCTCTTGCACGAGGGCCTCCCGCAGCTGGTCCACTTCCTGCCTCTCGCGACCCACTGCCTCCTCCGCGGACTTCAGCAATTGCTCCCGTTCCTGGAGACTCGCCCGAATCGCCCGATTCTCCTCTTCAGAGCCCTCCCGGTCCGCCCGCAGCCTGGCCTCCTCCTCCGACACGAGGTTCTCCCGCTCGGCGACGGCCGCTTCTCGTCCGTCCAAGGACTCCGTTCGACGGAGCACCTCCCCGCCACGGGCCTCGATGGACGACGCAAGTTGGCCCAAGGCCTTGCCATGCTCCTTGACGTTACGAACCTTCTCGGTGAGGTCTTCCTCGAGGGTGGTCAGGTCGTTCTGGAGGAAAGCGACCCTCTGGAGCTCCTCCTGCAGCGAGCCGTCCCCTTGCGGGGTCTCGGCCTCGTCCTGCCTATCCTTGCGTATTTTGATGCGAGCCACGGGGACCCTCGCGAGTGGTTACGGCGCGGCGGTCTCCCACGTGTGCCTTAAGGCGTGGGGTCCGATTATCGACGGAAATAATCACACGGGTGCCGCTCCGCGATTCCCGAAAGGTTAATGGCATCGTTCCCTTCCCCGGTCCGGGAGGAGGATGGTCGAGGTCGACATCGTGGCCCTGGCGCTGCGCTACGTGCACATCGCCTCGGGCATTGCCTGGATTGGGGCGGTCATGTACAGCGTAGGGGTCCTGCGCTTCACGTTCCCTCGTGCCGATCCGCCCGCGGCCCGGGGTGTCCTGCGCCGTATGCTCCCCGTGGTACGGCGTTACGTCCCGGCAGCGGCCGTCCTCACCATCGGCTTCGGAGCCCTCCTCTACCTGTACATGGGGGTCTTCAACCCGGCCATCCTATTGAACTCCCTCTGGGGTCAGCTCCTCCTCATCGCCCTGGGCCTCGCCGTTGGAGTCTTCGTCTACGGACTCATCTGGGGACTCGGAACCGCCGGGCGCCTGCTGCCTCACTTCGAGGAGGAGAAGGAAGAGCACATGGAGGAGGTCATGGCCCTCACCCGTCGCTTCAACCGGGTGCAAGTCGTCATCCTCCTCGTGGGCCTCGTCATCATCGGGCTCATGGTCTACGTCACGGGGACGCTCTAGGGGGATGTCAACGGGTTGACCGGGCCGAGCCCGGCTCACCGCCGAAGGAGACTCTCTCCCTGGCGGGACATCACGTTCGTCACGTAGAATCCGTTGGGATCCCTGTCCAGGGCGAAGTACCCTTCCTCGTGTTGGGTCCGACGCATCTTCACACATCGGAGGCGCAGCTGGACCCCCGTCTCCCCCACGTCGTAGTGGCGGAGGAGGAAGACCCCGTCCGCGAGGAAGTCCTCACCGAACCGGCCGAGTCGCGTGCCTCCCACGGGGATTTCCGAGATGAGGAGGGTCGTCTGACCCAGCTCCCGGAGGAAGTTGAAGAAGTGGAAGAGCTCCCGGCGGGGGTTCACGAGGCTCCCCAGGGCGTATAGGACATCCAGAGAGTCCAGGGCGAGGAGCTGACGTCGGTCGGCCTCCACGGACTCCTCGATAACGTAACGCATGATCGCGGGCCAGTCCTTCTCGGTCTCCTGCTCCTCCAGCTCCGCCCGAAGGGCTACCGTGTCCATGACGTAGAGCTCCTTCTCACTCAACCCCTCCAGACCTAGCTTCCGCATACCGGCCATCAGATCTTTCTCGCTCTGCTCCAACGCGATGAAGAGCCCACGCCGACCGTCCTGGGCGTTGCGATGGAGGATGTGATAGACGAGGGAGGTCTTCCGAGCACCCGGTGTCCCCGTGAAGAGAACGATGTTGCCCTCGGGAATGCCGCCTCCGAGGAGTTTATCGAGACCTCGGACGTGGGTGGGGACGTACCCGGACGGCATCCTCCCGCCCGTCGAGGGGACAGGATAAAACCCTCACGTCTCGGGTATCGAAGATGATTCCTACCGGCCCCGATTCGGCTCTCGGAACTTCTCACGGGAGCGCTCTAGGGCCTCAATGACCGGGAGGGGACGCCCCGCCAGGTAGTGAATCAGGGAACCTCCTCCTGTGCTGATGTGATCGACCTGGTTGGCGATGCCCAGTTGTTCCACCGCCGTGACCGTGTGTCCCCCGCCGACCACCTTGAAGCCGTTCGCCCGGGCCACCCCGAGGAAGAGCTCCCGGGTTCCCACGGAGAACTCCTCGATCTCGAAGACGCCGGCGGGCCCGTTGAGGAGGATCACGGCCGCCTCGGCGATCTCGTCCAGGTAGCGGACGATGGTGTTGAGCCCCACGTCGTAGATGGGATACTCAGCGGGCAGGTCGGCGGGCGCGATGGCCTTCCGGCGCCCCTTGACGTTGGTGATGAGGTCCTCGGGAATCCCTATGCGGTCCCCGAACTTAGCGAGGAGACGTTCTCCTTCCTCCACGACGGCCTCCACTCCGGGAATTTCTCGCCGGAGGAACTCCTCACTGGGCTTTCCCAACCGGTTGCCCCCCGCCCAGAGCAGCAGGTTGGCGACGGCCCCCGTGGTTAGGACACGATCCACCACTCCCTCCGTCAGGAATCGTCGTGCGACCTCCAAGGAGTCGTCGACCTTCTGGCCCCCGAGAATCGCCACCTTCGGGCGAGCTTCGCCGTGGAGGGCGTGATCGAGGGCCCGGACCTCCCGCTCCATCACCCGCCCTCCGAAGCTCGGAAGCCGTTCGCAGAACCCGACGAGGCTCGGCTGGGCCCGATGCGCCGCGGCGAAGGCGTCGTTCACGAAGAACTCGGCATGCGGTCCTAGCGTGGTGACGAGACGGGACGAGGCCATCTTGGCGGGTCCCTCGCCCTGGAGGACGACCTCCTCGGAATAGAACCGCGTGTTCTCCAGGAGAAGGAACTCCCCACGCTGAAGATTCGTTACCGCCTCCAAGGCCTGCCGCCCGAAGAGGCTGTCTATGTATCGCACCTCGCGGCCGAGGTAGTATGACAAGCGATCCGCGTGGGCCTCCATGGTCGTGAAGTCGTCCTTCCCCGGACGCCCCTGGTGGGCCATGATGACGACCCGCGCATCCCGGAGTTCCCGCAAGGTGACCATGTGTTGGCGAATCCGGTTGTCGTTGAGGATGCGGCCGGATGTGGGGTCGATGGGGGAGTTGATATCCACGCGCAGGAGAACGGTCTTGTCCGCGGGATCGAAGTCGTCCAGGGTGTAGAACTTCAGGGGCATCCCTCGATCGCGGTCTGGAGGAAAACGGAGGGTGTCGCCTCCTTAATAGATTCGGTCCGGTTCGCGTCCCACCCGTGGGGCCTCGCATGGGCACCGGTGGCCGTTATCACTCCTGGAACTGGCACATTAAGGTATATATGAGCCTCGACAAAGCTCGACGGCGGGGCACCGGTGATTAAGAACCTCAAGCTTCCCAAGGGACGGGTCTCCAAGGTCTTCAAGGGCCGGCCGGACGCCCTGAAGCGCATGGTGCCCATCCTAGAGAAGAAGGGGTTCACCGGGTACCTCAAGGTCGTTCGCTCGGACGAGCCGGGTGAGGGCTACCTGATCATGAAGAACGGCAAGGAGGTGCTGACCCTCTACGCCGCTCCCGACGGCCTGTTCCGGGGGAAGGGAGCCCAGCCCCGAGTCCGAGAGATTGCGAAGAACCCGAGTTCACTGATCGAGGTCCACGCGGACCTGGACATGGACGCGCTCCTGGACTCCTTCCGGACCAAGTCCGGACGCATCTCCAAGGGTTTCGGAAACCTGAAGAAGAAACTTGACCAGCTCCGGGCGGCCACGGAGGCCTCCGCGGGGGAGGAGGCGCCACCTGCCAAGGAGACGATCCGAGACCTAGCGGACTATCTCAGAGGGGAGGAAGAAGGGGAGAGGCCCGGGGCCAAGGCGGAAGGAAAGGCACCCAGGACCAAGGGAAAGCGCAAGAAACCCGGGAAACCCAAGAAAGGCAAGGCGGGAAAGAAGGTCCCCCCGCCTCCTCCGGACGGGGCCGATATCCCGGACGCGGAGGTCGAGATCGTGGACCAACCTCTCCCCGCCCCCCCCGAGGATCTCGAGACGGAGGCTCCCGAGGCGGAACCGGAAATGGAGGAGGCATCTTCGGAAGGGCTTGAGCCGGAAGCCCTTCCCGAGGCCGACGACGTCCAACCCGAGGAGGAGCCGCAGGAGCGGGCGAAGAGACCAAAGGGCCGAAGGGAAAAACCTAAGAGATCCCGCACCAAGGCGCGGAAGGGGCCCAAGGAAGAGGGTGAGGACACCGGCATCCTGCGCCGTTTCACCTTCGACAACTTCATCGTGGGGGACTCAAACCGGTTCGCCCATGCGGCATGCAAGGCCATTGCGGAGGGGGCGGTGGATCCCTACAACCCCCTCTTCCTCGTCGGAACTCCCGGCCTGGGAAAGACCCATCTCCTTCACGCCACCGGCAACGAATTCCAGGAGCGTGACGCGGACGCCAAGGTTCGGTATATGACGGCCACCCGCTTCTGGTCCGAGATTCAGGCCGCGGACCGGGACGAGACCATTGCCGAATTTCGAGAGGACCTACGGTCCCTGGACATCCTGCTTCTGGACGACCTCCAAGACATCGAGGGGCGAAGGCGGGTTCAGGAGGAGCTCTTCGAAATCTTTGAGGAGTTCCGTGGACAGGGAAAGCCGCTAGTCATGGTGTCCGATCGTTACCCCTCCGGGATGCAGGGCGTCGACGCGCGTCTCCGATCTCGGTTCGAGGCGGGGCTCGTGGTCGACCTGCGCGCCCCCGACCCGGACGTCCGCCGGGCCTTCGTGGTGTTTCAGCTCGCGCGCAGGGAAGTCGGTTTCTCCGCTGACCTCCCGGACTTCCTCGCCAATCGATTCGCCGTGGGCATGCGCGAACTCGAGGGCGGGGTGAACCGGGTGCTCGCCTTTGCCGAAGCCATGGGAAAGTCCTTGGAGGTCGCCACGGCGCGGGAGGCTCTCGGAGACCGACCCGAACCCGCAGACGTCGGCAGGGCGGCCGATGCGGAGCCGGCGCGACTGCCTGACCTCATGCCAGGTCGTAGCTACATTTTCGAGGAGTCGAAGGGTGAGACGGCCTTCCAGGCCTTTTCCCAGAAGGTGACGCGTGTCCGAGGCCTCCTCGTCTGCCGCACCAACCCGGGCCGCGTGAAGGAGAACTTCGGCCTTGACGGAGCCGAGGTGTATTGGCTCACGGACAAGCAGGACTCCGCGGAGCGCACGGTGGAGCCGGTACTGGAGCGGATCCTGCACCGGATGGAGAGCTTCATGGTCTCGGGTGGGCAGGGCATCCTCATGCTTGAGGGCCTGGAGTTTCTGAAGAGCAGCAACAGCTTCGAGGCGGTCCTCAAGTTCCTCCGCAGGCTCGTTGATGAGATTGCGGAGAGTGAGTTCATCTTCCTACTTACTCTGAATCCGTCGACCTGGGAGGAACGGGATCTTCGTACCTTAGAGGGCGAGGCCGAGGTCGTGAACCTCGGATGAGGCTACCTTACGTCCTAATGTCCTGCTTGATCAGGTTCAGGTACCGCATGGCGTCCTCGTAGCTTCTCTCCTTGATGCTCGCCCCCGCCTGCTTGAGCAGCGCAATGGGGCGGCTCACGTCCCGTCCCTGGATCTTTAGCTGCATCACCCTCTCCCGGATCCGCTTCATCTCCCCGGAGAGCCCGTCCTGGAGCGTCTCCGTGGCCCGCTCTTGAACGGAGGAGGCCATCTGGGCGGCCGCTTCCCAGTTCCCCTGTCGCAGGGCCTTCTCACCGTCGGCCAGGGAACTCTGGAGCTCGTCCGCCGCAAGGCCGAGGGGTACGACCTCCTCCACCATCTCCTTGGCCGTTTGGAGGGCGTAGCGGGCATCGGTCTGTCCCCCGGAACTGGCCGCTATATCCTCCTTCGCGCGTTCCAACCGGTCGAAGGCGCTCTGCACGCGTCCCGCCTCGACGTCGGCGACGGCCCGCTGGACGAGGTCTTCGGCGACCGGATAGGCCATGCCCCGTGACCGGTTGTTCGCGAGGTCGGCCTGGAACATCTCCACTCGCTTGGCCACCTGCAGGGAAAGGGACTGTTCCAGCGCCAGCTTGGCGCTGTGGGCCATACGTACGGCCCCCTCCAGGTCCTGCGCCCGGGCCCTTCGCGTCGCATCGGCCACCTTGAGTTGTATGCTGTCCGTCGGGACGTGGACCGCTTTAGCCAGGAGGAGGAGGGTCCGGAGGTACGTTACGTACTCCTTCAGGGACTGCTGCAGTCGGATGGGATCCTGGCTCGGTGAGAAGGGCTGCCGCTCCAGGCTTTCATAGCGGTCGAGAATCGTCCGGACGAGCTGTCCGGAACCTCCGGGCGAGAGGCGGATCTCGGGTTCAGGGCGTGGCACGGGTTCGGGCGCTTGCGGAGCGACGGGAGGCACCTCGGGCATGGCTTCGCCTTCTTGGGCGAAGTGCACGCCGCACTGTGGACACTGCGCCGCGCCCGTGGCGACTTCAGCTCCACACTCGGGACAGACGTGGGTTTCCTCCGAGAAGAGAGCACCACACGAGAAGCACATGGGGGCGTTCTCGGCCACCCTGGCCCCGCACTCGGGACACTCGTACGTGAGTCCTTCGTCTTCAACTGGAGCCTCCCCCGGGCCCTCGACCAGCGAATCGGCCGCTGACGTGATTACCTTCGCTGGCGTCTCGGTCGGAATGTCCTCCTCTTTCGGGACCTCAACCTCCGGTCCCGGCTCGGGCTCCGCGGCCGCCCCCCCATCGGTCGTACCGGAACCGGGGGAGTCCTCCTCGAGGACGTCGAGATCCAGCGTGGGCTTCTCGACGGGCTCATCGGGCATCTCGAGGTCCAAGTCGAGGTCGTCGAGCGATTTCCCGCCCTCTTCCTTGGAGGAGGCGGGTATTTTCGGCTCGTCCAAGACCGTGGCCAGGAGGTCGTCCAGAGAAATGGATTGCTTGATGGCATCCAGCCCTTCGCCATCGTCCAGGTCGAGGAGAGAGAGATCTGCCCCACAGTTCGGGCAGACGTGGGAGCCGGTCTCCAACTCTGCGTCGCATAGGCCGCACTTATTGGAGTCGCCATCCACCAACGAGGGTCACCCCGGGAGGTGACCGTTTCTAGTCCGATGAGCGGTTAAGAATCTGCCGACAAGATTCCGAAAGATGATAAGGTCCAATCAAGACGGATAATGATGACGATACGGTTATATCGCGCCCACCAGAAGGCCGAAAGAGAGACCGCGTGGCCCCATGTATCGGAAATCCATCCCTGGTCTGGACCGGGTTTTCCACACTGACATCGAGCCTCCGAAGGTCATCCTGGTCACGGGCCCGGCGGGGGCGCTGAAGTCTACGTTCTGCTATGCATCCATGTCCCGGTTCCTGAAGCAGACGGGGGAGTTCGGCCTCTACACCACGCTGGAGGAGACCGTCGCCTCCCACCTGAAGAACATGGAAAGCCTCGGGGTGGACATCTCCCTCAACATGCAGATCTCTGACTTCACGGACCTGCGGGATATCGACAAGGTCATGAACGAGGGAGACCAGGCCGACTACCTCCAATTCTTGGAGAAGATGATCGCCCACTACCGGAAGGTCCACGGCAAGAAGTTTGCCCTTTTCGCCCTGGACTCCTTGGGTGCGCTATACAGTCTCATGGCCGACAACGAACACATGCGCAAGCGGATGTTCTACTTCTTCAAGCTCCTCCGAGAGCAAGACCTCCTCTCCCTCATCATCATGGAACGGGCCATCGGGGGAGAGAGCCAACTCCTGGGGAACGAAGGATTCCTGGTGGACGGCATCATCAACCTCGGATTGGACCGGATCAAGGGGAAGCTGGTTCGATACCTGCAGGTTGAGAAGATGCGGGCCGCAAGCCACAGCGTCGAGAAGCATCTCCTCGAGGTCGGCAGCGGTGGCCTGTCGATTCTCGGCCCGCTCCTGGAGACGGCGGAGATTTAGCACCCGCTGGCAGGATTTTCTCACCCCTGAGATTGAGGGGCAAACGTTCTTAACCGTCCGGGGGCGACCGTGAGGCCGCCAAGGAAGGTGACTCCGTGGCAGACGAGCAAGGAGACGTTTGGGACCTAATCCAGGGCAAGGTCGCGGACCTGAAGGAGAAGGAAGCCGCCGCCGCTGAGCAGAAGGCCGAGATGGCGAAAGAGCGGGACGAGCTCAACGCCAAAACGGCAGAGATGCAGCGCGAGGCGGAAGCCATGGCCCAGGAGAAGGCCAACTTCGAAACGCTTCAGAAGGGTATCGAGGCGCGCGAGGCGGAACTCACCCGCCGCGAGACCGAATTCTCCCAAGACCATCAGGAGTTCCTGAAGACCAAGAAGGCCCACGAGAAGACCATGGCGGAGATCGATGGCCGCGAGAAGCAGGTCGACGCCCGTCATGAGAAGCTCCTCGCGCGCGAGGAGGAGACCGCTGCCAAGGAGCGGAACCTGGCGGAGGAGAGCAAGGAACTCGGGGCCATCACGAAGTCTGCGGCGAACAAGGAGAAGGAGCTCGGCACGATTCAACAGAGTCTCGAGAAGGCCGTACAGGATTTCGGGACCAAGGCACAGCGCCTGAGCCAGTACGAGGAGGAGATGGCCCAGGAGCGCCAGTTCATCACCGGCGAGCGGGAGCGGCTCGCACAGGAGGCGAAACGCCTCTTGGAGCTGGAACAGAACCTCCTCGCCAAGGGCGAGCTTCCCGAGCAGTACCGGCCAGCTCCGGAACCGGAGCCCACACCGGAGCCCGCGGCAGAAGGGGCGCCGTCCACGCCCCCTGCGGGTGAACCTGCTCCCGAGCCCGCGGCTGCGGAAGCCCCGCCCGCCGAGGCACCTCCTGAGGCGCCCCCCGAGGAAGCCCCGGAGGCCACGGCAGAGGCAGAGGCACCGGCGGAAGCCG
>JBHIBO010000036.1:0-12378 GCA_046759185.1 Thermoplasmata archaeon | reverse complement strand
GGCCCTGCTTCCTGCCGGCCACGAGCTCACCGAGTTCGGCCTCGATGTCGTCGGGGGAGAAGGCCCCGCTGTCGATTGCCTCTCGGATGTCCCGGGCTTCTTCTAGGGCTCCTTCCCGCCAATCGACGACGACCCGCGCCCTCCGGTAGACCTCCGCGTCCAACTCCCGAGCGGCTCCTCCTCCGATTGAGGTCACGTGGACCCCCTCCTCGAGCCAGGCCCCGGGTAGGACAGGCTGCGTCGCGTTGGTGGCCGTAATGACCACGTCGCTCCCGTCCACGACTTCGCGGGCCTCGTCCGCCACCAGCGCGTCCACCTCGAGCTGGTCCGCAGTCTCCTCACAGAACGCACGGACGTGCGCCTTCGTCGGGCTGTAGGCCTTTACGAGTTGGAGATCCCGCACGACCCAGAGGGCCTGAATCTGGGTGCGAGCCTGCGTCCCCGTCCCCAGAATGCCCACCACCTCGGCATCTACCACTGAGAGGCTTCGCGCGGCTAGGGCCCCCGCCGCCCCTGTGCGGAGGGCCGTGATCGTGGCACCGTCCATGAGAGACAGGACCTCTCCGGTCTCGGCGTCCAAAAGGAGAACGGCGCCCTGAATGGAGGGGATGCCACGATCCCGATTCCCGCGGAAGTCCGAGACAACCTTGAGGGCCAGGGCCTCCATCCCGCCCAGATAGGCGGACATGACGAAGGTGGTCCCCGACACGTCGATGGCGTGAATCTGACGGGCAGGCATGGACACGGTCCCCCGGGCGTGCTCCACCAGCCCCCGCTCCACGGCGTCGATGACCGTTCGCATGTCCAGGACCTCTTCGAGATCCCCACGCGTCAGGACGAGCACAAAGCGCCTATGGGGGCGGCAGGAATAAGGCTTCCCGGGGAGGTCTGGCTCCCGCTCATCTATTTATAGGCTTCGCGGTTGCCAACGCGAGCCCCGATCATTAAGGAGGATGGGACGCAGTGGACGTGGGCCTCTGGCTTCTGATCGCGCTTAGCGTGCCCTTCCTTCTTGTCCTCCTTGTCCCCGTCCTACGGCGGTTCGGGCCTCGGGTCCCAGGATGGGCGGGCCTCATCGCGGGGGCTACGTCGTTTACGATTCTCCTCCTCCTCTGGGCCTTCGTCGGTGAGGTCCGGGCTGCCCTCCCCTGGATTCCCTCGGCTGGCATCACCCTCGCCCTCCGCCTCGATCCTCTCACTCTCCTGTTCGGCCTTTTGGTGACGGGCATCGGCGCCCTCATCTTCGCCTACTCCGCTACCTACATGGCCCGAGAGCGGTTGGCGGGTCCCTTCTACCTCTACATGGCCCTGTTCATGGGCTCCATGCTGGGCCTGGTCCTCTCGGGGGACCTCATTCTCCTCTTTCTCTTCTGGGAGCTGACCACGGTCACCTCCTTCCTCCTCATCGGCCTGGATAGAAAGGACAAGCGGTCCAACGATGCAGCCCTGAGGGCGCTGCTCCTCACGGGCCTCGGGGGAATTGCCCTCCTCCTCGCCTTCCTGGCTATCGGGTCGGTGGTGGGGTCCTTCGATCTGGAGGTCGTCCTCGGCGCCGCGGATCGCATCATGGCGAGTAGCCTGTACATCCCGATCCTCTTCCTCTTCACGGTGGCGGTCCTCGCCAAGTCGGCCCAGTTCCCCTTCCACATCTGGCTCCCGGACGCCATGGTCGCGCCCACCCCCGTCAGCGCCTACCTCCACTCTGCCGCCATGGTCAAGGCGGGCATCTTCCTTCTCGCCCGCTTGGTCCCGGTGCTCGCCTCGGAGACCTGGGTTCTAGTCCTTCTGCCCCTCGGGATGGGCACGATGATCCTGGGAGGGCTCCAGGCCATTCGAGCCACGGACCTCAAACGCATCCTGGCCTACAGCACCATCAGCCAGCTTGGGCTCCTCGTGTCCTCGTTCGCCCTGGCAACCTCCCTGGGAGAAGGGGCCGGCCTCTTGCACACGGTGAATCACGCGGTCATGAAGGGGGCCCTTTTCCTCGTGGCGGGCACCGTCATCTACGCTACCGGGATGAATGACATCCGCGAGTTAGGCGGCCTCCGCGGCGTCATGCCGATCACGGCCATCGCATGCGCCCTGGCTGCCTTCTCGCTGGCCGGCATTCCGCCCCTCGGGGGCTTCCTCAGCAAAGAGGCTGTCTTCGAGGCGACCTGGGAGGCGGGTCCGCTGTGGGCCTCCGTCCTGGTCGTTGTTGGGGGCGGGCTGACCTTCGCGTACGCATGGAACTTCTTTGCGCGCATCTTCCTGGGCCCCCGGCGAAGTGGGGCGCGCGAGCCCCTCGCGTTGGCCATCCCAGCCCTCCTCCTGGGGGGGCTCGCCCTAACGCTGGGCCTCTTCCCCCAGCTCGTCTCGGGACTCATCGGGGGGACCCTCCCGCCGGGCGAGATCTTCGCTCCCTCCCTCCTGACGTTGAGCGGGCCGGCCGGAATCATGACCCTCTTCTCTGCCCTCCTCGGCCTCCTCCTGATCTGGCGCTATGCCGAGAGCCAGGGCTTCTTGCAGCGGGTCGCGCGGGGCCTCCGGAGGGTGACCCCCAATCGCGCTTACGAGGTCTTCATCGGAGGGGTGCAGGGAGCGGGCCGGAGGACCGCCCTCGCCATCCAGAACGGCTCCCTTCGCCGCTACAGCCTCGTCCTCCTCCTCGCCGTCGCAGCGGCCTTGCTCATCCCCCTGATTCCCCTCCTGGGTTCGCCCTTTCTCGACCCCACCGTCGTCACCCTCCCGGGTCCCACGACCATCCGCACCGTGGCCCTGGCCATCGTGCTTGCGGCCCTGATCGTCTTCGCTGTCCTTGCCGCTCTCCTGCGGGCGACCTTGCACGCCGTCCTGAGCCTGTCCGGGATGGGCTTCCTCCTGGCCATGGCCTTCATGCTCCTGAACGCCCCCGACCTGGCCATGACGCAGGTCCTCGTCGAACTCGTTTTCCTCGTCATCTTCCTCATCGTGATCTACAAGCTCCCCCTTCGAGCCATCAAGCCTTCTCCGCGTCGACGGGCCTCGGATCTCCTGCTGGCCATCGGGATTCTCATCGGCGTCACGGCGGTCGTCAACCCCTCCCTCGCCACGTTTGATGACTCCGTCGCGGAGTTCTACCTGGATCCCGGTCTCGTGAACGAGACGGGGGGAACCAACGTGGTGAACGTGGTCATCACGGACTTCCGGGGCTTCGACACCCTGGGCGAGATCACGGTCATCGCCCTCGCCTCCCTCGGCCTGTACACCCTGTTCCGGAGGCGACAACGTGGTTAGCGTGGTGGCGCGGGTCATCACCACCACGGTCCTCTACGTGGGCATCCTCTTCTCCATCGCCCTCTTCCTGGCGGGTCACAGCAGCCCGGGGGGCGGCTTCATCGCGGGCGCCATGACGGCGAGTGCCTTCGTCCTCCTTTACGTCGTCTTTGGGCGGGAGTATGTCGAGACCCGCTTCCGCATCCGCTTTCGCTCCATCGTCGCCCTCGGCCTGGCCATCGCCGTGTTCTTCCTCCTCCTCCCCCTGGCCTTCGGCCTCCCGCTCCTGACCAGCCTCATCTGGGCGATGGAAGTCCCCCTCCTAGGGGAGGTCAAGCTGGTCTCCGCCGTAGGCTTCGACCTCGGCATCTACCTGGCGGTCTTGGGCGCCATCCTCACCATCGTGCGCCGGAGCGCGGGAGGCGAGTCCATTGGTTAGCCTCCTGGCCCTCGTCATCGCCGCCCTCTTCGCCGTCGCGGCCTACGCCATCCGACACGGGAACACCATCCGGATCGTCATCGGCCTCGGCATCCTCGCCAACGCGGTGAACCTGCTCATCCTCTCCGTCGGTTTCAAGGGCGAGGTCGCGCCCTTCCTCGGGGCTGGCGGGACGCCCACCGATCCCCTGGTCCAGGCGCTCATCCTCACCGCCATCGTCATCGGCCTTGGCGTCACGGCCTTCGCCCTCGGGTTGGCCTACGCGCTCATTCGCGAGGAGGAGAGCACGGAGGTCGAGGACTTTCGGAGGCTGCAGGGATGAGCCTCCTCGTTGCGTTGGTCGTGGCCCTGCCCGTGGCCACCGCGGTCCTCACCCTGGCCCTCTGGCGCTGGCCCGTCCTGCAGCAAGGCGTGGCCCTCGCCTCGTCCACGATCCTGACCATCGGGTCCATCGTCCTGGTCCTGGAGGTGCACGCCACGGGAATCCAGACCCACCTTCTCTCGGGGTGGCCCCCTCCCTTCGGGATCGTGCTCGTGGCGGACCTGCTCAGCGCGTCCCTCGTCGCTGTCTCCTCGAGCGTCTTCCTGGCGGCCCTGGTGTACAGCCTGGGCTACATGCCCCCGCGCACCACCCGGTTCTCCTACCTCCCCCTCTTCTTCTTTCTCCACACAGGGGTCAACGGCGCCTTCCTCACGGGGGACATCTTCAATCTCTTCGTTTTCTTCGAAGTCATGCTACTGTCCATCTACGGCCTGGTCATCACCAGCGAAAAGGACAGTTTCATCTCCCGGAAGGAGAAGCTCGAGGCGACGTTCAAGTACCTCATTCTGAACCTCATCGGCGCCGCCCTGATGCTCTTGGCCATCGCGATTCTCTACGGGACCACAGGGACCCTTAACATGGCGCACCTCTCCATCCGGATCGAGGCCCTTCGAGCGGCGGGCGTCAGCCATCTGGACCTGGCGGCCCTCCTCTTTGTCATCGTCTTCGGCCTCAAGGCCGCAGCCACCCCCTTCCACTTCTGGCTCCCCGACGTCCATCCCTCGGCCCCCACCCCCGTCAGCGCGATCCTCAGCGGCATCCTGATCAAGGTCGGGGCCTACGGGCTCATCCGCCTCACGACCCTCCTCTTCCCCGGCGTGGCGGTGGTCTCTGAGGTCATCCTCATCGTGGCCGTGGCCACCCTCCTCCTGGGCGCCGTCCTCGCCTTGGGCCAGGTCGACATCAAGCGACTCCTGGCGTACAGCAGTATCAGTCAGATGGGCTTCCTGCTCCTGGGCGTGGGCCTGGCCACGGTCCAGGGCCTGGCTGCGGCCGTTTTCTTCCTGATCAACCACGCCCTGATCAAGAGCATGCTCTTCCTGGCGGCCGGGGGCGTCATGCACGTCACCCGGGAGCGTTCCTTGGATCGGATGGGGGGCCTAGCACGGGGCGCGCCGATCCTCGCCCTGACGTTCCTCATCGGGGTCATGGCCTTGGCCGGCCTCCCCCCCGTTAACGGGTTCGTGAGCAAGCTCCTCGTGTTCCAGGCCCTCATCGAATCGGGCCGCCTCCTCTACCTCCTCCTCGCCTTCCTGGGCGCCTTCCTGGGCATCGTATACGCCTTCCGGGCCTGGCTCCGGATCTTCTGGGGACGGGGGTCTGGCGGTTCGGAGTCCGCCATCGGGGCCCGACAACTCGGGCCCATCGCCGCCCTGGCCGGCCTCATCCTCGTCTTCGGTGTGCTCGCGGAGCCCCTCGTCGGCCTCACGACGCAGATCGCGGGGCAGATTTCGGACCCGAGCATCTACATCGAGGCGGTCCTCCCCCCGTCCGTGCTGCAGGAGGTGACCCCGTGAGGACCTACCCCTACGCCATCCTCGCCCTGGCCGTCGTGTGGATGTTTCTGGCGGGGTCCCTGACCCTCCTGACCTTCCTGGTGGGCCTCTTCTTCGCCGCTCTGGCCGTTGTCCTCACTCGCCGGGTCCTCAAGCCGGAGGTGCGGGAGTCCTTCCCCCGAGTCCTCCGTCGCGTTCCCGCCTACCTCCTCTACGTCCTCTTCTTCGCCAGGAACGTCATCCTGGGGAACCTGGACGTCGCCTACCGGGCCCTCCACCCCGACCTGCCCGTCTACCCTGGCATCCTCGCGGTGGACATCGAGGGGCTGAGCGACCTGGAGGTGACGATGATGGCGAACACGATCACGCTCACCCCGGGGACCCTCACCTTGGACTTCGACCGGAACCGGAACCTGATGTTCGTCCACACGATCAACGCCCGGGAGCTCGAGGAGGTCCGGGAGGGGATCCTCGAGGTCGAACGTTACGTGCGGCGGGTGATGAAATGACCCTCATGTACGGCGTGGCGATGATCCTCCTGAGTGGGGCGCTCCCCCTCCTGCTGTATCGGTTCCTGAAGGGGCCCAGCATCCCCGATCGCGTCGTCGGTCTGGAGGCGGTCGTGGCCGTGGTCATCGCCCTCCTCGTCCTGAACGCCTACTTCCTGGACTCGTCCCTCTACATCGACGCGGCCCTCGTCCTCTCCATCTTCGGCTTCATCAGCACCGTGGCCATCGCCAAGTACCTGGAGCGGGGGGATCTGTTTGCTTCATGAGGTCCTCTTCTCCATTCTCGCCCTCGTCCTCCTGGCGGTGGGGATCTTCTTCGTCTATAGCGGCTCCATTGGCATCTTCCGCTTCCCCGACGTCTACAATCGGATTCACGCGGCCACGAAGACCGGCACCCTGGGCCTCCTGTCCATCCTCGCCTCCGGCCTGCTGATCCTCGGCCTGGACACGGTCACGATCAAGGCCCTGGCCATCATCGTGTTCCTCATGCTCACCACCCCGGTGGCGGGCCACGTCCTCGCCCGGGCGGCCTACCGCACGGGGGTCGTCCTCACAGAGCGAACCCTCCGCGACGAGTTCCGCCACGTCCTCGAGTTGGAGGAGGAGGAGCCCTCCGAGGCGGAGGCGGAGGGCGGCTAGGTTACCCCTCCGTTTCCACCTGGATGTCCCGGGGGGAGGTGAACCGGTAGGTCTTCCCACGCCATTCGAAGGAAGTCATGTGCGTGGCCTTGCGTACGTTGTAGAGCATCAGGAAGGGGAGGAGGAAGGTCCCCAGGTAGAACCAGAACCGGTGCCGCCGGAAGGCGTCCTGGAAGGCGGGCATGCTACGAGCGAAAGCAGAGCGCCGCAGGGCGCCCTTTACCAGACCCAGATACGCCGGGCTGAGGAGCAAGACGGCGGGGAGGAGGAGCAGGGGGTGGAAGGGGCTCAAGGCGAGGGCGACCCACGCCAGGACGAAGGAGCCCACGTGGAGGGCGTACGGGAGGGTGAGTCGGCGCATGGCGGGGTTGTAGAGGAGCGCGAGCAGGGTCTGCCGATTGGTCCACAGCAGGACGTCTCTCCAGGTCTCGCCGGTGTAGTTCGCCACCGTGGCGCGAGGGGCGAAGGACATCGTGAGTCCCTGCTCCCGCAGGGTCTGGGTCATCACCATGTCGTCGCTGAGGGATTGGTCCCAGCGCGATGCAATGTCCAGTTGGTCGAGAACGCTGCGTCGAATGGTGTAGGATCCGCCCCATAGGTACTGCCATCTCGGGCTAAACAGCACGTTCGCCGCCGCGCTGTTCCAGGCCGACTGGAGGCCGGGGCCGAGCCCGCCCCGGAGGGGGAAGTACCAGCGGTAGCCCGTCGACGCGGCCACGTTCGCATCCTGGAGAGGAGCCAGAAGAGAGTCGAGCCAGCGACGGTCGGGGACGATGTCGGAGTCGGCGAAGACCACCACGTCGTCTCCCTCCTCCAGATGCTCGAGACCGGTAAGGAGCGCGGAGATCTTCCCGGAACATTCCGAGCGGGGAGAAGCTTCGAGGATGGTCGTGGGTCCCCTCAGGTTGGCCTCCCGCAGGCGTCCCGCCACCGGGTCCTCAGGGTCCGTGATGAAGACGACCCGGAACTCCGCGTGGTCCTGGCCGCTCAGTGCCTTCAGCGTCCGATTCAACGTGGGATCCGATCCACGGATGGGCATCAGGACGGCCGCCCTCCCTTCGTACGTGGCAGTCTCTTGAAGGGAGGCTGCCATGCGGCGAGAGAATCGGATCCCGTCGGCGAGGGAGATCAGTGCAAGAAGCGAAGATCCAATCCCAAGGGCGAGGAGGATACCCAGGAGGATTTGGAGGATGAGAGACAACGTCATCGGGAGTCGGATCTCCTCCTTAGCTCCTCGGTTGGGCTCGTCTGTGAGGCCTGTGGTCCTCCGAAGCCGGTCACGACTGGCCGTGATCTTAAGTATAACGGTGTTATAGAGAGAGGCGAATGGCACGCGAAAGCTACCGAACCCCTGATGTTCCCTCCGAAGAACTGACCCCTGAGTTCGTGCGGGACGAACTCCTTCGGTGTTTCGAGAGCGCCAACGGCGAGTTCTACGAAATCCTCGATCAGCCCGTCGCGGACGAGGTCCTGCAAGAGCAAGTTCGTCAGTTCGTGACGGGTGTCTTTCAACAATGCGGCGAGAGTTTCGAGGCGCCCACGAAACAAGGGATTCGTCGCTCCATCGAGCAATGCAAGACCAATGCGGCACAGATGATGGGCGACCGGGGCGCGGACGTCATCCGGCACCACTATGACGAGATGATGAAGCTCGTGTCGAGGATGCCCAACGGGGGCGCCTGAGGGGATTCTTCCCCCCTTGTGGGCCGATTCCGTCGAGATGACGTGGGATTTCTTCCGATCACGCGCCCAGGAAAGCTAGGAGGTCCGCGGCCTGTCCGAGGTCGCGCGACGTGGCACTGACCGGAGCCCCTGTTAGGCTCTCGTAGACACCGGCCACAAATGCCTCTGTTGAGGAGATTTTCTCTTCCGACGGCCCCGCCCAGAGGAGCAGGACATCGTAGTGGTTCAACGGAAAGGCCGTGGAAACCTCTGCCCACCGCTGGGCCCTGAGTTCCTCCTGCAACTCCGACTGGAGGAGATCCAGGGTCCCCACAGCCGCCTCGTCCGTGAAACAGAGGACCGTTCGACCGGGGGCGCCTCCTTCCTCCAGCCACAATTCCTCCATCTCAAAAGCCGCCTGAATCGTCTCCGCAAGTTCTGTCAGGATGCGGATGCTGAAGAGGACGGAGCCCCCAAGCAGCCCTTCCAAGCAGCTCGCAAGGATAGGGCGTAGGCGATCTTGCGAGAGGAACGGTGGCGTGGCGATTCGAACAACGGCCTGGCTTTCGTCCACTCCCTCAAACGTCGACCGAACGTCCTCCAGGGGCGCGAAGGCCTCCCGCCATCCCGTAATCTGCCGCAAAAGTGGAAGTCGTTCTTGCGCAAGGTGCAGAACTACGACCAGCTCCCGCCGAAGCTCCTGTGCTCGTTCCTCGTCCTCGAGGGTAAGCATCCGATGGGTGAGGGTCGGCGGACGATTAGCCCTTTCTCTCGCTCCGTCAGGGTGGCAGCGAGCCTCGCGGATTGCTCCCTTGGTGATCTTGGAGATGTCGGGCGATTCCAGGTACTTCACCAATCGGTTTGGGGGGAGGCTGTGCCTGTTGAGAGACTGTGAAGGCTAGGCTTTCTCTCCCCGCCCCACAACAAGCGCGGTAACGGCAAGCATAACCCCCAATGCCAAGAAGAGGACCCCTTCGAGGACGACAATGAGGGCGCCCCCAAGGGTTGGACGAATTGTGGCAGCCACAACCAGGAAGATCCCGATTCCCGAGAGCGCCAGACCCGCGATGGTCGCAAGGTACCTCATTGGACTCAGTGCGGTGTCTTCCCAGTGCCCTCGTGGGTTCACGTGTCCACCAGGGGTTGACGGACTTTAACTCAATCCTTCTGTCGGTACAGAACCCGGACGAATGGACGGGATGTCCGGCGCAGGCTTGAGAGATCGCGCGATGGCATACAGTCAGGCGTTGAGTCGCCCGAATTGTCTCGCGCCTCTACCTCTTCAGGTAGTCGTCAATCAAACGAACGAACTTCTCGACGCGAGCCTGGGAGGTCAAGGCATCCCCCTCCAACACCTCGGTGTTCCGCTCCAAGAGCGCAACGTCGTGCCCTTTCAAGGCGTCGGGGCTGATGGGGGCCAGCAGGACCGCCCGGCTCTGCATGATCAGGTCGTTCAGGTGCTCCATAAAGAGGAGCGTCTTGGAGAGGTCATTGTGAAAGAGGATGTACTCGAGGCCGTCCAAGAGGATGATGCCCTGCTCGTGCTCGAGGACGAACTCGTAGATCACGCGGGTCAGGAGGTTCAAGGCCTTGGGATCCACACGATCCCGGCCCACCGATGGCGTTAGCCACTTCAGGCCGACAGAATTCGGGATGTTCCACTGGCCGCGGGCGACCTCGGGGTGCTTCCGGGTGATGCAGAGACCCGGATGGTCCGGCGCAGTGAGGCGCGTGAAGAGTTCGAAGGCCGCTTGGCCGCGTCGCTCTTTCACGAGATAGGTGGTGCCACCGGCAATCCCGTCCAGCATGGCCTCTCCCAAGTCCTTCCATGACTCGAGACTCAAGCTATTAAAGGCCACCGAACCAAGAATCAGTTACGCCAGAAAACGGGGTCTGGGGGTCAATCCGGTGCCCGGAACCCTTTGGAGTGGCATCGCCACCGCTCCTGCCCCTACCACCCGTACCGAGCCGTGACCTCCAGCGCATCCCGCAGCAAGGGAAGGCGAACCACGCTCCCCATTGAACGAGGCCGGCGGAGGACTTCCGGCAAGAGTTGGAGTAGACTTCTCCATCGATGCCTTCGGCGGTAGACCTTCGCCGCGAGGGTGAACTCGTCGTCCGTTGTTTTCGCAAGGAGATCGGCCACCGCAGGGAGGGCTGGATGAAAGAAGGGACTGCCTCTCACCCGGTTCTGGTACCGATTGGCCACCCCCTCCCTGCCGTCTTCCCAGCGCTCGAGAATCGTCTCGGCCGCCATACGGCCCGTGGACAGGGCGGCATGGATCCCACCACCAAAGATGGGATTCGTGGCCCCGGCGGCGTCCCCGGCGATGAGGACGTTCCTGATGCCGAGACGTTCGAGGTGGACGCGCGTCGGGATTCGGCCGCCGTTGGTCTCGTGTCGGTCCTGAAGGCTCACACCCAAGGAGCGACAGAAGGCCGCCAACTGCCTGCGGGGCTGAGCGGGTACGTCGACGCCGATACTTACCTCGGATCCCCGCGGGAAGATCCAGGCGTAACCCCCGCCGTATCGCTGCGCGAGGAAAAGGTGCAACCAGTTACTATCAATATCCACCCCCTCAGCCCGGAACTTGTACTGGAGACCGACGTTGCAGTGCCACCGCGTCACCAGACCAAGGCTTCGCGCAGTCGGGGACCAGGGGCCGTCCGCGGCGATGACGAAGACCGCTTCTATGTCACCCTTGCTGGTCTGAAGGCGGACCACCGATCCGTTGGGATTCACGCTCCTGACGTGGCAATTGGTGAGGAGCTGTGCCCCGTTCGAAGTCGACCTCTCCACCAAGGCTCGGTCGAACTCGCCTCGATCGACGCAGTATCCGGGGGCGGGAAGGTAGCCCGGATTTCCGTCTGGTACGTGGGCGGTCACGCCGTCGACCCGCGACCTCACCCAATCTCCCAAAGCGAGGGCGTTTTCCCGCAAGGCGACCTCGCTGACGGCCTCCCCGCATTGCACGGGGTCACCGATGCGTACGCGCATGTCGAGGAGAGTGGCCTGAAGGCCCCGGGCAGCAAGATAGCGCGCTGCCTGTCCCCCCGCCGGTCCCGCGCCTACGATGGCTACGTCAGTCCGCATCGTCCTGGGACTCCCTTCTCGAACGACCTCAGACGGGGATGGGCTCTCCGGCACGCGGGAGGGTCACCTTGCCCGCCAGACCCACGAACAGGTCGGGATGTTCGGTGTGAACGGGAATGACCTGGTTTGCGTTGATCTCCTCCACCATGGCCTCCAGCTCGGGTCGGCCGAGGTGGCCGCTGGCGTGAAGCTGCTGATGTCGGAGCCCAAACCGCTCCAGCCACCGATGGAGGATCTGGTCCTCAAGGTCGTTCTCCTCAAACGGCTCGCTCTTCGAGTGGATGAACTCCCCGCCGGGTGCAGGATCGACGTCCACGAGTTCGGCCATGTGAGGGAAGTCGAGCTGAAGCACGCTCTCACTCTGGTGGGATCGGATATATTCGGCGTCGACCGCTCGGTCACCGAGTTCGTCCCTGAGGTTGGTTTCCCATCGGGTAGGCTGCTTCAAGTTCCGGAAGTAGGCCTTCGCCCCGTAGTCGCGGAAGACCTGGGGGAAGTGGAGGCCCGTGTCCCGCTCCAAAGCCTTGAGGAGGTACGCCGTCCGGGAGGACGTGATGAATTCGCGTCCGCTCTCCGTCGCAGCGAGGTACATGGTCCGCATCCGGTCAATGTCCCTCGGGTAGAAGGTCGCAGTCACGAGGTGCTCGCCCGCGTTGGCCATGACGTCGGCGCTCTTCTGCCGCACCTCGGCCTCCGTCAAATCCTTCCGGACCTCCTTGGGGGCCATGCGTGTACCCTCCGTGATCAAGGCGGACGGCCTGGCTGCGACCGCCCTCTCGAGGAAATCGCCGGTCATCTCCCCGTGAGGCCCGTGACGCCGCAGGTCTCCCGTGTAGATCAGGGTCCCGTCCGAGGTGTGCACCACGAAGCCGTACGCGCCAGGGACGGAGTGATCGACGTGGATGGGCTCCACTTCGAGGCCATGAACCTGGATGGTGTCCCCCGTCCGAAAGGTTCGATAGTCGTGCTCGTTCAGGCGGATG
>JBHIBO010000035.1:0-14105 GCA_046759185.1 Thermoplasmata archaeon | reverse complement strand
CGCGGAGCTCCCCTGCTCCACGCCGGGTTGCCCAGTCCGTTTATTATCAGCCCACGGTTATTAAGGTTTCTGAAGGACGCCCCCCGGGCCTACGCCACGGATATGTCTCGGACATCCTGAAAGGGCCCCCGCTCCGCGCCACACTTCTCGCATTTGAGATGATACCAGCCCGGTTTCTCCTCCGCCTTGACCATGGTCTCCTCCCCGCACTCCGGACACGTGTACGCCGTTTTCGGACCCCTCCCTATCCGTACATGATCTTCGACCGCTCCGTCAACCCCTCGACGCTCTCTTGGTGCTGCTCCATGTTCTGCCTGAGGCGGGCCTCGATGAGCTCCGCCCGCTCAAACAGGGGCTTGGCATCGATGTCGATGTGCGGCACGATGGGGTCGATAATCTCCAGAAGCTTCGCGGACGCGCGGGCATCGGGGTATTCGCGGGCCGTCTCCGCCATGAGGACCGTCACATTCAACCCGCGGTCCTCGGCCAGATAGCTAAGGGGGCCGGCGATCCCGCTGATGATCCCCTCTTCCAGGGGTTTCACGCCAATCTTCCCCAGCCGACCGAGGGTTTCGGCGCTGTTCCCGGCGCCAAAGACATTCGTGTCCTTTCCGCCGTCTGGCCGGATGAAGCCCTCCAGCACGACCATTTCCCGCACCTCCTTCTCCAGGCACCACGAGATGAGGGCGTCGGCCAACGCGTAGAGCACTGGGCCCGTGGGGGTGACCTCCGCCTGGAGGACCGCCAGTTGATCGCACATCCCGTCCACTCCGCAGACCATGGGGGCGGCGTGGATGCGGACGGGACTCATGGTCTGGCCCTTTACCAGGACCGCCATGGGAGGGAAGTCATCGGATCGGAGGGAGGCGATCCGCTTCAACTTGAACTGGGACACCAGAAAGTCCGTGGCGATGCGGCCCACCAGCCCCACCCCAGGGAATCCGACCACGCAGAGGGCGGCAGATAGGTCCATCTCCTCGTGATCGACGACTTGGATCCGGGAGGCCATGCCCTCACCCTTTCATCCAGCGCTCCCTAGATAAAGCTATCACGGTTCCTCGCCTCCCGCCTCGGAGGGCGGGGCCGGGCCCTTTCCCTTTCCTCGGGCCCCCAGCTGTCGGAGCCGGTCCAACAGCATACGTTCCCGGGGAATCCCCACGTACTCGATACGGCCGTCCACGATGAGGCCGGGCGCGTGGGAAATGGGAAACTGGGCCGCGAAGTCGGGATCCCTCCGCGGGTCCACTTCCCGGTACTCGAGATCGGGCAACACCTCCTGCACGCGGGCCAGGACCACCTCAGCCCGTTCGTGTTGCTGGCCCGTGGGCGACTTGAGGTAGACCAGCTCCATGGAGGGCGGAAAGGGGGCCGGCCTTAGAAGCTTTCGTGGTGAGGACCCGGGCTCATCGCCACGCCCACCGTTCGTGACCGAAAGGCTATGGCTCTCCCTCGGATGGGGGACCGATGATCATCATCGTGGCCTCCCTTCCCGACGTGGCCAGTGCCAACATCCGGCGTAAGCTCCTCGAGGGAGCTCCCTGGGAGGAGGACGGGAGGTTTGACGGCCAGCCCCTCTATCGCCTGGAGGATCGCCTCCTCCTCACCATCGGGGACCTCCACCTGCATCGGGACGGCCTCGACCGGGAGATCCGGGAGACCTTAGGGGTGAATCCCGAGGTCATCGTCTTCGCGTCGCGGCACCGGAGCGAACGGGGCATCCCGAGTTTCACCGTCCATCCGCTGGGCAACTTCGGGGCGGCGGACTTCGGGGGTCGTCCGGGACGACTCGTACCGACGAGCCCCTCCTGGATGACCGAAACGCTGCGTCTCCTCCGGGCACGAACCGCCGACTATCCCCACGCCGTGACCTTCGAGGCCACGCACCACGGCCCCTACCTGGACACCCCCGCATTCTTCGTGGAGCTGGGCAGTGGCCCGATCGAGTGGGAGGAGGAGGGCCCCGCCGCCGCTGTGGCGGAGACACTCCTGGCCATGCGGCCCACCGAGGCCCCCGTGCTCCTGGGCGTAGGAGGAGGACATTACGTCCCACGCATGACCGATGTGGCCCTCTCGCGACGGGCCTCCTTTGGCCACCTCATCCCGTCCTACGCGGCGGAGGCCCTCACCGAGAACATGCTGCAGCAGGCCGTGGCGAAGACGCCGTCGGCCCGCTTCGCGTACGTACACCGGAAGGCCCTGAAGGGGTCGACGCGCCGACGCGTGTTGGATCTCATCGAGGAAGCCGGGCTGCGGGTCGTCCGGGAACGGGACCTAGAGCCCCTCTAGGGTCCCGGGAGGCAAAGGCCTTTAATGCCCCCCTCGAATTAGCCTCGTGGGAGGAGAGAATCCGTGCTCAAAGAGTGTCGCTCCCATGGCTTCTTTCGGGGCGAGGTCTGCCCCAACTGCGGCGACGAGGGCAAGTTTCTCCTGAACGAGAAGGAGTTGAACCACCTCGGCCGCACCATGGCCGGGATCCTGCGCCACTTTCCCCAACGGTACGGGCTGGAGATGGCACACAACGGGTGGGTGGACCTCCAGGATCTGGTGACCGCCATCCGGATTCGCCACAAGAAGTTCCGTTTCCTGAAGGGCCATCACCTCATCGCCATCGTCCAGACAGATCCCAAGGGACGCTACCAGTTCGATGAGGGGCGGGTTCGGGCCACCTACGGCCACTCCCTCGACCTGGAGATGGACCTGCCCACGGACAACATCCCTTCGCCCCTGTACTACCCCACCACGGAGGAGGAGGCGGGCATCCTCCTAGAGATCGGCCTGAAACCCTCCGACCGTCGATGGGTCCACCTGAGCGACACGCTGGAGAGCGCCATGGAGGCTGGGCGGGTGCGCTCCGACGCCCCGGTGATCCTGGAGGTGGACGTGGGGAAGGCCCAGGACGCGGGCGTGGAGATTCAGAAGGCGGGGAAGTTCGTGTACATCACGACCGAGGTCCCGCCGGAGTTCTTGGAGAAGCGGGAGTAGCGGTCACGTCACGATCCGGTCGACTTGACCCCACTCTAACGCGCGGCGGATCTCCAGGGCCACCCGACGGCCCGTGCTCATCCGGGACCGCCACAGGACGTTCCCGTAGGGGTGCCCCACGGCCATGTGCACGTTCGTCCCGCCGCCGATCCGGGGCGAGACGTCGTAGATGGAGAAGTTCAGATCCTTGTCCACGCACGTCTGCAGGGTGAAGGGGCCAATGACGCCGGGCGGGAAGTAGAGCTTCGTGGCCTCCACGTACCGCTCGGCCAACGGGAACACCTTGCGGAGGAGGGACTCACGCAGGGTTGCAGAGTTGTGTCCCGTTACCACATACTCGGGGTCGCGTTCCTCGCCCTGGAGGGTGAGCTGCTGCTCGGCGGGAAGGCGGACGTGGCCGTCCAAGGAGGTCTCGAAGCGCCAGTCGATGCCCAGGAGTTCCAAGGGTTCCCCCGTCCCGTCGAGGGGGGAGTAGAAGAAGTCGAAGTTGAAGACCGGTCCCAGGATGTACTTCTCCATCCGGGCCGCGGCCAGGTCCTCGGGCGTGATGACGCCGCCGGCGAGGAGCCGCTGGGACTTCTCCTCGTACTCCTCCTGGCTCGCCGCCGTGAAGAAGCCCCGCTCGAGGCGCTTCACCCGGTGAGGGAGCTTCACGATGGCCAGGGACTCGATCTCATCGGGGCTCCTGTAGTGGCGGGGATAGGGCAATCCTGCCTTCTCCAGGATCCAGTAGTACCCCCGCTCCTCTGTGCGCTCCTCGGATCGCATGAGGTTGCGGCTCCCTACCATGGGCAGGGCGAACTCGTCCTCCACCTCCTCCAGTCCCACGTAGGAGACGAAGGATCGGTTCGGTACGAAGAGGACGCGCTTCCGACGAAGCTTGTCCTGGACCTCTGACGAAACGGCCTCCCGGAACTTTCGCAGCACGATGGCTTCGTCCACGACGCCCCGCAGGACCCGCCCCTTCGGGTCCCGCTCCGCTTTGAAGTAGCGGGTGTAAGGCTCCTCTCGGCCCTCCTCGCACAGGGTCAGGGTCCGAAATCCCTCGTCCACGGCCCCGTCGCACACATCGAGCGCGGAGTGGGAGGCCAGGACGCCGATGGTCACCTCGTCGGAACCGTAGCCCTTCAGGACCTCCCAGACTTCTTCCCTCTCGATCATCGCCCTCGCCTGAACATCCTCTGGCCGCTACATAAACCTCCCCGGCTGCAGAAACCTATTCTACCGTCACGCGATGGGCGCCCCGGGATGAGGAGCAAGTGGTGGGGATGGGGCCCGCAGGACACGCGGTATCCGGAGGAGCTGCTCTCCCGGACCCTGAAATACCTGGAGGCCAGGGGCATCCGCCTCCAGCCCGCGACGGGCATCCCGGACCCGCCGACCGTGACCGCGAGCTCCCTCACGCAGCGGGACCTCGAGGCGTTGCAGGCCGTCTGCGAAATCCGCGTGGAGGACGAGGACCGACTCGTCCATTCCCTGGGGAAGAGCTACGTCGATGTCATTCTCGCAAGGACGGGCGAGGTGCCATCTTTCACCGATGCCGTCGCCTATCCTCAAGCGGTTCGTGAGGTGGCCGGCCTCCTCCGCGTGGCGGCGGCCCGAGGCCTCGCCATCGTGCCGTTTGGTGGAGGGACCTCGGTCCTCGGCGGCGTGTCCCCCCTCAGGGGGAACCATCGCGCCGTCCTGACCGTCGACCTTCGTCGCCTCAACCGTGTCTTGGAAGTGGATGAGGAGTCCGGTCTGGCGCGGATCGAGGCGGGCATTGGCGGTCCAGACCTGGAAGCGGACCTGGAGGGCCGGGGCTTGACCCTCGGTCACTACCCCCAGTCCTTTCACTTCTCGACCCTGGGGGGGTGGATCGCCACCCGGTCCGCCGGACATGCCTCGGGGAGGTACGGTCGGATCGAAAACGTGGTCCAGGCCCTAACGGCGGTCACGCCCTCGGGCGAGGTCCGAACCACCGAAGCTCCCGCTCGGGCGACGGGTCCCGAACTCAGGGAGCTCTTCCTGGGCTCGGAGGGCCGGTTGGGCATCATCGTAGAGGCCGTGGTCCGAGTCCATCCCCGACCGGAGGTTCGGGTCGGACGTGGGTTCCTACTCCCCTCCTTCCCCCAGGCCCTGAACCGGTGTCGCTCCATGATCCAGGAGGACATCCGACCCGCCACCGTTCGGGTGTCCAACGCGGAGGAGACACGGGCTCTCATGGCCTCCCGCGGTCTGAAGAGCCAGGACGCCGGCTCCTTCGTCCTCCTCGAGTTCGAGGGGACGGCCGAGCGCGTCCCGGAAGAGATGGGTCGCGCCGTCGACCTTTGGACCGAGGGTCGCGTCTGGGACCTGGGTCGGGAGGCGGCCTCGGGGTGGGAAGAGGAGTACTACCGCGCCCCCTATCTCCGGGATGATCTCCTAGAGCGGGGACTCCTCGTGGAGACCTTTGAGACCGCCACCACGTGGAGCAACCTGGAGACGTTGTACGCGGGGGTCAAGGAGGCCGCAGAGGGGACGTACGAGGCCACGGGGGGGCCTGGCGTCGTCCTCTGCCACCTCTCCCACGCCTACTGGGACGGTGCATCCCTCTACTTCACCCTCCTCACTGCCCGGGTTGCCGGCGAGGAGATGGCGCAGTGGCGGGCTTTGAAGGAGGCGGCCACGGAGGCCATCCTCGACCTCGGCGGCACCCTCAGCCATCACCATGGGATCGGCGTCGACCACTTACAGTGGATGGAGCGAGAGCTCGGCCCCGTGGGCATCCAGGCGCTCGGGGCGCTGCGGGCGAGCCTGGATCCGAGAGGCGTCATGAACCCGGGCAAGGTCTGGAGGGACCGGTCCTGAACCTCAACGGGTTCGACGCTGACGGTCGTGATGCCATCCTTCGGAAGCTCCCCGACCGGTACGACATCATCGTGATCGGTGCAGGCATCAACGGGTGTGGCATCGCCCTCGAAGCCGCCGGGCGGGGTTATCGTGTGCTCCTCCTGGAGCAGGGCGATGTGGGCAGCGGGACGAGCAGTCGTTCCTCCCGCCTCATCCACGGCGGTCTCCGCTACCTCCGGGATGGAAAGATTCGTCTCGTCCGTGAGGCGAGCCGGGGGCGTCACTGGCTCCGCACCCACTATCCCCACCTGGTCAAGCCCCTTCGGTTTCTCGTCCCCTACTTCGAGGGGGAAGGCCGTCACTGGATCACGCGGATCGGCCTTTGGTTCTACGACTACCTCTCGGGCTACACGAACGTGGGGAGGCACCGAAAGCTCACACCCCGGGAGGTCGTCGCCGCCGAACCGCGTCTCCGTCGTGATGGGCTTCTCGGCGGGGCCTTCTACTACGACTGCTGGACGGATGATTTTCGACTCGTGTTGCTGAATGCCAAGATGGCCTTCGATGCCGGCGCCCACATCTTGACCTATGCCCGCGTCGAGGAACTCCTGTGGGAGGATGGTCGCGTCGTCGGGGTCGCCTTTCGCGACACCTTGGGGAACGGCCCCTACGAGGCCCGGTCGGACGTCGTGATCAACGCGACGGGCCCTTGGAGCGATGGGCTTCGGCAGATGGCGACGCGGGTCCCGCGAATGCGGCCGACCAAGGGCGTGCACCTCTTCCTTCCACGAACCCAAGTCGCCAACATGAACGCGGTGGTCATGCGGTCACCGCAGGACCGACGCTACGTCTTCGCCCTGCCGTGGCGCAGCCTGACCCTCGTGGGGACGACCGATACGGACCACCAAGGAGCCCCCGAAGATGTGCGGACTGAGCCGGAGGACGTGGACTACCTCCTAGAGGCGGTTAACGACACCTTCCCCCTGGCAAGGGCGGAACCGGGAGATGTGGTCAGCAGCTACGCGGCGCTTCGACCCCTCGCCGCCCGCCTGGGCGTCCCAGAGTCTTCGGTGAGCCGACGAGAGAGAATCATCCGGGATGCCCCCGGCCTCGTCACCCTCATCGGTGGGAAGCTCACGACCTATCCGAGTGTGGTGCGGCGCGTGATGCGCCGGGCCATCCGGGACCTTCGTTCGGCACCCAAAGGGGAGGCATGGCAACCGCCTGCGGTGGTTCCTGAGGGGGAAGAAAGGGGGCGCAAGCGCGGGATGACTCTGGGCCTGGGCCGGGAAACCCTCGACCATCTGACCCAAGCGTTTGGACTGGAGCTGCCGGAGCTGTATGCGAACCTGGAGGAAGAGGGTGCTTTCCGAGACGCGATGACGCCGGACCTCCCATACCTTCGGGGGGAAGCCGTCTACGCCGTCCGTCACGAGATGGCCCTCCGGCTCGAAGACGTCCTGGCCCGAAGAACTCGCGTGATGCAGGAAGACCCGAACCATGGGCTGCGCGTCGCCGGGGACGTAGCCCGACTCATGGCGCCGCACCTCGGATGGGACTCGGAGCGCATCGCGGAGGAGGTCGCGCTGTATAGGGCCACCGTGGCGGCCAACGAGGCCTTTCGGGAGGAGGCTTGAATGCGGCTGGTGGTCAATCCCAGCGCCGCGGGCGGACGCGTGGGCCGCGATTGGCCCGCGGTGGAGGGAGCTCTCAGAGACGCGATCGCCGATCTGGAGGTAGTCATGACGACGGGGCCCGGCTCGGTCACGGCCCTGGTGTCTGAGGCCCTCAAGGACGGAGAGACGGACCTCGGGGTTGTGGGAGGGGACGGGTCGGTCAACGAGGCGCTCAATGGTCTCGTGCGAGAGGACGTCCTCGTGGATCCCCGGGCGCGCCTCACGGTCCTCCCGGTGGGCAGCGGGACCGACTACGCCCGGACTCTGGGCCTCCCCCGGGGCTTGGAGCATGCGGTGCCGATTGTCAGCTCCTCCACCTTCCGGTCCGTGGACATCGGCCGCTGCGAATTCATCGACTTCCAGGGCCATCGGCGCACGCGATACTTCGCCAACATCTTGGAAACCGGGTCCGGCGGTGAAGTGGTCGACCGTGTGAACCGGAGCTCGAAGCCGTTCGGGGGGCACGCAGCCTTCCTGATGGCCATCGTCGTTACGCTCTTGACCTACCAGAACAAGTCCATCCGGGTTGACGTGGACGACACGGTGTTTGCGGAAGGTCCGATGAACGGCGTCATCATCGCCAACGGGCGATACTTCGGGAGCGGCCTGCAGCCGGCACCGGAGGCCAGCCTGGACGATGGACTCCTAGACGTGGTCATCTTCGGCGACTTCAGCCTCGGGGAGGCCTTAGGAAGCCTGGGCAAGCTGCGCCGAGGAGAGCATCTCGGCCATCCCAAGGTCTCCCACACGCAAGGACAGTCGGTGCGAGCGAGCTCTGAGGAAAAGGTGCTGGCCGAGATGGATGGTGAACTCGTGGGAATCGTTCCGATGGAGGCAAGGCTTCTTCCAGGCCTCCTTCCGGTCCGGGTCCTGTCCGCCTAAACGCTTTTTAGGGTTCGGCCTTCCCCAAGCGATGCCCCTCCCCTCGGTGTACCGGGAGGCGCTGCCAGTTCTGCTCCTCTCGGGTCTCGGCTTGGTCGTGGCGGGTCTGCTCTTCCAGGAGATGGAGGGCATCCTCCGGCAGACCCCCGGTCTCATCGTGATGGTCCCCGTTCTCATCGCCCTCCGAGGGGGCGTAAGCGGTGCCATGGGGGCCCGCATGGGCTCCGCCATTCACATGGGTCTCATCGAGCGGGGGAACCTGTGGAATGAGGAGGCGCGGCAGGGGGTCCTAGCGGCGATCCTCCTGAGCCTGGCCCTCTCGGCCCTCACGGGGGTCCTCGGTCACTTCACGACCGTTCTCTTGGGCCTTCCCTCGGCCGGGCTGGGGAAGCTCGTCCTCATCGCCACGGTGGCGGGGACGGCGGCGGGATTCCTGCAGGTGGGAGTGACCTTCGGCGTCCTCATGCTGGCCTTTCGGCGGGGCCTGGACCCCGACAACGTGACCACCCCGACCCTCGCCACAGTGGGGGACGTCGTCACGGTCCTCCTCCTCTTCCTCGTGGCCTTCCTCCTGGGGGGAGTCCCCTGACCTTCTACCGGTGGACCGGCATCGTCCGGCAGAGCCTGCCCGCCCTCGTCTTCCTCATAGTGTTCAGCCTCGTGGCCGGTCAGATCCTGAACGCCAACGAGGTCGTCTTCCTCGCCGCGCCCTTCCTCCTGATCCTCGTGCCCGTCATCAACGGGGTCGGAGGAAACGTGGGGACCGTCCTCGGTGCCCGCCTCACCTCCGGCCTGTACACGGGGACCCTCTCTGTCCGCCTCGCCGATCGGGGCCTCCAGGCCCAAGTCCGGGACGCCCTGGTCTTGTACATCCTGACCTTCACTCTCCTGGCAATTTTCATATACGGAGCCGCGGTAGGCCTGGGTGTAACACCGCCCTTCGGAGTGGAGGTGCTCCTCTTCCTCATGCTGACCACTGGCCTCATGCTCGCGGGGGTCCTGATCCTGGTCACCCTGGCCGTGGCTCTCCTGTCGTTCTCCCGCGGGCTGGACCCGGACAACTTCATCACCCCCGTCGTCACCACCATGGGGGACCTCCTGGGCATCGCGTTCCTCGTTCTCGTGCTGGGGGCGATCGTCTGACGTCGGACGCGTACCGCGAGGTGGAATACACCCCAATGAGCGTGAAGGACCTCCTGGTGGAGATGAAGGACATCAGCGAACACATCGTCGACCTCGCTTACGCCGCCGTCGTCTTCGACAGCGACGACCTGGCCGCGGAAGTCCGGGCGCTGGAGGAGCGCATGGATTACCTCCGGTACCAGATGCGGATGATCGCCCTCATGGCGAGTCGGACGAAGGAGGACGCCGAGCAGCTCGCCGGCATCCTTCAGGTCGCGTCAGCGGCCGAGGCCATCTCCAACGGCGCGGGGGACATCGTGGACCTGTTGGAGCAGCGCATCGAGGCGCGCCCCTTCCTCCCCTTCGTCCTGGGCGAAGCGGATGAGAAGCTGCGGGCCGTCCACGTGGAGGGAGGATCCACCATGAGCGGGCGGGCCATCCGGGACCTTCGGGTGGAGAGCGAGACGGGGATGCGCATCCTTGCCCTTCGCCGGGGAAGGAAGTGGATCTACGACCCCGAGGGGGAGGTCGTCCTACGGGGCGCTGATCTCCTCGTGCTGCGCGGGACAGAGGACGGGTTCCAGCGTCTGGGCCGCTATGCCCGGGGCGAGGAGGCCTGGCCGGAGGTGGGTTCGTGAGCCTGGAAGACACCCTGCGGGAGATGAAGGACACCTCCGAGCTCATGGTGGACCTCGCCTACTCCGCCCTTCTCTACGACAACGAGGAGATCGCGCGCCACGTTCTGGAGCTGGAGGATCGCATCGACGCGTGGGACCAGGCCATCCAGCAGGAGGCCGTGGAACGAGCCATCGAGGACGGGGACGCCCAGAAGGCCCTCGTGTTCATCCGGATGGCGTCCTCCATCGAGGAGATCGCGGACGGAGCCCTGCAGATCGCCGACGTCGTCCTGCGGGACATCGAACCCCACCCCATCGTCGCGGAGGCGTTGAAGGAATCCGATACGAGCATCTCCACCCTTACCGTGCCCTCCGGGTCGCCGGCCGCGGGTCGCACGCTGGGGGAGTTGAAGGTGGCCTCGGAGACGGGTGCCTGGGTCCTCGCCATCCGCCGGGAGGGGACTTGGATCTACGGTCCCGATGAGAACGCGGCCCTCCAGGCTGGAGACCTGCTGGTCGTCCGAGGCCCCATCGAGGGGGAGCCGGAACTCCGCCGGTTTCTGGCCCCGTGAGGGGTGGATAGCCCCGGGCAGATTCGAACTGCCGTCGCGAGGTCTCTCCTCGGCGAAGACGATCCAGAGCCTCGCATGATTGACCGCTACACCACGGGGCTGCAGGGAGTCTGAGCTGAGCTTCGGCCTAAAAGCCTTCCGTCAACGTTCGCGCCGGGCCACCGCCAGCACGCGGAAGTCCTCGGGGCGATGGGGCTTCAGCGCCTTCCGAGCCCAATCCAGCATCGCCGCGGGGGTCAGGCCCGCCTGGGATATGAGGTCCTCCATCTCCGTGGCTCGGTAGAGGGCCATGGTACCCTCCTCGTTGAACGCCTCCTCCAGGTGGTCGCCTCGGAGCACCAGGTACTTGAAGGCAATCTGCAGCGTGTGATCCTTGGCGTCCACGCTCGACTTGCTCAGGCGGATGAGGCGAATTCCCTCCTCCTCTCGATCCAGCCAGTCCTGGTAACCATCCCGGGCCCCCGGCTCATTCCACCACTCGAAGGCGAGAACACCGCCGGGCTCGAGGAGTTCGTGGAACCGAAGGAGGGCGACCGCGGCCTTCTCGCGAGGGAGGTGGCCGAAGGCCCCGAACATGGAGATCAGGGCGTCAAAGCGACCCTCCACCTCGAGTTCCCGCATGTCACCCACCACGAATCGGGGTCCGTCCTTCCTTTTCCTGGCCTTTTCCTTGGCGGCGGCGACGAAGGCTTCGTTCCGATCGACCCCAACGACGTCATACCCATGGGATGCGAGGATCAGGGCATGGTTCCCCGTGCCGCTCCCCATGTCGAGAATCCTGCGAACCGGTCGCCCGGCGTATTGGGCAAAGACCCCTTCCAACAGGTCCGCCTCTCTCTCGTAGTCCACGATGGGGCTGTAGATCAGGTCGTAGTAAGGGGCGGACCCCTCGTAGAACTCCACGCTAGCTCCCACCGGCCTGTTCGAGGCGACGAAGGACGAAGTCCCGGTCCAACAACGCTAGCAGCGGGGCCGCTCGGGGCCCGGAGGGCTTGCCCAGCAGGACGGTGTAGAGCGCGGCGAAGAATTGCTCAGTCGAGACGGGCAGATCGCCCTCCGTCAGCCGAACCATGGCGTCCTTGATTTCCTGTTCTCGCCAAGGGACATCTGACAGCGCGTCACGGAGCCTCATCAACCCTTCCCGGTCGGATGGGGAGAGGTCAGAGAACCCCTCTGCGGGGAGCTCCTGCTGGACCTGGATACGCAGCCAGGACGGGGCGAAGTCGTGGGCCCATCGGCGCGCCTGCTCCAGCCGCCTCCCAATCCGCTCCCGTTCCCAGCGGCTCGGCTTCTCGTCAAGCAATCCAGTGTCCTCGAGCCGCTGCAACGACCAACCGACCCGGTCCTCTGCGGGGGCCACTTGAGCCAGCATCGAGGCATGTCGATAGGGGAGTTGAAACGCCCTTTCCTCTTGGAGGGATTCCAGCTGGGCGATGAGGTAGGCCCGGCTTGCATCGTCCCCGGACCCATCATAGTAGGCAACCTCCGCCTGGTCGTATCGCTGGTGGTAGGCGTCGACCCGGGAGAGGTCGAGAACGAGCCGTCGTCGAATTGGTGTCGTGGCGAACAGGAACCGCAGGACTTCCGGGTCGGCCACCTCGAGCCAGGTCCGTGGCCCAAACCCCACAAAGCCGGAGCTATCCATGTCCCCCCTGTCCTTCCCGCCCTCCGCATACCCAACCCATTCGTACGGGATGCCGAAGGGGGCTTTTCTCCCGAGGATGGTCTCGGCGATGACCTGCGAGGTCTCTCGGGAACCCCCGGGCGTGGCGTGATCCTTGCCGAAGGGCTCCACATCGACCTGCAGAAGGGACCAAAGGGCCGGCCACTCGATCCGCCAGTTCAGTTTCCCCAACTCGAGGGGCGAGGTGCCGGCGCCTCCGCACTCACAGGTGTACTCGACTTCCCCGTTCGTAAATCCCAGGGCGCGGGAATCGCTGATCCTCCGGCAGGTGAGGCAGAGGGGTTCGAAAGGAATCCAGCCAGCAGGATACGGGTTCCGAGGCCGGTAACGGTTGACGACCTCCCGCAGGGCTTCCGCCTTATCGCCGAGCTCCCGAACCAGCGCCTGCATCCCCTCCGTCCGGTACAGGTCCGTGGTCCGAGACGTCTCGACCCCCGGGGCGAAGTGCTCCATAGGACCCTCAAACCCTTCCCAGAAGTGCTCGACCCAGTTGTCATGGCAACCTTCCGGATCCGGGACCTCGATCATCCGGTATCCTACGTATGCGACCCCTTCGTCCCCGGGAAACTTGGCCAACTGTTCGGCACTGCCCTTCCAACGATCCTGGGTGTAGAGGACGAGGTGCTGGGTGACGGACCGCCCCTCGGCACGCAGGCGCGTGGCGATAAAGTGGTTCAGGACAATCTCGCCGCGGAGCCGTCCGACGTGCTGGAGGCCCGACACCGAGAGGCCGGCGTTGCAGACAACCTGATCCTTCCCAGCTAGAAAGGCCTCGATCGAGGGATAGAGCTCATCGAACCAATGCATCCCTGATCACGCGATGCCTCGGGCCCGGATCAGGGCCCGCAAGGGGACGCCGTCCACGTCGTCGCGGTCGGTCTTGTTGACCAACACCACCACGAGGACGACCTGTCCTCCCGCCTCCTGGGTTTCTCGGATGGCGCCCCGGATAGTCCCCCCCGTGCTGAGCACGTCGTCCACGATGACCACGCTCTTGCCGTCCACCCCAGCGTAGTTGGAGCTGAACGCTCCACCCTCGGGCCGCGCCCCGCTGGGCCGAAAGACCACCAGCTCCTTGCCCATGTCTTCGGAGACGAGGGTGGCGTAGGGAATCCCGTTGATCGCGATGCCCAGGATGGCTTCGAACTCGGTGTCCCGCTTCTCGGTCTCCTCGAGGATGACGTCCGTCATCGCGGCGGCGAGGAATCCGATGCGGGTCCCGAAGACGCCGACGGACCGCCAGCCGATCTTGATGTCCTGAGGCGGGGCTTCGCCGCGAACCCCGCGAGTCAGCAGCCAGGTCACAGTTTCCGGGGACAGGTGGAGCTCATCCCCAATCTCCTTCTCGCTGAGGCCCTTCTCCTTGTACTCCATCGCCTTCTGTACCAAGGCGTCGATGCTCTTCATGGCGTCCCCCGGGCTTATCCAAGGCCGGCCTATTAAGGTTGGTCTCGACCGAGGAGTGGGTTTCCGGGCCCCTACCGAATGTGACTCCAGGAGGGCATTCATGCCAGGTGGGTCGTGGGCGGGACGCCCCTCGGCTAATCGGGGAGGATCTGAGACGTCGAACCGAGACCTCTACGCCGATTCGCTGGCTTCCCGGAGTCCGAGGGAGCGCACCCAGGCGTCCAGGCGCGCGAACAGACCAGGCTTCCTCTTGGCTTGCCGTTCTTGACGAGCCGAGCGGAGGATCCAGAACGTCTCGGGGTCGCCGTACTCCCAGCGAGCGTACTGCCGGAGGTCTTCGGATCTACGTGAG
>JBHIBO010000034.1:0-14513 GCA_046759185.1 Thermoplasmata archaeon | reverse complement strand
GGTGGCGGGGGAGGAGGGGAGGTGACTGAAGGAGCCAGCCTGAGCCCGACGTAAACTCCGGCCACCGAGGCGCCGCCCACGAGAACCACTGCAGCGAGGGCAACGACCCACAGCTTCCGCCCCACTATTGTCTCACCTGACTCACGTCCGTGTGCCTAGGGCCTGGGCCAGGACGTCGACCAGGCGCTCGGCATGCAATCCATCTGGATCCCGATCCGAATTGAACTCCGTCACCACGACGCCGACGAACGCGGGGGCCATCGCGAAAACTCTCAGTGCGGCAAGCGCCGATCTGGCGTCGAGTCCGTGAGGATGGGGTACGTCGGCGGCGGGGAAGTTCATCACGTCGACATCGAAGTGGACGAGGACCGCGTCCGACCGGCGCTCCAGATGAAGCAGTGCGTCCCTCGCGGCCCCTGCCGGATCCGCTTGGACACGAGCCAAGGGGTACTTCGACATGTGCGACCTTTCCAGGACCTCGAGCTCGGGAGGATCGATGAATCCGGATTCCACACTGTACCCGAAGAGCGTGATATCCTCCTCGGACAGCAGGGGACGCCGTGGCCCGATTCCGGCGAGCTGCGGCGCACCCCGGCCGAGGATGTGCGCCAGAACCATACCGTCGAAGACTCCCGAAGGTGTGGTCTCGGGTGTGTTGAGGTCCAAGTCTCCGTCGAAGTAGAGGAGACCAAGGCGCCGTGAGCCATGGAGCAGGCCCGCGATCACCCCGATGGTGAGGCTGCAGTCTCCTCCCAACACAAGCAGGAATCGGTGCCCCACGAGGGCCTGACCGACGCGATCGGCTACCTGCCGGGCTACGCCCACGACCAAGGCGAGGTTCTGTTGCCGGGGGTGTTCGGAGTCCGGGCGGAAGGAGACGGAGGGCAGGTCGCCAAGATCGGCGACGTCCAGGCCCTCCGCCTTCAGCCGCTCCAGCAAGCCGGCGGCCCGGAGAGCAACAGGCGCTCCCTCCTGCCCCGTTCGACGTGCACCTGCGCTCGACGGCACGCCGATCAGCGCCAGACGCTGCAGCGACATGAATGTTCATCTCACAGCCTGATATCCCAGCGGGAACGGCATTTTGACGCCCGAGGTGCGAACGACAAACACTCTCTAGCAGAAAAAAGGCAGGCCCCTGGCGTCCGTCTCGCTGCAGGACGTGGCGGTCCAGCTGGCTGCATCTACAACGCCCCAGGCGAGGAGTGTGAGGCCCGGGACCCCAGGTACACCAAGCCGCCTGGGAGACAGGCGTCCCTCGACGGCTTCAAGTAGCCCAGGCTCATCCCTTCTGCCGTGAGAGGGAAGGTCTGGGTCTGCTTCGACTGCGTGGTGGGGTGCGACCACACGGTCCACGTCTTCAAAGAGAAGCTCGCCAGTGATCTCTGGAAACACTTTGTCAACCCCTCTTCTCGGACAGTTTCGCCTCTTTCCTCTTCTCTCTTGGGTTGGAGCGAACGCGAAGCGGCCCCCTGAGCTCCAGGAAGAGGCAGTTTCACACTTGAGGAGGGCGAGGGAGAACACTCCCGATGAAGAGATATCAGCAACCGCGCCCCCGGCGCCGTACATTCGTACTCCGACAGGGCAAGTGCCTCCGGGATCGATAACGCCTCACGTCTCCGGGGAGGGGCTCGAGGGGCGACCCAGTGACCGCGCTGACGCTCGGAAGACCGACCAAAACAGTACCACAGCCAGAGCCGTCAAGGCGAAGAAGTAGTCATCGAACTCCTGAAGTGACTGGGCGGTCCACACAGAAACCAGAGCTAGGGCGAAAGAAACGACAGCCCCGAGGATCAGGAGAATGACGGCGATGTTCAGTCGAGAGAGGAGGCCTGCCGGAAGGAAAGAGACCACGGTGTAGTAGAGGAGGAGGGCCAGCAGCAGGCTGACGATAATATCGGCGCCGCCGAAGACAAGGGAGAGTGTTGCCTGGATTCCCCGGAGTTCCGGAACCCCTAGAGAGGGGAGAAGGAATGGCCAGAAGAAGAGAACCGAAGACGACAACAGGGTAGCCACAACGGTTGCCACGAGGAGGACTAGGCTCCTCCTCAGGTTCCTGTCTCGGGCACGTCCAGCTTCCCCCCGATGCCGGTAGACCGTCGCGAACCCGAGAAGGAAGACGATCGCGGACGTCGCTGATAAGAGGCTTGTCGGGAGGGTGAGGAAGAAGAAGTAGGAAGTGAAACCAGGGTCTCGGGGAATGACAGCTCTCAAGACAACAGCCACGGCCGCACTCAGGACTACTGAACCGAGGGAGATCAGTAGGGCCCAGCTGATGACTTTGAGACCCCACTGTGATTCGGCATCCGCGTGATCGCCGACTCCTGTTTCCCTGGACGGCTCAGATATCTTCTCACCCCGAGACACGCGATCTACGCGCCGGTCCGACCTCCACCCCGACTCGGGGAAAGGTCGACGACCCTGCTGGTCTCTGGGGTGTGATAGCAAGAGGCCCGTATCTAAGCTTCCTGTCGATGTCTCGACTGTCCGTTGGAACGACGAGCTGTAATCCCGGCCTAACGTGGATTGGCTCGGGGTCCGCCTGTCAGGATGTCAGAGGGCCCTTCCCATAGCCAGTCTCAGCTAGGATTCGCCGCGCCATCCTGAAGGAGGCTTGGGCCGCCTCTGGCTTCCCTGCGTCAAGGAACACTCGCGCCTTGACCCACCAGAGGCCAGGATATCTCGGTGCAATGGCCGTAAGACGGATCAGGTATTCCAAGGCCTCTTCGCGTCGGCCACGCACGGCGAGTTGCGCTGCCAGAGTGAACAGGGCATGGGGATCCTCTTCATTCGCCTCCAGGGCGGAACGAGCCCGGCCGACCCTCTCCTCCAGGGTTGCGCCCCCTTCTTTCATCTCTTGGCCGCAACCTGGACACCAAGACTCTGCAACCTCCAAGAGCGTGTTGCAGCGTGGACACGTGACAGTCATTTGAGAGCTGAGTTCCCGGCGCAGCTGCTCGAGCGCGTCCCCTTCGCTCGCGAAGGAGGGCGCGGGCTCCGCCAGGGACGCCTGGCCCGCCTGCGCCCCAAATGTCTCCGAAGCCGTCCGCCCAGAATCCTCTTGTCCACTGGTGGGGTCGGACGCTGGCCCCGCACTCGGCTCCACCGAAGGCACGTCCTCTCCGTGCAGCAACCGATGGATGGTCGCCAAAGCGGCCTCCTCACTCTTCTTCTCGTGGACAGCATCCACCGAGGCGCGATAGGCCTTTGAAGCTCGTCTCCGCCGGCCGAGCGCGATATAGACGGTGGCGGCCTCCATCCACAGATCAGGATTTCCGGAGTCCGCTTTCAAGTTGGCCAGCAAATCGGCGAGCTGGTCCGCGCGCACCCGGCCTGCCTTGTCCTCGGAAGACTCCCTCTCATCCTCCTGCGCCAGGAGGTTGGGCATCGACTGAGGGTGCGTGTAAGGCTTCTTGATTCTTTACTCTCCATTATCAGTGGGGAGAGTAACTTCTGCACGTTCTCGTCAGATTTCAGATGAAGGAGGGAAAGGGGTTTGGCAGCCCAAGGCCCAGCAGGAGGAGGACTGCATACACGAGGCTGAGCAGGGCGGCGGCGACGGTTACGGCTCGACGGACCCGCTCCTTCCGCCACCGAAGCAACGGATAGCTCATGCCGATTCCGAACAGGGTCATGCCCACCACCACGCCCATGGTGAAAGCCGCCACGCTGACGACGAGCCCGCCGAGAGAGGTCACGCCCAGGGCGACGATCAGGAGCAGGAGGAGCTCGTCGTTGCTGGCAACCCCGTGGACCACGCCGATGGAAAACATCGCCCCGTGGCCTCCGTGTTCGCCCGCGTGGGTGTGAAGGTGACGGTGCTGGAAGAGGCCGTGCCAGTGTTCATGGACGTGGAGGACATTGAACTCCCAGAGAAGGGCTAGGACGCCGACGAGGATCAGCATGACCACGACCAGGATTTCCAAGACAGCGAGCCATTCGGCCAGGAAGGCCTCACGAAAGACAAAGAGGACGACCGCGAGGGTCCCGGCGGTCAGCATGTGTCCTAGGGCCCAGCTCACGCTCATGAGGGTGGTTTTCTTCAACCCCTTGCTGCGCGCGATGAGGTTGGAGACGGCCACGACATGGTCGGGATCGTAGGCGTGTTTAAACCCGAGGGCAATTGCGAGACCGAGGAGAAACAGGAACTCGTAGGCCATGAGACTCGTCCTGGAGGTCGCCCTCTTGCCGATTGAGCCATGGATGCGACTCGGCTTAAGGTTTGACCCGGTGAGACGTTCCTCGAGAGGGTCCTAGGTCACTCATGGACGCCCCACGTTGAATGATCAACCTTCTGGTCCGAGAATCTCCAGCAGGCCCTGGGCCGCTTCCCGGGGACTGACCTCCTTCTTCAGGACCCGCTCGACCCACTCGGTGAAGGCATCGCCTGATTGCAGGGCCAGGCCGCGAGCCTGGATGGCCTCAGAGAGCGCGGCTAGAATCTCCCGCTCGACCCGCGTCCGACGCTTATTCTCGAGATGGCCCGACTCGGTTAGATGGGCGAAGTGGGCCACGATCTCGTCGGCGACTGCGGTAGTCCCATCGTCGCGAAGGGCGGAGGCGAGGAGGACGGGAGGCGCCCACTCGGCTTCCTCTCCCATGCTCAACATGACCTCGAGATTCGAGGCCACGCCCTCCGCATCGCCGCTGTCTGCCTTGTTGACCACAAACAGGTCCGCCACTTCGAAGATGCCCGCCTTGAAGGCCTGGACGTCGTCGCCGGTCCCAGGAATTAGGACCACGACCATGGTGTGGGCGAGGGCGGCCACGTCCACATCGGTCTGGCCAACCCCAGCGGTCTCGACGAAGATGAGGTCGTTGCCGAAGGCGTCCAACACATTAATGGCGTCCGACGTCGCGGCGGAGACGCCTCCTAGCCGGCCTCGGGTTCCCATGGAGCGAATGAAGACCCCCTCGTCCGCCGTCAGCTCCCCCATCCGGATGCGATCCCCCAGGAGGGCACCGCCAGTGAGGGGGGACGTCGGGTCAACGGCGATAATGCCCACCGTCTTCCCACGGCGTCGAAAGGCCTGTGCTAGCCGGTAAATGAGGGTGCTCTTGCCGGACCCGGGAGGCCCACTCACCGCCACGACGTGGGCGGAGCCGGTTCGCTGGTAGATGGCCCGGATGACCTCCGTCGCCTCCTCGTCCCCGTCCTCGATGAGGGAGATGAGCTTCGCGGCGGCCCGTTTGTCGCCCGCGAGGAGGTCCTCGACCAAAGACATGGGGCTACTTCCCCACGTGCCCTTCGATGTAGGCGACCACGTCCCTCAAGGACGTCCCGGGGCCGAAAATCCTCTCGACGCCTGCCTCCTTGAGATCGGGCACATCGTCCGGCGGGATGATGCCCCCGCCGATAACCAGGACGTTCTCCATGCCCCGTTCCTTGAGGAGCTCGGCGACCCGGGGAAAGAGGGTCATGTGAGCCCCAGAAAGGGAACTCAAGCCCACGGCGTCCACATCTTCCTGGACGGCCGCCTCCACGATGTCCTCGGGGGTCTGGTGGAGTCCCGTGTAGATGACCTCCATGCCCGCGTCCCGGAGGCCTCGGGCGATGACCTTCGCGCCACGATCGTGGCCGTCTAACCCGGGTTTCGCCACGAGCACTCGAATCTTCCCCATTTCACCACCTAGTAGATGAGCGGCTCCTCGTAGACCCCGAAGACCTCCTTGAGGGTCGTGATGGTCTCCCCCAGGGTGGCCCCTGCCTTCACGCCTTCCAGGATCAGGGGCATCAGGTTCGCGTCCCCCTCGGCCCCCTTTCGCAAGGCCGAAAGAGACCGCTCCACCCTCGCTGGATCCCGGTCGTCCCGGAGGCGCTCCAAGCGCTGAAGCTGCCGCTCTTCGGCCTTCTTATCGATCCGTAGGTACTCGACCACCTCCGGCTCCTCCGTGGTGAAAGCGTTGACCCCGACGATCTTCCGATCCCCCTTCTCGATCTCCCGCTGATAACGGTACGCCGCACGGGCGATCTCCCGCTGGTGAAAGCCCCGTTTGATAGCCGGGATCACGCCACCCAATTCCTCAATCCGATCGAAGTACCGGTAGGCCTCCTCCTCCATGTGGTCCGTCATCCATTCCACATAGTAGGAGCCCCCCAAGGGGTCCGCGGTGTTCACCACCCCACTCTCGTGGGCCAGGACCTGCTGGGTCCGGAGGGCGATGCGCACAGCCCGCTCCGTGGGCACGGCCCACGCTTCGTCCATGGAGTTCGTGTGGAGGGATTGGGTCCCGCCTAGGATGGCCGCGAGGGCCTGGATGGCCACCCGCACGATGTTGATCTCCGGCTGTTGGGCCGTGAGGGACACCCCCGCCGTCTGGGTGTGGAAGCGCATCCACCAGGACCGTGGCTTCTTCGCGCCGAAGGTGTTCCGCATCTCCCGGGCCCAGATGCGGCGGGCGGCCCGGTACTTCGCGATCTCTTCGAAGAGGTCGTTGTGGGCGTTGAAGAAGAAAGACAGGCGCGGGGCGAAGGCGTCGATGTCCAGCCCCCGTTCGAGGCTCCACTTCACGTACTCGAAGCCGTTGGAAAGGGTGAAGGCCAGCTCCTGAATCGCGGTAGATCCCGCCTCGCGGATGTGGTACCCGCTGATGCTAACGGGATTCCACTGCGGCAGCTCCTGGGCGCCGTATTCGATGGTGTCCACAACGAGGCGCATGTGGGGCTCGGGGGGGAACAGCCACTCCTTCTGGGCCTGGTACTCCTTCAGGATGTCGTTCTGGATGGTCCCTCGAAGGGCCGCCGGAGCAATCCCCCGACCCTCCGCCATGGCGATGTACATGGCCCACAGCACGGCCGCGGGCCCGTTGATGGTCATGGAGGTACTGACCTGGTCCACCGGGATGCCGTCGAAGAGGACCTCCATGTCCCGGAGGGAGGAGACGGCCACTCCGCAGATGCCGAACTCTCCCTGGGCCTCGCGGTCGTCCGTATCCAAGCCGTAAAGGGTGGGCATGTCGACGGCCACACTGAGGCCCGTCTCCCCGTGCTCCATGAGGTATCGGTACCGGATGTTGGTGTCCTCACAGTCGCCATGCCCCGCGAACTGCCGCATGGTCCACAGGCGTCCCCGGTACATCGTCGGGTGGACGCCCCGGGTGAAGGGGAACTCCCCTGGGAAGCCGAGGTCCTTCAGGTAGTCGAAGTCCGGCGTGTCCAGGGGGGTGTAGAGCCGACCCACTTCCTCGCTGGAGGTGGTCAGAAAGCGCTCCTTGTGCTCCGGGCGGGACCGGAGAGACGCCGCGAGATCCTCCTCCTCCCACGCCCGACGGGCCGCCTCGATATCCTTCCGGCTACGAGAATCGACCATGATAACCCGGACGGCCGTTCTAGGGTCCGAGTCTATTTTTATCTTCCGATGTAGTCGGGCGCCGGCACTGGCTCCTCTTCTTCGGCCCCCCTATCGGGGACCAATCGAGCGGAAATCCCGCGCTCATAGGCCGCCTGAATCAGCGCCGCGAAGGCCTCACCTACGCCCTTGCCCGTCTTGGCGCTGGTGAAGAAGGCGGTGGCATCCCACTCCCGGGCGAGGGATTCGGTGGCCTTCTTCGTGACTTCCGCCTCCTTCTTCAGGTCATCCTTGTTGGCCAGGATCACAATCGGGAGCTTGCCTACGGCGTTGGACACACCCTCAAGCCAGCCGTGGAGGGCGCCCAGGGTCGCCTTTCGGGTTCGGTCAAGGACGGCGAAGACCCCGTTGGCACGGTAGAAGTAGGCGTCCCGGAGGAGGTCCATGAATCCCTTGCGACCCATGATGTCCCAGATGACGGCATCAATGACGGCGGGCTCTCCCTTGGACCCCCCTATCTCAATGGTCTTCTTACTGATCAGGGTGCCGATCGTCCGGATGTAGTCGTCCTCGTACTTGTCGGCGACGTACCGGTGGATCAGGCTCGTCTTCCCCACGGCCTCCTCCCCGACCGCGCAGATCTTCATCTTCATCCGGGGTTTCGGGACGGCCTCCAGCATGAGGGCTCCGTGCCATGGACCGGCATTAATACCCAGCGGACAGATTATCCGAATTGAGAGCCTAGATGGCCTTGAAGTGGAGGATGTCTAGGAGGGATCCTTGGCGCAAGCCACGGGGGAGGTAAACCACCTCCACCTCCATGCCCCGATGCACGTCCTTCTCCGGCAGGTCCACCGTGTGGATCAGGCCTCCCGTCGCCCCTGGGAACCGGACCAGTGCCAGGACCTTCGGCCGCGCGAGCTTCTCCCCCTTCTCGTCGACGTACGCCACGGTGACGGCATCCACCCGACCCTTGTTGGGGATCTCCTCCCACTCGTTGAGCTCCGAGAAGCAGGTCTCGCAGTAGAGGCGGGGCGGGAGGTAGGTCACGTCGCAGGTGGGGCAGTAGGTGCCCATGAGCCGCTCGTTGTCCCGGATCTCTCGGAAGAACCGGTCTCCGGCCACCCCCGCCGTGTAGATGTAGAGGGTCTCCATGTCCCCCTTCCAACGCCGGAATTCGCCCATCTCCGCCCTCCTACATCGGCTTGAAGTACCGGATGTCCGTCACCGAGCCCTCACGTTCCTTCTTGGGCTTCCACACCGCCTTCACCCGCATCCCGATGGCAAGATCCTTCTCTTCCAGCTCCCCCAGGAAGTGCATGAGACCCATCCCCTCCGCGGCCCCGTCGATGGAGATGACACCCACGTAGATGGGCTCCTCGAGCCGACGGGCATCGGTGTCCAGGTAGGACACGGAGTAGGTCTCCACCTTCCCCGTGTTCTTCAACCGGACGAACTCGCCGGCCCGCACGAAGTGCTCCTGACAGAAGGAGCGGGGCGGGAAGAACACCGTGCCGTCTTCGTCGCACTTCCGACCGACCAGGTGGCCCTCCTTGAGCTCCTCCAGAAACCGACCGATGGACTCCCCCGCGCTCCAGGCGTATTTCGCCTCGGGGCGCCACTCAGTCGTGGCGACCCGGCCCTCCGTGATGTCGGCGGCCGTCAGCGGGGTCCCAGGCCACTTCCGTTCCACGATCTCACGCCCTCATGACCATCACGCTGGAGAACTGCATCAGGTCCCCCCAGGCCTGGCACACCCCCACCTGGGGGCTCCCAGGGACCTGTCGGCGGCCCGCTTTCCCGGCGAGCTGCCAGTAGATCTCGCCCGTCTTGATTCCCATGGTGGCCGCGATGGGGTTGCCGACCCCCAAGAGCCCTCCGGAAGGGCAGGTGGGGAGCTCCCCGTCCCGCTGCGTCACCCCCTCCCGGGTCAGGACGGGCGCCTCCCCCTTGTCCGCGAGCAGGAGGCCCTCCAGGTGGTGGAGCTCCTTGTAGTCGAAGGGGTCATAGGGCTCCACCACGTCCACCTCCCTCCGCGGGTTCTCGATCTTGGCCATCCCGTAGGCCTGTTGGGCCGCCCGGGCTAGGTACTCGGGGAAGTACAGGTCCCTGTTCGTCCACATGGTGGAGTCAATGCACCACCCCACTCCCGAAATCCACACGGGGGTCTCGCTGATCTCCCGGGCCACCTCCTCGCTGGCGAGCACGAGGGCGGAGGCGCCGTCGCTAGGGGGACTGATGTCGAGGCGTTGAACGGGCCAAGCCATAACCTCCGAGTTGAGGACGTCGTCCACCGTGATGTTCGCGTCCGCTAGCTGGGCAGCCGGGTGGTCCACCGCGTTGCGCTTGTTCTTCACGGCGACCCGGGCGATGTCCGCCTTCTCGATACCGTGGACGGTCATGTAACGGTTCATTTCCATGGCGAAGATCCACACCAAGTTCGGGTTCAGGGGCCGGTCTAGGATGGGGTCCCAGATGTTCGCGAAGGCATACTGGGGATGGGGTGTCACGGAGGACATCTTCTCCTCGTTCACCACGAGGACCACATCGGCCAGGCCGGAAGCCACGTGCCACCACCCTGCGATGGGGGAGAAGCACCCGGTCCCGCCGCCCGTGAAGACGCGCATGTAGGGCTTCCGCACGCCACCCGCCCCGTCCAAGAGGTACTCCCCCTTCATGTGGACGCCATCGAAGGCGTCAGGGGCTGAGCCGGAGACCACGGCATCCACGTCCTTCAATTCAAGACCCGCCTCCTCCAATGCCATCTGGACGGCTTGGAAGCACATCTCCTTCCCCGTCTCCAGGAGGCGACGACGAAAGAGGGTCATGCCCGCTCCGATCACAGCCACCTTCCGCATCCTACGCCTCCAGCACTGCCACAGCCCCTGTGGCCGTCGGGATGCCTCGCCACGACTGGGCCACCCCGAGGCTGGCGTCGTCCACTTGGTGCTCCCCAGCCTGGCCCCGGAGCTGGCGGACAATCTCCATCACGCGGAAGAGACCGCTGGCCTCGAGGAGGTTGCCCACTCCGAGGGAGCCTCCCGAAGGATTCGCTGGGAGGTCGCCCTTCATCTCATAGAAGCCCTCGCGGAGCAAGGCACCCGCGCGGTTTCCCCCCGCTAGACCGAGTGCCTCGAGGTGTTGCAGCTCCTTGTACGCAAACCGGTCGTCCACCTCCGCCACGTTCACATGCCGACGCGGTCGCTCGATGCCCGCCATCTCGTACGCTTGACGCGCCGCCCAGCGGGCGTACCGCGCCTCCACGAGGGATCGAGTCTCAAGCCACGGGCTGTCGGAGGACCACCCGATGCCCCGAATCCAGATGGGCTGGTCCGTCAATTCCCTCGCTTTCCCCTCCGAGGCCAACACGAGGACAATGGAACCGTCGGCGAGGGGACTAATCTCAGCGGCTTTCAGGGGTCGGAAGAGGACCTCAGATTCCAGGACCTCCTGGGACGAGGTCTGCCCCCCGAAACTCGCAGCCTCGTGATGGCGGGCGTTTCCCCGGTTCTTCCGAACGACCTCCGCGCAGTCCTCCTCAGTGTTCTCGTGATCGGCGAGGAAGGCGTTCATCTCCAACCCGGCGAGAAAGTGGGGATGCGCATTGAGGGGGCGGTGAAAGATGGGGTCAAATGCGAAAGTCAGGATGCCTTCGTAGGTCAGGATGTCCGAGGCCTTGCTGTGAGCCTCGACGACCACGATGTCGAAGTAACCAGTTTTGATCTGCATGAATGCAGAGGCAAGTCCCGCAATGGGGTCCGCCGGGATTGTGCAGAAGCTCCTGAGGACACCCGCGAGCTGGTCCGGCATGCCCTCGTCAGCGATGCTCCAGCCCTCATGATAGTCCTCCGCGCAGGTGATGAAGCTGTCTATGTCTTCGCGGGGGTCGATAGCGGCGTCCTCGTAGGCCTTCAAGGCTGCCTCGAACATGAGCTCCTTGAAGGAGTATTGTGGGGTCTCACGTGGGAACCCCTCGTACCCGATGCCCACCACCGCGACGTTGGTTACTGCACCCCCTCCGAAACGCCTACTCAGGATTTCGCCTGCAATTAAAAGCTTCCCTCAAGGACTCCGGACCCTCGGCGGGAACACCGAAGGGGATTCTAGGCGATCTCCTCCAGTACTGTCCTAACTAGCTTCCATTCCGAAGTATGCATGTTTTTGTAGAGAATCGCATGAGTGTAGCCTTCAACGGTCGAGGGAATCTTCCCTCCAACTTGCTTTGTTGCTGAAACCGTAACATCAACCAGCCACCATTGTGATTCTCGCTTCGCCAGCAAATCCCAATATGGGCAGGGGGAGAGTGCGTTCAAGTCGTGAATCTCAGAGAACCCGTTCTTCGTCAGGAAGCCTACGGCCTCCCTTTCGGCCTTCTTCCACTCCTCTACTATTGCTCCATCCTTGATTCCTAGATCTCGGAGGTAATGAATCGCCGTGCTCTTTGACACCCCAACGGCCCTACCAATCTCAACATAGCTCTTCCCCGCCCGCCGCAGGGTCTTCATCTGCTCGAGTGTTGTCTGAGAAATCTTGCTTCTTGGCGACTTATCGGCGTCCTGGCGCCTGCCATCAGCAGGTCTTGAGACGTCCTTATCCTTGAGCCAGGGGGTGGCTGAAAGTACCCGTTTTCCCGGTCATACAGCTTGCAGTCCCCGATTCTTTATAGCCCCTCTTTCATGAGCAAATGGTGACCGAGTACTACTTCGACGTGGAGACGGAAGGGGAGGATCCCCTCCAAGACAAGATCATCACCATCCAGTTCCAACAGCTGGAGGACGGGGAACCCCTGGGCAACTTCACCGTCCTGGCGGAGTGGGAGTGGGGGGAGAAGGAGATCCTGCGGATGGTGAAGGAGAAGGGCATCCTCGACCCCGGGTGGGACTTCGTCCCCGTGGGGAACCGACTCCGCTTCGACCTCAACTTCGTCGTCGAGCGGTGCGAGCGACACAAGCTCATCTCGTGGAAACCGGGGGAGGTGAAGTACTACCTGTTCGAGAAGCCGCGGTTGGACCTCGACTCGATCCTTGTCCTCATGAACCGGGGGCGGTTCGAGGGTTCCAGCCTCACCACCTTCACCGCGAAGAAGGAGTGGGGGAACGTGATCCGAACCCACTACCACAACGGGGAGTTCGCGGAGATCCTCGAGTACGTGCAGAAGGAGAAGGAGGCGGTCCTCGAACTCTACCGGGAGGTCCGCTCCGTCCTCTCCACCCTGGGGGATCGGCGGAAGCGGCGTCTGGCGGAGTGAGAGGGCCAAACGTTCTTGGTCGGCGCACCGTTCGGTGGGACGGTGAAACTCGAGCTTAAGGAAGAACACGAGCTCATTCGACAGACGGTTCGCGCGTTCTGCGAACAGAAGGTGGCGCCGGTGGCCCGGGAGCTTGATGCCGCCAGCACGTTTCCGATGGAGACCATCGCGGGCCTGGCGGACCTGGGCCTGCTGGGTCTGGTCGTGCCGCCCGAATACGGTGGGAACCTGGTAGACGCGCTCTCCTTCGCCATAGCCATCGAGGAGATCGCCCGCGTGGACGGGGCCCATGCCCTCATCGTGGCCGCCCACAACGGCCTCTGCTCGAGCCACCTCGTCCTGGCAGCTTCGAAGGAGCAGAAGGCGCGCTACCTGCCCCACCTCGCCGCGGGCGACTACATGGGCGCCTGGGGGTTGACTGAGCCGACCTCCGGCTCCGACGCTTCCGCGGTCACCACCACAGCTGTGAAGAACGGAGACGCATGGGTTCTGAACGGGGGGAAGAGCCTGATCACGAACGCCGCCCACGCAGGGGTCCTTATCATCATGGCCGGGACGAAGGAAGGAGCGGGCGCGCACGGGATCAGCGCTTTCGCAGTGGAGCGTGACACCCCCGGCCTCTCCATCGGGCGAGACGAAGACAAGCTCGGGGTGCGGGCCTCCTCCACCTCCCAGGTGGACCTGGAGGACTGCCGGATTCCCTCGGACCACCTCGTCGGGAAACTACACGGCGCCTACGCCGACGTGCTCGAGGTCTTGGACGGCGGCCGGATCGGGATCGGGGCCATGGCCGTTGGCCTGGCCCAGGGCGCGCTGGACGCCTCCCTCCAGTACGCCCAGGACCGGGAGGCCTTCGACCAGCCTATCTTCGACTTCCAGGCCGTCCAATTCATGTTGGCCGACATGGCTACGCAGCTGGAGGCAGCGCGTCTCCTCGTATACCGCGCGGCCCATCGAAAACAGGCCGGCTTGTCTTTCAAGAAGGAAGCAGCCATGGCGAAGCTCTACGCCTCCGAAGCCGCGATGCGCATCACAACGAAGGCCGTTCAGATCCACGGTGGCTACGGTTACATCAAGGACTTCCCCGTGGAGCGGATGTTCCGGGACGCGAAGCTCACGGAGATTGGGGAGGGGACCAGCGAGATCCAGCGTCTGGTCATCGCCCGGGAGATCCTCCGTTCAGCTGGCCGTTCCACATGACGTGGCGCTCCGACCGGCGCGCCCCCAGGCGTGGCATCTTCCACCGATTACGAAAGGTGTTTATTCGGCGAGGCGGTCGGCAGGTCATAGTTCAAACCCACCTGTAGGGGGAAGAGCAAAATGGTTAGCAACGAGGAGTTGGCGGATGGATTCATCGCCGCGCTGCTTGCGCAAGATGCGAAGAAGGCCGGGGAATTCCTAAGCGAGGACGTGGATTACTGGGAAGCCAACCTTCCCGAGCCTCTCAAAGGTCGTGAGGCCGTGGAGGCCCACCTTAACCAGAACTGGGGGACCTTTACAGACACAAGCATCAAGGTCATCAATCGGGTGACCAGCGGAGATTGGCAGGCGGATGAGATGGAGTGGACGGGCAAGAACACCGGGGAACTTCAGATCAGTCCGGACCAGACGGTACCCGCAACCGGCAAGCAGGCCACGGCCTGGGTCATGGCAGTCGGCAAGAAGTCAGGGGACAAGATCTCCGACATGCGCGTCTACTACGACAACCTGGCAGTCCTGGCCCAGCTCGGCCTCATGGAGCAGCCTGGTTCCGATTGACCGGGTCGGCCCTGGCCGGCGGGTCCACCATTCGCAGAGGCGGTTGTGACTCGCGGGGACCTCGATCCTCACTGCAGAGACAGGGCCATTGGTGAGACGTGAGCCACCGTGCCCTCTAAGCTTCGGGCCCGGGGTCGCCTCTATTTGGCAACTCTTTAAGCGTAGGAGCCCGTAATTTCAGCTGCATGGCCAGGGCCTTTCGGCTCGCCCCCCTCCTTCTC
>JBHIBO010000033.1:0-15218 GCA_046759185.1 Thermoplasmata archaeon | reverse complement strand
CGGCCATGTTCTTCCCCTTCGGGGCGCTCCCATCCGTCATGGTGGACACCGTGAGCCGCTACCTCCCCGTCGCCTACTCCGTGGACGCCTTCCGATCGCTGTTGCTCGGCCTCCCGGCCGGCTTCCCCGAGCTCCTCCCCATCAACCTGGAGATCCTCATCGTGGTCCTCTTTGGCCTTCTGGCGCCGCCCGTCAGTTACCTCCTCTACAAGGAGGTCGAGAGGCGGGCCCGGTACCAGGGGACGTTGGGAGAGTACTGATTGGTGGACTTTTGCCTCCCCGAGCAGTGATTGGAGGCCGAGTCGCTCAAGACGCTTCTGGACTAGCGACGAATCCCCTGCCATCCTCGCCGTAGTCCCCACTGAAGGACGAGGAAAACGGCAGCTGACATCGCGGCAATTGCCACCAACATCGGGAGAATAACGCGGTAATCCAGGGCGAACGGCGGCGTGTGAGGGAGGACGCTAACGGAGCCCTCGATGATGGTGTCAGTCGGGTTATGGATGAAGATAAGGACAAAGTTCTCGAAACTTGTCAGCGGAGCAATCACCCAACTGGAGGATGCGGCGCCTGTCCATCCCCGGAATTGCAGGCCATCATCCAAGGCGAAGACAGCCACCTCGGCAGGGCTGGCGAATGTCGACGTGACGTTGAGATGCGTGTGGCTCCCACGCCCAGGGGATTGGAGCAAGAACGAGAACCACCCCGGTGGGAGGGGGCCACTGTACGCGGCGAGCGTCTCCGGGGAGGAGCCCCAAATCTGCCAGCTAGTTGGAATAGTCGAGACGGCAATCATGCCCGCACCTGAGTACTCTACCCCATAATCCCCGGGCCCATGGACTTCGAGCTGCGTGACTCCGTCCCCTGCATACTCGCGCGCATATGGGAATCCCTGTTTGAACCGGATCGTCGTGTCGACGACCGGCCCGACGACGACATAGTAGAGATAATCCCGCGGGACGAAGTCCGAGTGAACTCTGAAACCCACCTCACCTTCGCCTGCGTATGTCCGCGGGTAAAAGAGGCCGTCTGGAGGGGGCATCGCTGCAGGCTCCTGCTCGAGAGTCTTCCCAGCGGAGGAGCCCAAGGAGGCGAGGGCTACAGCCCCGGAGACGACCAGGGTGAATGCGAGCCTGGATAAGAGATAGGGATGCATCTCTTCCTCCCAGCCCTGCTGCTTGTGGACCATTCTCAGGGTACTTAACGTGTCTGCCAGCAATGACCTGAATCAACCCTGCGCCGAGAATTCCTTCAGCCTTGCGGTTGATTGCGTGGTGAGTTGGGGATTGAATCCCACGGAGGGCGCCCCCTTGCCTCCCTCTGCCTCCCCCGCCCGGTCCAATCGCGGTTGCGGACTCCCCGAGCGGGAGAGCAGGGGTTTCTATGTGAGCCCCACTTCCAGCCTTCAATGAGGGTGAGGGAGGTTCACGGGCCGCCAGCCGACTTCAGGGCGTATCTCGGCGAGGATTCTCTTCGCAACGCCTTCGCGCTATACGACCTGCAGGAAGAGGCGGATCGCGTCCGGTGCTACGCAGCGACGGAGGGCGATTCCTTCGTCGGATACCTCCTTTCCTGGCATGGGCGAGAATATCCCAACGTCATCGTCACGGGGACCCGAGAGGCCGCGGATGCCCTCCTACCTCGAGCCCCGCCCAGCCCTTGTACCTTCCTGATAGTACCAGAGTTGTCGGCTTCAGTGGAGACGAGACGCGAGATCACCGCGCGTCGCCTCATGGACTTCATGTTCGTCGAAGCAAGGTCGTTCCGCCCCACTGACACGCGTGATGCCGAACGTTTGGGGGAGAAGGACGCCGAGGCCCTGAAGGGCCTGTACCGGGACGCCACTGAAGAGCCGATGGCGTCGGGCCGGTGGGCTGAGCAAGGGCTTGCGTATGGCCTTCGCCTCGAGGGACAGCTGGTTGCCGCGGCTGGTACCCACTTCATCTCTCAAGGTCGTAGCCTGATCGGGGGCGTCTATACCTCCCCCGACTTCCGAAGACGCGGATATGCGGCGACGGTCACCTCCGCGGTGACACGAGCGGCCCTGCAACAGAGCGACCAGGTGGGCCTCATGGTGGTCTCGACCAACGTCGCCGCCATCGGACTCTACGAGAAACTGGGTTATCGGAAGGGGGTCCAGTGGGCATGGTTGGACAGCGGGACGGGCCACGTGCCCCTCGCGTAACGGCACGTTTCGGACCGCATCATGTTGTAATCTCGACCACAGTCCCTGAGATGCGGGCACGAGCGATGAAGGCAGTTCTCACCAGAGGGGCCAACCAGCGAAGGACCGAGGTGGGCCTTGTCTTCGAACCCCGCATGCCGACACGAAACTCCTCCCAGGTGATGGTGCGCACCGATCCACGGTGGGTCTGACCGCCGCGGATGAGGCGGATGTTCGGAGATATCGTGACGTTCCTCAACCAGTCGGAGTGACTACCATAGCTCGAGACGACGAACATCCGATGAGAACTCACGAGGTAAACGGGCAGGACCACTAGATGGGGCCGACCCGTCTTGCGACCTCGCGTTTCAAGCGTGATGAGCGAGTTGACGCCCGACCCTGTCACGAATCCCAGGAGCCTTCGGTTGAGGGCACGGGAGATACGCCGAGGGATCCCGAAGCGCCGAGCCATGGTTCAGCCTTGAACATGACTTGGAACGGGCTTAAGGGGCTACCCTAGCTGAGCATGCGCCATTCACCCCCCCTCCCCCGGAAAACGATATTAGGATACTGGCCTTCTTGCACACGAAGCAGACATGGGGAGAGAGTGGAAAGGACCACTGGAGAAGCTGGACGAGTTTCGATACCGGATTCCAAAGTCCTACAAGGAAGAAATGCGGGCACCGGGCGTCATCTATGCAGACGCCAGACTCATCGAGAACGTCGTGAAGGACTTCGCTCCGGAGCAGGTGGCGAACGTTGCAACGATGCCCGGCATCCAGAAGGCCTCCATGGCAATGCCGGACATTCACTGGGGCTACGGGTTCCCGATCGGGGGGGTGGCAGCCTTTGACAGCGAGGATGGCGTCATTTCACCGGGCGGCGTAGGCTTCGATATTTCATGTTTATATAAGAATACGAGAATATTAACGGACCACGGATACAGACTCCCAATCGCTGACTTCGAGGAGAGGTGGACGACCACCAGGGTGGCGTGCGTCAATCCGCGTCACCGAACCACCTCCACCGACCTCGCCGCCTACATGAGGTTTAAAGAGGACACGGCGTACGAAGTCGAGACCTCCCTTGGAACGCGAGTCATAGCAACCCAGGACCATCCATTCCTCACCCCCGACGGAATGTTCCCGCTCAAGGAAGTGGGAGACCGTCCGGTCGCGATCTACCCTTTCAAAGGGGTCGACTACGAGGAACCCCCCGACGTCCCGCTCGTTACGGAAACGCATCTTCAGACTCTCGCCTCTCCCCAGGGCCTGGCCCAGATGGTGCCATTTCTAAGAAGGAAAGGCCTCTTGCCACTGACTCCGCGTAATCCCCGGTTTCCTTACCTCCTCAAGATCTTCGGTTACGTGCTCGGGGATGGATCTGCGAGTCGAGTGGGCGCACGACCTGTAGTCTGGTTCTGGGGGGAGGAAAGTGATTTGGAAGATATTCGCGAGGATGTGAAGCGCGCTGGTTTCAAGCCTTCCCGAGTCTACACGCGACTACGTCATCACCGCGTCTCGAGTCCAAGCGGCGATTACTCATTCGAACGGCCCGAGGCATCGTTCAAGGTCAGTGCACGTTCCCTTCACCTCCTCCTTCGGGCCTTGGGGCTCCCCATCGGCAACAAAGCCAAGCAGGATTGGGAGTTGCCGGCCTGGCTGTCTACGCTCCCCCTGTGGCAGAAGCGTCTCTTTCTTTCCGCCCTCTTTGGGGCCGAGATGTCAGCACCTAGGAGCATGACGGGTCGCGATTTCACACTTCTGGGTCCGGCCTTCTCACTCTCGAAGCGTGAAGGCTTCCAGCGCTCCGGGCTCCGAGTCGCTCGACAGATCAAGCGGCTTCTCTCCGATTTCAGGGTGAGGGCCTATCGAATCGGTCGTCTCGTCGATCGCACCCCGGGTCGAGGCGAGCTATCGTACAGATATCGGGTAACGGTAGCGGGCACCAGCGAAAACCTGATTCGCTTCTTCTGTACAATCAATTTCGAGTACCACGCCAATAAGCGATTCCTAGCCAACGCGGCGGCTCACTACCTGACTGTGAAGGAGATGGTTCGACGTCAGAAGCTGACGGCGGGCGAGCAGGCCAGGAGAATGCGGGATGACGGATTCTCGCGCTCTGAGATTGTCGAGAAACTGAGCGGCCACTTCGTCACTCCTTCCTTTCTCTTCCACCGGCTTCACGGCCGATGGGTGAGGCCTCGCACGTGGCCGCCCTTTCCCTCCTTCAAGGAGTTCGTGAAGAAGCTTCGTGCGTCGGCGGGGACTTCTGGCATGGTCTGGGATCGAATTGTCTCCATCGAAGAGGTCTCCGTCGATCAAGTCTACGACTTCACCGTCACGAACGAGCATCATAACTTCATCGCGGACGGCTTTGTCGTCTCCAACTGCGGGGTCCGCCTTGTCAGGACGGACTTGAGTCGTGAGGACGTAGCGAGGGACCTACACCCTCTTGTCGACACCCTCTTCAAGAATGTCCCGAGCGGCGTCGGTTCCCGGGGGAAGCTACGTCTCTCCCAGTCCCAGCTCAAGGATGTCCTGTCCGTCGGGGCAAGGTGGGGTGTCGAGAACAACTACGGCTGGGAGGAGGACCTAGATGCGCTGGAGGAGGGCGGCTCATTCGACCTGGCAGATCCTGAGCTGATCAGCCAAAAGGCACTGGCGCGCGGCATGCCCCAGCTTGGAACCCTCGGGGCCGGGAATCACTTTCTCGAGATCCAGTTCGTGGAGGAGATCCGGAACCCTAGAGCGGCGAAGACGATGGGGATTGAATGCGAGGGCCAGGTGTGTGTTATGGTCCATACGGGGTCTCGAGGCTATGGCCACCAAGTGGCCACCGACTTCATCCGACTCCATGAGCAGGCCGTCCGGAAGTACGGCATCGAACTGCCGGACCGCCAGCTTGCTGCCGCACCCGTCCAGTCTCAAGAGGGCCAGGATTACCTCCACGCGATGTATACTGGTGCGAACTTTGCCTTCGCGAACCGGCAGGTTATTACCCATTGGATGCGAGAGTCGCTTGAGACCGTTCTCGGGGAGTCTGCCGAGGACTTGGGGATGCGGATTGTCTACGACGTAACCCACAACATGGCCAAGCTTGAAGAGCACCAAGTCGACGGGGGTCGGAAGGAGGTCTACGTGCACCGAAAGGGGGCGACCCGCGCGTTCCCACCTGGCCACTCTGAGGTGCCTTTCGCCTACAAGGACATCGGCCAGCCCGTCCTGATTCCGGGCAGCATGGGAACCCACTCTTTCGTCCTCGTGGGCACGGAAGGGGCCATGGAACAGACCTTTGGCTCCACGTGCCACGGAGCGGGGCGGATCATGTCCCGCAAGGCAGCCGCGCGGAAATGGCAGGCCAATCAGGTCAAGCAGGACCTCGCCCGCCAGGGTATCTATGCCCACTCGGCCAGCTGGAAGGGGCTGGTGGAGGAGGCTCCGGGGGCCTACAAGGACGTGAACAATGTGGTCGAGGTTTGCCAGGGCGCGGGTATCTCGGACATCGTCGTGAAGCTGAAGCCGATGGGTGTCGTGAAGGGGTGACGTGCAAGTCTCCGTCTTGTCCGTCGGAGAGCTTCGGGAGAACGTCCTCGACGCCCTGGAGGCGGACCTTCGCCGAGCCGGAGTCGAGGTAACGACCCTTCCCTCCCTCGAAGTCCCTCGGGCGGCTCACAACCCTGAACGAGACCAGTACCACGCACCCCATCTGCTGGAGATGGCGCGGTGGTCCCACGGCGAGCACGTGCTCGTGGTGACGGAAGTCGACCTCTACGTCGACCCTCTGAATTTCGTCTTCGGGCAGGCCGACGTCGGCGGGCAGGCCGCCGTCATTTCCTTTCACAGGCTTTCATCCGACGATTCCAGTCTCTTCCGCTTCCGTGCGTTGAAAGAAGCCCTCCACGAACTCGGTCACAACGTGGGTCTCGATCATTGTCCGGAGGGGACTTGTGTCATGCACTTCTCCAACGAGCTGGCGGACACGGATCGGAAGGGACCCAATCTCTGTCCTACCTGCGTCGAACGAGCGGGGGGCGAACCCCTCTGGCAGGTGCCCGACTAGTCGGTCTTCGCGAAAGCCAGCATCATCGCGGCCGTGGCCTTGATGCCGCTCCGCGCATCCTTCAGACGGATGTGTTCGTTGGGGGCGTGGGCCTTGCTCCCGGCATACCCGACCCCGGGTCCGGCCGCAGAGGGCGTCCCGAGCGACGTATAGTAGTAGGTCGACGACGAGCCGAGGGACCATGGGAAGATGTTGGGCTCCTGATTGTAGGCTGCCTGGTAGCCCTCCAGGAGGGCTTGGCCGATAGGCGAGGAGAGGGGGGTGGTCGCGGGCTCGAACGTGCCGTGACTCTTCACCTCAACGTCGTCAAACCCCCCGGCCGCCAGGTGGGCCTTCATGGCTTTGAACACCTCGTTCGGAGGCTGTCCCGGTAGCAACCGGAAGTCCAGTTTGGCCTTGGCGTAGGCCGGATTGATGGTCTTCGACCCGTCCCCGATGTAACCAGCATAGAAGCCGTCGATGTTGCAGGTATTCCCGTAGACCATGTGCTGGAGCCGGGCCCACTGGGTGTCCCCGCCCATGACCTCCACGGCCCCGTAGGTCTTGGTGAAATCCAAGGGGTCGTAGTGGTTGCGCTTCAGATAGTCCAGCTCCTCCTCTGTCGGGCGATGAGCGTTGTCGTAGAATCCCGGGATGAGGATTTTCCCGTCCTCGTCACGGAGGGTTCGTAGGGCCGCGATGAGGCGCCACGCCGGGTTTGGGATGGAGACGGCGACGGAGGAGTGCTGGTCCACAGCTGCCTTTCGCACGGTGAGCTCCACGTAGAGAATGCCCTTCGATCCCAGCTGCATGACGGGGGTGCCTTCCGCGGTGTGGCCGGCCCCCTCGATCGTCGCGCCCTCGGCTTCGAAGAGGTCCTGGTGCCGCTTCCAGAAGGCATTAAGGTGGGGACTGGACACCTCCTCCTCCCCCTCGATCATGAACCGAAGCCGTAGGGGCAGATCCCCGCGGACATCCTGGATGGCCGCCTGCGCGATCGCCTGGGAGAGCGCGTTCCCCTTGGTGTCCGAGGACCCCCGGGCGTAGAAGACGCCCTCCCGGATCACGGGGTCGAAGGGGTCCGATTTCCATTCGTCCAAGGGCTCCTCCGGCTGCACGTCGTAGTGGTTGTACAAGGCCAACGTTGGACCCGTGGACCCCGCCTCTCCCACGACCAGGTTCGGACCGTTCGGCACGGGCATCTCTCGCGCCTCGATGCCCCACTTCTCCAGGAGCTTCCGCGTGGCTCGGCCCCCCTCTTTGAAGCCCTCCCCGCGTGCGCTGACGGTGGGGACAGCGCAGAACTCCGTCAGGTCGGTCACGAAGTCGTCAAAGTGGTCGTCGATGAAGCGAAAGACCTGCTCTCTCTCCTCCTCTCCCATACGGAGAGAAAGGAGACGGTTCCTATAGGGTTTCTGTCGCCCGTGTCGCCCTGGCTTGACGCCTCATGAAGAATCCCAGGAGGACGGACGCCAGGAGGGCGAAGACCAGGCCGTAGAGGAAGGTCGCCGTGGGGGTGAACAGCCACAGAAACCCCCCTACGGCACTAGCGGGGAATCGGGCGATCCCCGTTAGGGTGTGGTACGTCCCCAGGGCGGTGGCCCGGAGGTTGGGGGGCGCTAGATCGGCCACGAAAGCCCTCTCCACGGCGTTGACGAAGGCGGAGGATAGGCCGAACAGGACGAAGAGGAGCAGGAGTTGCCAGGCCTCGGTGAAGAAGAGGAGGCCTCCGGCCATTGCGGCGAAGGCCAGGTAACCAACGAGGATGACAGGGGTTCGTCCCAGGCGGTCGGAGAGGATGCCCGATGGCAAGGCGGCCAGGGCGAAGACGAGGTTGAAGGCGAGATAGAAGAGGATGCCTGTCCCCTCGGTCAGTCCAACACCCACGACCCGGAGGAGGAGGAAGAGGACGGAGAAGTGGCCCAGGGCGAACACGGTGGCGATGAGGATGAACCGGCGAAGGGCCGCGCTCAGGCTCGCGAAGCCTACCCGGAGGGAGGGCACGTCCTTGGGCTTCCTCGCCCTCTCACGGATGAAGATCGTAAGAAGGGCCGAGACAAGGGCGGGTCCGACGGCCAAGAGGAAGATCTCTCGGAAGGGAAGCCCGAACGTTTCCAACAGGACGAAGGCGGTCAGGGGCCCGAGGACGGCACCCAGGGTATCCGCGAGGCGGTGGAAACCGAAGACCTTCCCGCGGATCTCCGCGGGGGCGGTTTCCGCCAACACGGCATCCCTCGGGGCGTCCCTCAGCCCCTTCCCCACCCGTTCTGCGATCCCCACGGCCATGAGTTCGGGCCAGACCCGCACGAACGGAATGGCCGTCTTCATGGCGCTGGAGACGCTGTAGCCCGCGATCACCAGGCCCTTTCGGCGGCCGATGCGATCCGACCAGTAGCCAGAGAACACCTTGAGGAGGCTCCCCGTGCTCTCACGCGCCCCTTCGAAAATACCGAAGATGAAGGCGGTAGCACCCAGCTCCGTGAGGAGGAAGAAAGGGATGAGGGGGAACACCATCTCGCTGCTCAGGTCCGTGAGGAGGCTCACGAGGCCGAGGAGGTAGACGTTGAAGGTGAGGCCGGCCGAAAGACCCTTGCCCCGGGTCGCCGGAGCGCTCATGCTACCGGCGAAGGAGGTGCGATGCTAGAAAAGGCCTTGGCCAGGTACGGCCTCACGCCTCGGTGATCTTGATGGCTTCGGTCGGACAAACGGCCTCGCAGGCCATGCAGTCGATGCAATCCTCTTCACGCGCGGGGTCGGCCTTCTTCTCGGATTCCGGGTGTCCCGGGGTATCCTCCCACTCGAAGACGTCCACCGGGCACACGGGGATGCATGCGCCGTCCTCGATGCAGAGGTCAAAGTCAACGGCCACATGAGTTCCATGAATGCCGAGCTTCTCGGGGGGCTCGAGGGGCCCCCACACGTCGTGGGGAGGATCGTCACCCCAATTGTGCTGCTCGACCATTTCCCGGGTGTTCATGAAGTCCGGATCGATGGCCATGGTTGCCAATAATTTCGGCGTATTCATAAACCTATGCCATTGTGAGTCCCGTTCGGCGAGAATGAGGCTTGTGGTGAGCGGGGTCCTCTTTCCATGAGGGTTTATGAACCGGTCCCACTCTCCTGATGTGCTTGAGGGGTTCGATGGGACGGAGTCTACGCGTCGACCTCACCTGGTCAGAGCCGAAACAGCACGAAGACCTCAAGGCGGAGGACACGCGTGGTCCCTCCGGGCTCTACCTCGTCATCGCGGGAAAGAGAATCGCCGGGCGGTGGAACGAGGGGACTTTCAAGCTCATCGATATCGGGCAAGCGGATGACATCCACCGCCGCATCGCCGAGCATGAACGGGAGGCCTGCTGGCATCCGCATGCGCGGGGGAGCTCCCTGTTGGTGAAGATCGCGGAACTCCCGGAAGGGGAATACGGCGAGACGGACCGCCAGGCTTTGGTCTGTTGTCTTCGCGCTGCCGAACGACCCCTTTGTGGAGACGCCTGCAACGAGGGGTATCGACGGGATGAGTCCGTGGCCATTTCGAATGGGGGCAAACCGGCCCCGCTGAACGCCGAATACGCCTGTTAGGTTCGGCTCGCGGGGGTCCTCGTGGGCCCTCCCCCACAATGTTGAAGACGGTACGTCGAATACCGGGGGCGTGCTGTCCGTCCAGGAGATGCGCGTCCTCGACCGGAATCTGGAGTACCACGGAGTCTCCATCGAGGACCTCATGGAGCGGGCGGGGGAGGGGATCGCGAAGGTCCTCCTCGAGAAGATGGGAGCGGAGGGGGCTCGCGTTCTCTTTCTCTCGGGGTCCGGTAACAACGCAGGGGACGGATTCGTCGCGGCGCGCCTCCTAAAGGACAAGGCGCAGGTCACGGTCGCCCTGGCGAAGGCCGTTGACGCCATCTCGAAGGGTCCCGCGAAGGTGAATCACCGACGATTGCCTCCCGAGGTCCGGTTGGTCGAGCCCCCCCTAGACCCGGCCGCATTGGTGAAGGAGGCCGATGTCCTCGTGGACGGGCTCATGGGAACGGGTATCCAAGGCTCCCTCCGCGAGCCTTATCGCAGCGTGGTGGAGGCGATGAACGCCTCGGGGAAGCCCATCCTCGCCATCGATATGCCCAGCGGTCTCGGCTCGGACCGTGTCGTCGCCCCTCAGGTCACCGCGGCTCTTCACCAGGTCAAGGAAGGCATGGAGGCGAAAGCGAGCGGGGAGGTCGTCGTCATCGACATCGGGATCACGGAAGAGATGGAGCGACTCATCGGACCAGGGGAACTTCTCTACTACCCGAAGCCCGAGCTGGACGCACACAAAGGGGCGAGCGGCCGCGTCCTCGTGGTGGCTGGGGGGCCCTTCACAGGGGCACCCTCCCTGTCCGCCATGGCGGCGTATCGGATTGGGACGGACGTCGTTCACGTGGCGACGCCCACATGGAGTGCCCCGGTTGTGGCCGCCTTCAGCCCCACGCTTATCGTTCACCGCCTCGGAGAAGAAGTGCTGGTGCCGGAGGATGTCCCCACACTCCTCCGCCTGGCCCAGGAGATGGATGCTGTCGTCATCGGACCTGGCCTCGGCCGGGAGGAGACGACGCTGGAGGCGGTTCGGCAATTCATCCGGCAATTGGACAGGCCTTTCTCCGTGGATGCCGATGGGATTACCGCGGTCGCGGGAGACCTCACGTGCGTCCGAGGAAAGGTCGGCGTCATCACCCCCCACTTCCAGGAGTTCCATCGCATGTCGGGCGTGACCCTCGCTCCCGAGGAGAAGAAGCGCATGAAGCAGGTGGCTGACTTCGCCGCGAAGCTTGGGCTCACGATCCTCCAGAAGGGAAGCCACGACATCGTCTCCGACGGGAAGCGGACCAAGGTGAACATCACGGGGAACCCCGGCATGACCGTCGGGGGCACAGGGGACGTCCTGGCAGGCCTCGTCGGCTCCCTCCTGGGGAAGGGGGTGGAGCCCTTCAACGCCGCTCGGATCGCCGCCTTCGCAAACGGGTTCGCGGGGGACATTGCGTTCCGCGAACTGAGCTACGGGATGACGGCCACTGACGTGTTGGACCGGATCCCGTCCGCCCTCATCGAGTTCGTCTAGTAACCCGTCACGTCGGCGAGAACCTCCTCGCCGTTGACGGTGACCGGATAGGTCTGTAGGGGGTAGCTAGGCGGGGTTTTCACCACCTCGCCGGTCCTGATGTTGAACTGTCCGCCCCCCGTAGGGCAGGTGACAACATCGTCCCGCAACACTCCCTCGTCCAGGCGGGCCCAATCGTAGGTACAGGTGCCGTCGAGGGCGTAGACCTCCCCCGCCCGTTGGACGACGATGTAGTCGCATCCGAGGATCTCGACGTACAATATCTTGCCCTCCTCCAACTGGTCGAGGTCGCAGAGTTTCACGAGTTCCCCCATGCGTCGCTCGCAAGTCGGCCCCTCCTCTTAAGCGTTCTCAGGACGCTTCGAGGTCGCTCCCCGTGCCCCCTGCCAACCCTCGGTCAGCCTCTAGCGTCGCCCCTCCATAGATTTTTATACGGACCTACTCATTGACGCCGCTCCAAAGGGATGGGATAGCTTATGGAATCACTCGCAAGGGATGCTCTCGGTATCGAGCCGGAGGACTACACGACCCCGATTCCCAGCTCCGATGACGCGGAGGCCAACGAGGAGCTCCAGGAGGTCCTCGCCTCCCTCAAGACCCGCATCAAGATCGTGGGTATCGGCGGCGGAGGCTGCAACACCATCTCCCGCGTCGTCGAGGAAGGGGTCTCGGGCGCGGAACTCTACGCGGCCAACACGGACGCGCAGCACCTCCTGCACACGAAGTCTCCCCACAAGGTCCTCCTGGGGAAGCGCCTGACCCGGGGCCTCGGTGCCGGCTCCCTCCCCCACGTGGGCAGCCAGGCCGCCAAGGAGACGGAGGAGGAGCTGCGTTCGGTCCTGGCGGAGTCCGATATGGTGTTCGTCACCTGCGGCCTCGGCGGTGGCACGGGAACGGGGGCCATCGGGGCCGTGGCTCAGGTGGCCCGGGAGATGGGCGCCCTGACTGTGGCCGTGGTCACCATGCCCTTCACCGGCGAGGGCCGCATCCGCGCCGAGAACGCGGAATGGGGGTTGGAGAAGCTCCGGGAGAACGCCGACACCGTCATCGCCATCCCGAACGATCGGCTGCTGGAGCTGGTCCCACGCCTTTCCCTCAACGCGGCTTTCAAAGTCGCCGATGAGGTCCTCATGCGCTCCATCAAGGGCATCACGGAACTCGTGACGAAACCCGGCATGGTCAACCTCGATTTCAACGACATCAAGACCATCATGAAGGGCGGCGGTGTGGCCATGATCGGGCTCGGGGAGAGCCAGGCCACCGGAGAAGAGCGAGCCATCGAGGCCATCGACGAGGCCATCAACTCTCCGCTCCTCGAGGTGGACGTCACCTCCTCCACCGGCGTGCTCGTTAACGTGGTGGGCGGGGAGGACATGAGTGTCTCCGAGGCGGAACGCGTCGCCGAGGAAGTTCAGACACGGGTGAGTCCCAACGCCCGCATCATCTGGGGCGCCACCGTGGACCCGGTCCTTCGTCACATCCTGCGCGTCATGCTCGTCGCCACCGGCGTGAAGTCGAAGCAGATCCTGGGCCGTAAGACCGCCCAGGAGGTCAAAGAGAAGCTGGGCGTCGACTTCGTGGGGTAGTCCACATGGGGGTCTTCGCAGAAGCCCTCGCCTTCCACCAGCAGGAGGACGTCCTCGCCCAGACGCCCCCCTCCGCGGACGCCGCCTTGGAGGAGATCCTCCGAGGCCTGCGGACCACCATCAAGATTGTCGGCATCGGCGGCGCCGGCTGCAACACGATCAATCGCACCGTGCAGGCAGGGGTGGAGGGGGCGGATCTCTACGCCGCCAACACGGATGCACAACACCTTCTGCACGTCCGTGCACCCAAAAAGATCCTGCTGGGCCGCAACACGACCCGTGGTTTGGGGGCCGGAGCCCTGCCACACGTGGGCGAAGAGGCCGCTCGGGAGTCGGAGCCCCAGCTTCGCGCCCTCATGGAAGGAGCGGACATCGCCTTCATCACCTGCGGGGAAGGCGGGGGGACGGGGACTGGCGGGGCGCCGGTGGTGGCCCGGGTCGCCAAGCAATTGGGGGCCCTCACGGTGGCCATCTGCACCATCCCCTTCCGGGCGGAAGGCATCACCCGGGCGGAGAATGCGGAGTGGGGATTGGAAAAGCTCCGCCCGTACGCCGACACCCTCATCATGATTCCCAACGACCGGCTCCTCGAACTGGTCCCTCGGCTGCCCTTGGCGGCCGCCTTCAAGGTCGCCGACGAGGTCCTTATGCGCTCCATCAAGGGGATCTCGGAGATCGTCACGCGACCCGGTCTCGTGAACCTCGACTTCAACGACATCCGAACCGTCATGGGCGAGGGAGGCGTGGCCATGATGGGGATGGGCGAAAGCCAGTCCGAGTCACGGGCCGAGGAGGCGGTGGAACAGGCCATCAACTCGCCCCTCCTGGAGGTCGACGTGAGCGGCGCCTCCGCCGCCTTGGTCAACGTGACGGGGGGGATGGACATGAGCGTATACGAGGCGGAGCACGTGGCGGAGTACGTCCAGGAGCGGATTAGCCCTGACGCAAGAATTATATGGGGCGCGATGGTTGATAACAGCCTCGAGCACAGGCTGAGGGTCATGGTGGTCCTCACCGGCGTGAAGAGCCGGCAGATCCTGGGTCGGACCCCGGAAGCCGAGCCTCACGCGCCCCCCGTCGACTTTGTGCGTTAGGCTGGTCAACACGGATGGACATCGTAGATCGCGCATGGGAAATCCAGAAGCGCATCGAGGAGCGAGCGAAGCGGCTGGGCCGGGGGAAGTACGGTCGCGTCCTCCGGATGGCCCGTAAGCCCACCTCCGACGAGTTCAACAGGACCCTCCAGATCACGGGCATCGGCCTCCTTCTCCTCGGAGGCGTAGGTTTCGGCATCTTCCTGATTGCGACGGAGCTCCCGAAGCTCCTGGGGGGCCTCTTCCCGTAGGGGGGATGGCATGGGTCTTTTCGACGATTTCCGACCGGAGGAGGCGCCGTCCGAGGCGAAGGAAGAGCCCGTCATCGTGAAGCACGGGCTTCGCATCGCCCTCCGGGAGGGGGAGCCGAAGGCCATCGTCACGGCCGGCGTGGACGTCGATTACCCCCTCATCCTGATGAACGAGGGGAACCGAGACGAGGTGACCACCCTGAAGGTGGACCTCGTGGCCGGTTCGGATGTCTCGGAGCCTTCGGATTGGATCATCAACGTCACCGGCGTCGAGCCGAAGGTGTGGGACCTCACCTTCACGGGCGTCTACGAGAAGGAGGTGAGCCTCAAGCGAGGGACCTCCAAGGACATCACCCTCTCCGTGACCGCCCCGCGGGGGGCCCAATACGGGGACCGGCTCAACGTCATCGTCACGCTCACCTCCCAGGAGGACCCTGCTGTTTCCGATGCCATCACCCTCTCCACCGGCACGAAGCAGGCCGTCATGGCCGTGAAGACGTCCATCGGCTACGAGAAGGCGGTGGCGGACTCCATCGCCTCCCGGGCGAAGTCGAGCGATGTGGGGGTCTACTCCATCCTCTCCCCGACCACCATGCGGGGGTACGTCTTCGTGGAGGTCATGAACGCGGAGAAGCTCCAGCAGATGGTCAAGGGCATCCGCCGGGCCCGGGGCCTCGTGCGAGGGGACACGAGCCTCGATGAGATCGACCACTTCCTGGAGCCCAAACCCCTCGTCTCCGGGATCATGGAGGGGAACATCGTGGAGCTCATCTCCGGCCCCTTCAAGGGGGAGAAGGCCCGGGTCATGCACATCGACGAGGCCAAGGAGGAGATCACGGTGGAGCTCTTCGAGGCCATGGTCCCCATCCCCGTCACGGTCCGCGGCGACAACGTCCGGGTGCTGGAGAAGGAGACGAGTTAGGTGGAGACCGTCGACGTCCTCGTGGAGGGCGGTAAGGCCACGGCCGGTCCGCCCCTGGGTCCCGCCCTGGG
>JBHIBO010000032.1:0-16321 GCA_046759185.1 Thermoplasmata archaeon | reverse complement strand
GCCAGTGGGACCAGGGAGAGATGACCTACGAAGTCCCCCAAGTCCAAGACCCGAAAATCAAGGGCTGACAGCGCTTCCATCACGAAGCTCTTCCTGCGGCCCATGATGTACACGCTCAAGCAGTTCTTCCGCTCCACCTTCTTCCGCCGACCCAACACGGTCCTCTACCCCTACGAGCAGCCCACCTTCCCAGAGAACGTGCGAAACCAGCACGAGATCGATTGGGACAAGTGCATCGGGTGCGAGATCTGTCGGAAGGTGTGCCCCAATGAGTGCATCTACTTCGAGTTCGTGAACGTCGGGGCGGACTACCAGCCCGGCCCGCTTCGGTCCGAGATGGATACCATCAAGAAGCAAGTCCGGCGGCCGGCCGTGGACGTGGGCCACTGCCTTTTCTGCGGGGACTGCGAGGAGTTCTGCCCCACGGACGCCTACGGCTTCATCGACACCCTCGAGCTGGCGGACTACAGCCGGGAGGACCTCTACTACCACGCCGAGGAGCTCATGAAGCCCCCGGAGAGCAGCGACAAGGAGAAGGTCCTCTTCAACCGGATGGCAGAGAACCCCATCCTGCAGGTGGACGTCTGCATCGGCTGCCTCCGATGCGCTCGCGAATGCCCAACCCTCTGCATCGACATGGTCCCGGGCCCCAACGTGCGGAAGGAGAAGCCCGTCCCCATCCCGGACATCGACTACTCCCGCTGCATCGGGTGTGCCCAGTGCGTGGACGTGTGCCCGGTGAACTGCCTCCACATGGAGGACATTGCCATCGACGATGCCTTCTTCTACCACGTGAATCCCCAGGCGGAGACGCCCATCGTCAGCACCCTGGTGGAGGAATAGGCGGGCCTTGGCCGCCTGGATGAGCGCGATGGTCGTGGGGGACCGTGCGGTGAACGTGGATGTGAAACGCGCCCTGGAACGGGATCGGACCATCGACATCACGACGATCGGACGCCGGACCGGCCGGCCGCGACGCATCGAAATCTGGTTTCACCGAGTTGACGGACGCCTGTACATCACAGGCACCCCGGGACGCCGGGGCTGGTACGCAAACCTCTTGCACCACCGGGAATTCACCTTCCACCTCAAGGGGGGCGTCCGGGCGGACCTTCAGGCCACGGCCACGCCCATCGTGGACCTGACCGAGAGGCGGGGCGTGCTGTCTCGGATTCTGGCGAAGCTGGGCGCAAGTCGTCAGCTCGAGGCTTGGGTGGCGGGAAGCCCCTTGGTAGAAGTGGCGTTGGTGGAAGCTTCGTGACGGCCGAACTGGGCTACTGGGCAGCGCAGGAACAACATCCACCGGACAGGTTGCTCTCCCTCCTACAGGCCGCCGAGGAGGCGGGATTCTCCCGAGCCATCTCCAGCGACCACTTCCACCCCTGGTTTCACACCGAGGCCAGCTCAGGTTCCACCCTTGTGTGGCTCGCCACCGCCCTCGAGCGGACGAAGGCCATGTCCATCGGCACCGGGGTCACCGCGCCGATCTTTCGGTACCATCCGGCGATCCTCGCCCAGGACTTTGCCAGCCTCGATCATCTCCACCCGGGGCGGGTGGCCGTCGGGGTCGGGACGGGAGAAGCGATGAACGAGGTGCCTCTCGGTTTCACGTGGCCCCCCTTCAAGGAGCGGCTTGAAAGGATGGAGGAGGCCATGCGGCTCATGCGTCTCCTCTGGTCCGAGAACTTTTCCGACTTTGAGGGACGACACTATCGCCTCCGAGGGGCCAACCTCTACGTGCGACCGGCCCAGCCCATCCCCATCAACGTCGCGGCCTCGGGACCCAAGGCCGCCGAACTTGCAGGACGCCTCGCGGACGGTCTCCTCACGGTGCCCATGGACAGGAGCCGCTACGGGGAGGTCCTGTTCCCCGCCCTGCGACACGGTGCGGAAGCGGAGGGCCGCGACCCCGCCACCCTCCGCCTGCTGCTCGAGTTCAAGTTCTCCTTCGACCCCAACTACGATCGCGCCCTTGCCTCGATTCGTCGATGGGGAGCCACCGAGGTGCCTCGCATCTTCGCCTCCGAGGTCTATGATCCTCGCGAGCTGGAACGGATGGGCAGAAACGTCGAGGTGGATGCGTTGCTCAAGACCTGGGAAGTGGTCACGGACATCGAGGACTTGATCGGGCCCTTGGAGGGGTACGCCAAACTCGGTTTCCAGGAGATCTACCTGCACAGCTCGAGCCCAAATGAAGAAGCGGTGCTTCGAGAGCTGGGCCGTCGGCTCTTGCCAGCCTGGCGGGAAAACGCCACGTACTAGGGCATGCAGGGGAAGCCGTGGGGAAAGGTTAAAGGCCGCCGCGGTCCATCTTCACGCCGTTATGCCATCTGAACAGGAAGTCATGGACGTCCTCAAGAAGTGCTACGATCCCGAGATTCCCATCAACCTCGTGGATTTGGGCCTCATCTACAACGTCGACGTCGCCGGCGACAAGGTCAAGGTGACCATGACGCTGACAGCTCCGGGGTGCCCGATGCACACCGCGATTTCTGAAGATGTGCAGCGCAAGCTCCTGAAGCTCGAGGACCTGAAGGAGGCCGAGGTCGAGGTGGTCTGGGAGCCTCCGTGGAACCCCGAGAAGATGTCGGAGACGGCCAAGCGGATGCTTGGTTGGGGCATGTAGGCCTACTGGATCTCCTTCGGTGTTAGCCCCAAGGTTGATAACCGAGCCACCTTTTGGAAGCCGGGTCCCCGACCTCTGGGAGGCATTGTACGCCGCGGATTGCCGATTGGGAGGACGACTTCTTCGCATGCCTCCAGTGCGGCTACTGCGCCCCCGTGTGCCCGCCGTTCCAGGAGATGGGTTGGGAATCCATCACCCCGCGCGGGAAGATGTACTACCTGCGCTCCCACTACATGAAGGGGCCGTTGGACCGCCTTCTGCGGCGGAAGACGCGCATTGACGCGTCCTTCGCGGAGGCGGCGTACCGGTGTACATCCTGTGGCCACTGCCAGGTCGTCTGCCCGGTGGACATCCCGTTTTCCCGCACCTGGGACGAGATCAAGGAATGGACGCTGGACCGGGGCGTTGCCAACTACCCCGAGCACCAGGAGCAGGTGGCGAACGTCGTCCAGGAGCGGAACATCTACGGGGAGCTCCACGCGCAACGAGCGGCGTGGTTGCCCGAGGATGCCCAGCTTTCGGATCGCCCCGAAGTCATCTACTGGGCCGGGTGCGCGGCGAGCTATCGCCAACAGGAATTGGCCCGCGCGGTGGTGAAGATCCTGAACGCGGCGGGAGTGCGGTACAACATCCTCGGTCAGGAGGAGTGGTGCAGCGGCGGGCCGCTCATGCGTATGGGCTACGTGCGCTACGTCGTCCGGGAGCTGGGGCCCCACAACATCGAGGCCGTGGCCAAGACCGGCGTCAGGACCCTGGTGACGGCCTGCGCCGAGTGCTATCGAGCCTTCTGGAGGGACTACCGGGAGAAGGGGGTGGGCAACCCGCCGTTCTCCGTCTACCACATCTCCCAGTACGTGGAGCGCCTGGTGAAGGATAAGCGGCTGAAACTCAACAAGACCTGGGAGGAAGCCGTCACCCTGCACGACGCCTGCCAGATGGGACGGAACGCCGGTAATTACGAGGCACCCCGGACGGCCATCAAGTTTGTCTCCAAGGCCAAGTTCACGGAGATGCGGCGCACCCGAGACGACACCCTGTGTAGCGGCGCGGCCGGGGGCTTCAACCTGGTGTGGAAGCGCGAGGCGCGCAACATCGCCCGACGGCGGTTGGAGGAGGCCCGGGCGACGGGGTCCGACGTCCTCGCGACCACGTGTCCCCACGCCGAGGCCCACATGAAGGACGTCGCCCGGAGGGCCAACATCCCCATTCGGGTCCTGGACCTGGCGGAACTCATCGCCGAGTCGATGGAACCGCCTGCCTCCCCGCAACCCGAGGCGGCCGAGCCGGTGGAGGAGGCGACTCCCGCTTAGATGGACGCCGGCCGTCCGGACATGAGGAGGCCCTCCGAGGTACCCCGGACCCTTGCTGCGATTGTCCTTCTTGTCATCGGCGGTATCATCTTTGTGGGCGCAGGCTTGCACTTCATCGAGAATCACTACAGGGTCTTCATTACCCCCTCCGAGGCCGGCACTTGGAGAGTTCTAGTGCCCCGGCCGACGGTCCCGATGCGCGTGGAGATCACTGGCCAGGGGGTTACTGGGTCACCCTCGGAGACACCCTATGGGGCCCTGGAAGACGTCAGCGGATCCGGTCAGGTCATCCTTCGATACACCCTGTTGCGAATCGAGTTTCGCCTGACACGTTTCGGGCCGGGCGACGGGGGTCGCTACTTCATCGAGCTGACTGGGCAGGCCAACTCCTCGGGCTACATGGTATGGATGGACAGCCAGGATGTCGCAAGCGTGAATGTCTCAGGGACCGGCTCGTGGCGGGGCGCTCATCTGGGGAGCGGGATGAACTGCGGCGGACCGGCCTTCGGGGGAGACGCCTCTGCAGGTTGGAACGTCGTCCCCACCCTGTTCTCAGACTGCCTCATTGGGATTGATTCGGTCCTCTGGCTCGAGGTTGTCACACCGGCGTTTGCAGTGGCAGGCACCGTCCTGCTCGTGCGAGCATATCGCCGTTCACGTACCTCAGCCCCATGAACCCAAGGTGCCCCCAGTTAGATCCAACGATAGAGGACCTTGAAGAAGCCCTCTTTCTTGGCCTCACCCCGGAAGCCGAGCCACGATCGAACCGCGTCTTGGAGTTCCGTCACGTCTTCCCCGAAGCCCGTGAGCAGAGAGTCATACTGCGTCAGGTCCTCCAAGCGCTGGGCCTCGACCAAGATGACCTGGGCCTCGCCCAGGCTCTCCTCCCCCAGCTTCACATCGAAGAGGTTGCCGGGGAACCACGGCTCCCTCTCCGCCTCCTCCTTGCCGCGATAGAGGTAGTAGACGTACTGCTCCCGCAGCTTCTCCTCGTTGACAGGAGGTTCGTAGGCGTACGACCTCTTCGCCGTGCCGGGTGCGACCACGTCCACCCCTCCTCGGCTTCGCAGAAGTAGGTTTCGTATATAGCTGTGAGGCGGGGAAAGGCAAAAGGGTTGGGTCGCATACTTCGGGGTCGCGGAGGTAGCCAAGCCTGGTCAACGGCGCAGCCCTTAGGAGGCTGTCCTTAGTGGTTCGCAGGTTCAAATCCTGCCCTCCGCACTCCATCAGTTCCTCGAAGGACGCGACAGGTTTACCTCAGATGCCCGGTGAAGGTACAACGCGGAGGGTACGACGTGAACGTGGCGCCCATTAAGCCTATCATTAGTGCAGATGAGTTTGAAAAGGTCGACATCAGGCTGGGGCCGCGTAGAGGATTCGTGGTCCGTTCGGGACCCAGCGCCCGGCCAACAACGCGCGTCCGAACCCGAATTCGAGCATCCTGGCCAGGATGTCAGCGTTGACCCGCCACCCCAGGGTCAGAACCGTCTCCAGCGATGACCGGTCAGTGCCAGGCAGCTTCTGGACCTCCCCAGGGATGGCCCTACGAGGGAGGGACGCTTAAAGACCTTCGGAAACGGTGGTGGGACGATGGAACGGAAGGAGGTCCTGCAGCGGCTCAACGACCTGGCGGATCCCGAGGGACGGGCGGGGATGGCTCGGTTCGGCATCGCGACCGACCGGGCCCTAGGGATTCGGATCCCCAAGCTGCGGCGCCTCGCCAAGGAGGTCGGTCGGGATCACGACCTCGCCCTGGAACTCTGGGAGACGCGCATTCATGAGGCCCGCATCCTGGCCTCCATGGTCGACGACCCTGCCCACGTCACCGAGGGACAGATGGAGGCGTGGGTCGGGGATTTCGACTCATGGGACGTGTGCGACCAGGTCTGCGGGAACCTCTTCGACAAGACCCCTTACGCCTACAGAAAGGCCGTCTCCTGGAGCGGCCGCAATAAGGAGTTCGTCAAGCGGGCGGGGTTCGCCCTCATGGCATGGATCGCCGCTCACGACAAGAAGGCTGAGGATGCGGCCTTTCTCCCTTTCCTACCTCTGATTGTGCGGGCGTCCGTCGACGACCGAAATTTCGTGAAGAAGGCCGTGAATTGGGCCCTTCGCCAGATTGGGAAGCGCAATCGGAACCTGAACCGGCGGGCCATCGTGGCCGCCGAGAGGGTTCGCGGTCTCGACGCGCGCGCCGCTCGGTGGATCGCCGGAGACGCCCTTCGAGAGCTTCGCAGCGCCGCCGTCCAAGCGCGCCTTGCCCGGCGGTAGCCTCAGGGGGAGAGAAGGGGTGTGAGAAGGAACCCAATCCCGAGGAAGAGAGCGATGAGCAGGCCGATTACGAACAGGAGCCTCCAGAGCCACCGCATCCTCTCTGTCCCTCGGCTGGCTCCGGGGCCCAGCTCCCCGTCGCAACGGTAGCAACGGCCCGACTCAGGGATGAATTCCAAGCGCTGCCCACAGGTGGGGCATCGAATCTTCACTGGAACGAGTGGATCGTAGTGGAGTGGCCCTGGCCACATGTCCGATGTTCACAAGGGGCACAATCCCTTAAAGCCGAGGGGGGCGCCCTCAACGCAGGAGCCCCACAAGGGCGACGCGCTCCAGCACGAGGTCGAAGACCCGATCGGTGTCCACCGTCGCCATCTCCTCCTTCGTGAAACCAAAGGCCGGGAGCATATCAACCCGCCCTTCAAGGAGGCGGTCGTCCCGCTCCAGCCCGAGTTTCGTCAGAAGCCGGTCCGGGTCTCCCTCACCTGCCAGGAGAAGGACCATGTGGTCTTGTCCTTCCTTCACCCCCATTTTCTCCAGGGCCTTCGCGATCTGCCGTTCCCCCGCGGCAAAGAGGAGGACCTCCACCATCCGATCCGACGCCACGTTGGAGCCTCGGGAGAAGGCACGCTCCGCGTGGTCCCAGGCCACGAGGAGATGTTCGGCCCCGAACACGAGGTCTGCGTCGAAGGCCTGCCCCTCTAGGCCCAAATCCTGGGCCACCTGTCTCAGGCGGCGGATGAACTGTTGGACGTCACGGACTTCGCCGCGTGCCCCAAGGACGAAACACCCCATGCCGCTCTTCCTCGACCTCTTTCGTTAACCTGCTCGATAGCCGGCGGCCAATTAGACCTTCCCTTGAAACGAATGCTGGGAAGCACGACAACGATTCTCAGGGTTCGAGCGATGAAATGCCTCCCACCACACGAAACTGCGCCTGGCTGTTGAGGAGGTACTCGCCAGAGCAGAGCGAACGGAATGTGGCTCCCGCTCGCCCCAGTGCCCGATAGACCCTGCGAGCCCGGGTAGGTTCGTGCCCCACTTAGCGCAGGTTGTCCAAGGGTTTCCCGATGGGAGGTCTCCGGAAGGACATGGCCGAAATCCTGAAGGTCCCCTTGGCCCGCGTGGCGGGGCCCCAGCAAGGAACATTGGCCCAAAGAGGACTGCGTTCGGAGCCGGATCAGAACGTTGTTCCTTACATCTTCCGACGTAGGACCGTTTGGTTCCTGACGGAGAGAGGTCCCCCTTGCCTCAACGTTTCTCCTGTAGTACCTCCAGCATGTTCAGACCTGCGTTGGCATGGGGCGCCGCGCCCTTTCACCGATCCATCGCTCGGCAGTGGCGAGGGAGACCTGAACCCGTCCAATCACGTGTGTCGCCCTCTACCGGGCGAAGTTCTGCCACAGCTCGCTTCCGCCAATCGGTAGGGAGTCCCAGAGCCCGACCACGAACCCGACCAACCCGAAATGGGAACCACCTAGGCCTGCGGCTGGCCCGGTTCACGGCAGCCGTCCCGGGACGGAGACAGTCCTTATTAGCTCGGAGTGTGTCAGTGCGTTGGGAATGACGCTCCAGAGCGCTCACGACGTGACAGGGAACCTGACCGAGGAAGCTCCCCCCCTGGATCTGATTCGCGTGGTCCTTGCGGGCAAGAGAACCAGCCTCGCAACTCTACGCACAGGGCTTACTGTGTTCGCCCTACCCCTCTCCATCGTGACCGCCCTTATCGCCACATCCGGGTTCTACAATGCGGTGGACGTCTTGCACCTTCTCCTACCGGTTCTGGTGCTGTCTGCCTTTCTTGTCGGCGTGGGTGTGTATCTCATAGGTCAGGCCATCTTTCGCCTGCGTCGCTATAACAGAAAGATCCTAGAGATCGAAGCGCACGACGCCTTCGTCCGCGAGTTCGTGGAGGAGCCCTGAAGGGGATCGCGCGGTTCGGAGCCGCTCTGCACGCACATGCAGTGCCGATCCGTAGAACGAGAGTTCTTGGGCCGGGGATCATGTCGCATGGGCCCCGTTTCACCAGACCACGAGGAGCGGCTCGCGTCTCGGGGCTACCAGGTCCCCTTCGCGGCATCGATGGGCTGCGAGGGACCGGGGTGCGTTTCCTACATGCGCGTTCGACGCGGGCCGAACGGGCGTGCTTCCCAAGGGATGTTCGCCGCGAATTCGAACGCAAGCGCGGTTAGGCAGCGAGGGAGCGGAGTCCGCGCAGGCCTTCTCCCTCCACATCGCCTCAGAGTCGATGCTCCTCCAAGGCTTTCCTTCGGTAGGCCTTGACAATGTCCCCGCGCGATAGAATGCCGACGAGGAGATGGGGTGCGTCCTCCGAGACCACAGGAAGGTGTCCGACCTCGGCCAGGGCCATTCTTTCGAGTGCGTGCTCTAGGGTGTCCCCCGCGTGCACCACGGTCAGCTCCTTGGTCTCGGCATCTCGACACGACTGGTTCTCGTCCCCGGAGCGTAAAGCCCTCCGGACGTCGGAGTGGGTAATGATCCCCACGAGATGAGCATCCTTGTCCAGGACGGGAAATCCCTGGTGCCCCGTGGAGGCGATCGCTTGGGCGACGTCACCGATGGTCGCCTCCTCGGTTACGGTTGCCACGTCTGTAACCATGGCATCTCTCACGAGCATTGTCCTGAGAACATTCAGTTCGATGTCGTGCTCGAAGACGATCCCCTTCCTGACGAGGGCGCCCGTATAGATGGTCTCTCTTTGAAGGAGAATGCTGACTCCATCGGCCACGACGCAGGCCAGCATCAATGGCAGGATGAACCCGAAGTCTCCGGTCAGCTCGAAGACAATGACGATGGAGGTAAGCGTGGCTCTGCTCGCGCCCGCGAAGAGGGCCCCCATTCCAACGAGGGCGTAGGCGCCAACGGGATTGGTAATGCCAGGAAAGAGGGCCCCGAACCCGAGACCGACGGCCGCGCCCATTGTAGCTCCGATGAAGAGGGACGGGGCAAATTCTCCACCGCTCCCCCCGGTTCCGAGTGTGAGACCGGTGGCCACCATCTTCAGGAAGGCCAACATGGCGAAGATGAAGATTCCCAGCTGCAGCTCGCCTCCCACCGTCTCACTCACGGTGGCGTAGCCAACGCCCATCAAACGGGGAACGAACAAGGCGATGACCGCGAAAAGGGCTCCCCCGACGGCGGGTCTTAGCAAGGGCGACAGGCGGATTCTTGCGAACGCGTCCTCTATCGTGTAGCGAACGCGAATCCAGAGAATCGCCACCAAGCCCGCTATCAGGCCAAGGAGAATGAAGAGAGTCAGTTCCAAAGGGGATATGAAGCTGTATTGCGCCGGCAGCTGCGGGCCCGACGGAAGGAACAAGCCGGCCACGGCAGTGGCGAAAACGGCGGAGATCACGAGAGGGATAAAGGAGCGAGTTCGGAACTCAAGGAGGACGAGTTCCACGGCGAACAGAACGCCTGCGATGGGGGCGTTGAACGTGGCGGCAATCGCGCCCGCGGTCCCGCAAGCCAGGAGGATCTTCCGAGGAGCCTGCTCCAATTTAAGAGCCTGAGCGAGGGAGGAGCCTGATGCGGCTCCAATCTGAACGATGGGTCCCTCACGGCCCGCGGAGCCTCCGGAGCCGATTGTGAGCGCGGAAGCCAACGACTTAAGCAGGACCACCCGAAATCTCATGATTCCGGCCCGGAACCCGGCAGCTTCCATCACCTGGGGCGTCCCGGCCCCCCGGACCTCGGGCGCTCCGTACATCGCGATGATCCCGACGAGGAGACCACCTAACGGGAGGATCAGGAGGAGGAGGAGATACCCGAACCCGAGGGTGGGCGGGAGGAATGCATCAGCATCGAGGTTGAAGATTGTCGGGTCGATCCATGGTTGGCCGATCGGGACCGCGCCATTGTAAAAGAGGGAGAGGGAGAGCCATATGAGGTATCGGAAGCCTATGGCTGCGATTCCGCTCGCGACTCCAACCACGGCTGCCAGACTGGACAGCACGACGTACTCCCTGATCGCTGTTCGATTCGGGGTTCCGCCTGATGATCTTCTGATCAAACTTTCATACCTCTCGCCAGAGACATGAACGGAAACAGTCAACCAAAGTCGTAGAGGCCGTATTGCCCCTCTCTCTTTTCGTCTTCGACGACCTCCTCTTTCCTCCCCAGCTGCGCGAAGATACTCTTCGCGATGCCGGGACCGATGGTTGGGATGCGGGCGATGGCACTGATCTCCATGGTCCGGAGGTCCTCCTTCGTCTTGATTCCCCGCTCGAAGAGGGCACGGGCCCGGACGCGCCCCACGCCCCGCAGGCTCACGAGGTCGAGGAGCTCCTCTCTTACGCCGTACCCCATGCGGGCCATGAGCCGGGACAGCGGCCGTAGACGCTTCTTGTTGAAGAGGCGGCCCAGCTCGTGCATGGCGTAGAGGAGCCATTCGGCCATCTGCACCATTCGGCGTATGTCCCCCGGCCCCACCCGGAACTTCTTCGTGATATCGTCCTCGGGAACCTCCTCCATCCAGTCCTCCAACAGGCTGGCCGTCTTGACCTCGGCGAGGAGGAAGTCCTCGTCTTGCGATTCGATGAGATATTCCTCCGTGGCTGCCTTCTCCTCTACCCACGCGTAATCCTTGCGTCCGAGGTACAAGGTGGGCATGTCAGGGGTCGAGGCGACGGCGTGGAGGTAGGCGAAGTTGTCTCCCTTCCTCTCCGACTTCAAGGCATCACGAAGCCGGACGGCGGAAAGGGGATCCACGTAGAGGTCCGAGGTCCGCCGACCAAAGAGGGCCGGCTTCAGCGTCTCTTCCCTGCTGATCATCGCCTCCTCCTCCAGGAAACCGAGGACGCGCTCGATCCCCTCCTCCATCAGGGCGACGTCCCGTTGATAGGCGTAAAAGGTTCGCTCCATGAAGGCACGCAGTTCCACCTCTGTCTGAACGTGGCCCGTCGCGATGGCGGCCAGGAGGTGCATACGGAGGGCCGGTTCACTTCCCAACTTCGACTCGATGGCCTCGGGTCCTGCGAGGATGTAGTTGTCCATGAGCTCGGCGATATCCTCTTCGTACCGGGCAAGGAGGATGGCCTCGCCGAACTCGTCGTACTGGGGTCGGCCCGCCCGGCCGGACATCTGCTTGATTTCGAGGATGGGAATGAAATCGTAGCCGTAGTTCGGCTCGTAACGGCGGACATCCCGGATAACCACGCGACGGGCTGGAAGGTTGATCCCAGCGGAATTGTGAACTGCAAAGGCGAAGGAACAGGCGTAGCTCTCATCGCCTTCAACATGAAGGTTGTAGAGGTAGCCTTCGTATGGGACCTCCTTGAGTTGACGGATGGGAGATCGGAATGAGCCGTCCACGAGATTCTTGGTGTTGTAGGACCGGTTTCCTCTGTAGAGGGAATGGGGGGCGAGCCCCATCACGTCCGTCAGGAATCGACGCCCCTGCTTCCCTGAGAGGGCGAGGTGATACTGCGGGTGTCTGCCCGTCCCCATCGGCTGGCTAACACGCGTGGAGGCCATGTAGCCAAGCCGTCTGAGCATGCGCCCGAGCTGTTCAGCCAGGCGTGAAGAGACAGTGGCGTATCGAGATACGGCAGAACGTTCGGGATCAGTGGACCCGTTCCCCCGCCATGCTCCTCGAATGAGTCCCCGAAGTACATCTAGCGGGGCCTGGAGCCAATCTTCGGGGAAGTGCCTGTTTGGGGCCCCTCGCCCGAACTCTCTGTCGAGGAAGCCTGCGAGGACTCGGGAGCAGCAGTAGACCCTCCTGCGGTGGCGCGTTTCATCATGAACACCTGGCACGCAGTGGAAGACATCGCGCATGTGGCTGGAGAGGAATTCGGTCAGCTCATTCTCGTAGGTGGCGATGCCGAAGCCGACCACGCCGTTTCTACCGGTAAATCCTTCTGCGACGTATAGCCCGAAGAACTCGGCCGTCGACTCGTCCAGGCCGACACTCTCTGGAACGGGCCTTGCCAGGCCTGTGGGAACGCCGAACTGGTTCTTCCCCAGAACATCCTCCTCGTGGATCTGAACGGTGACGGTTCCCCCATCCATGCTGACGGATGGCACCTCAACAGGAGACTGAACCTCCTCTGACCGCCCGGACCCCTGTGCCCGAACCCCGAGATTTCTCGCCTCAACCCACTGTGGCTCGCCTCGGACGAAGCGGTGCTGGGTCCCCTTCTTGCCGTGATAGCCATGGCGGTATCGGGTATTCGCCAGGACCTGATGCTCTGGGCTCATCAGAACGGGAAGCATGCCGTCCGCCTTCACCTTCACAAGACTTCCTCTGAACCAACGTCGTGTCGTCCCGAGGACCGTCCTAAACCGTCCGCGGTGCGTGAGTACCTGATCGCCTTTGCGGAGACCAGCGATCTTGACGGGACCCCGCGTGGTCGTGATCATCGTGTCAGGGTGCAGGCAGAGGGTCGGGGTCGCGACGATTGTCTTGAGGGTGTGACTGCGAAAGAGGTCCTCAACGACCTTGCGCTGTCGATTGGTCAGGCCAGCATGGTGAAACGCGGTGCCCGCCTTCAAGTCCACGGCGAGCCGGCCTCCCAGGGAGGTGGGTTCTTCTTGCCGACCTTCCATCGATTCCGCAGTTCTCGACAAGAGCCCAACCTCTTCTGATGAGAGGTAGGGTTTCGTGGTCGGCCGTAGCTTCCGCGCGAGCGTCTCGGTCGACCTCCGGGTATTGACAAATACGAGCGCCTGGCCGCCATCTCGAAGTGTGTCTCGGACCAGGGAAGGGATATCTTCCCCATCCGGGTCAAGAAGACGGTGGGAGAGGTCGGCGAAGGTAATTCCCCCGTCGAAGAAGACCCCCTCCCTGAGGGGGACTGGTCTCCACTCACTGGTGACATGACTCGCCTCCAGCCATCGGGCAAGCTCCGCGGAGTTCGCAATGGTGGCCGAGAGCGCGATCACCTGCGCCCGAGGGTTGACCTGCCTCAATTTCGCCAGAGTGACCTCTAATGTCGGGCCGCGTCCGACATCGTTGATCAAGTGAACCTCGTCCGCGACTACCACCGACAGTTGCTTCAGCCAATGCGTGCGGTGGCGGAGGAGAGAGTCGGCCTTCTCGGAGGTTGCGATGATGACATCGTAGCTGACCAGCGTCGGCTCGTCGGAGTCATAGTCGCCCATGGAGAGGGCGACGCGGATGCCCAGTTCCTCGAAGGGCTTCAGGTCTTCGTACTTCTCCGCGGCTAAGGCCCGGAGGGGGACGATGTAGAGGGCTTTCCCCCCGTTCAATACGGACTTGAGAAGGGCCAAGTAGGCAACCAGGCTCTTCCCGCTGGCCGTTGGGATGGCCAGGACGAGGTTCTGCCCCGCCAGGGCTGGCCCGATGGCCGCCTCCTGGGGCGGGTACAAGTCGGTGATGCCCTGGGCCTCGATGATTCGCCGTACACCGGGGTCGATCTCGAGCTCCGCGAGGCGCATCCTGCCGTCTATTTCGACGCGTCGGATAAGCTTTCCCGGCTCGTCGGTCCGGCCCCATCCGACACCCTTATGGCCCTGCGCCTGCTCGGAATCGCCATGTCGGATGAGGCGTTTGACCGGCTCGCGGAGGAGTTTTTCCAATTCTATGTCGACCGGTTTCCGGAACTCGGAACGGTCCTGGGTCTCCACGAGTTCGACACCCGAATCTCGGAGAACTCTCGGGCGTTCTACGAGGAGAACATCCAGCTCGCCCACAAGTACCGTGACAGATTCGCCGCGGTGGATCCGGAAGACCTGAGTGGCGGGAGGCGCCTCGACCGAGACGTGGGCCTCTACATCTTGGACATGAGCGCCTTTCACCTCGAAGAGGGGCGGTCCTGGGAGCAGCGGCCTGAGGGAGCGGAGGGCCTAGGTGAGGGCCTCTTTCCCTTGTTCGCCCGCACCTACGCCCCGTTTCCCACGAGGCTCGAGAGCATTACGGCCCGCCTCCAAGCGGGGCCACGGTACCTGGACCAGATTGAGACCCGCCTGTCCCATCCCGTGAAACTCTGGATCGAGATGGCCATCGAGTCGGCCCAGCACTTCCCCGCCTTCTTGGAGGCCATCGCCCAGGTGGCCAAGAAGGAGGCTTCGAAGGACGAACAGAACGCCTACCACGAGGCCCGGACAGGGACGGAGGAAGCCCTCAAGGCCCACGGATCGTGGCTGGAGGAGGACGTCCTCCCCCATTCGAAGGAGGATTACACCCTGGGGGAGGAGAAGTTTGCCCGGCTGGTGAAGATTCGAGGCCTGAATCGGACGCCGACGGAAATCCACGCCCTGGGCGTCCAGTACATGAAGGAGGCGAAAGGCGAACTCAAGGAGGTCGCTGCCGCAATCGACCCCAAGGCGTCGGTGGAAGAGGTTTCGGAGCGCATCCACGGCGACCATCCCGCGGACTTCGCTGGCGTCCTGAAGGAGGTACGTACGGTCAACGCGGAGGCCCAGGCCTTCGTTCGCGACCACCATGTGGCGACGCTGCCCCCCGCCGAGCGTCTCGTGGTGGAGGAGACCCCACTCTTCCTCCGCCCCATCCTTCCCTTCGCCGCCTACTTCTCTCCCGCCCGGTTCGATGAGGTGCAGGAGGGGATCTACATCGTCACGCCGCCCTCCAACGGGGAGGAGCTCCTCAAGGAGCACAACTACGCCTCCATCCGCAACACGGCGGTCCACGAGGGCTATCCCGGACATCACCTGCAGCTCTCCGCGGCGAACCTCCATCCCTCGCTCATCCGCTCGCTAACCGGTGGGACTGGGACGGCCGAGATGGTGGAGGGGTGGGCCCACTATTGCGAGGACCTCATGCGGGAAGTGGGCTTCATGGAGGGGCCAGAGAGTCGGTTTGTCCAGCTCCAGGATATCATCTGGCGGGCCGTGCGCATCATCATCGACGTGGACCTCCACGCAGGTCGGATGAGTGTCGAAGAGGCGGTCAAGATGTTGGTGAAGGAGACGGGGATGGCGGAGCCCTCTGCCTTGGCGGAGGCGAAGCGGTACACGCAGTACCCCACCTACCAGCTGAGCTACCTCCTGGGGAAGCACCTCATCAAGGAGCTCCGGGAGGAGGTGGAGGAGCGGATGGGAGACAAGTTCTCCCACGCCTTCTTCCACGACGCCATCATCTACGCCGGGTCCATCCCCTTCTTCCTCCTGCGTCGTGCGGTGGAGGACAAACTGACGAAGCTGGAGGAGGACGTGGAGGACCTCTACTAGCGGAACCCCGTTGTTCGGTGTGTCCCCGGAAGAACCTCTACCCACCCTCGGCGCTGGGACGCTCCCCGTAGGCGTAGAGCTGGAGGTAGGGAATCAGCGAGGCGATGATGCGGTTCTCGGCCTTCCGCAGGTGTTCCTCGAAGGTGGAGCGACTGACGCCGAGGCCCGCAGCGATGTTCTCCGTTTTCGTCTGCCGGGGGCTGACGTAGTAGCCGTGCCGGTGCGCCTTCACCACGGCGTCGATCTGCTTCCCGGTCAGGTCCGAGAAGAGGCTGTTGACCCAAATGCTGGAGGGGAGGACCGTGAGGGGGAGTTCCCGCTTACGAATCAGCTCTGTGGGGCCGCGGCTCTGCATATCTTGAAAGAGGCTCCGGGCGTGTGCCTCGTCAAACCCGATGACGCGGAAGTAGCCCCAGCCGTCCCTGTAGAGCGCCGGGGGTTCCTCCACCATCTCATGCGCGTCCCAGATGTACCACGGGCTGTCCGTGTCGTCACAGGTGCAGCGGAGCATGAAGATCCGCGTGCTCTCCTCCTCCATCCACCGGTCGACCACGCGGCCGAAGCTTCGGATGTCGTCCTCAATGGAGGCCAACACCTCGGGGTCACGCGTGGGAACCTGGAGGAGCTCTCGACCCCAAATGCACCACATGGAGATGGGGAGGCCGGGGTATTTGCCCGACAGGCCGATGAAGGGATAATCGTACTGCGTGCGGAGGGAGATCTCCCACAGGCCCATGAGGGTCCCATGGGAACCAACGATATAGGGGTACTCCCGTCATATGACGGCTTCGCGGGCCGGCTCAAGGCTGTTCTCCCCCGTGACCTTTCTCAGACTAAGGTGGCAAAGATGTGGTCCGCACTGGTGGCAGAGACGCGAGACGGCAACTCACGTAGATCCGAAGACCTCCGGCAGTACGCTCGCTGGGAGTACGGCGACCCC
>JBHIBO010000031.1:0-17654 GCA_046759185.1 Thermoplasmata archaeon | reverse complement strand
CCTCTCCAGAGCCAATCAGGCGGCCCCGTGGCGACCGGCCATCTACGTGGAGTAGGCAGCATGTCCGAGGCTGAAGGAGGGCACGCGCGTCGAAGACGGCCCCCGTCCCCCCAGGCCAAACGCCTGATGCTCGTTTCAGCGATCGCCTCGATTGGCCTGGCTGTCGTGCTCGGCGTCGTCTTCCTGCCCATCCTCCTCCAGCTTGAAGCGCAGCCCAGGGACCCCTTTTATACGCTTGCGGGGGAGACCGCCGCCGACGTGACCACCGTCACCGTTGCCACGGCCTCCTTTCCCAGATCCTTCCAAGAATTCGGGCTTCTCTTGTTGGAGGACGGCCTCCGGCATGAGGGACCCCTCCGTCCGTCCATTCCCGTCGGACCCATGTCCTACACCGACGCCAATGACGACGGCACGCTAGATGTCGGCGACTTCTTGACGATCCAAGTCGAGACGGGTCGGCATTACGTCCTCCTCATCACCTTGCAGGCAGACCCAGGTGGCGGAGGTGTCGGCCGCCATGAATGGACGACCTAGGCCCGCTGGGAGACCCGCCTCGCCTCGTTGTACTTGGAGATTTCCTTGAGGCAGAAGTGGCGTCGCTTGCTCCGCCTCCAAGAGGTTAGCAGCATTGCGGCCGGCGGGGAAAGGCCCACGAGGAGGATCAGGGCCAACTGCGGCAGCTCGATGGGACTCCCAAGGGCCAAGAGGAAGAAGAAGATACCCGGGAGAAGGACGACGGGGGCGAAGAAGGCGAGGACAATGAGCCAAAAGGGGAGGAGGGGTCGGGCCGCTTGTCGCTTCATGGCGTCGATCTCTTCGGCCTCGTAGGGGGGCACCTTGGAGACCCACGGGTTCCCCATGTCTCGGAACACCTCTCGGAGCACCTCCACCACCATCGCGTAGCCCTTGTCTTCCCCTCGGGCAAATTCCGGGATGCCGGGTGTGAATTTCAGGGTCACCTCGCGGCCGTCTTGAAGTTCGAGAGCCAACCCCAGATGCTCCACGGTGCCCGCGGACGCCGCGAAGGGCGAGAGAACGGCACCGGAGACGTAGTAGAGACGCGGGTAGAGGTTCACGACCTCCTCGTAGCGATAAGCTCTGCGGGCCCGTCCCAAGCGACGCCAGAGCGGGAGGGGAACCACCAGACCCTTCTCGTAGAGAAGAAGGGGGCTCTGTCGGGCGAGGAGGATGATGCCGCCGACAGCGAGGGGTGGCGCGATCCACAACCACCACAGTTCCAGGGGAAGGCGGGTGAGGCTCGCCACGGGAAGGCCGATGGCGGTCACGACGATCGTCAAGATGAGGAGGGCGATGAGGAGAGGGCTGGCTGGAAGGGGGCGGTACTCGAGGCGTGGTTCCCCCAGATCCCCTGCTTCCACGCGGTGAACCAGGGTGAGGCCTTCTATAAAGGCTCCCAGGGCCCTCCCTCAATATCTTTAAGCCAACCCGCTGCTCATGGTCTCCCGACGGGCCTGTAGCTCAGCCAGGCAGAGCGGTCGGCTCTTAGGTCTCTCCGGAGACACCGATTGGTCAAGGGTTCGAAAGGGCCTCCCACGGCCCCGACAGTCCCTTCAGGCCCGTCCCCCACGCTTTTTATCACCCCGAGCCTCTCGCATGCCGTGGTCACACCCATCTTGTACGTGGTGGGGACCGCGGGCAGCGGGAAGAGCACCCTGGTGGAGGCCTACCGCGCTTGGGCGGTCCTGCAGGGCTACGACGCGATCACGCTCAACCTCGACCCGGGTGTCGAGGCCATGCCCTACGACGCGGACGTGGACATTCGTGACTGGATCCGCCTGTCCGAGATCATAGAGGAGTACGAGCTGGGTCCCAACGGCGCCCAAATCGTCGCGGCGGACCTGATCGCAGCCCACGTCAAGGAGGTGGGCCAGGTGTTGGAGGGCTTCGAGACCGATTTCATCCTGGTGGACACCCCCGGCCAGATGGAGCTCTTCACGTTTCGCGAATCCAGCCGCGTCGTCATCGAGGCCTTTGGCCGCGACGAGGGGTTCCTTCTCTACCTCTCGGACCCCATCCTCGTGAAGAGCCCTTCCGGCCTGGTGAGTTCCCTGTTGCTCAGCGCCACGGCCCAGTTCCGCCATGCCCTCCCGTTCCTCAACATCCTGTCCAAGGCCGACATTCTCTCGGAGGAAGATCTCCAGACCGTCCTCAAGTGGTCTACCGACCCGTACAGCCTCTACGATGCCCTCGTCGAGGAGGGAGCGAGTCCCAAACAGGTTCTGGACGCGGAGTTTCTCAAGGCGTTGGAGAACATCGGCGTGTACCGACGCCTCACCCCCATCTCTTCGGAGATCCCCTACGGGATGGAGGACCTCTACAGCGGGGTTCAAGAGGTCCTCGCCGGCGGGGAGGATGTGGAGAAGCGTTAACCCGTGCGCGGGCCGGCTACGACGACCCTCGGAACGGAATGGGAGAGTCGTCCGCATTGGCGGCCAGTTCGAGGGCCATCCTCACGGCCTCCTCCGGGTCCTCAGCCGTTTGGTAGAGCTCAGGAGGGATGCCGAGGGTTCCCATCTCCCAGCTTCCCAGGGCCACGACGGGCTTCCCTTGCTCGAAGGCATGTGAGATCTCCGAGAGGGTCCCGTAGCTCCCGTCGATGGCGATGAGGGCGTCGGCCGAACGAACGATGATGACGTTGCGCGCGGTGCTCATCCCCGTGGCGATGACGATGTCGACGTAGGGATTGGCGTCGCGCTTCCGGATCGAGGGCAGGACCCCCACGGTCACGCCGCTTGCTCGCTTCGCCCCCTTGCAGGCGGCCTCCATGACGCCGGAGAGGCCTCCACAGATCACCGCCGCCCCGCCCTGGGCGATGCGGTATCCCACCTCCTCCGCGACGACCAGGTACTCCTCCCCGGGTTCCCCTCCTCCCAGGACCCCAATCAGCTTCATGGACGCCCCAGAGACGACCTCGGCGGATTAACCCTTTTCGAGCCGGGCGAGATGGAGCCCATAGTGGAAGGGACCCACCTCGACCTCCTTCCCGGAGAAACCGTTCTGGCTGAGGAGCGACCGAGCGTCGTCCAAGGAAACGCGGTGTTCCACGGGAGGCCCGTGCTCCATTGGCTCCTTTTTCCAGTCCACGACCCCAAAGCCTCCGTCCTCCCGAAGCACCCGACGAATCTCCCGGAGGGTCGCGTTCCCCTCGAGCTCATGGAGCGCATTCACCAGCAGCGCGAAGTCAACCGAGGCGGAGGGCAGGGGGATGAGGTCCTCGCGCGAGAACACCGGGAGCACGTTGTCGACACGCTCTTCTACAAGCCGCTGCTGCAGCGCCCAGAGCATGGGCTCCTGGACGTCGATGGCGAAGACGCGGCCCTTCCCACCGACCATGCGGGCCGCGGGAAGGGAGAAGAATCCCGGCCCCGCGCCGATGTCGGCGAGGACCATCCCCTCGCCTACGCCGAACGTCCCGAGGATGGCGACGGGGTCTTGCCATTCGACCCGTTCCGGATCCTGCAGCCTCTCGAGGTGCTCAGGGTCGAACTTGTGGGCCATACCCCGCGCAACCGCGGACGACAGATAAGGTTCTCGTGACTGTGGGGTCGACGCGCCATCACCGCGGGGAAAGGTTATGGCCGGGACCCGTATCCGGGGCCGCCATGGGCGCCCGACCGTACGAGGTTGTGTTCTTCGACTTTGGGGGGACCCTGGGCTTCATCGAGCCCGGGGCCATCGAGATCTGGGCCCGAGCGTTGGATGCACACGGCTACCACGTGCCTGCCGATAAGATCGTCGAGAAGTCGGGTGTCCGGGGCCCCGAAGTCAGCCGAAGCGACATCATTCGGGCCTTCAACCGGACCGAGGCGGAGTTCCAGCCGTCCTTCCCTCCCCCCAATGAGGATGTAGCGTTCTTCCGCCGCTACGACGCGGCCCTCCTCCGACGTTTGGGCCTTCCCCCCGACGAAGCCATCTTGGACACAGTGGGGCGCCTCTTCGAGGAGGTCGGGGTCCACCTTTTCGAGGACGTCATGCCAACCCTCCGATGGCTTCGAGATGCGGGCTATCGACTCGGCATCATCTCCAACGCTTCCCACGATTTGCCCGGGAAGGTGGAAGGACTGGGCTTGGGACCCCACTTCGAATCGGTTACCTACTCCTACGCGGTCGGGGCCGAGAAGCCCGATCCCAGGATTTTTCGCGCCGCTCTGAAGGCCATGAATGTCCAGCCCGAGCAGGCCATCCACGTGGGCGACCACATCGAGGCCGATGCGCGAGGGTCTTCGCAGGTGGGGATGACGCCGATGCTCATCGACCGGAAGGGGAAGCATGCGGGTGAGGAGTTCATCATCCTCCGAAGCCTGGAGGAGATCGCGGAGCACCTGGAAGCGTGATCGGGCCGCAAAGCCTCTTAGGCCCCCTGCCGATGGAACTCGGGGGTCGGATGGAGGACCCAGCGGCGGACTACTTTGGGTGCACGGACGCGGAACGAGCTGCCTTCGAGGCCGGGATCAAGCTGGGTTCCATCTACCACCAATTCGTGGGATCCCCCGTTTCATCCGAGAATGCCGAAAGCCTGGCCCGAGCCATCGAGGAGGGGACGCGCCTGCAGCCCTTCGTGGATGCCATTCGTGTTCGCATCGACCCGGAGGGTGGAGGGGTCGAGGGAGCGTTCCCCTACCGATCGCTGAGGGGCGAGATGCTCGAGGTCGAACTGCGCATCCGATACCGGGACGCCGTGGCTACGGCCGCGCTTCGCTACGAAGAAGAGCTCCAATATCCGTTGATGCGGATTCAGACTATCCGGCGAAAGTCCGACCCAGGGCCAGCTGGTGGCTAGGCGGGCCCCTCAGACGTGTTTAATAGGCCGAAACGCCTTCCCGGGGTCGCGCATCCATGGTCACGAGCCTCAAGATTGGCATCACTGGGCTGCCCAATGCTGGAAAGACCTACGCACTCCTGAAAGTCATTGAGATGCTCGAGGACGCCGGCGGGCAGGTCGGGGGCATGGTGACGGAGCCCATCTTCAAGGACGGCCGGCGTCAGGGTTTTTGGGTCACCGATTGGGTGACGAAAGAGCGGGAGGTGCTCGCCTCACCGGAGATTCAGTCCAAGGTCATGGTGGGTCCCCACGGTGTGGACATTGAGGCCCTGAACGGCATTGGAGTTGCTGCCGTGCGACGGGCGACGGAGGGGGCGGACATCGTCGTTGTGGATGAGGTCGGGAAGATGGAGATGGAGTCCGAGGAGTTCGTCGAGGCCGTGAAGGACGCGTTGGACTCGGAGAAGCCGGTCATCCTGACCCTTCACAAGAAGTCGCGAAACCCTCTCCTGCAGGACATCCGCCGGCGTGACGACGTGCGCATTCTGGAGGTGACCCCGGTGAACCGGAACCTCCTCCCGTACAAGATCGTGGGGTTGCTCAAGGGCGAATGGGAAAGGTAACCTCCGTCGCGGATCTGATTCCGGTTCAAGAGGGCAGGGCGGATGTCCTCGTTCCTTCGGACCACACCCGGAAGGGGCCCGGGAAGGTCGCAGGTGCTCCCTTCTACAACGCGGCGATGTCGACCCCCAGGCACGTCTCCGTCCTGTTCCTGATGGCGGTCGCCGAGCGTGTGGGCCGGGTTTTGGACGGGCTGGCCTCCACGGGGATCCAAGGCATTCGGTTCGCCCTAGAGGTTCCCGGGCCCTTGGACGTCACTCTCAACGACTGGAGGCAGGAGTCCTGCGAGCTCATCCATCGCAATGTAGAGAGAAATGGACTCACCGAGGCCCGGGTGCTCTGCGAGGATCTGAATGCCCTCCTCGCCACCGAACGCTTCGACTATGTGGACGTCGACCCTTTCGGGAGCCCCGCCCCCTTTGTGGAGAACGCCCTTCGCGCCCTGCGTCCCGAGGGCTACCTGGCCATAACCGCGACGGACACCGCCCCCCTCGCAGGCACCTATCCCAAGACGTGCCGCCGACGCTACGACGCCCGCCCGGTGGCGGGGCCGATCCGCCATGAGGTAGGGGTCCGCATCCTCGCCGGCTTCGTGGTTCGATCCGCCGCCCGCCTGGAGATGGCTGCCAGGCCCCTGCTGTCCATGTGGCGGGGGCACTTCTACAGACTTTACTTTCATGTGAGGCTAGGGGCCCGGCGGGCCGATGCGGCTCTCGGACAGCTTGGCTACGTCGATTTCCCTGACAAGAAGGAGCGGCTCGTGGGATCTGCGGGGGAGGCCGGTCCCCTGTGGGTTGGTCCCCTCCACGACGCCTCCCTCCTGGGAAGGATGAGCCCGCCCGAGTACATGCCCCCCCTGGTTGACCGCCTCCTCGAGATCTGGCGTGAAGAAGCCGAAGCGCCGCCCCTCTTCTACACGACGGATGAAGTCGCCCATCACCTTCGCGTTTCCCCCCCGTCCTTGGCGGAGACCTTGCGGCGTCTGGCAGGAGGGGGCTTCGAGGGCCGTCGCACGTCCTTTGACCCGAAGGGCTTCAAGACGAATGCTAGCTGGGAGGACGTCCTCCGTCTTCTGCGGTCGTCCTAACCGTCTAGGCCGTGACCACAGGGGGGAGGATGTTCTCGACGAGTCCGGGAACGTGGCCTCCCTCGGTGGCGTACTGATACAGGACCGCCGAGAGGGCAGGCCAAGCCGCCCCCCAGACCAGGAAGAGAACGAACCAGTAGCCCACGGCGACGCCGGCCCCGATGAGGAGGGTCGTGGATGTGCCGAGCAGGAACCCGATGAGGAGAGGAAGGAGACCAACGAAGCCCAGCAGGACCAGCACGACGCCAACCCCCAAGCCGCCAACGATGGTCTCGCCCCACGCCTGCCGGAAGAGGGAGGCTGACCGCTTGAGCGCGGCCCACGGGCCGAGCCCCTCGGTCACGATGATGGGAACCGCCATGTAGGTCGCCAACGCCCAGGTCACCCCAAGGGCCCCCGCGATGATGGTGCCGATGAAGCCGGCCTGTCGCCGGATCGCCCGGAGGATGAGCCCGATGGTGGCGGTCAGCAGGGCCCAAAGGAAGAGCTTCCCGATGTGCTTGTTGGCCTGCCGGAAGGCATCCCCGATGGTCGGCTTCCCACCTCTCAGTCGAATCATAGCAGAGCCCACCACGGCCGCCTGAAAGTACACGGCCACGAAGGCGGTCACGAAGTAGAGAAGGAGCATCAGGCCGAAGAATAGGATGGGTTGGCCTGCAAATTGGTTGAAAAAAGGGATGTCTAGGAAGAAGATGCTCGCCAACAGGAAGCCCCAGGCGAGCCCGGAGATCAGGAGGGAGAGCAAGGGGAACAGCAGGAGCTCCTTGTCCTGGCGTAGGAGGCCAAAGCTGACCTTGCTCAATTGCCACCCGCGTCCGATGCGGCCCATGTGTCCAGCTCGCATGCCGGGCATAAGAAACTTTCTCCATCCTTCCCAAGCTCGCGAACCAGTCTGGCTTCTGGCGGGGTGGGCTCGCCATCTGAGAATGGGCTCGACAGGTTAATAATGGGGAGTCTGGGAGAGGAGAGGGACGGGGGTTTCCCATGGAAGCCGGCGAGCGTCTGAAGGTCAAGATCTGCCTCATCGGCGAGGCAGCTGTGGGTAAGACGAGCCTGGTTCGGCGATACGTCTTGGACGAGTTCGACGACGGCTACATCACCACCCTCGGCGCCAAGATCTCCAAGAAGGAACTCCAGATGCAGCCCCCCGGTGGGGAGGGTGTTGTACACATGGACATGCTCATCTGGGACATCATGGGGGAGAAGCAGGTTCGCGATCTCCTGCGAGAGGCCTTCTTCCTGGGGACACAGGGCATCATCGCGGTCTGCGATCTGCTCCGTCAGTCCACCCTTCGGGCACTGGACGAATGGGTCGAGTCGGTCTTCCAGGTCACGGGTGCGGTGCCCGTCGTCTACGCCATCAACAAGTCCGACCTTCGGGACGAGGCGGTCATGCTCGTGGGCGAGCGAGAAGTGGACGAGTATGCCTCTGCGTTTGACTCTCCCTTCTATTTCACCAGCGCAAAGACGGGGGAGAACGTCGAGCCCGTGTTCTACTCGCTCGGCGAGAAGGTCCTTGAGAACATCCTCGCAGAGACGGCCGTCGCCCCAAAGGCACGGTAAGGGATGATGTTCTGCCTGGAAAGGCAGAGTCTCCGACGAAGCTGACCTACTGAGCCACCGTGCGGCGTCGGTGTCCATCGAGGACGAGACGCGCGAGTCCCTCGAAGGCCTCGTCAACACCCTGTCCGGTCTTGGCGCTGCTGAACCCCCACGAGGCGTTCCAACGCTGACAGGCCGCCTCCAGGTCCGCCTCCATGCTTGAGGTTTCATCGACCAGGTCGACCTTGCTTGCTAGGAGGTAGGACGGGAGGGTTCCCGCGATCTCAGCGACTGAATCTCTCCATCCCTCGAGAAGGGCGAGGGTCCCGGGCCGCGTCACATCGCTGACCATGAGGATGCCCTGGGCGCCTTGGAAGAACGCCTCCTTCAAGAGCTCCCGGATGCCCTCCTGACCCATGATGTCCCAAATCACCAGAGTCACCCCTTCAGGGGCGCCCCCGTCGGACAGTGGCAGGCGGAGTTCCTTCTTCGTGATGCGGGTTCCGAGCGTGACGGTGTAGTCGTCCGTGAAGTCGTCGTAGACGAAACGGCGGATCAGGGACGTCTTCCCGACGGCGGGCTCACCCACCAGGCAGACTTTCAGCTTGATCCGGGGTTCCTCCAGCGTTGTCATGGATCACTCCCTGATATCTTCGGCATTCGCCGTCATCTTCGCCACGTGGTAGCGAACGAAAATCTCCGACACGTCCTCGTTAGACAGCGGAGGACTGCATTCGAACGCGAGCTCCTCCCCGTCGTTATGGACGATGCGCAGGCTCCACTCGCCTTCGTCGGACTTCTTACGAAGCGCGCCGATGAGGACGAGAATCCACTCGTCGGCCTCCTTCTTGGAGTTCGGCTGGAGGTTGAAGAGAGGGGAGGCGATGGGCATCAGACGAAGAAGCTGGCGTCTATCTCATTATAAAGATGACGAGGCTGTTATCGAGGTCGACAGACCTCCTGCCCGTTCGTGCAGGAGGTCATTCACGGTCTTGGGACCTTGGTCATGATAACGGTGGGGGAGGGTATTTCCCTAGGCTGTAGAAGTCGAAGAAGCGCATGGCCTCCGCGAGGCGCCCCCAGATCTCTCGTCTCACGATGCTCGCCTCGGTGCTCTTGCTAGCGCTAGGCTTGGCGTCGCCCCTCTACGGCGTCGCGCCGCCCCTGGGGCTTGCCGTGGGAGCCCAAGCCCAGGGCGCTCCCCTAGCCTGCCAGGCCGTGGGGAACAACTGGACATCGTGTGGCAACGCCTTCGTCTCCGATGACGCCTATGCCTACGCCAATGCGACCCGGGAGCCAGTCCAGTTCGCCCGACCCAACGCCGACGTGTTCGCCGTCAACTGGACGGATTCCGGCGGCGACACCGTCCAGTTCGACGAGCTTGATGAAACATCGCCGGATGACGATGCCACGTACTCGCAAACAGGCGTCAACCCGGACGATGGGGACGACGCCGAGTTCAACCTCACCGACATCCAGGATCCCCAGGCTTCGGACGGCCACATCCTCAGGTATCGGTTCCGAAATGCCGGCCCCCTCGGGGGGAACGCCCAGCTGGATGTGAGGGTCGAGCTGAGGGAGGGAGCTATTCTCATCGCCAGTTGGGACCATGCCGACATCCGATCAACGGCATACGTCAGCCACAGTCAGACTCTGAGCGTTGCCCAAGCGGACCTGATCGGGAATTACTCGGACCTGCGGGTACGGCTGGATGTGACGTTCACTCCTGGGTCCCAATCGCGTCAATTTCGGCTCACCTGGATCGAGTTCGAGGCGCCTGGGCTCCTGATCCCAGACACTCCAAGCGACACAGCTTGGTCCCGCTTCGGCCTCGGCCTTGCGCCTAGCGACACGGTCAGATCGGTGGAGGTTGGCGTGGAATGGTTTCGGACCTCCAACGCCCCGATCCTGAACATTACGGTCTCCTGGAATGGGGGGCTAGCGTGGGCCGTGAATCAGACCGCGACCAACAGGTCGGTCGACGACGACATCGTCGAGTGGTTGAACTTCACTTCCGCCTGGGCCTGGGATGCCGCCACGCTGAATGACACCAACCTCCGCCTGCGCCTGGGGACGAACTCCTCGGGAGCGCGCTTAGATCACGTCACAGTGCGGGTCAACTTTCTTGACGTGATCCTGGATTTGGACATCTCCGCAAGCGCCTCGTCAGCCGATCCCGGGGACAGCCTGACACTGAATGCAACGGTCCGTAACCTCGGCTCAGGTCCCGCCCTGAACGTGCTCATCGAAGGAACGGTGGACGCGAACGCCACCTACATCAGTTCGACCCCCTTGGGCACATACGATGGGGTGACCCGGACCGTCAGCTGGTCGATTCCTTCCCTGCCCTCCGGTGCCTCGAGCAGTGTCCAATGGACTGTCCGCATCAATCTCGGGACGCCGGACCAGGCCACCGTAGCATCCAGCGTGCGGGCCGACGGAGAGGATAGCGACGGCGGAACCGTTCCCCCTGTCGAGGCTCTCGCCACGGTGGTGGTCCAGGCTCCCGTCTTCTCCCCTGTCTTCCTGCTTGCCCCCAACCAGGCGGAGCGCGGGGATGAGATCGAAGCGATCGTTCACCACAACAACACGGGAGCGGGAAACGCCCGATTTGCGTGGCTGAACTGGTCCCTCGGTGGCCACTTCGAGCTGGTTTCCCTCACCCCGCCCTCCTCCGTGACCAACACTTCCGACGGATTCAACCTCCTCTTGGCGGACGTGACCCCAGGTCCTCACGCCCTTACCGCCCGACTCCGAGTACTGCGAGGCCTCCAGGATGGCCTTCTCATGGGTCTCCAGGTGACTTGGGAGGCCACGGACGGGAATGGCAACGCCCTGTCGGACGAGCAACTGGTCGGGACCGTACGCCTGCTCGCACCGAGCGTGAGCCTCGGCCTCGAAGGGGCAACCCAGCGGCTGGGAGCGGGCTCCACGTTCCAGGTCAACGTCTCGATCCAGAATGTAGGAGGGGGCTCGGGCACCGGATGGCTTAACCTCAGCCTCCCCTCCGGCTTCCGGTATGTCGCGGACAACGGGACCTTCCCCGTGGCACTGATGGATGGAGAAGTTTCGTGGCGCCTCGCTTCCGTCCCCGCGGGGGAGGTTCTTACGCTGGGGATCGAGTTGCAGGCCGGTGGGGGCGCTCGGGCTGAGTCCCTTCGCTTCTCGATGGAGTACACCGATGACGAGGGAACTCCTCCTGCGACGGCGGTCAGCAACGCTCTTACGGTCGAGGTGACCGGGGAACTCGTCCCCGCCTGGCTCTTGTGGTTGGCCGTCGCCCTCGCCGCTGGAAGCGGCCCTCTTGTCTTCCTCCTCATTCGGCGTCGCGATCGGGTCTTCAGCATCGAAGAGGTGTTCGTCACTGATGCCAGGGGCGTCTTGGTCGCACACCTATCTCGCACCCTAACCCCGGACAAGGACAGAGATGTCCTGGCCGCGATGCTGAAGACGGTGCAGGATTTCGTCACGGATGCCTTCTCCAGTCATGACAAGTCCCCCATGCGGCGCATCGAGTTCGGCCATCACAGCATCCTGATCGAGCGGGGCCTCCACCATTGGGTCGCCGCCGTCTTCCGGGGTGACGACCATACCGGGCTGGGAACTCGGCTCGCCCTGGTTTCTGAGCAGATTGACTTGGATTATGGAGAGGTCCTGGCGGACTGGGCTGGAGAGATGTCCCGCGTCCAAGGCATTCAGGACCTTCTGAAGCATCTGTGGGCCGAGGAAGGCCTCTCGCTCGGCCCCATTCGGGGACTTCTCAACCGCTTTCGCGAAATCTGGCCCTTCGGAAACGAACCGGCGGAGGACCCTGTGGTCGACCGGGACGAGGAAGATCAGGACCCGACTGTTGCAGGGCTCCTCAGGCGCTGAGCATGTGGGATGGCGCCCTTGCACTCCCGTAACCCACCCCTTTCTACCTGATAGTTAGGAGCCAAGCTTTATACTCCGGTCAGGAGACGCAGACCCGGCTGGGAATCGGGCATATCGAGCACTCGTCTCGGGGCTCCGATTTCGAGACACGCACGCGAGGGACAAGATGGTCACGCAGGAGGTCGCCGATGCGATCATCGTTCTCGTTGTTGGCTTCATTGCCATCCAAGGGGTGTGGCTCTCCCTCCTCACCTACCAGATGCTCGGGAACCTGCGGAAGCGAGCCCGAGAGAGGAAGGCACGGGAGACGCGGGACGCCTACCTGGAAGAGGTCTTCCTGCTCCATCGCAGCGGCACCCTCCTCCGCCACCTCACGCGACGCCTGAAACCCTACGTGGACAGCGACATCCTCTCCGGTATGCTGCGGGCGGTCCAGGAGTTCATGCGGGACACCTTCAGGGGGGAGACGGGGGAGCTCAACGAGATGAGCTTTGGCGAGCTGAAGATCTCCATTGTGAGCGGGCAGCATGCCGTCCTCGCGACGGTGATGCGTGGCGATCCACCCGAGGACATCATCGCTCAGATGCAGCAGGCCCTCGACGATCTCGAGCACAACCACGGGGACATCCTCCGTGACTGGAACGGGGTCGTGGAGGAAGTCCCCTTCGTGGACAGCTACCTCAACCGACTGCTCGAAGGGAAGTATGAGAACGGAGGAGAGGCCGAGACGGAAGAGCGGAGAGAGACTCTGGGCGCCCAGCTGAGGCGTCTGATCCCCCTCCCGGCCCGCCGTAACGGGCGGTAGACGGCCACCCAGACTCGAAGGTCGGTCTAGTCTTCAATCCGCTGCTGCACCGCCTCATACGGGGCGTCCAGCAGCTCCGTGATTCGTAGGGCCTTCGCCGGGCCAATCTTCGGCACCTTAACCAGGTCCCGCTCCGTGGCATCCATCACCCCGCGAACCGATCCAAAGCGCTCCAGCAAGGCCTTCGACAGGGTGTCGCCTATCTGAGGCAGACCCTGGACAGCGAACTCCTGTTGCTGCGGAAGACTGACCTGCTTGGGTTTGTAGCGAAGACTGAACGGGGAGGGGACCTCTCGCTGGTGTTGATAGAGGGTCTCCAGAAGCAAGGCCGTATGCAGATAGTTCGGTGCGAACAGAACGGGGACCCCTTCCTGGAGATGGAGAGCCAAGAAGGCGCCCCAGAAGACCTTGGGGTTACTGTACTCGTCCACGAGGGCCAGGTCGCCTTCGACCACAACGAGGGGCCGTGGGTAGGTGTCCCGGAGGCGGTAGACCTGCTCCCAGAGCCGCTTGTTGACGATGGAGGCGAAAAAGTCGTTGATGGTCTTGCGCTCGATCCCCACCTCTCCTATCACGTAGTCTCCGGGAGCGAGGGTCTTGCGCTCGACGGGAATGCCAGCCTCCTCGATGTGCGCCTGGATTTCCTCCGGCTCGTGGATGTCCACGAAGAGGGTCAGAGGCGGGTCCATGGTGGCCCATCCTGCCTTCGCTATATAGGCGTGCAGCCGCGTCTGAGTCTCACCTACCCGAGATGGCCAGCGAGCTCCCGGTCTACGCGGCGGACACCAGCGCCTCAACGACCGCCTCGTTCTCTTCGAAGGTGTTGTAGAAGTAGGGGGATATGCGGACGCGGCTTCCTCGAGCGTCTACGATGATGTTCCGCGCGAGGAGGTGCTCAACGGTTCCGGCGGGGTCGGGGACCTCAACCATCACGATCCCGGTCCGTGCTTCCGACGGCGGGGCGCGAACATCGAGCTTTGCATCCTCCGCTCGCTCGATGAGGTCGTTGGCCACGGCCAACGTACGGTCTCGGATCTGCGAGGGTCCCACCTCCTGAATCATGTCGAGGCCTGCCGCGGCGTTGAACACGACGGCGGTGGCCGGGGTGCCCAGCTCGAAGCGGCGCGCATCCTCTCGAAAGGTGAAGCTCCGGGGGTCAAAGTCGAACTGGTGCGCGTTCCCGAACCAGCCTGCTATCGTGGGGGTCCACTCCGGGACTCGTTCCCTGCGGACGTACAGGAACGCGAGGCCCGGCCCGCCGAGGAGCCACTTCAGCGATCCCGAAATGTACACGTCCACCCCGAGCTCCCGGACGTCCACGGGCACCTGCCCCGTCCCGTGATACCCATCCACGATGCTGATGGCACCGACTCCCCGTGCCAAACGTGCTAGGGCAGGGACGTCCTGGAGGAACCCCGTGGCGAAGAAGACGTGACACGTCGCCAGGCCCAGGGTCTCTTCCGACAGGTTAGCCTCCCAGTCCTCCAGGGGGAGGGTTATGGAGTCCGGGCTGGCAAGGAGGTTCACCTCGGCCTCCGGCTTCACCTTCCATTGGTAAGGAATCGTAGGAAAGTCGAGATCCGTCGTCACGATCTCCGACCGTTCCTCGTAGGAGAGGGCGCTGGCAACGACGGAGAGGGCGGAGGAGACGTTCGGGGCCAACGCGATTTCCTCCCGCGACGCCCCGATGAGACTGGCAAACTGACCCCGAACGCCGTCGAGAGCGTCCATCCAGCGCTCATACCAGGCGTGGGCGCCCAGGTCGTCCCAGTCGTCGAAGAACCGTGTTGCAGCATCCCTTGCCCGGGTCGAGAGGGGGCCGAGGGAGCAGGTGTTCAGGTAGCTCTTCTCCTCAAAGATCGGGAACTCGTCGCGATAAGCCTCGAAGTCCATACCACTCCCCGGGGCAACATGGAGGCGGCTACTAATGGCTTCCCACGGCCGAGGAGTCCATGAAGTCCTCCAGACGCAGCTGCTTGAGGTAGAAGTGGTAGAGGGTACTCCTCCGCAGCCACCGCGTGAGGGGGATCACGAGGCGACCTTGCAGGACCTCCAGGGCTTCGTCGAGGGTCGCGAACCGTTGGCGTCGCTGCCGAAACGCCTCGCGCGCCAGTTCCCGAAACCGCCAAACCCCCAGTGGAATCCACTCGCGATACACCTCCAAGAAGACAAGGGCGATGGCCTGCCTCCGGACGGCGTCGAGGTGCTCCAGGACGGGGAGCCGGGCGGCGTGGTAGGCGCCTACGAGGTTTCGGGGGTAGTCCTTCCGTCCCCACGATCGCTCGAAGTCGGATCCAACGCCCGTCGGGTGGCCTTCCCAACCCTCCAAAGCCTCGAACATCCACGATCCCGGGAGCAGCAACACCTGGACGTTATTCGCCACCGCCTTGGCCCCGTAGAGCTGGAACTCCCCCAGTTCGGGGTAATCCCGGATCTGGCGCCGGAGCTGTTTACCCACGATATCATCGACGGCCGTGATGCTCCATTCCGTCGGCACCAGGCGCCTGTTCCGCGTCTTGCCGAGAAGGCCCACGCTGAGGAGGCGTGCCAGGTGCCTCTGTCCGATGCCGTGTTCGTAGAGGTCCCAGGCACCGGGCCCGGCTCGCAAGTGGCCGTCGGAGACGATGTAGTCGACACGCTGCGGGACCGCCGGGTTCTCCGCAAGCTGGAGCGATTCAAAGGGGGCCGAGGGACCCACAGGTTTGCCCCGCGGGGAGAAGTACACGTCTAGATTGGGTCGCTTCACAAGCTGCATCTCCGCATGGACAGGCTTCTCGGCCATGGCGACCTCTTGGAGCGCCTCCAAGGGCCGATCGTGCCACCCAGCGACCTGGACGCGTTGCTGCCGCTTCCCCCGGACCATGGACATCCTGAGTCGGAGGATTTCCCGCAGCGGCATTCCCAACCACCGCTCTTCGGCGTCCATCAACGAAACATCCACGTCGGTCGGGGGCAGCAAGGGACCCATGATGACCCGGGGGTAACCCCACTGGCCCACGAACGCGGCCGGTGGAGTGGCCCCGTAGAGACTCGTCCCTTGGCCCCGCTGGGCCTCCCTGGTCCATGCCCGCACGCCCTGCAGCTTGGGGCAGGTGGCGAAACGACAAAGCTTCCAATCGCCCGCACACACGGAACATGTGACTTCGCGCCGCCGCTCCCGCGGGGCCACGGGGGGGATTCCCTCGGGGCGCACCCTCCTAGTAGTCCCGCCTCCCTTTAGTCTTCATCGAACGCGCGATCCTCCCCGACAGAGGCGAGCTTCTGTGCTTCCACAACGATGAAGTTCGGGGCCTGGAAGAAGTCCACGAACTCTCGATAGTGTTTCTCGAGGGCCTCCTCACCTGGCAACGGCTCCTCCAGGCGAAGCACGACAAACCCCGCCGCGTGAAGGGCCTCGAAGTAGTCTCGGAGAGGACGGTGGAAGCCCGGCGCGGCGGGCTTTCCCCGCGGCGACCAGTAGATGGCCACGCGCTCGAAGTACCGGTCCATCAGGAGCTTTCGCCTCTCCACGCGCTCGCTGTCCTCGGGCTCCTGCAGCCACCGTGCTGGAGGGCGGTCGAAAGCGGGATGGGTGACACTGAAGAGGAACCGGCCGCCCGGCCGTAGGACCCGATGGATCTCCGCGACGGCTTCCCGGTAGCGTCGGACGTCTTGGAGGACCACGTTGGAGACAGCCACGTCAAAGGTCCTGTCCTCGAAGGGAGCCAGGTCAGCGAGGTCCGCCTGCCGGTACGTCACCCCGATGGGATCCCGGATCTCCGCTTCCTGGGCCATTGCCAGCAGCTTCGGCGAGAAGTCCACGCCCGTTACGACCGCCCCCCGCCGCGCGAGAAGGCGCGCAAGATAGCCTGCTCCGCAGCCCGCGTCGAGGATCCGGAGTCCTTCCACGTTACCTAGGTACTCGAAGAGGACGGGGTCAATGACCCACTCTCGATTCCGATCCCCTCGCGGATTGGCAAAGGAGGTCCACCACTCCGCCACCGCGTCCCATCCTCGCATGAGGTCCTCGTCCGTGAGCCCGTCCGCGGGACCCGCATGGATATCCCACTCGGCCGCGATCGTCTCCTCCGCCGTCATGCCCCGCCGGGCCCGCCCCCACTCTTTGCGGGTCGCCCAGGGATGGACCCCTCGGTACTCCGCGTAGTCCAACGCCGGGTGCCAATCCTCGCACCAGGGGCAGCGCAGCCGGTAGTGGTAGGTCTGCCCCCAGAAGTCCTCCCGCGGGGCCCGATACTCGGGCGCGCAGCCACGGCAGAAGAACTTCTCCTCTCGCGAGCAGAAGGCCGTGCCCTCGAAGTGGTGGGCGTCCCCGCACAGGGCGCAATCGTAACGCCAGTGGCGGTCGCAGCGTGGATAGGCATCCACCGTGTGCTGGGCGGGACGAAGGGGATAGTCCGCGTCGTACGCCCGGATGTCTTCGCAGTAGCGGCAGTTCGCCTGACTCATCGGCGGTCTTGGAAGACGCGTCGGGATAAAGCTTGCAGGCTGAGCGTCGTGATGGCGAGCGGCCACGCGCGACCTGTCAAACGGTCAGACCAGCAAGGGTGTTGCGATTGCGCGCGTTAGTAACGGCCGGCTGAACGGGTCGCCGAAGCTTCCCGCTTACACCGCCGTCCTATCAAACCCGTGTTCTACGGATGTGCTTAGAGGTGCCTCGTTTCGGGGGTGGCTTCGGGCTTAGATGCTTTCAGCCCTTATCCAGATGGCGCGTGGCTGCTCGGCAATGCCCGGCCGGACAACCGATCGACTAGAGGCGCCGGGTCCCCGTTCCTCTCGTACTCAGGGATCCTTCCCCTCAGGCACCATGACACCCCCAGCGAAAAGCAACACACCTGGCTCACGCCGGTGTAAACCCAGCTCACGATCCCTTTTAATCGGCGGACAACCGCACCCTTGGCAGCTAATGCACCACCAGGATAGGGAGAGCCGACATCGAAGTAGCA
>JBHIBO010000030.1:0-17660 GCA_046759185.1 Thermoplasmata archaeon | reverse complement strand
GACAGTGGGGCTCTCGTTGGGCCTTCATGCAAGCCGCCAATTAAGCGGCAAGGTACTACGCTCACGTCTGTTGCTTTCGTGACCTCCAATGCGGGAGGCGGGCGATCCTTTCGGATCGCCTCCCCATGTCGCCATGGGGGTCGGACTATCTCATCATCGCTGATGCGATGTCCGGCGTATAGTCTCTGAGGATTCCGGATGCCGACTGTTTCGACTTCCGGCCTTTCCTGCTGATTGCCTGCACCCATCGCATTGTCACTGGCCCGAAGGCCAGTAGCGTGGGATTCTCAGGTTTCCCAGCATATAGCCGGATTTTACTAAGGCAGTTGGTAGCTACCTTAAGAGGGTCAGAGTTACCCCCGCCGTTTACCGGCCCTTCCTCCGGTTGAACCCGGTCTTCAGGTACCGGCACTGGGCAGGCTTCAACGGCAATACACACCCTTTCGGGCTAGCTGCCGCCTACGTTTTTATTAAACAGTCGGAGCCCCCTAGTCACTGCGACCAGCCACTCACGTGACTGGCACCCCTTCTACCAAAGGTACGGGGCTAATTTGCCGAGTTCCCTCGCCTGGATTACACCGACGCGCCTTGGGCTTCTCACCCAGGGGCACCTGTGTCGGTTCTCGGTACGGATCCGCCGGATGGCCCCAAGGCCCTTTTCACGGGCACCGGGGTGCGGCCGAAGAGAGCTTGCGCCCTCCCTATCGCGCCTTCGCCCCCGTCTCGCCGTTACGGCACTCGGGAGGATTCGACGCTTCAACGCGGTGGCTACCGCGCTCGACCTGCCCCGATGCGTCAGGCCCTGGGCAAGGTCCGGTGGAGTGCAGGAATATTGACCTGCTTCCCTTTCGACCGCCTCGGTTAAGGACGGCCTTAGGATCGACTAACCCTCGGCTGACGAACATTGCCGAGGAACCCTAGCCCCTGCGGCGGTGTCGATTCTCACGACACTTTGCTCCTACTCCTGCCAGGATTCTCGTTCGAACGCGGTCCACGGGACCTCACGGCCCCGCTTCCACCCGCGCACGACGCCTCTCTACCGAATCGCCTTGCGGCGTCCCGAGGTATCGGCGGTCGGCTTAGCCCCGTCCATTTTCGATGCCCGTGGTCTCGGCGGGTGAGCTGTTACGCTTTCTTTGAAGGGTGGCTGCTTCTAAGCCTACCTCCCCGCTGTTTGGGACCGCGGACCCTCTTTGATACACTGAGCCGACGCTTAGGGGCCTTAACCTCAGGCCGGGTTCATTCCCTTGCGGACGTGGAGCTTACCCCACACGCCCTCACTCCCGGAGTCTACGGCGACGACAGGTTCGGAGTTTGACAGAGCGCCGAGGGATTTCTCCCCCTAAACGCCCAATCCGTAGCTCTACCCCACCGTCTACCTCGTCCGAGGTCTACCTGCGAGTAGTTTCGAGAGGAACCAGCTATTCCCAGTCTAGATTGGCCTTTTACCCCTACGCCCAGGTCATCGGAGCGATTTGTACATCAGCACCCGTTCGGTCCTCCACCCCCCTTTCGGGGGGCTTCAACCTACCCAGGCGTAGATCGACTGGCTTCGGGTATCCCACCGATGACTCCTGGCGAGCCCACCACGCCCCTCGCCCTTGCGGGTTGCGGGCCTGTTGCTTTCGCTCCGGCTTCCCCCCTACGGGGTTAACCTCGCCATCGGTCAGAACTCCCTGGCCCGTTTTTCTAAACGGAAGATGGGACGCTGCTCCACCTTGCGGCTTCGTCGCTTTCACGCCCCATCAGTCTGCAGCTGTCTGGTTTCAGGCTCTTTGCACCTCCCGTCAAGGGTACTTTGCAGCCTTCGCTCACGCTACTAGTGCGCTATCGGTCTCGGGTCGTGTTTAGGGTTGGAAGCACATGTCTCCCGCCTTCGCGCGCGATTTCCGACGCACGGTACTCCGGATCCCCCGAATCGCCCACCTCGCATACCCCTACGGGGCTATCACCCTGTTTCGCGCTCCGTTCCAGGAGACTTCGGGTTCGCGAGGCCGGGCGTGCCGGGGTCCAAACCCCACATCTCCCTCCCCTCACGGGGAGGGATTCGGTTTGCCCTATGCCCCCTTCGATCGCCTTTACTGAGGGCATCTCGGTTGATTTCTCTTCCTCCGCCTACTAGGATGCTTCACTTCGGCGGGTTCCCGCTCCTGACGGAGCATCCCCGAAGGGATGGGAAGTCCCATTGGGTCATCGCCGGATCACAGGTTCCTTGCGCCTACCCGGCGCATTTCGCAGCTTGGCACGACCGTCTTCGGCGCCCGAGCCAAGCCATCCCCCAGACAGCGTGGTCAACCGCAGACTTACTGGCCTGACTAACGTCCAGGTCGCGTATGACCGCCTCACCGAAGGCTGTACGTGCGAGGCGGAGCCCCTCCAGCGTTCTCAACCCTTCCCCGATGAGGTGGCCTAGGTGGCCTCGTCGGGTGCACCATGCTCCTCAACATCAACTCAGGGATGCCAAAGCACGGGCAGAGCCCCCCGCTGAAGAGTCCCTCCATGATGGGAGGGCGTGCTTATAAGGGTTATCCCGTGGGCCGCGCGAGCTAGATCTTGGGGTGGATTTCCTCTGCCGTCCCCTTCTTCGTGAGGACCCGGGCCAGCTTCGGCGGCAGGCTCACGACGTCCTGCTTGCGCAGGTGGTAGGTCACGTCCAGCCCCGCGAAGGGGGGAACGTCCTCGAGGACGCGGAGGAGGACCTGCTTCCGGGCGGGGCGCCCGGGGGGTTTCTTGGGCTTGGGGTTGTCGGCCTTGACCCTCGCCGGTTTGGGGGGCGTCTCTTCCGCCACACTCTCCCCCTCGCCGAAGGCCCGTCGTCGACTGGCGTCGAGGACGGCCATGAGGTCCTCGAAGCTCTTGGCCTCCAATGGGGTGAGAAGGGTGGTGTCAGTGGTCGCCCCCGCCGCGGTGCTCCAGGCCATTAAGGCCATCTTTCGACCGCGATACTGCCAGATCTGCTCCCGCCGCTTCAGGACCTTCTTGAGCTCGTCGCGGAGAAGGGCCGCCTTGGCCGAGTTGGGGTCTCGAGCCGTCTCCTGGGCGAGGTCCCCCTCGAGTCCCTCCACGTAGACCTGTACGCGCTCCCAGAAGTCCGGCTCGAGGGTGGAGAGAGCCTTGCGACGACTCTCCTCGCGGTAGACTTGGAGCACGCGCTCCAGGCCGATCTCGTCCCCCGCCACGCCGGAATATCCGATGTGCCTTATTTGAGGGTGCTGATGGCACGTGAAGGTTAAGCCTCCTCGGGAAATGGAAGGGGTGCGGATGGCCTCCTCACTCCGGTGCCGCGCATGAATCTGGAACAGAGAGACCGCCAGATCCTCGAGACCCTCGATGAGCTGCGGGAGCTGAGCCTCCGGATGCCCGTGATCGTCGAGGGGAGGAAGGATGGTGAGACCTTGCGGAAGCTCGGGATCCGAGGGGCTCTCATCCGCATGCACGGTGGAACCTCCGTGTTCCACCTCTGTGAGGCCCTGGCCCAGGAGTACCACGAGGCGATTATCTTGACGGACTGGGACCGGCGTGGGGGGCAGCTCTCGCGGTTGCTGCGGGAAGGGCTCGCGGCCAATGATGTACGCGCCAACACGGAGATCCGGGCCCGATTGGCGCGTCTCTGTAAGAAGGAGATTAAGGACGTGGAGGGCCTCACGCGCCTTGTGCGTCGGATTGTCCCGCCAGGTTAGGCGGACGAGCGACCTGCTCCCTTCAGCCCAGATTCTCATTCCGGAAAATATAAATACGCCCGAACCGAGTCAATCTTGCACAGGGCATTACCCCTCAAGATCACCCTATCCCCCTTCCCCGCCGAAGGAATCGGCGAGTTCGGGAGCAAGGTCATTCAGAGGAGTTATCCTGCCAACGAGGTGACAGAATGGCAGTAGATCCTAACACGACAAAGTATCAGATTCGCGCAAAGTTGGAGGCCGAGGGCGTTGTGGAAAAACCCGACGTCATCGGCGCAGTTTTCGGACAGACGGAGGGGCTCCTCGGTGAGGAGCTGGACCTCCGAGACTTGCAGAAGAGCGGCCGCATCGGCCGCATCGAGGTGGAGGCCGTCTCCAAGAAAGGAAAGACGAATGGTTCGGTCCTCATCCCGTCCAGCCTGGACCAGGTGGAGACCTCCATCTTGGCCGCCGGCCTGGAGACCATCGACCGCATCGGCCCTTGTCGGGCGACGGTGACCGTGGAAGGCGTGGACGACGTCCGCGTGACGAAGCGGAGCCAAGTGGTCGATCGGGCCAAGGAGATCCTCTCGGAGATGGTGGAGGGCTCCAAGGCGACCAGTATCGACCTGAAGGAGGAGGTCCGCCAAGCCATCCAGGTCGCCGAGATCGTCAGCTACGGCTCGGAAAAGCTCCCTGCCGGTCCCAACGTGGAGGACACAGACGCCATCATCGTGGTCGAGGGGCGGTCCGACGTCTTGAACCTCCTGAAGTGTGGTATCAAGAACGCCATCGCCGCCGAGGGCACCCACATCCCCGCTCCCATCGTGAGCCTCTCCAAGGAGAAGGTCGTGACGGCCTTCGTCGACGGCGACCGGGGCGGTGACCTCATCCTCAAGGAGCTCCTTCAGGTCGCCGAGATCGACTTCGTCGCCAAGGCCCCTCGTGGGCGCGAGGTGGAGGAGCTGACCCAGAAGCAGATCATGAAGGCCCTCCGCAACAAGATGCCGGCGGAACAGTTCGTCGACATGTTCGGTCTCGGACCCAGCAAGGAGCCCCGGGAGGCGAAGCCGCGGCCACGACGGGCCAGGCCGCCGAAGAAGGCCCCCGCCAAGGCTGCTGCTCGTAAGCCACGAGCCCCAGCACCAGAGCCTAAGGTCGAAGTCCCCGAGGAGCTCCAGGAGTATCAGGAGATCCTCCGATCCCTCCGGGGGACCACGAAGGCTCGGGTGATCAAGGGCGGGAAGGCCAAGCCCAAGGAGGTCCCCGTTCGAGACCTCGTGAACCTCATGAAGAAGGAAGGCAAGGGCGTCAAGACCCTCGTCTTCGATGGGATCATCACCCAGCGCATCCTCGATATCGCCGACGATAACGGCGTGGAGATGGTTATAGGGGTCAAAGAGGGGTCGATAGAAAAGCGGCCAGAAGGCGTCCAGGTGTACACCGCGGACGACTTGGCCGTGAAGTGAGGTGCTCCCATCGTCTCGAAGGGGATCCTAGACGCCCAGAAGGGCTTCTCCTGGGACGAGATGGAGACCACCGAAGACGTCCTCATCCCGTCAGACCCTCTGAACCGAGTCATCGGACAGGATGAGGCGGTCGGTCTCGCGCGCATCGCGGCCAAGCAGCGTCGTCATCTTCTCCTGGTCGGACCGCCCGGCACGGGCAAGTCCATGATCGCCCTCGCCCTGGCCCTGCATCTCCCCCGGCCGGACGAGGAGATCCGGGTCGTCCACAATCCAGAGAGCCCCGAGCGGCCCCTCGTCGAGGTCAAGGAACGGGATGAGGCCCTCCAGGAAATGTCCGCACTTAAGGGGGCCGAAGGCGACCTCATCGACCCCGAGGAGGCCCCAATCAGCGTCGCCGAGCGCCTGGGATATCGCTGTGTACACTGCGGCCATTACTCCTCCCCCTCGGATGCGGTGTGCCCTAAGTGCTCCCGGCCCAAAGCAGCCGTGCAGAACATGGGGAATCCCTTCGGTGACCTGCTCAGCGGGATCATGGAGGTGACCCTCGGGCAGATGAGCCAGAAGGACCGCGTGACCACCACCCGAAAGCAGTTCGGCAAGGAGGAGGTCGTGGTCTACGAGCGCGCGGGAGAGCTCGTCAAGGTCCTCGACCAGAAGGCGTTGGAGAAGCGGCGAGAAATCGAGAAGGAAAGCCCCCACAAGGCGCTGGTTCCCCTGGAGCGGAACCCCTTCATCCTGGCCACCGGTGCCAGCGAGACGGAGCTCCTCGGCGACGTGAAGCACGACCCCTACGGGGGCCACCCCCAGCTCGGTACGGCGCCTTACGTCCGTGTGGTCGCGGGGGCCATCCACGAGGCCCACGAAGGAGTCCTGTTCATCGACGAGCTCCCGCAGCTCGGCCCGCTGCAGCGGCACATCCTCACGGCCATGCAGGAGAAGCGGTTCCCCATCAGCGGGCGGAACCCCCAGAGCGCAGGAGCCAGCGTTCGTGTCGACGCCGTCCCGTGCGACTTCATCTTCGTGGCGGCCTGCAACATTCAGGATCTCCCCTACGTCCTCTCCCCCCTCCGATCCCGGATCGTCGGGTCCGGCTACGAGGTCCTGGTGGAGACCACCATGCCGGATGACGAGGCGAACCGGGCGAAGATGGCCCAGTTCGTGGCCCAGGAGATCACCGTGGACCGGCGCATCCCGCACGCCACCAAGGAGGCAGTGGAGGTCGTCATCAAGGAATCCGGCCGCCGTGCGAAGGAGCAAGAAGGAAAGAGCCACGCCCTGACGCTCCGGCTTCGGGAGATGGGCGGGCTGATCCGGTCGGCGGGGGACATCGCAGTGAACGAGGGCAACGATCGCATCGAGGCGACGCACATCAAACGGGCCGTGAAGGTCGCCCGGACGGCGGAAGACCAGATCAAAGAACGGTACGGGTCCTACGAGGGGGGCGTCTCCAAGGACATCACCGCGGCCCAGCGAGCGACCTCTCCGTACGCCTACTGGAACTACCACGAGTCGGAAGACGACCGGTACATCGGCTAGGTGGCCTGTTCGGTGGCCCGCTACCCGGTCATCAGGGCATCGTACTTCGCGTGAGCGAGGCGCACGGCGGCAAGCAGGTCCTCCTCGGACGTGAGAACGAGGCTGAGGAAGACAGGCCCTCCCGTTTCTCCCTGCTCTGACTCTACGATGGCCCCCAAGGTCTTCCTCTCCGCCGTTCCCTCGGGCTGGAACTCCGTGCCCGCGAGGTCGGAACGGTGCAACAGCACGCGGGCTTCGTTGGCCGCCACTTCGAGGGTCACGCGAAGCGGGTCGCCCATGTGGCCCTGGAGGACCGGGTCGTCGTCGAAGGAGAAAGCGACGAGGTAGGTCCCCTCCGCCTCATCCTGGTAACAGGTCTCCGCGACGCCGGGGAGACTGAGCACGCCCGTGCGGAGGTGTGAGGCCATGTCCCGGAAGGCGTCAGGTACATGGTTCATCATCTCCTCGGAGCTGATCTCCTTCATGGAACGAGGTGGCAAGGGGGTGCGCGCCTATAAGGATAGGAGGCCCGCCTCAGCTCTTGGGGAGAGGTCTCCACATCTTGTACCCATCCTCCCCATCCGTGTAGAAGCGCGGGAGAAGGTACCGGACGGTGTAGCCTAGCCGCTTGTAGAACTCCATAGCGCGCTGGTTGCTCTCGCGAACCTCCAGCTCGATGGAATGCAGGCCTCGAGTCCGAACGCGCCGCGTGAACTCCTCCATCAACGCCGTGCCGATACCTCGGCTCCGGAGGTCTTCACGAACCGCCAACATGAGGACACGGGCCTTCCCGGGGGCCGAGACAACGCCGGCCACGAAGGCGATCACCTCATTCTGCCAGGAGGTCACAATAAAGCCCTCGGGCCACCAGCTGTGGATGTCGAGGAAGAGAGACCGCGGATAGTCTTCACCCAGGGCCCTGTGCGTGAGGGCCTTAAGCTCGGCCACGTCTTCGGGCTGAAAGTCCCGGACGACGAAAGCGGGGAAATCCTCGAAGGTAGGATCCCGCTCGACCGTGGACATACCCGGGTTCATGAATCGGGGCACCCTAAGGGTTTTTCGGTGCGCTTCGCACGGGGCGGACCGATGGCCACGCTGTCTTTATAGCCTCTTCGCACTCGGAGAACCCGTCTGCAGGGAGCCATGCAATGAGGACGAAGGATATCTCTGTGGTGGAGGTCTCGGGAGAGCATCCCAACCTGCCCGTCTCGGAGGTCCTGGCGAGCGTCCGAGCCATGGGCCACGCGACGAGGGAGGTCTGGCATGAACCCCGGTTTGTCACTTTTCAGTCCGGGGCCGATCTACCCACTTTGGTGTCGCGTCTCGCCTTCGGGCGCTATGGAGGAAAAGCCCTTCTACAAGGACGGCTGGAGGACATTGAGGCCCAACTCCCCTCTCTCGACCTCCGGGCCAAGGGATTCCGGCTCCGTGTGGCCGATGGCTTGCAAGGGGGCGCGGGGAGCTTGGAGGCTCGACTTGGAGGCGCGCTTGCTGCCACGGGTCGTGTCGACCTGGAGGACCCGGAGGTGGATTTGCGGGTCGTAGGAGGGGAGCGGGTCTTCTTGTACGAGGTGGCGGCGCGGGTCGATCGGGCCGGTTTCGAAGCAAGGGCGGCCCGGAACCGACCCTTTGCCCGACCTGTCGTCCTGCACCCTCGGTTCGCGCGGGCCCTGGTCAACCTGACCCGTGTCCGGGCCGGGGACACCCTCCTCGACCCGTTCTGCGGGACGGGCGGTGTCCTCATGGAAGCGTCTCTCGTGGGAGCCCGATCCGTGGGAGCCGACCTGCAGGAGGTCGTCATCGACGGGTGCCGACGCAATCTGAATCATTTCGGGATGCGGGCCGATCTCCACGCAACCGATGTGGGGAAGATCGCCCAACAAGTCGACGAGGTCAATGCCATCGCCACGGATCCACCCTACGGCCGGGGTGCCACGACTCGGGGCGAAGATCTCTCTGCGCTTCTACAACGCGCGTTCGAAGTCTTCGCCGGGATCCTCCGCCCAGGAGGGCGACTGGCCATCGCACTCCCCGACCCGGAGTTCATGGAACTGGGCCGACGCCACTTCACCTTGGTCGAATGGCACAAGGTCCGGGTCCACCGATCCCTTGACCGGTACTTCTGTCTCTTCTTGCGGCCTAGAGCTGCATTCTAAGAGCCAGGACCCTCTGGGTCTGGCCGCCGAAGGACTCCGGGCGAAGGTCGGCCACGATCTCCAGGAAGCGCGCAGTCCCAGGGGGGACGAAAGTGGGAGCCCGGATGAGGACCGTGCCCACGACGGAACCGGTCGCATCCACGGTGACGGTAGCATTGTCCCCGCGTATTTCCGTTCCGTCGACGCTGGCAAAGAAGATCTCCCAGTCCGGCAGATTGTCGATGGAGCTGCCGAAGCTGAGGAGAATCACGGTCCGGACGTTCCCCGTGTTGTTCACCACGAACGTGTAGTTCGCGGTGAGGTTCATCAACGCCACCGCATCCTCCTCGATGGCCGTCAGGGGATTCGTTGGATCCCGGAACTCCACGTTCAGGGAGACCGGGATCTCCTGCAGCGGGACCCAATGGAGGGAAAGGAGCAGGACAACCAACACGCCCACGCCGGCGAGCTTTCGCCCGACATCGAGGCGGGTGATGTCGTTCAGAGGCGGGGGGTGGCGGAGGCCGATGAAGAGGACGACGAAGGCCAGGATGATCCAGGAGAAGAAGAAGATGAATCCGAGGGCTAGTAGGACGGCGAAGGCGGCGTAGCTCAGATACTTGGCTTTGTCCCCGAGGAGGGCCCGGGCCACGTGACCGCCATCGAGCTGACCGGCCGGAAGGAGGTTGAGGCCCGTCACCAGGAATCCCACCCAACCCGCGAAGGCGGTGGGGTGGAGGAGCGCGTCATTCGGGATCGGGATGGCGAAGAGCATGGCTTGGTAGAAGATCGGGAGGTTGATGACGAGCTCGCCCCCGATGTTGGGTCCCACCAGGGGTGGATTGAGGGTGTTCAAGTAGAGGCCCAGGAGGGTCACGGGAAGCGCGACAGCAAGGCCGAGAAGAGGGCCCGCCATGCCGATATCCATCAACGCCTTCTTGTTGGGGATGGGCTCCCGCATGCTGATCAGGGCCCCGAAGGTCCCGAAGATTACGGGCGGGGGCGCGGGAATGAAGAAGGGGAGGGAGGCCGCCACGTTGTGGCGACGCGCAAGGATAAAGTGCCCCATCTCGTGGGTTCCTAGGATGGCCATAAGGGGGAGCGTGAAGAAGAGACCACCAAAGAGGGCGTTAGTGAGGGAGAAGAATTCATCGCCGCTGTACACCGCCCACTGGGTCATTCCGGCGATGGTGGTGGTCGCCAGTGTGGCGACCAGGAGGGTGACGTTCAGCCAGATGCCTCGGAACCGCCGAGGAGGGGTCCGCTGCACGTGCAGGATGTGCTCCCCGCCTTCGAGGCGGAGCAACGGGATGTACTTCTTCCCGTCCCGCATCTCGAGGCGCAGCGCCTCGAAACTGTCCGAGAGTTGCTGGGCCTCGACCCGGACGTAAAAGGAGATGGCCTCCGGGCGGACCCGGATGTCGTATATGGCGAAATAGCGACCCACAAGGGCCCTGACTTCCTCGACTTCGTCAGCCAGGGATTCCATTCTGGCCGTCCTAGGAAACAGCCGTATTAAAAGGCATGGCGCGGGTTCTCAAGGCGGCGATTTCGTCCGCGTGCCTATCTTTCCAAGCAGGCGCTGGACGTCCTTTCTGGCTTCCTCGAGGGCCTCCTCGAGTCGGTCCGTCCGAGGTCCTCCGCCCTGGGCCAGATCGGCCTTCCCTCCGCCGCTCCCCCCAAGGATCTTAGCCGCTGATGCGATGGCCTCCCGCGCATCGAGGGACACATTCTCGCTCCGGCCGATGAGCATACTGGCGGATCCATTCCCCGCGCCGAGGATGCCGATGACGCCTGAATGTCCTAGCAGCTCCTTTGCCAACAACACGAGTTCCTTCGCGCTCCCCATTCTCCGATGGACAACGAGCCGGACCCCACCCACATCCTGCGCCTGTTCTAGGAGCTCTTCCACCTCCTGGGCAAGAACCCGTGTCTCCGTCCGCTCGGCCTCGCGTGAGAGCTCCTTCCACTCGGCGACCATTCGCTCGGCTGCAACGGGAAGCTCGTCGGGCCGGGTCCGAAGGATCGCGCTGGTCTCCTGGATGGTTCGCTCTCGTTCTCGGAACCGCTCGAGGGCAGCGTCCCCGGCCACGTACTCCAGGCGTACGACACCGTCCTGGATTCGACGACTCCGGAAGATCTTGATCAGTCCCACCTCTCCTGTATGAAGGGCGTGCGTCCCTCCGCATCCTTCTACGTCGAAGTCCTCCACGTCAACCACGCGGATGTCCCGCCCGGGGATCGAGCCTCCTTGGTAGAGGATGAAGCCATGGTGGCTCTCTGCCTCCTCCCGAGGCACGAAGTGTTGATGGACAGGACGGTCCTCCAGGACGATACGGTTCGCCAAGGTCTCAATGGCCAGGACCTCCTCCTCCGTGAGACCCTGGTAGTGGGTGATGTCGAGGGTCGCGTGGTCTTCCGCTTTGTGGGCCCCCGTCTGCCATACGTGTCGGCCTAGCACGTGGCGAGCCGCCCCGTTCACGAGGTGCGTGGCGGTATGGTGCCGCAAGAGTCGCAGGCGGCGCCGCTCGTCCACCTGACATGTCACCTTGCGCCCTTTCTTCCATTTCACCTTCCCTTCGACGTAGTGGACGGCGACGCCTCCCACCAGCTGGACGTCGGTGACGGGCAGGTCCTCGATCCTGCCCCGATCCGCCTCCTGCCCCCCGCCCTCCGGATAGAAGAAGGTCTCATCGAGGACGACGCCCCCGCTGTGGGTCCCTAGGAAGGTAGCCTCGAAGGCGAGGTGCTTGGGGTCCTCGTAGTAGCGCACGCGTGTGGGCGGATAATCGGGGGGCGTGGTCGGTCCCTCGGGCCGATCGTCGGCCGCCTCGAGGTGGCGCTCCGCGACCCGTGCGAAGAAGTCGTCCGGCACCTCCACGGGCCGCTCCGCAAACTCCCGAACGACCTCGGGGACCAGACCGTGGGAGTCGTAAAGTTCCACCAGGTCTTCCGCCTTCAAACCCTCCGCCCCAGGGGGGAGCCTCGCCTCTCGTTCCTGTACCATCCGTCGACCCCGCTTCAGAGTCTCCGCGTACTTCGTGGCCTCGACCTCGGCGAGCTTCAGGATCTCGTCCTCCAACTCTGGCAGCTCGGGGAAGTCCTCCGCGAAGTGATCGATCTGGAGGGAGAGGATCTCGGACAGCGTGGGCTTGAGGTCCAGCCACTCGAGGGCCCGGAGGGCACGGCGAACCAGGAGCCGCGCGAAGTACCCCTCCTTCACGTTGGACGGCACGACGCCGTCCCCCAGCACGAGAGCCAGGGCGCGGGTGTGGTCGGTCAGGGCATACACATACTCGAGGGGGAGGGTATACTCGGTCAGCTCCTCCACGCCGAGGCCCAACCGCTCGGCCACGTCGGAACGGAGGCGGCGTACATCGCCGTGGGTCTCGATGTTCATCCCCCCCGCCACCCTGCTGTACTCCGCCAGCACGCGCTCGTCCGTCTCGATGCCCGCTGCCTCCTTCAGGGTCTCGAGCACCCTGCCGAAGACTGCCTCGTAGGCGCTGGGGGATCCCTGGGACACCCAGGTCAACCGCTCCAGCCCGTATCCCGTGTCGACCACGGGTCCGTCCAGGGGTTCCCGACTCTCGTCCTCCCCTCGAAACATCATGAAAACCAAGGTCGCCACCTCGGCCCCGTGGGTCGTCACCTCGAAACAAGGCCCGCTGTAGCCCCCTCCGGCCCACCAGGACTCCGCGTAGCGCAGGCCGGGTGCGTCGATGCCCAGCTGCTCGGTGAGGAACCGATGGCAAAGCTCCGTGGTCTTCTCCTTGAAGTAGATGCGCTTGGGGGCGTTGAAGGCGTGGTGCGCCATCATTTCGAAGGCCGAGAAGTGCTGCCCCGTCTTGCCCACGTTGTCGAGGTCGTTGAACCGGACGCAGGGCTGGGAGATGACCAGGGGGTTGGCCGGCGGGTCGGCGAGGCCCTCGATAACCCACGGCTGGAAGGGGTAGATGGAGGCCTGGGTGTAAAAGACGTCATTCCGCCAGCGAGCCACGACGGGGTAGCGCTTGACGCGGGGGTGGTCCTGCTTCTCGAAGAAGCGGAGAAAGGTCTCACGCATCTGGCCAAGCTCGAGCGGCTTCTTCATGGGGGAGCGGCCGATGAAGGCGTACTCCTGGCACGGCGTCTCCCCGCACGTCGTGTGAGTCCCCTGGGACCAGTAGGGACGACCGCAGCTCGGACAGACCTCGCGTGTGAAGCCGTTCTCCTGAAAGAAGGCGAGATCGTATTCGCTGGGCATCCCCTCGAATAAGGGGCAGCCTTATAATCATCTCTCGGGACCACGACCTACTCCCCAAGCGCGGAGAGGGACGGCAGGGCGGCACTACGCCTTGAGCTGCCGACCGACGAGGGCGTCTGCGTAGCTCAGGAACTCCTCCTCGGTCCCTTTGGGGATGGTCGCCCCGGCCGCGATGTCGTGGCCACCTCCCTCGCCGCCGACCTCCACCGCCGCCTCGTGGAGGACCACAGCGAGGTTGACGCCGCGCGCCAGCAGTTTCCGAGGCGATCTCGCGCTGACCTTGACTCCGTCGTCAGCGTCAGCAAAGGCGAAAAGGGGCTTGTCCGGGTTGGCGTCTCCCGATCCGAGCACCATCCCGGCGGCGATGCCCACGACCGTGTCCTTGATGCGGTCCCCGCCGTGAAACCACTGGATGTGGTCGAGGCTCTCTACCCCGACTTCGTCAACCACATCGAGGGACGAGACGATGTGGCCCCGGTGTTTCTTCAGGAGGCCGAGCGCCTCGCGATAGGCGTCCTCCCGGTCCCCTCGACACACCCGATAGCCGACCTCCGCCGCCTCGTACCGCCCGCACGCGTTGAGGAGGGTCGCGAACTCCTTCGCGTCGTGCAAGGGGGTTCCCTCTTCCTCCCGTGACAGGAGGTAGACCTCGCCGATGAGACGCCGTGCCTGGGCGTGGCCGTACCCCTTCTGGAGGAGGGAGGTGACCAGCTCCGAGACCACCAGGCGCCTTTCGTCCTCATCCAGATCGACCCACCGGCGCCAGCCGTTCTCCCCCTTGAGGTCGACCCCGAGTTCCAGGAAGAACACGATGCAGGCTTCCTCGTCTTCCGTCAGATGCGGCAGGGGGGGATCGTTGGCGTACTGGAGTAGCTTGAAGACGGGACGTGTTTCCCGGCCAAAGAGGCGGAGGTCTCGCCTGACTTCGAGGACGCCGGCGTCCTTCGCTTCTAGGATGACCTCCCTGTTGGTCCCCACGAGGCGACCCTGGGCCCGATCCTGCAGATCGCCCACGGCCCCGACGATCCCCAAACCCGCCAGGTCGCGATTCTCGCGGTCCATGGCACGGGCGACGAGGTAAGCAGTCCCCGAGCTGCTAAGCTCGGTGGTCCCGTCGATGCCCACCAGGTGGGGGTTCACGTGCACCAAGTCCGGGATCCGGTAGGAGAGAAGGTCCTCCCGCTTTTCCGCGGGAACGACGACCTCGGAAGGCAGGTGATGGTCCGTGATCACGCCCCGGAGGTCGGCGAGCCGATGGAAGAGGCCGCTCCCCAGGTCCGTGAACCACACCGCCTCGGGGTTGCTATCCTTGATCCCGTCCACGGTCGGGGAGTCGAGTTTCTTCAGGAAGTGGATCTCATGGTCGATGCCCAGCCTTTCCATGGCCTGCGAGGCGATGGTCCCCGAGGTGATGCCGTCGGGATCGATGTGGCTGAAAATGTCGACGTGCCCTGCTCGCCTCACGCGATCGGCGGCCTGGGCCGCGAGCTTCTCCACGGTGGACTATGGGCTACCGGCGTACATAAGGCCACCAATGACGAGAGGGCCGGGAGCCCCCCGTGTCCGTGTAAATAGCTTACCTTTATTACTCGTTGACGTTCAGGGGCGCCCGAGGAATTCTTGGAGGAAATCAGGATGGGATCCTCGGATGGGACTCGTAGATTGAGCGTACACCTTCTTGTCATCGTCCTTTTCGGAGCCGGATTCATGGCGGCGTTTGCGGCCGTGACCACGCCGACGGTTCTCGCGGCTCCAGGGGACCCGGTAATTTCGGGTCAGGTGACGGACAACAGCACTTCGCTGCCCATCGCCGACGCGCTCATCCACGTCGAGGGCCAGACAGTGGGCTATCTGAATGAAACCTTCACGGACGCCGACGGGAACTACTCCATGACCCTCCCCGCGGGCGGCTTCCTCTTCGCAGTGGCCCATGGCGACTATTACCTCTTCCTCGAGCAGACGTTGCTCATCACGGGGGATGTCACGAAGGACGTCTCCCTCAGCTCGGCACCCCCGCGGACGGCCCGTGTCCGGGGCAACGTGACGGACAGCGGGACCATGGCCCCCATCACCACGGGCTTCATGCTCGCTGTTACCCCTCCGGCGATGGCGCCCGACTACGTGAACTTCAGCGCTCTGGATGTCAATGGCTCCTACGACATGGCGATCATCCCGGGTGACTACGCGCTTCAATCGGACGTCCCAGGCTACCTCATGAACCAGTCGGGGTTCACGGTGGGGAGCGGTGAGACGGTGTGGATCGACATGATGCTGGACCCGTTCCCGCCCGAGACCTCGACGATTCAGGGCTACGTAACGGTGAACGGCACGGGGGCGCCCATCGACAATGCCTCCGTCGTCGCCAGCGTCCAAGGGTTCGCAAACGGCACCAACACGAATGCGACGGGCTACTACACCATCAACGTCTTCCCAGGCTCCTGGGAGTTGGGCGTCTCGGCCAGCGGCTTTGGCAATGCGAATTCGCAGGTTTCTATCGGCGCCAACGAGACCCGCTGGGAGAACTTCACGCTGAAGCCGACCACGGCGACCGCGAAGGGGTACATCAGCGACGAGGACACTGGCTTGGGCATAGGCGGGGCGCAGGTTTTCGTCGGCGAGCCCGATGCGAGTCCATCCAACTTCACGACCACCAACACGTCCGGTTACTATGAGATGCGGACCATCGCTGGTAGCCAGTTCGTGGGGGCCCAGGCGTCGGGGTACCTGCTGAATCTGACCTTCTTCACCATCGCCGACAACGAGACCAAGTGGGTCAACCTCACCTTGGCCCCGGAAGACGCGGTCCTCAAGGGATATGTCACGGACGTCACCACGACCGCACCGCTAGGCGGGGTCTTCATCCAGCTGGGTCAGGAACCCTTCAGCGCCCAAACCACTTCCAACGGCACGGGGTACTACGAGGTCGACTTCGGCTCCGGGCCGACAGAGATGAATGCCATGGCCGGCGGCTACCAGTTCTTTGAGGCCAATCTCACCCTCGCCACAGGCGTGAACTGGTTCAACTTCACCATGTACCCAGATCTCCCTGAGAATGCCACGGTGCAAGGGTACGTCAACGACACCGGCGGCGTGATCGTAGGCGCGACCGTACGGGCAAGTGGTTTCGGAACTTGGTCCAACCAGACCTTGACGGACGCGACAGGGTTCTACTCGATGGGTGTCGTGCCGGCGAGCCTGACCCTCTTCGCCCGCGCGTCGGGCCATGGCACCAACTCCACGAATTTCACCATCGGGGGCGGGGAGACCCTCTCTGTCGATTTGATACTGGATCTCGACAGCACGAGTCCGAACGTCACCGCATTTGGCGCCGCCCCTGCCGTGAATGTGAGCGCGAACAACCCGACCCTGGTGACCGCCACCATCAACGAGACGTGGTTGGAACGAACCGCGCTGACGGCGTTCGCGCTCCGTAACACCACAACCGGCGAGCGGAACTTCACCCTCCTCTCCACCTTCTTCGAGACCGACTATCAGGTGATCGAGTCCTTCCCCGGGCTGTGGGATCTTGACCTCACGTGGGACGCGCAGGTCCCCGCCGGCTGGATGGGCAATGCCTCCGGGCGTGAGTGGGTCACGCTGTTCGTCGGCACGGGCAATGGCATGCCCCTTCCATGGGATGTGGTGTTCGGAGAGTACCGGAACGCCTCCAGCCCCATCCCCGTGGGGGCCCAGGCTTTCTTCTCCCAGACAACGGGGGCCCTGGACGTCATGGGCTTCATGGGCCCGCCCGGCCCCGTCCCGCCGGATCCGACGGGGGAGTTCCGGTTCGGCTTCAGCGTGTACACCTTGGACGACTTCGACTCCGTCATCGGCGTGACCACGGAATTTGGGGCCTGGTTCTCCGTTGTCGGCCTCGACTTCGTCCGAGACGACCGTGTCCCGAGCGCGCCACATGGGTTCTGGGTTCAGGCTTGGGACTTCGGGGACAACTACGGAGAGGACTGGACCTTCCTCGACGTGGACAACACACCTCCCACCGCCGATGCGGGCGCGGATCAGCCGATAGCCCCCGGAACGCTGGTGACCTTCGACGGCTCCGGCTCCACGGACAACGTCGGCATCACGAACTTCACGTGGACCTTCCAAGACAGCGGTCCGGTCACGCTCTATGGGGTGTTGCCATCCCATACCTTCAACGCGGGAGGGGACTACCTCGTAACCCTGTCGGTGACTGACGGCGCCTCAAACGCCGATGCGGACACCATGTGGGTCAATGTAACCTTCGATACGGAAGCTCCGGTGGCCGATGCCGGCCTCGACCAGACTGTGGACGAGGATACCGTCGTCACCTTCGATGGGTCGGGCTCCACGGACAACGTGGGCATCGTGAATTACACGTGGGACTTTACGGATGGAACGGCGCAGGGCCTCTACGGGGTCACCCCTTCGTACGTGTTCGCGAATCCCGGCACCTTCGTGGTGACCTTGACGGTCACGGACTTCGATGGTAACTCGGACACGGACACGGTGACGATTTCGGTGACCGATGTTACCGACCCCCTTGCCGATGCCGGCCTCGACCAGACCAGGGATGAGGACACCGTCGTCACCTTCGACGGCTCCGGCTCCTCGGACAACGTCGGTATCGCCAACTACACGTGGACCTTCACCGATG
>JBHIBO010000029.1:0-17747 GCA_046759185.1 Thermoplasmata archaeon | reverse complement strand
GTGGGCTGATAATAAACGGACTGGGCAACCCGGCGTGGAGCAGGGGAGCTCCGCGGACCGCGTCCGACAGGAGCGAGGGGCGATCGTGGGCTTCGAGAAGGACTTCGAGGAGATGCGGAAGCGCATCGACAAGATGCTCAAGGATTTCTTCAGGGGTCGGCCCTATTGGTCGGGGACTCCCGTGGATCGGGGGACCAAGAAGAAGCGTCGGCAGGATGCCGAGGAACGAAGGAAGGATGAATCGATGAGCCGTGTGGTGGAGGGCAGGGATCCCAGCGAACGGGAACCGGTGTATGACGTGATCGCCGGGGACGAGGACATCTTCATTACGGTGGAGCTCCCGGGAACGACCCCGGAGAAGATCAGCCTCCGCGCGTCGGAGCGGGCGCTCACGGTGGAGGCCCAAGGCTTCCGGCGCTACTGGAAAATCATCGAGATGCCGGCACCCGTCGAGACGTCGAGTCTCACCTGGACCTTCAACAACGGCGTTCTGGACATCACGATCACGAAGCAGGCGCAGAGCATCCGCGCCGACTGAGGCCCCCTCGGGACCGCTGGACACAGCCTGCCCGGCAATGTGTCCGGTACTCGGACAGGTGTAGGGGGTCATTCCGCGGTATATATGCAACGCTTAAGCTTCCGGGGCCGCATTCAGTGAACGTGGAAGCCCCCGAACTGATCCCATTGGAGGAGGAAGAGTGCGTGGTGTGCAAATTCCCCCTCGAGGAATGCATCTGTCTGGAGATCCACTGCGGCGGTGACTAGCCGCTCCGTCGGGCAATGGAGAACCGGCTTCGTCGGACCCTGAGGTTACCCTTCAGACCGAGCCCATCACCCTTATAACAGCCTTAAGATGTAGTCCGGCCAGAGGGAGTTCCCCCTTGATTACGAACGATCTGGCCGTGATGATTGGCGGCAGGGCCGGCGACGGCAGCCTTGTGACGGGGGAGATCCTGGCCAAGGTGTTTCGGAACATAGGGCTGGAAGTCTTCACCATCCGGGATTTCCCGTCCAACATCCGAGGCCTTCCCACCAACTACACCATCCGGACAAAAGACCGGTCCATCATGGCGCGCAAGGACCGCCCGGATGTCCTCCTTGCCCTGGACGCAGAGGCCGTTCGCCTCCACGGGGACGAGCTTCCCCCTGACGGCGTCATGATCTACGACAACTCCAGCGGGGAAGGCCCCCCCGATTTCGAGAGGGAGGACGTCCACGTCTACCAGGTCCCCTTGAAGAGCATCGCGGTGGACAACCTTGGAGGCGCGCGGGCGGAGATTTTCAAGAATGTCGTCTCCCTCGGTGTGTTGGCCCACCTCCTCACCGTCGACGTGGCCATCATCAAGGACGCCATCGAGAAGGAGTTCTCCCGGAAGGGGGAAGAGATCGTCCAGAAGAACTTCCAGGCTTTGGACCTGGGGGCGGAGTACGCCGAGGAGCACTTCGAGAAGACGGACCCCTACCTGCTTGAGAGCCGCGAGGTGCAGGACAGACTTCTCATCCTCGGAGACTACGCCATCGCGTACGGGGCTCTCGCGGCAGGGCTGCGGTTCTACGCCGGCTATCCCATCACCCCGGCCACGGAAATCCTCGAATGGCTTGCGGCCCATATGCCTGAGTACAACGGTGTCGTCGTGCAGGCGGAAGATGAGATTTCGGCCGTCACGATGTGTCTGGGTGCCTCCTACGCCGGACTCCGGGCCATGACCGGGACCTCCGGCCCAGGCGCCGACCTCATGACGGAGGCGATCAGCATGGCGGGGATGGCAGAGCTTCCTCTCGTCATCATCCACGGGCAGCGGGGCGGACCGGGGACGGGCCTCCCGACCAAGGTGGAGCAGGCGGATCTCAAACACGTCCTCTTCGCGTCCCATGGCGACTTCCCTCGAATTGTGCTGGCCCCGGGAACGATCGAGGAGGGATTCTACCTGACCGCCACGGCCCTCAACCTGGCCGAACGATTTCAGCTTCCCGTCATCGTGCTCGGCGACCAAGCCCTCTTCCAGAACAAGCAGACGATTCCGCCCCTCGACCTCTCCCGGATCGAGGTCGACCGCGGGAAGCTCCTCAACCGTCCCATCGAGGCCCTGGAGACAGCCGATGGCGGCATCTTCCACCGATACGCCCTCGTCGAGGACGGGGTTTCCCCACGCCCCATTCCCTCCATCCCCGGCGGTTTGTACGAGGCCAGCAGCAACGAGCACGATGAGATGGGCTACACGACGGAAGACCCCGAGATCCGCAAGGCCATGGTGGCGAAGCGGATGCGCAAGCTGGAGACTGCCCGTCCCGACTTGCCTGGAACGGTCCTGCACGGTGACCCCTCGGCGGAGATCGTCTTCCTGAGCTTCGGCTATCCCACGGGCGCGATCTGGGAAGCGATGGAGCGCCTGGAGGAGGACGGCATCGCCACGAAGTACGTCCAGCTCCGAACCCTCTGGCCGTTCCCAGCGGCGGAGGTGAAGGACCTTCTGGCGGGAGCGAGAGAAATCCTCGTGGTGGAACACAACTACTCGGGACAGTTGGCCGCGTTGTTGCCGACCCTCCTGGGGAAGGTGCTCCCGACGACCTCTGTCACGCGGTATGATGGCCTGTTGATGACGCCAGGGGAGATCGAGGCGGCGGCACGGGAGGTGGCCTAGGTGGCCCAGGCCTACGACCTCACCATCAAGGAGTTCAACGCTCATGAGGAGACCTGGTGCCCCGGGTGTGGGGACTTCGGGGTGAACGGCGCCCTGAAGCGGGCCATGGTCAACATGGAGCTGCGCCCCGAACAGATCGTACTCGTCACAGGAATCGGGTGCTCGAGCAAGATTTCGGACTACTTCAAGTCCTACACCTTCCACACAATCCACGGACGCCCCCTCCCCGTGGCCAGCGCCATCAAGATCGCAAACCCCGATCTCAACGTCATCGTCGCAACGGGGGACGGTGACGGGTACGCCATCGGCATGGGCCACTTCATCCACGCGATTCGGCGCAACGTAAACATCACGATGATCGTGATGAACAACCAGGTCTACGGCCTAACCAAGGGCCAGTTCTCCCCCACGGCCGCCCGCGGGTTCACCTCGGGCTCCTCCCCGGATGGGTCGGAGGAGGATCCCATCGACGGCGCAGCGTTGGCTCTCGCCGCCGGCGCCACCTTCGTCGCCCGGTCTTTCTCGGGGGACATGAAGGGGAGCGTCGCCACCTTCGAGGCGGCCATCCAGCACCCCGGTTTCTCCGTTGTAGATGACCTGAGCCCCTGTGTGACGTTCAACAAGGTCAACACCTACGCCTGGTTCCGGAATAACATTCGGAAGCTGGAGGAGGAGGGGTACGAGCCCATCGATCGCACGCGCGCCCTGGACCTCGTCCTGAACTCCGAGAAGATTCCGGTGGGGATTCTCTACCAGGATGCCGCCCCCCCCGAGTCCTACGAGGAACGGGTCCTGGCAGACCTCAAGAGGGCCCCCGTCGCGGAAAACCTGGACCCGAAGGCCTGGCCCTACGAGCGGCTCATGGACGAATTCCGCTGACCCGGCCGCTGTGAGGATCGGACGGTCGAAGACTTAAATCCTGGCGCCTGCATAATCTGAACGAGTCGCATGGTTCGTCCTGGGCGCCCTGGCAACAGCAAGGAGACGCCCGTGGTCGAGACCCTCTCGGCGGGGGGTGTCGTGTTTCGTCCCGGGGGCCAGGTGCTTCTGCTCCGCAAGGGGAGCGAGCGGCGGTGGTGTCTCCCCAAGGGGGGCGTGGAGGAAGGGGAGGAACCCGAGGACGCGGCCCAACGTGAGATTCAGGAAGAGACGGGCCTCTACTGCACCCTGTTGGGCCACGTCCTGGACATCCGGTACCAGTACCATTGGCCGGCCGAGAGCGTGAACTACGACAAGACGGTGAGGTACTACCTGGCCGAGGTGGTCGGGGGAAGCGTCAAGCTCGAGCCGTTCTTCGACGGCTACCGGTGGTGCACGGAGAAGGAGGCGCTCCGACTCCTGCACTATGAGAACGATAAGCGGGTCGTGCGTAGTGCCTTCCATCGCCTCCACGGGATGCAGGGGCCCTCGTCCGGCTCCTAGTCGGCGAGCCAGGCCTGGAACTCCTTGAGCGGGAGCGTGTTGACGACATCCTTTGCCTCCAGCCACCCGCGACGCGCCTGTCCCACCCCGTACTTCATCTGATCGAGGCCCACGGTGGCGTGGGCGTCCGTGTCGATGATGAGGGGTGCTCCCGCCTCCCGAGCCGCCCGCGCGTGAGCCCCGTTGAGGTCCAGGCGACTGATGCCCGCGTTGAGTTCCAGGGCGGTGCCCGTCTCCGCCGCCGCCTCGAAGACCTTCGGGAGGTCGAGGTTTATGGGCTCGCGTTCGTTGATCTGGCGGGCCGTCGGATGGGCGAGGATGTTCATGTGCTCGTTCTCGATGGCCGTGATCACGCGGGCCGTCATCTCCGCCTCCGGCTGCGTGAAGCGGGAGTGGACCGCGCCAATGGCGTAGTCGAGTTCGCGCAGGACCTCCTCCGGGTAGTCGAGCTCCCCTCCCTCGAGGATCTCGATCTCCGCGCCGTGGAGGATGCGGATGTCCGGCATCTTCTCCTGGAGGGCCTTCATCTCAGCATCCTCCTCGAAGACCTCCTCTTCCTTCAGCCCCCCCGCGATGTAGAGGGACTGGGAGTGATCGCTGATGCCCACGTACTCGTACCCCTTGGACTGGGCGGCCCTAACCATGGCCTCGAGGGTGTCGTGCCCGTCGCTCCAGTTCGTGTGGACGTGGAGGTCCCCCCGGAGGTCGTCGATGGTGACGAGATCGGGGAGCTCGCCGCGTTGCGCCGCCTCGATCTCACCCTGGGCCTGGCGAAGCTCCGGCTCGATGTAGGGGAGGCCCAGGGCCTGGTAAACCTCCGCCTCCGTGGCCCCCGCCACCTGCTCCTTCCCGCGAAAGGCCCCGTACTCGTTGAGGCGCATGCCCAACGAGATGGCGAGGCTTCGCAGCCGGATGTTGTGGTCCTTGGAGCCGGTGAAGTACAAGAGGCCGGCCCCGTAGCTCTCCGCGTCGAGGACACGGAGGTCGGCCTGCATCCCGTCCGTTAGGATGACAGATGACTTCGTATTCCCCTGGAGGAGGACCTCCTCCACCTCGGGCATCCCGGTGAAGGCCAACATGACCTCCGCGGGTTCCGAGGACGTGACCAGGATGTCGATGTCCCCGATGGTCTCCCGCATCCGACGGAGACTCCCCCCGATGGCGATGCGGTCGATAGGGGCATGGGTCTCCAGGTGGGCCACGATGCTCTCGGCATCGGGGAGGGCCCGTCCCAGGATCCGCCGCTGCTTGTAGGCCTCCCGCAGCTCGATGCCCCGCAGGATGTTCTCCGCCTTCTTCGGACCGAGGCCCTTCACCCCGTACAAGCGGCCCGACTCCGCGGCCTCCTTCAGCTCCTCGACGGTGGAGATGCCCAGGCGGTCGTAGAGGAGTTTCGTGGTCTTCGGGCCGACGCCCTGGATGCGCATGATTTCGACGAGGCCTTCGGGGACCTCCTCCTTGAGTTTCTCATACGCCTGGACCTGGCCCGTCTCCAAGTACTCGGCGATCTTGGCCTCGAGGGCCCTGCCGATGCCGGGGATCTCGCCCACGCGGTCCTCCCGCCAGAGGTCCTCCACGTCCTGGCTCATCCCCTCGATGTTCCGGGCGGCGCGCCGGTAGGCGCTGGGCTTGAAATCGACGCCTTGCAGCTCCAGGTGGTCGGCCATCCCGAAGAAGATGCGGGCGATCTCCTGGTTCTTCATCCGAGGCGTTCCACGGTCCAGGGCACTCTAATAGGTTTCTCCGCGGGCGTCCGAGGCTCTGTTCTCGGAGGAGATAATAGGGCACAAAACTATAGGAAAAGAGGCAGTCATCCACGGCGCGAGCTGGCTCGATGGAGCTTCGAAGCATTCCAGAGGACTTGCTTGCCTTCTTCCACGGGACGGGAGGCCACTCTCTCATTGTCAAGGGCTCCGCCGGCACTGGCAAGACGACCCTGGCCCTGCAGCTCATCGAGGAGCTCGAGGACATCCCTGGGTCCTACTACCTCAGCCTTCGCGTGTCCGACACCTCCCTCTACCGTCAGTTCCCTTGGCTCCAGGCCAAGGTGAAGGAGTCGGAGCTCATGAAGATCGGACAGCGGTTCCTGCGAAGCTTCGACGAGCTGAGCGACGAGGAGCAGGACCGCATCCGCCAGGCCCGGAGCCTCCTCCGGGAGGTCTCGGAGGACGAGGTCCGCGTCACCCGGGTCGACCGGACGGAGTTGAACAAGCTCGAGGGGCGCGTGGAGATGGGCCAGGAGGGCGGCGACATCTACGAAGGCGTCGAAGGAGGGGAAATCACGGACGAGGGGGTCATCTTCGACCTCCATTCGGACCTGCCGGAGATGGACCTCGCCTACGAGGCGGTGGACAAGAACCTCCCCCAGAAGAGCCTCCTTGTCATCGACAGCATCGATGCCCTCAGCGAGCGATACGGCATCCACCCGGCGAAGCTCATCAACACGATCCAGAAGGACCTCGTGGAGAGCAGCAACACCAACGTCGTGTACATCCTCGAACAGGGAGGGACCACGAAGCTCGACTACCTCGGAGACGGCGTCGTGTTCCTGCGGGACGAGGAGGTTCAGGGCCGGCGACTCCGCATCATGGCCGTGGAGAAGCTGCGGGGTCGCGAGATCGCCCAGCACAAGCACGTCTTCAGCTTGAAGGACGGACGGGTCACGGCCTTCCCCCCGGACCCGCCGAAACGACCGAGCAGATCCCGCCGTTGGAAGGCCCCCAAGGATATCGACAAGCGACCGTCCACGGGCCACGAGGACCTCGACGCCCTCATCGGCGGGTTGGAGCGAGGTGGCATCCTTGCCCTGCAGGTGGACGCTCGGGTCCCGGACGGTTTCCTGGATCCCTTGCTCATCGGCCTCGTCTCAAGTTTCGTCCGGAAGCAGCGGGGGGTCGCTTACGTGCCGCCACGCAAGGTGGCGGCCGACGACGTCCGGGACGTGTTGAAGCCCTACGTGGGCACTCCGGCCCTCGACCGCTACGTCCGGGTCTTCGAGGCCGCCCCCCTGGGGACCTTAGACAGCAGCCCCACCGCCCTCCAAATGGAGGGCGCCGACGTGGAGACGGACCTGCGGTGGAGCACGATTCAGTACCACCTCGAGGGGGCGCGCCGGCCTCTTCTCTCCCTCCTGGCCTTTGACACTTTGGAGGCCGTTTACGGGCCGGAGGTGGCCACCCGGCTGACGGGACACCTCGCTGCCATTCGGAAGTCCAAGGACGTCTTCGTGGGCCTCACGGCCGCCGACTCTCCTTCCGCGGAGGCCCTCGCGAACCTCGCCTCCGTTCACCTCCGGATCGAGAACGTGGAGGGCGCCATCCTCCTCTACGGGGAGAAGCCGTACACTCCCTTTCACAGCCTGAGTTACGACGTGGAAAAGGGCTTTCCGCGGGCCCGTCTCCTCCCCGTGGTCTGACCCGTCACCGGGTCAGAGAGTCTCAGGCCTGATAACTGAATAGAAATAGGTTTAAATTGACCATCGCAACGCAACGCCGATGCGGGAGAAGGATATTTCGCGTCTCCTAACGGACGATTATGCGGAACGGATTCTTGTAGCAACCCATCAACGTGCCAAATCCGTCCAGGAGATCAGCGACCGGTACGACATCCCCATCGCGGCCTGCTATCGCAAGGTCCACGAACTCGAGGATGCCGGCTTTCTCCGTTGCTCCCGTATCGTCACCACCCCCAAGGGCAAGGCCATGAAGCTGTATCAGGCCACCCTGAAGAAGGCCCAGCTCCGGTTCGAGTCGGGGTCCTTCCAGGTGCGTTTCGAATTCGACCACGAGTCCCAGATGAACGGGAAGTGGATCGAGCTCAATTCCCCCCTGAACTGAACGTTTCTCCTGCGCCGCATGTCCTCAGGGACTGGGCGGATGCGCCGTCCGGCGGCAAGAGTTAATTAGGCGGCGACCGCCTATTCTTCTCGAGAACCTTCCGAGGTACCCCTCTGTGCTTTACGATGTTATCATCCTAGGATCCGGCCCCGCCGGCCTCACCAGCGCCGTGTACGCCACCCGAGGAAATCTCAGGACGCTGGTGGTGGCGGGCTTCGAGTACGGCGGTCAACTCATGCTCACCACCGACGTGGAGAACTACCCAGGCTTCCCCGACGGCATCCAGGGGCCCGACCTCATGGACCTCATGATCAAACAGGCCGAGCGGTTTGGCGGGGAGTTCATCTACGAGAACGCCACGAAGGTGGACTTCAGCGAGAGGCCCTTCAAGGTCCACATCGGGGACATTGTTCACGAAGGTCGCAGCATCATCATTGCCACAGGCGCCTCGGCCAGGTGGCTCGGGCTGGATTCGGAGAAGCGTCTCATCGGTTACGGCGTCTCCAGCTGTGCAACCTGCGATGGGCACTTCTTTCGGGAAATGGACCTCGTCGTCGTGGGCGGCGGCGACACGGCGATGGAGGAGGCTCTCTTCCTGTCCAAACTGGCGAAGCATGTGACGGTCATCCACCGGCGCGACGAGCTCCGCGCCAGCAAGATCATGGCGGAACGGGCCTTCAGGAACCCAAAGATCGACTTCCTCTGGGACTCCGTGGTCGTGGACGTGCTCGGGGAGAAGAAGGTGACCGGGGTCCGCGTCCAGAATGTGAAGACGAAGGAGGAGCAGGACGTTCCGGTCCAGGGCGTCTTCATCGCCATCGGCCACATTCCTAACACAAAGATCTTCGAGGGACAGGTGGAGATGGAGAAGGGCTACATCACGGTCTACGATTCCACGAGGACCAACGTGGAGGGTGTCTTCGTCGCGGGGGACGTCCATGACTTCCGGTACCGGCAAGCGGTCACCGCTGCAGGCTTCGGGAGCATGGCCGCCATTGACGCGGAGAGGTGGCTCGAGACCCAGGACACCTGAGGACCTCGCCCGGCCTGAGCCCGAGACTGAGGTGGGGAACCTCCATCAAGACCGATGACCCGAGAAGTGACGGTGGCCCGGATGGAAGAGGTGCCAGCGGGGGAGGTTCGCGTGGTGGAGAAGGAGGGCCTCTTCCTCGCCCTTTTCAACGTCGATGGGAGATTCTACGTGACGGACAACACGTGTCTTCACCGGGGTGGGCCGTTGGGGGAGGGATTCCTGGAAGAAACATTCGTCACCTGCCCGTTGCACGGCTGGCAGTATGACGTCCGGACGGGGCAGAACCGTGGGCGTCCGGCCTTTCACGTGAAGACTTACCCCGTCATCGTGGAGAACGGAGACGTGAAGATTCGCATCGGAGGCTGACGGGCGAGATCATGACCTCGCCGGCAGGGCTTCGATCGCGCGCACGTCAAGGGTTACGTTGACCCCCGCGTCTTCCAGCATCACACTGACGGAGCAATACTTCTCGGCTAGAGCCACGGCCCGCTGAAGCTTCCTTTCGTCCAGGTCCGTGCCCGTTATTTCGTAAGCGAGGTGAATGTCGGTGTAGACCTTGGGTTCCACCTTGGTCTCTTCCGCCTCCAGGTCGAGCTCGATTTCTTCCCAATCGATCTTCATCAGACGGAGGACGTGCTTGAGAATCGCGACGTGGCAGCCCCCGAGCGAGGTGAGCAGGAGGGCCATGGGGGGCGGCCCCTCCTTCCCCTTGGTGTCCACCTCGAGGTCATGACCGAACGTCCGGACAACCAACCGGCCGTCGGACCAACCGGAGGCGCCAGCCTTGACCTTCACGGCCTCTAGGCCTCTTCACCGTGCACTTCGGCTCGATGCTTCCTGAACTCTTCCTCGGTCTCGAAACTCATTCCGCAGCACTCGTATTCGCCCATGTGTTTATTGATGTCCTCTCGGTCCACTTAACCCCGCCTTCCAACGGTCAAAGGGTCCGATGCCAGGCTGGGCAGGGGGGTTGCATGGGGTGCCGGGTGGTGATAATTGGACCGGAACGCTTAAATAACGAACACCAGCATCCGCCGTTCCCTCCTGGATGGGATGGTGGAGAGAGGGCCATGAACCCCTTACAGGCCTCACAGCTCTTGACGGACGAGTACAGCGCGAAGATACTGCTCGCCACCTACAAGCGAAAGATCAGCGCCCAGGAGATCAGTGCCCGCTATGGCATCCCCATCGCGGCCTGCTACCGTAAGATCCGGGTGCTGGAGGAAGCCAGCCTCATCGAGTGCGTGGACCGGGTCCTCACTCAGAAGGGCAAGCGCAAGAACCTCTACACATCGAAGCTGCGGAACGCCTACATCTTCTTCGAGAGCGGGCGATTACGCGCCCGCTTCCAGCTCATCACGGGAGTCGTCAAGGACTTTGGTGGCGATTGGACGGGCGTGGACGTGCTCGAGGAGTAGGCCTTTTTCCTCTCGATTGTCCCTCTTCCCCAACCTGATTCTCTGGGTTGATAACAGGGTCTGACTCTTTAAGTACGCTCAGGCCAGACGATGAAATCATGAGGATACGCTTCCGGAAGATCCTCCCAGACGGTCGGAGTGTCCGGTTCGAGAAGGAGAAGGACACGCTGACCCTGAACATCATCGTTTGGAAGGACCGCGCCCGAAGCGGCACAAGCTGACCCTGGGCGGACCTTCGGTCTCTTGCAGGGCCTAGCGCCGAGACGGAGCGGACCCTCCTCCCTCTCTTTTCTCTGCGATGCGCTGTGCGCGATTCCCCGTCCCACTCCGACTAGCCGGGCGGTCAGATGGCCGGGCCCGGGCCCTATTCCCCTTCGCCATCAGGGACGGAGGTGAGGCGATACCCGTTGCCCTTCTTCGTGGCCGTGCCGGCTTGTGCCAGCTCACGAAGGGTGTCCTCGATCAAGTCGGGCGCGAGATCGAGCTGGAAGCCGGAGTGGAGGGCGTCCTTGATCTCCGCCACGGACTGCACCTTCCCGGCCAGTGCTTTGGGAATGATGGTGCGGAGGTCTTCGTGCAGGTTCCAAGGGAAAATGAACCAGGCCCACTCGTCCTTCGGCACCTCGACCTCATAGAAGTCGGGCTCGAACTTCGAATGCGTGATGTGTAGGACTGTCGCGCTGCGGAGCTCCCGGGGGCTCGCTGCGGCCACGTGTTGTTTCGCGAGTGCAAGACTCTCCCCCGTGTCCGTGATGTCGTCCACGAGGAGGACGTTGCTGTCGGTGACATCCGTGGTGAGTCCCTGGACGAGCCGGGCCTTACCGTCGGGTTGCGCGGTGACCCCCCAGTGTTCCACCTTAACGGCGTAGAGACGCTTGATCCCGAGGAGGTCGCAGAGGAGTCGTGCGGCGACCCAACCGCCCCGGGTGAGCCCGACAATGACGTCGGGGTCGAAGTCACTCTGTTTGATCTTCGTGCCCACCCCGAACGCCCAGGTCGCGATCTCGTCCCAGGTGACCAGCCGGCACCGAAAGTTATCGTTCACCGTGTCGTCCTCCCACCTGCACCCGCCGGCGGCGGCTCAGACCTCCGCACCTTCGAGGGCGCTGGCACAGACGCAGGAACGCTCCTCGGGGATGGTCGGGATTGCCTTCGCTAGCAACGATTGCGACTTGCTCTGGTTCTCCGCGAGGGTTCTCATGATCTCCTGCACATCCACCGGCTTCTCGGCCCAGACATCGTAGTCCGTGACCATGGCGATGCCGAGATAACAGACCTCCAATTCGCGGGCGAGTTGCGCCTCCGGACATGCGGTCATCCCGATGATCTCCGCGAACTGACGAAACATCCGGCTCTCAGCCCGGGTGGAGAAACGAGGACCCTCGATGCACACGTAGGTGCCCCTGTCGTGGACAGGCAGCTCGAGGGCCCGGGCCTGACCGGCGAAGTGCTCGCGAAGGGTCGGGCAGAAGGGGTCCGCGAGGGAGACGTGCACGGTCTTCCCTCCATCGTAGAACGTGTACGCCCGGGTCTTGGTGTGGTCGATGAACTGGTCCGGGAGGACGAAGTCTCCGGGTCTGTATTCCTCCTTCAACGAGCCCACCGCGGAGGGAGAGACGATACGGCGGACGCCGAGGTGGTGGAGGGCCCAGACGTTGGCCCGGTAGTTGATGGCGTGGGGCGGGATTGTGTGTCCTTTGCCGTGACGGGGGAGGAAGGCGATCGGCACCCCCTGGAAGTCGCCCAAGGCAATGGGGGCGGACGGGGAGCCGTAGGGGGTATCCACCTCGATCGAGCGGACATCGCTCACCTGGGAAACATCGTAAACGCCGCTCCCGCCAATGATGCCGATGGGCGCAGGGCCGTCTGTGTTTGAGGCAGCGTTCGACATCGATCTCTCGACGAAAGAAACGAGGCACTCCCTCATATAGGCGGCGGACACCGTTCGGGTAGGCGTGGGCTAGGGTCGGGCCACGGCCTTTCCGCTGACCACCTCGACCCGAAGGAGCGTCTTGATAGGAATCCCCAAGGTATCCTCGAGCGCTGCCTTGTCCTCCATCTTATCGAACACGACGAGAATGTCGACTACGATGGCGCCGACCTGACGGAGCGCCTCGACGATGGCTCGCAGGGTCCCTCCCGTGCTGATGACGTCGTCCACGACGACAACCCGATCCCCGCTCCTCACGTCGTTCATGTACAGGTCGGCCGCGGAGTACCCGGTCACCTGGCGGACCGAAACCTCTCCCGGCAGACCGTAGGCCTTCTTGCGAAGGAACAGGTACGGCTTTCCGGTCCGGAGGCTGAGGAGGGCCGCCAGGGGGAATCCCATGGCCTCGGCGGCGACGATCAGGTCGCAATCGAAGTCCCCGGCCTGGGCGAGGGCCTTCACAACCTCCTCGACGAGTGCGGGGTCCGCAGGAGGGACCCCGTCCGTAATCGGATGGAGGAAGTAATCGTACTCCCCAAGGCGAACCACCCGGCTCGCCTTCAGGCTGTCCCGCAACCGATCGAGCAGGGTCACCGCTCCTTCAGTGCCTCGGCGCGGTCCCGGGCCTCCTGGAGGATCTCGGCCTCCCCCTCCACGTGCCTCTCTTGCATGAGGATCCGCCCGTCGCAGATCACCGTGTCCACCACGGACCCATTCGCCGCGTAGGCCAAGAGGGAGGTCAGGTCGTGCTGGGGAACCAGTTGGGGATTCCGCAGGTCGACCAGGATGAGGTCGGCGAGTTTTCCCTCTTCCAGGCGACCCGTGCGTAGACCCAGCGCGTCCGCGCCCCCCTCGGTGGCCATCTTCCAAGCCTCACCGGCCGGAAGGACGGTGGGGTCGTTGGTGGCGAACTTCTGCAGGAGGCATGCGAGCTTCACCTCCTCAAACAAGTCGAGGTTGTCGTTGGAGGCGGCCCCGTCCGTTCCGAGCCCCGTCGTCACGCCCGCGGATCGCAGCGCCGGATAGGGAAAAGCTCGGCCCACGGCGAGCTTCATGTTGGAGGTGGGGTTGTGGATGGCACTCACCCCGCGCTCCCCCAGGATGCGTGCGTCTCGTTTGTCGAGCCATACGCAGTGCGCGGCGACGAGCCACTCTCCGAGAAAGCCCATCTCGTCGAGGGCACGAACGGGACCCTTCCCGTACCGCTCCCGGGATGCCTCGACCTCATCCTTCGTTTCCGCTAGGTGGAAGTGAACCTTCAGCCCCTCATCCACCGCCAGTCTCTTGGCCGCCGACAGGGTGCCTGCCGAGACGGTGTAGATGGCGTGGGGGCCCACTGCGGCCTGAACCCGTGGGTTGCCCAACTGCCGGACAAAGCGCAGGAACCCATCCGTGGCCTTCAGCTCGGCCTCGGCCTTCACCTCGTCGAAGCGGTCGGCGATGCCGTAGGAAAGGACGGCCCGGAGGCCCATGTCCGCGACGGCGCGTGCGGCCTCTTCCATGAAGAAATACATGTCGTTGAAGGTCGTCGTGCCGCTCCGAATCATCTCCAGGCATGCGAGTTTCGTTCCCCAGTAGATATCCTCGGGTCGAACCTTCGCCTCCATAGGCAGGATCCGCCGCTCCAGCCAATCCTGCAGGTTCATGTCGTCGGCGTAGCCCCGAAGGAGGGTCATGGCGGCGTGCGTATGCCCGTTCACCAACCCTGGGAGACAGGCCTTGTCCCGGCCGTCGATGACGTGATCCGCCTCCTGGCGTCGCCCAATCTCGACGATCCGCTCCTCCTCGAGGTAGACGTCCTGAGGCCGGCCGTCCAACAGGGCGTCGCGGACGAGAAGGCTCACTCCATCCTCTCCAGGAGGGCCTGCAGCACGTTCCGGACGACCCGACCGTTCGATTCCTGGGTCCGGCGAAGGTCCTCGAAGGTCGGCGGTTCTTTCGTAATGCCATGGCCGTAATTGTCCACGCTGCACAGGCTCGCGTAGCGGAGGCCCAGCTCTTGGGCGAGGGTAGCCTCGGTGGCCATGGTCATCCCCAGGAGGTCTCCAAATTCGCGTAGGATGCGAATCTCGGCCTTCGTCTCAAGGCGGGGTCCCCGCGTCTGGACGTAGACCCCCCCATCCTGGACGGGGACGTCCCGCGCCTTAGCGGCTCGAACGAGCCGCTCCCGGAGATCCGGATCCAGGGACGGCGTGATGTGTTGCACCTGGTCATCGTAGTAGGCCGGGACGTCCCAGAAGGAAACGTAGTCGTCAGGAACCACGAGGTTTCCGGGGGCGATCTCCGTCTGTAACGAGCCCACCGAGCAGCTGCCCACCACCGCGGACACCTTGGCCTCCTTCAACGCCCAGAGGTTGGCCCGGTGGTTGATGCGATGGGGGGGAATCTGATGATCCATCCCGTGACGCGCCAGGAAGACGATGCGCTCCCCGGCTTCGACCGGAGAGGACGGAGGCCCGTGGGGCGTATCGACCTCCTCACCTGCGGACGTATCAAATGCCCCCGAGTACGAGAGGCCCGAGCCGCCGATGATGCCGAGTAGGATGGTCACCGGGCGTTGGAACTCGCGCGTTGATAAAAGGTTTCATAGCCAGAACTGGGGAGCGGAGATCACGCTTTCCAGGAACGACCGCTGTCCCTACGAGCCGCTAAAGCGATTTCTGACAGCGAAGTACGTGGTGAGGGTCACCCCGGCTGCTAGGGCGGCTCCCGAAATGAGACCGATGTTCCCAGCGCCCACACGAACACACCCCCGAAGACCCGGTTCGTCCCAACAAAGACTAGGATGATCAGCCACTCGAGTCTGTGTTGCCTTCGTACTTGGTTCTTGATGCACTAGAGGAGGTTAATCAGGACATTCTTCACGCGCGAATAGTGGTAGACGGCGTCCAGCCCTTGCTCCCGGCCGATACCGCTTTCCTTGTACCCGCCGAAGGGCGTCTGCGGAAAGGTGATGGGGAACTCGTTCACGGACACGATCCCGGCTTGGAGGCTTGCGGCCATGCGGTGGGCCCGAGCGAGGTTCTGTGTCCACACCCCGGCACACAGGCCGAAGCCCGTGTCGTTCGCGATCTGAATCGCCTCCTCCTCGTCCTCGAAGGTCAATACGCTGAGGACGGGACCGAAGATCTCCTCCTTGGCGATGGTCATGTCGGACGTCACGTCCGTGAACACCGTCGGTCGAACGAAGTTACCCTTGGCGAGGTCACCCTCCTCAACCTTCTCCCCGCCCGCCAGGAGCGTTGCGCCCTCGCGCTGGCCGATCTCGACGTAGCGGAGGACCTGCTCCTCCTGGGCCGGGGAGACCAAGGGACCCATCTGACTGTCCGGGGCCGACCCGGGCCCGACAACCAGGCCTTCGGCCTTGGTCCTAAATTCCTTGAGGAAGGTCTCCTGCGCGGACGCCGGCAGGAGCAGGCGAGACCCCGCCCAACACATCTGCCCGGCGTTGGTGAAGATGCCACGGAGGGCGCCACGCTGGGCCCTGGCCACGTCGGCATCCTCCAGGACGACGTTCGGACACTTGCCCCCCAACTCCAGGATAACCGGGACGATGTGCTCGGCAGCCGCCCGCATGATGGCGCGCCCCGTATCCACCGACCCCGTGAAGGTGATGCTGTCAAGGCCGGCATGGCTGGCGAGGGTCTGGCCCGTTTCCCGTCCTGACCCGGGGACGACGTTGTAAACGCCGTCGGGGAGCCCCGCCTCCTTGGCGAGTTCCGCAAGCTTCAGATTCGTCAAGGGTGCTGAGCTGGAGGGCTTGACGACGGCGGTGTTCCCAGCCGCCAGCGCCGGGGCGATTCCCCGTGACCCCAGAACCAGGGGATAGTTCCACGGAACGATGTGTGCCGTCACCCCCAGGGGTTCCACCCGGGTATAGTCGAAGCGCGCGCCGGGCACAGGAATCGTCTTCCCTTCGATCTTGTCGGCGAGCCCGGCGAAGTACTCCCAGGTCCAGGCCACATATCCGACGTCGCCTCGGGCTTCCCTGAGGGTCTTGCCGTTGTCGAGGCTCTCGAGGCGAGCCAGCTCGTCCGCCCGTTCCCGGATCAGGTCCGCCATCCGTCGAAGCAGGCGGCCCCGAGCGGCGCCATCCAGCTGCCCCCACTCCATCCCCTCGAGAGCGGCCCGGGCGGCATCCACGGCGGCGTCCACGTCCTCCTTGCCCCCCAGGGCCACCTCCGCCAGGGGTTCGTTCGTCGCGGGGTCAATACTCTCAAATGTGGCACCCCCGTGGCTCTCGCGCCAGGCGCCGTCGATGAAGAGCTGGTATTGGTCAATCCCCATGCCATCGCCCCTGGGGGGCTCCTAGCCCCTCTCCCCTTAAACCGTTTGTTGGGGAGGGCGACGGGTCTTCCGCGGTCATCGCGGGGACCTGTAGAAGGCCGAGTTTGGAACATTCCGCGCCGGAAGAACCCTTTTATTCCAACGTATCTTTTGCGCCGTATGACCGCGAGGCTGACACGCGGGGGGAGAAAGAGCTACTACAAGAAGAAATTCTTCTTCTCGATTCGCGAACGGATTCTCCTTCACCTCTCGGAGTACGGTATCTACGAGAACGAGCTGGAGGCCCCGGACGAGCTGACCCAGTTTGGGATCGCCGAGGTGGTCCTGGCCGGACGAAGCACGTGCTCCAAGATTCTCCAGGAGATGGAGGGGCGCGGCCTCCTGTACGGTCGGCGGGCCCACGTCCCCTCGGGGAAGATTCGACGGACCGTCTACTTCCTCACGCCGCGGGGGCAGATGGAGGCCCAGAAGATCCGCCGGAAGGTGGAGGCGACCACGGTCAAGGTCCTCCGCCCCTCGGGGGAACTCCAACGTCTGCGGGTCACGGACGTCCCCAGGGAGCTCCCCGTCCACGCCCGCCTCGTCGATGTGGTCTGCCATATCAGCCGCGGCACTCTGGATGTACCGCGGTTCGTTGAGGCGATAGTCTCCCGACACAAGAAGGTCGCCTACCTCGGGGCCATGCCCCGCATTCGGCACTTCTTCGACCGGGAAGCGGAACAAGAGAGCCTCCGCGAGTGGTACACGGCCCCCGAGAACTGGATCCTGGTTCTTCACGGTCTTCCGGGCGTCGGGAAGACCACCCTGGCCGCGAAGCTGGTGATGGACCTCCAGGGGAAGACCAACGTCTTCTGGTACCGGTTCCGAGAGTGGAGCACCTTGCGGAACCTCGTCCACGACATGGGGGAGTTCCTGGCCCACCTGAGCAAGAAGGAGCTCCTCATGTACGTGGACACCCATGAACGCCTGGACATTCCAGAGGTTCTCTACCTCCTCGAGCGAAGCCTGGAGGGCGCGGACGCCATCCTCGTCTTCGACGACTACGAGCGATCCGAGGGGCTCGACGGGTTCTTCGCCGCCGTAAAGGACCTTCTGGAGAAGGTCGACGGCCCCAAGATGCTCGTCCTGAGCCGCGCCTCGCCCAAGTTCTACGACCCTCGGGATGTGAAGGTCAAGGGC
>JBHIBO010000028.1:0-18045 GCA_046759185.1 Thermoplasmata archaeon | reverse complement strand
CAGCGGGATATCCTCGCATGAACCGGACCCCGTCCCACCAGTATCGAACCCTGAAGTGGGAATCAGGATCTTGGAGCGGGTCGGCCGTCGAGTATTCTACCGAACGACTTGGCGCGGTACTCTCCGGTTCCAGTGGTGCCCTTTTCCAGGAACCACCATCGATTGAATAGCGATAGCCCGCGGCGTTGTCAACCACAGAGAGATGGTGGGTAGTCCCGGCCTGAGTGTAGGATACAATGACTCCGTTAGGCCGCTCGACTATGTCGACTGTCATGGTCCCGATGGTAAGGACGACGCGGGACGCACCGACCTCACGTGGTACGGCTGAGGAAGCTGTGGGGAAGGCATCGACGATGCCTGTGGCTCCAAACAGCGTGCTCAAGAGGAGAGCCGTGAAACCCACGGCTAGCACCCTCCACAACCGGAGATCGACCCTCCCCACGTTCGCCGACTTGACCCCGCTCCTCACGCCCGAGAAGTTCACCCCCTTCACGCCATTACCTCCGAGCCGGCGATAGGATACGTAGTATATAATATTATTTGTAACACATCCTAGCACTATCAGCCACCGAAACCCGCCTCCGAACGGTTATATAAGAGGGGCCAGCCATCGATTCACCCGTGAAACGCCTCGTTGTGGCCGAGAAGAACATCGCCGCCAGGAAGATCGCGGCCATCCTTTCCAGGGATGCATTCCAGCGGGAAACCCTCGGCAAGGTCCCCACCTATCACTTCGAGAAGAACGGAGACGAGTGGGCGGTGATGGGGCTCAAGGGCCACATCGTGGAGTGGGACTACCCGCGACGATTGCGATCATGGTCCCGCATCGACCCGCAGGAGCTGATCCAGTCCGAGCCCATCAAGAAGACGACGGAGAAGGGCATTATGAGTGCCCTCCAGGTCCTCGCCTACGGCGTGGAGGAGGTCATCGTGGCCACGGACTTCGACCGGGAGGGGGAGCTCATCGGCGTCGAGGCCCTGGAAATCATCCGTCAGGTCGCTCCGGACGTCCCGGTGCGGCGCGCACGTTTCAGCGCCCTCACGGCGCCCGAGGTCCTCCGGGCCTTTGAGGAGCCGGAGACACTCAACCATGCCCTCGCCCAGTCCGCTGCAACGCGCCAGTTCGTGGACCTCGCCTGGGGCGCCACCCTCACCCGCGTGGTCTCCCTCATTGCGAACCAGCGGTGGAAGGACTACCTGAGCATCGGACGCGTCCAGAGTCCCACCCTCGCCCTCATCGTGGCCCGGGAGGAGGAGGTCGACGCCTTCGTGCCGGAGAAGTTCTGGAAGATCCGGTCGACGTTCGAGAAGGAGAACCACTCCTTCGTCGGCGACCACGAGGCGGGTCGTTTCTGGGATCGACAAGAAGCAGAGGCGCTCATGGACCGTCTCGAGGGCGCCGGTGGGGCGACGGTAACCGAGTTCCAGATCAGCCAAAGAAACGAGAAGCCGCCCACGCCCTTCAACACGACTTCCTTCCTCGGCCAGGCGAGCCAGATGGGGATGACCGCTTACCGGGCCATGCGGGTCGCGGAGGACCTCTACAACAAGGGATTCATCAGCTATCCCCGGACGGACAACACCGTCTACCCGAGGAGCCTCCCCCTGCGAACCATCCTAGGAGAGCTGGAGTCCTCCAGCCTCGGTAGGGAAGCAAGGTGGGTTGCCCAGAACATGAGGCGGTCTCCCACCCGCGGGAAGACGGAGACCACGGACCACCCACCTATCCATCCAGTCGCAGCGGCGACACGATCCAAGCTGCGCGGGGACAACTGGAAGGTGTACGAGCTTGCCGTTCGCCGTTTCCTCGCCACGCTCTCCCCCGACAGCGTCCTTAAGACCAAGAAGGCCACCCTGGAGGTCCGAGGGGAGACCTTTGTCGCGCGGGGCCTCACGACCGTGAAGCCGGGGTGGAGGTTCCCCTACCCCTACCGGCCGCTGAAAGAGGCCCGGTTGCCCGACCTGTCGCAGGGGGATCGCATCAAGGTCCTCCAGATCGAGATGGCGGAGGGCGAGACGCAGCCGCCCGCTCGGTACACGCAGGGGCGCCTCATTCAGAAGATGGAAGGGGAAGGACTGGGCACCAAAGCGACGCGCCACGAAGCCATCCAGAAGCTCTACAACCGGCGGTACATCCAGGGGAACCCCATTCAGCCCACGCCCTCGGGGAGGACCCTCATCACGGCCTTGAGGGATCACGTTCCTCCCATCACCCAGTCGGAGATGACGGCCCTCCTGGAGGAGGAGATGGACCGGGTCGCGCGCGGGGAGAAGGAGCTGGATGAGGTGGTCTCCGAGTCCAAGGAGATGCTGGCCGAGGCCGTCCATGCCCTCCAGAAGAACGGAGAGGAGATCGGGCAGGAGATCAAGGAGGCCCTGCGGGAGCAACGCACTCTGGGGACGTGCCTCGAGTGTGGGTCCACCTTGGTGATCAAGCGTTCCCGTTGGGGAAACACCTTCGTGGGCTGCGAGGGCTACCCGAAGTGCAAGGTCACCTTCAACCTCCCCAAGGGGGGGTCGGTGGAGCCTTCGGGGAGCGTGTGCGAGGTCTGCGGCGTTCCCACGGTTCGCGTAACGAACCGGCGGAAGGTCGACGAGAAGTGCATCAACGAGGAGTGCGAGGTCTTCCTGGCAGAGAATCGGATCGGCGTCTGTCCCTCCTGTGGGGGCAACCTGCTGGAGCGCAGGGCCCGAGGGGGGAAGCGGTTCGTGGGGTGTACGGGGTACCCGGACTGCAACGTGACCTATCCCCTCCCGCAGCGGGGGCTCGTGACACCCCTCCCGGAGGCCTGTGAGACCTGTGGGTCGCCGCGCGTGCGGATTTACGCGGGCCGGCGTCCGTGGACGACCTGCATCAACTTCGATTGTCCCACGAACGAGCAGGCCAGAGCCCGGGCTCAGGTGGCGAAAGGCTCGTAGCGCCCGAGGAGGTCACGGAGCTTCGCCTCCGCGATATTGTGACCCGTCAGCACCAAGACAACGCGTCTGCCCTTCCATCGCTCCCGATACCGGAACGCGGCCGCGAGGGGCGCCGCGGCAGCCCCCTCTGCGACGAGGTGGGCCCTCCATAGGTACGTGGCCACGCCCCGCCCAAGTTCGTCGTCGGAGACCAGCACGAGGTCGTCCAGGTTCTTCCAGAGGATGTCCATGGTCAGCGCAAAGGGAACCCGCGTCTGGAGGCCCTCGGCGAAGGTGTCGGAGCTAGGCATCTCCACCATCTTGTGTTCCCTCCAGGATCGGTAGAAGGCGGGGGCCCGCTCCGATTGCACGCCAATCACCTCGGCCTCCGGCCGAAGGGCGCGTACCACCGTGCTGTAACCGGAAGCGCCACTTCCGCCGCCGACGGGGACCAGGAACACATCCGCATCGGGATCCTGTCGCAGTGCCTCCAAGGCGGCCGTCCCCACCCCCGCAATCAGGAGGGGTTCGTTGGCGGAATGGACGTAGCGATAGCCCTTCGCCTCCGCCTCGGCCTCCACCCACTCCCGTGCCTCATCGAAGTCCCTGCCGTGGAGGACTACGTGGGCTCCGAGGGATTCCATCGCCTCGACCTTGACGGGATTGGCGTCCGCCGGGGCGCCGATCGTGACGCGCGTACCGAAGAGGCCACCCGCAAAGGCCAGGGATTGGCCGTGGTTGCCCGTCGACGACGCGATGATCCCGGCCCGTTTCTCCTCGTCGGAGAGCTGGGAGACCAGGTTGATCCCACCGCGCACCTTGAAGGAGCCCGTGGGGAGGAGGCTCTCCAGCTTGATGCGCACCTCGAAGCCCAAGAGGCGGGAGAGAGTGGGCGAAGCGAGGAGAGGGCTCGGGTCCAGGTAAGGCCGGATCGTCTCCTCCGCTCGGCGAATATCGTCGAGGGTCGGTGGTTCCATGGGGTGAGGTCAGACCTTCAGAACGCCATCCACGACGAGGGATCTGCCATCGACCTCGAGGGTCGCATCCTGAAGGAACAGGGGGAACGTGAAGTCGCTCTTGTTCGTGCCGTCGAACTCCTCGTTGTCCCCCACGTTCAAGGTGATGGCACCCTCGACGATGTCGTCGTTGAGGAAGCCGAATCGAGCTTCGGGGTTCACGCCAATGACAAGGGAGCCCAGCTGGTCCGCCCCACGACCCCGCTTCTCGTCGTCCCAGCGCATGGTCATCTGCTTCACGTTCTCTTCTGCCTGTACATCCGTGAGGCGGCCGTCCCGGAAGGTCCACGAGAGCCCGCGGATCCACTCCCCGGCGTAGGGAATCGGGGTTGTGGAAACCACCCTCCCCTCCCCGCTGTCCTGACGGAGGGCAAGGCCTACGGACCCCTCGGGCAAGGATTGGTAGTAGGTGGACCTCTTTCCCTTGACGGGGCTCAACCGTCCGATCCAGGCCGTCGGATCCGACCCGTGGAAGGCGAAGCGGAAGTCGGTCCCCCCAGGCGCCGTGAGGCGTCCTTCCTTTGCCCCTCCCAGACGATCCACAACCCCCGTCGCCTTGGCTTCCATCGTCTCGGGGGAGACCGCCATGGACGCCAGGACCGATTCAAACCAGGGATTGAAGTCAAAGCCGTAGGCCTTGGCTCGCGCCTCCGTCACGGCCCCCAGTTCGACGTACACAGAGGGCACGGGATCATCGTCCCAGGGCTCTCCTGTAGCCCGGGCCCCTTCAGAGTTCGCCCGCCATCGCTCCCCAGAGATGTCCTTCATGGGACCGGGATCGTCGATTCCTCCGGCGTAGACCAGGGCCGTCATCGTTCCGTGGAGGGCCTGCCTCAGGGTCGAGGGTTCCTGGAGCCACTCGATGGGCAGGTTCAGCATTGCGTCGTACCAGATGTCGTCCGAGTCCAGCGTGAAGATCGTATCCGCGCCGGCGCGGCGGGCCTCCTTCACAATCTCTTTGGCCAAGGGGACCACGTGTTCCATGGCGTGGACCCGTACCCTGTCGTCCCACGTGAGCTTCAGGGAATCCCGCACAATTCGCTCCGCAATCGTCCCAAAATCCGCCTTCATGCTGCTCCCCGGCGACGAAGCGCCGTCATATTTAATAGACCTGGGCAAGAGTCGGGGAAAGCTTGAACCTCAAGACCCAAAGGGCGATCGCGCCGGGGATGCTGAATTCGTCGTTAGGCGTCACCGCTCTACAGATGCCCCCCGGGTGGCGCAGCTGCATGGGTGAGTCGGACTGGGCAGGCTGATTCCGAGAGGGCTGGCGACGAGGGAGATTGAGGAGGCCCTTTGCGTCTTGCGGACTACCCCTTGAATCGACTGACTTCGGGAAGCTAAACCCACACAGTCTGAGAACGGCTGGACCGCAGGCTTGGTGCTGAACTAGCTGCAGCCGTCGTCGCGCACGGCGGCCATCGCGGGGATCCCCCGCGCGCTTCAAAGTCCCTATGATATCCTCGCACCTCCGAGTCGTTTCTCAGCCGAGCGCCCGGAACGAGTCGTGAACAAAACGTCTGGATTCCCTGAGATAATGTAGAGCAAAACCAGCTCCGAGAGCCACGAGAACGAGGTAGAAGATTGTAAAGAAAATGACTCCAGAGCCTGAAAGGTATTGGAGGATTGCGAGGAAGTTGACCGAGAGGTGAAGGACGACGGAGGCGCCCAGACCGTACCTCAAGAAGAGGTAACCCAGGGCAAGGCCGAGAACGAGGGTATCCACGAACTTCCAGGCACCCCACGCAGGAACGTGGAGGTAACCAAAAATGGCGGCCGAAAGGAGGACGAGGGCCGCTCCAGCAAGCTTGGCGACGGTGGGTGACCGCGCGTGGACCTGGCCACCAAGGAGGTATCTGACGGAGCCGGCCGCGTATCGACCTGCGACCCCCCTTCGTCCGGCCGCAGCGGGGAGGGTGTGCACGAGGCGCATCGCGAGCGATCCCAAGGTCATTGGGACGCCAATGAGAACGAGTCGGGTGGCAACCTCCTCCCAGACCGCGGCCGTGATCAGGCTGTAGAACACGTACCACAGTGGGAAATTCTCCGAGGAAACAGGCGGCCTGGGCTCGATTCCAATCCCAAAGGGGAGGATGAGAACAAAATAGATGAAATCGAAGAGGAGGACTGCCATGAAAAGCTGGCCCACCGCAACGAATAGGCTGTTGGATCGGGTTTTCTCTCCGGCGTGATCGAGTGGAAGCCGTATGGCCCGGTATGCGGGACGGGCGTGGAAGAGGAGGAGATAGGACGCCAGGAAAAAAATCGACGCCCACAGGAGGAAGAACCAGACCAATGACTCCTGGCCAGCGAGCTCCACCAGTTCGGTGATTAACGTAGGGCTAAGAGGGTTGACAAGGAACAACAAGGTCGTACAGTTCGCACAGGCCTCTTCCGCGATGCCCGCCATGATCCCGGGACCAATCCGTAGGAGGGACATGAAAATGGCCAGCAGGTACCCGAAGAAGAGGAAAATGGCCCCCGTCCAGAAGACGCCGAGGAGGACCCTCGCTCCCATCCCCCCCTCGGCTGGCAGAACCGGACCCCGGGTACGCGATCTGCACTTAAGACAGAAGCTTCCGACGTAGAGCGACCCACAGTTGGGGCACGTGCGGGCGGTGGCGCGCGCTCGTGAGATGACAGGACGGCCGCAAGAGGGGCAGTAGTTACCCTCAAACTCCGTCCAACATCCCTCGCACCTCACGCAGACGAAGCGCGGCGTTGCATAAAGGAGCTTTCCAAGGGGCCTGTCTCTACTTCCGTCGGGACTCCCGGGCCTTGGGTCGGAGATCCGTGCTGCCACACTTCCGACACTGGGTGGCCCGAATGGCGTTGCCGGCGTAGCACTTCATGCAGACCTTCTTGTGGAGAAGGCGGGCCTCGGCTTCGGGGAAGCGTGCCATGCTCCCCGAACGACGGTGGGCGTCGCTATAAAAGCTTGGTCGGCGCCCATCCTGATGGTCTCCAAACGTTTTTACTCGCGAGTAGCTAGGACCTTCGGGGGGCATCATGGAGCAGGTGGAACTCGGTAAGAGCGGCCTTCGCGTGTCCCGTATCGGAACCGGGATGTGGCAGGCTGGCGGCAAGAACCCCTGGGGGGATGACGTCAACGACGAGGATTCCATCGCCGCCATGGTCCGGGCCCACGAGCTCGGGGTCAACCTGTTCGACACCGCAGAGGGCTATGGCGCCGGGCATTCGGAGGAGGTTGTGGGGAGAGCCGTCCGGGAGATCGGGCGCGACGAGGTGGTCATCGCCACGAAGGTCTCCGGCAACCACCTCCGATACGACGACGTTCAGCATGCCTGCGATCGAAGCCTGAAGCGCCTCGGCGTGGACGCCATCGACCTGTACCAAGTCCACTGGCCCGATCCCTGGCAGCAGGTTCCCCTCACCGAGACCATGCATGGGCTGGAGCGGCTCTACGCGGACGGGAAGATCCGGGCCATCGCGGTGAGCAACTTCGCCATTCGGGACCTCGAAGAGGCCCGGACCGCCCTGTCGAAAACGGACATCGCCTCCAACCAGGTGCAGTACAGCCTCCTGCAGCGGGAGATTGAGAAGGAGGTGTTGCCCTACTGCCAGAAGGAGGACTTATCTGTCCTCGCGTGGAGCCCCCTGGCCAAGGGGGTTTTGACGGGGAAGTACGACAGGGACCACAAACCGGAGGATCCCCTGCGGACGGATCATGTCCTCTTCCGGGACAAGAACCTCGCCTCTGCCGGTGAACTCCTCCGGATCTTGAAGGAGGTCGGGGAGGCTCATGGCCGGACGGTGCCGCAGGTGGCCCTCAGTTGGCACCTCTTCCACGATGGCGTCATCCCCATCCCGGGAGCCAAACGCCCGGAGCACGTAGAGAGCAACGTCGGAGCCGTGGGATGGGATCTCTCGGAGAGGGAGTTTGAGCGCATCGATGAGGCCTCGTTCGCCATCAAGATAGATCAGTTCTAGGACGGCATCCCGCCTCCGCTCACTCGGCCTGACCACCCCGGGCGACAATCCGTTGTCGATTCTGCTTCAGAGTGGCGAAGAACCCCAGGAAGATGAGCAGATAGAGAACCGCTGAGAGGAGGAGGAAGGGCGTCACGAAGACGCTGGGCGTCGCTTCTCGTAGGTTGCTGTAGTGCCATAGGAGGAAATAGGCGGAATGGACGACGACGAGGAGCAGGTAGATACGGGAACCGGCCTGAATGTAACTCCATGACTTCCCGAGCTTCCGTTGAGCCCAGCGATTCGATGTGAGCAGGAGGAGGATGCCGTAGCTCAGGGCGACGGCACCGAGGAGGTTGCCCATCAGGAAGCTGCGGTTGATGAACTCGCCCTCGTGGCCCGGGATGAGGTAGAAACCCCCTAGGTCCCATTGGACCCATCCGTCCAGGATGATGTAGAGGTGGGCGGCTGCGAAGACGAACGTCCATACTCCAAACTCGTGGCGCCACGTAAGCGCGGGGCGAAGGGCGGGAGCCAGTTTCGCCAAGGGCCCTAGGGCCATGGTGAATGCGAGTAAGACAAAGGCCGCATCCGCGAAAGACCGGTTCATGGCATGCACACCAGTGCCAGGCCGCAGGCTTAGGAAGAAGTAGAAGAGGGCGATGGAGAGGAGCGCCACCAGGACATGACGCCCGGCCCGACGGGCGAGGGAGGTGGGCATGTCGGAGAGGCTCCGACCAGGTCGCTATTTAACCCTCGTCCTCGGTTCTCCTCCCTGCGAAAGGAGCGGTCCAGGTGTCCGTCAGAGATCGTACACGGTGCCTGGGACTTTAGGGAAGGCCTGGACCTCGCCGATGTGCCGGGCTCCGACGATCCAGCCGATGAGCCTCTCGAGACCGACCCCCGCTCCGGCCGAGGGCTTGATCCTGCCTTCCTTGGCGAGGGCCAAGAGGAGTTCGTAGTTGGCGGGGTCTGTCCCGTCCCGCTCCATCTTGCGAGTCATCTTCTCGTGCTCCCACTCCCGGCGGGAACCGGAGAGGGTCTCGCCCAAGCCGGGCAGGAACAGGTCGTAGTTGTCCCACACACCCGTGTCGAGCTCCTCGAAATCGTAGAACTCCCGCGGGATGTTGACCACCCAGGCCGGGTCCCGCAATCCAGCGCCCAGGCCGGCTTCCCAGTCCTCCCCATACTCTGCCTCCAACCCCGATCGGTCAATCACGCGAAAGGGGCCGGACGGGGCCCGAAGGTCCGCGAGACGCCCGAGAAGTTCCAGCTCCTCCGGGCGCGTGGTCCGCAAGTCCTCCAAAAGGCCCCGGAAGACATCCTCGACCAGGAGGTGAACGTCCCGGGCGGCGGCATCGCGCAGTTCGAAGTCAAGCTGGGTGAACTCGTACGCGTGGACCCCCGTTGTTCCCCGCTCGCGGCGCTCGATCCGGACGTTGGGCGAGAGGATGAAAAGCTTCGGGTAGGCCAGGGAACACGCCACCATCTTGTGAATGATCATACTCAGCGTGGCGCGCACGGTCCGTTCGTAGATCTCGACCTCGACGCGCTTCTCGATGGACGCTCCCGGGTCGGGCCACAGGGGGTCCGTGGATGGGGAGAAGACAACGGGAAGAAGCCAGTCGAACCCATGACCGAGGAACCGGGAGGTCAAGGACTGCAGGACAGCGGTTCCCACCCTGCCGATGGCCCGCTTCCTCGTCATCTCGTCTCGGGATAGCCGTTCCAAGGGTTTCGGCAACGGGGCGGAACGATGCCCTCCCGGTGAATCCTGCGTTCCTCCTCGTGAGGACATGGGTTTCCTCTTAGACGCCGTTATGCCATAGAGCTTCGCGTTGGTTCTAGATCCGGCCGCCGTCGCGAGACCGTCGGGTCACGGCTCGTCCGGATTCGTAGGCACAGGAACAGACTCCGCCGGCCCGCGCAGGGGCACTCGACGCCGCCTCGTCGAGACAAAGACCCCGGCCAGCGTAATCCCCGCACCGACCGCTGCCAGGGGGGCCAGACTCTCGCCGGCCACTACCAGGCCGAGGAAAACCGCTATGATGGGGGTGATGAAGGCGATGAGGGACATCGTTGTCACCGGGAAGGTCCGGAGGAGGCGGATGTAGCCGACGAAGGCGACGACGGTCCCGAAGACGGCGAGGTAGAGAACCGAGAGGACGCCCTCCGGCCACCCCGGCACGACGAGGGGCTCCCCCGCCCCCAGGGAGAGAGTGAGAAGACCCACCGCCCCAATCGTCATGGCCACCGCATTCCAACTGTACGGGTTCGCGTTCGGTCCCCACCGCTTGACCGCCACAGAGGCGGCGGAGGCACATGCGGCGCTCAGGATCACGGCGAGCATAGGAAGGAAGCCGACGAACGCGGCTCCGCTGATTTCGCCGCTAAAGATGAGGAACACACCAGCAAACCCCAGGCTGATTCCCAGGATCTTGAGTCCCGTCAGCTTCTCCTTGGGAACGAGGGCATGGGCCATCATGGCCGTCTGGAAAGGCATGGTGGCGAAGAGGATGGCCGCCATAGCCGACCCGAGGCCGACGGACTCCGCCCAATAGATGAGGGCGTAGTCGAAGACAAAGAGGACCACGCCGACAAATGCAACGACGCTCCACTCGACGCGACCTCGGGGCCACGGAGCCCGCATCAGGAGAGTGAGGGGGAGAAGAATGGCGGCAGCCAGGAAGAAACGCAGCGACGCGCCAAGGAGAGGAGGCGTCCCCTCCAGGCCGACCTTGATGGCCAGCCACGTGCTTCCCCAAACGAGGCTGAGGAGGGCGTAGATGCCGTAGTCGAGGCGGGAGGGACTGCTCACGGACGCTTCGATGCAAGACGGCATAAAAGGCTTGGCGCCGGCGGACGACGGTGGACACCAGGGAGATACTTGATATGGGGGCCCATCGTGCGAGCGCCCGGGGCGAGAAGTTGGGTTCAAAGAACCAAGCATCCCAGACCAGTCTCACACGGCCGGGTTTCCTGATGGCGACCTCTCCAGAGGAGGTCACGGAGAAGGTGGAAACGGCCTTGGCGGAGGCCCAGGCGGGGTTGGACGCCCTCCTAGCCGAGACGGGCGACAGGACGGTGGCCAATACCCTCGTTCCCTTCAATGACCTTCTCCTCCGGGCATCCGAGGTCTCGCAGCAAGGGGACATCCTCTTCAACGTCCACCCCGAGGAAGCCATGCGGGAGACGGGGGACCAGGTCCATCAGGAGGCGCAGCGATTCCTCACCGAGCTCAGCCTGAATCGGCCCCTCTTCGACGCGTTTGCTGCCCTGGACGTCGAGGGTGAGGACGAGGGGACACGCTACGCGGTGTTCAAAATCCTCCGAGACTTCCGTCGCTCGGGGGTGGACCGGAACGAAGAAACCCGGACCAAGATCCAGGCGCTCCGGGACGAGATCATCGCCATCGGCCAGGAGTTCGATGGCAACATCCGAGAGGACGTCCGATCGATTCGCCTGGAGAGCGCCGAGGAGTTAGACGGACTCCCCGAGGACTTCATTGCTACCCATCCGCCGGAGAAGGACGGCACCATCGTGGTGACCACGGATTACCCCGACCTCTTCCCCGTCCTCCAGTACGCCCACCGGACGGACGTCCGACGTCGCCTCAGCTGGGAACACGGGAATCGCGGCTATCCGGTCAACATGGAGGTCTTGGACGCCCTACTGGCCAAGCGACGGGAGCTGGCGGACGTCCTGGGGTATGACCACTTCGCTGACTACATCACGGAGGACAAGATGATCGAGTCCGCCCAGGCGGCCCAGGAGTTCATCGATCGGATTACCGCCCTCGCCACCACCCGATCCGAGGAGGATTACGAGGCACTCCTCGAGGAGAAGCGGAGGGACGACCCGGAGGCACGCGGCCTCGACCCGTGGGACCGTCTCTATTTCGCAGAGCGGGTGCGCGCCGCCCGGCACGACTTCGACTCCAAGGAGGTCCGAGCCTACTTTTCCTTCGAGAAGGTGCTGGAGGGCCTCCTCACCATCACCTCCAGACTCTTCGGGGTCCGATACGAGGCCGTCACGGACGCTCCTGTCTGGGACGCCTCGGTCCGCGTCTACGACGTGTTCGAAGGGGATGCCCACCTCGGCCGCATCTACCTGGACCTCCACCCGCGGGAGGCGAAGTTCACCCACGCTGCATCCGCCTCCGTCCTGTCCGGCGTCAAGGGAATTCAACTGCCCCAGAACCTGTTGATGTGCAACTTCCCCGACCCGGCCAAGAGTGAGGGACCTGCCCTCATGGATCACATCCAGGTGGTGACCTTTTTCCATGAGTTCGGCCACCTGATCCACGCCATCCTCTCGGGTCACGGTCGTTGGGCTTACAACACGATGTCCCACCTCGAATGGGACTTTATCGAGGCTCCCTCACAGCTCCTGGAGGAGTGGACCTGGGATGCGGAGGCCCTCCAGACGTTCGCCCACCATCACGAGACAGGCGAGCCCATCCCCACGGAGTTGGTCGACCGCATGCGAGGGGCGGACGCGCTGGGCCGAGGCCTATCCGTGCGCCGCCAGATGTTCCTCGCGGCCCTCTCCCTGAACTACTACATGCGCGACCCCGAGGGGTTGGACACGACCGAGGTAGCCAAGGAGCTGCAGCGCAAGTACGACATCCTACCGTGGTACGAGGGAACGCACTTCCAGTGCAACTTCGGGCACCTGAATGGGTACTCGGCGATCTACTACACCTACATGTGGTCCCTGGTCATCGCCAAGGACCTCTTCACGCGCTTTCAGGCGCAGGGTTCCCTCCTCAATCCCACCGAGGGGGACCGCTACCGTCGGTTCGTCCTGGCTCCCGGGAGCGCCCGATCGGCTGCGGAGCTGGTGGAGGCCTTCCTCGAGCGGCGTCGGAACTTTGACGCCTACACGGCATGGATCAGCGAGGTTCCGGGCCAGGCGGGCTAGCCACAAGCCGGGTCCGAGGACGCACATACGGTTGTCGCCTGGTCAGGCGGGGGCGTGCCACGCGGCCAAGATCCCCCTCCACATCGTCATCGAGGCGGTGAGGCGGAGGGCTGGGACCCCCTAGCGCTCCACGGTGAATGCCTCCAGAGACGGCGAACCGTGTTCCTCCAAGAAGGCGCGATGAAAGGGAACGAGGGGGAGATCCCCCAGCTCCTCCCGACGGATCCAGCGCTGATGCGCGCTCAGGATCGGGTCCTCCTCCAGTTCGCATCGAATCGCAACGGCATCCCACCGCTTGTGGCTGAACGTGTGAACGTGACGACCGATCTCGGGCCCCGGGCGGGCCCTCACCCCGTGGCGTTCCCGCAGGAGGCGACGGAGTCCCCGTCCAGGGGATTCGGTTCCCGCGAGTTCGCCCCCGGGCAACGCCCACAACCCGCCGAGGAGTTCGTCCTCCCCGCGACGTACGAGGAGAACCTTGTCGTGCCGTTCCAGGAGGGCGAAGACGGCAGCCAAAGTGGGGACGGCAGAGACCTTCCCCCGTCGAGGCAGGGTTGTTTCCACTCGCGCCGCTCGGGCTTGGCACCACGGGCGTATCGGGCACGCCTTACACCGAGGCTTCCTGGGCAGGCAGACGAGGGCTCCGAGTTCCATGAAGGCCTGGTTGAAGGTCCCCGGGACCCGATCGGGAACGAGCCGCGTAGCCCGGGCGCGTATCAGGCGCTTCGTTGAAGAGAGGCCAACGTCCTCCTCGATGCGGTACACACGCGCGAGAACCCGCGTCACGTTGCCGTCAACAGCAGGCGCCTTCTGCTCGTAAGCAATGCTCGCCACAGCTCCGGCCGTGTACGGCCCAACGCCGGGGAGGGTCCGAAGAACATCGGGACGACGCGGGACAAGGCCCCCGTGGACCTTCACGATCTCCTTGGCCGCGGCGTGGAGGCGACGGGCCCTACCATAGTATCCCAGCCCCTCCCAAGCATGCAGGACCTCCTCCGGGCCCGCCTCTGCGAGGGCGTGGGGGGTCGGAAAGCGGTCCATGAAACGTCGGTAGTAGGATTCAGCGGCGGCGGTGCGGGTCTGCTGGAGGAGGATCTCGGAGACGAGGATGGCATAGGGGTCCCTCGTGTGCCGCCAGGGCAAGTCCCTCCGGTTGCCTTCATACCAGGCGAGCAAGGCGTCCCGGAAGGCTCCTATTTCCTCCACTGCCGTTGCCATGCGTGGGATGGGTACTTAACGAGACCCGATACTACAAGCCTTATCGAAAGCAGTGAAGTGGCGAAGGTGAGGGAAGCCATGGCCACGTGCGAGGAAGTTCATCGGATGTACGACGACCTGGCCCAAGGCGAGGCGCAAGCGGGCGAGCTTCCTGCCTGGATGCACGTCCAGGGGAGGGTGGCCTGGTACGTCTTCCAGGGACCCTATTCTCAACTTAGCGACGCCTGGGCGGAGTTTATGCAGAAGGCCCTTGCCGCAGGCCTTGGCCAGGTCGCGGGGCCACCGGGGGATGTGTATGTCTGTGACCCCTTGGACCATCTCGAGGAGGCGCAAGCGAAGCTCACGACGATCCTCTGGGTCCCCTTGAAGGAGTGACAGCCCGCGAATGGGTAAGGGGGTCTGGGCAGCTCCCTAGATGGCAAGCTCGCCGCGGAGGACCGTGACGGCCTCGCCCGTCAGGTAGGTGCGATCGCCGCTTACGCGGACCCCCACCTTGCCACCCCTCGCGGAGGCCTGGTAGGCCTTGAACTCACTCGCCCCGGTCCGTTCCTGCCAGTACGGCCCAAGGCAACAATGGGCCGCACCGGTCACGGGATCTTCGTCAATCCCCACACTGGGAGCGAAGAACCGGGAGACGAAGTCATAGGGAGGGGTAGTCGCTTCTGCAGTCACGATAACACCCTGGGGCAGGTTCCTCAGCGGCGAGATGTCGGGATCGAGGTTTCGCACCGTGCCTTCGGAGTCCACTTCCACGATGTAGTCCGATTCGTTCCGGCCGACGTAGCGGGCCTTGACCCCAAGGCTCCGGAGGAGTCCAGGCGGGGCCTCCGTCTCCACCGGTGGCAGTGCGGGAAAGTCCAGCTCAATATGCGTTCCCTTCCTCTTGGCCCGGAGGACGTCACTGGCGGTCGCGAAGACAGCCGTCTGGTCGGGGGAGAGTCGTCCTTCCTCCCACAGGACATGGGCCGTGGCCAGCGTCGCGTGGCCACAGAGAGGGACCTCGACGACGGGGGTGAACCAGCGGAGGTTGAACCCATCTCCCTCCTCGTACACAAAGGCCGTCTCCGAGAGGTTCATCTCCTCGGCCACGCCCTGCATCCAGGCCGCGTCCTGGGGCCCGGGGAGGAGACATACGGCCGCGGGGTTCCCTCGAAAGGGACGAGCAGCGAATGCGTCCGCCTTGAAGATCGGGAAGGTCATGAGGCCCGAAGGCACCCACGGGTTATGAATGGCGCAACCGGCCGAGGGCGAAGTCGTTGGGGCCCCGCGTCGCGTACGCCTCCAGGTACGGCCGCAGGTTCCGCAAGATCCTCGTCTCCGCTTTCCGTAGGTGTTCGCTGAAGGTGGAGGGCGACAGGCCCGCACCTTGCGCCAGGTTCTCCACCTTCGTCTCGCTCGGAAGGGAGTAGTACCCGTGCTCGAGACCGAGGTTGAGGGCGGAGATCTGTCGCTCGGTCAGTTCCGCGAAGACATCCGCGGCGGGCATGAGCATCATCTGCTCCATCTTGGCGTTCTCGATGGGCCGCAGGGACCGGATGTCGACTTCCCCGATCTTCTGAAGGCCCCGAAAGAGCTTCCGCATGGTGACCTCGTCCCATGTAATCACCCGCCAGGACTCCCAACCGCCCTCGTACACGATGGGGGGAATTTCCCACGCCCCAACGTCATCGATCACGTTGGTAATCGTCTTGTCAGGAATCGTGGCGCACGCGCACCCCCGGGTAATCATCAGGGTTCCGTCCTTCGTTTCCGTGCTCTGGCGCATGGAGAACACCTGTTCGATCCACGCCTCGAACCTTCCAACTTGGTCCTTCGGACCCGTCACCTGGAAGATGTCTCGGTTGTTGAGACACCAGTGGAGAATGCGCAGTGCCGGGTTCTCCCGCGACTGGTTCCCGACCACGCAGTTGTGTCGCGCCTTGAACGTCGCGGCATACATTCGCTCTTCCGCTTCCGAGAATACTTCCTCAGGCAAACCAGCTACCTCCGGCTCGATCTAGATGTATCAAGTGCAAAACGGGGGTATTAACCCTTCACCCGTTGTAGAACGGCTCCGCATGCCGGCTCAAACGGCATGGTCCTCGTGGTGCATTGTCAGGACAGGTGAGCAAAAATGTGGGCATGGAACCCGGGTAAGGAAGGCATCGCACGCGGGCGCAACGAGATGGAGCTCGCTCGCTACTTCAAGATGGAATACGGAAAGGCGGAGGTCGACCGGCTCTTGGCCCAGACTCGTGGGGCGCGTCGCTCCTCCCCCGGTCGCTGGGCGCGGCTTCGGGCGCGCGTTGCGGGACGAAGGCAGAACGGGAAAGCGGTCGCCCCCGCCAACTCCCCCGCGGGCGATGCGGCTCCCGCCGATAAGGCCGCGCCCCCAATCCTGCCTGTGGACTGTCGCCACCCGGAGTGGGAGCGGTTGGGTAGTGGGGGGAATGCTACCTACCTCCAGTGCCGGGCCTGTGGGGCCATGGTGGTCAGTCAGGGCGGCCGACTCTGGGGTTTCTCTCGAAACGTGCCCGAGGGAATCTAGGAGCGCGAAGGCCCCTTATCCCTCGGGGATCCGGGCAAGACCCACGCCCACCATGCTATCTCGCGTAACGAGGGCGGCGAGCTCCTCCTCAGTCAGAGCCTCCGTCTCCGAGGGTCGTTGGGGCACGACAAGGTAGCGGACATCGGCCGTGCTATCGTAGACCCGAACCTCCACGTCGCCATCCAAGCTCACCCCGAACTCCTCGAGGACCGCGCGAGGCTCACGCACCGCACGGGCCCGGTAGTTCAGGCTCTTGTACCACGCGGGCGCCGGGCCGAGGACCCTCGATGGATAACACGAACAAAGAGTGCAGACCACCAAGTTATGAACCTGTGGTGTGTTCTCCAAGGCGACCAGCCGATCGGGCAGATCGTCCGTAACGCCGAGGTCCTCGAAGGCTTTCTTAGCGTCCTCGAAGAGGCGCGCGCGGAATTCGGGATCGAGCCAAGCCTTGGCGACAGCGCGGGCCCCGATGACCGGCGACCATTCGGCCATCTCCGTCATCGACCGGCGCAGCTCTCCCTCTGTCAGCACTTCTTTCTCCACGAGGAGGGAAATCAGGTGTCGGGCCCGTTCTGCCCCCCGGGGGCCAACGTTCATCCGTCTGCCTCCTGGGTGGGTTCCAGCCAGTGTTCGTAGAGATCCACATGAACCCGATTCCCGGCGAGGTCTTCGTCGCCCCAAACGTGGTCCATGGAGAAACGCACCAGATAGAGGGTCTGCTTGGGGAGGCCGTCGCCGTCGTAGGCCAGGGATTCGGGGTTTCGAAACCTGCCATGGATCGCCCTGACGACGCCGACTTTCCCTTGGACGTACGCGGGTGTGCGGACGTGTCCGGGAGAGGAACCCTTGCGGACGCGAACGCGGTCCCCCGGCTCGAATCGGCTCAGGATACTCAGTCCTCCCGCCACCGTCGCTCCAACTCCTCCCTGGTGAAGGCCCCCTTCTCGATGAGAACCATCTCCAACGACCTGACCCAGCGACCGAAGTAACTCAGATTCTCATAGTCCGCCTGGTCCAGGCTTTCGATGCCGCGGCGGAGCTCGTCCGTGGTCACGAGTCCCTTGGAGGCCCCCAGGACACGGTAGAGCGCGCGGACCTCGTGCTCCCAAGGCTCGAGCTCATGCTCCGATCGATCGACGGGGCCGGCATCTGGCCAGCCTCCTCGGTCGTGTGCCCGTCCCATGGCAGCCCCCGCTTCGGCGGCGACATGCCGCCTCGGGATATGTTCCTTGCGCCGAGGCCCGGCTCGCTTACCTACAGGAGCTTGCCGTTCACCAGGACCTCGGTCCCATCGAGCTCGACGGTCGCCCCGAGGATATTGCCTCCCCATTCGAAGGGCGACTTATTGGCGCCACCGAGGTAGTCGTTGTCTCCGATGCCGATGCTGACAGATCCGGCGAGGAACCCGTCCGTGAGGTTCAGGTCCAGGGGTGTCCCCCGCGGGTTGAGGCCGATGGACAGCCAGCCGATCCGGTCCTTGTCTCCCGTGGCAGATCCATAGAACCGGTCCCAGATATCCTGGTTGGCGCC
>JBHIBO010000027.1:0-20749 GCA_046759185.1 Thermoplasmata archaeon | reverse complement strand
CTGGCTCTGAATCGCCGGCTGTCATGGCTCATGGGGCTCTATCTGGCAGAGGGCTGTTCGATCATGCACAGGGGCGATACCGCGGGAGGGATCGTATTCACCGTTGGTTACCCGGAAGAATTCTCTGTGGCCGAACGGGCTGCTCTCACCATTCACAGCGAACTGGGCCTCCGTCCAACCCTCCAAGTGGCGTCATCTGGGTTCGACAGAACCCGGTTCTCGTCCATGCAGGTCCGCGCACTGAACACACAGCTAGCCCGATTCTTCCGCCATCACTCTTACAGCAAGGGCCAGAGGAAGAGCGCGCGAGCCAAGCGCGTCCCGGCCTTCGTTTTCGCAGCGGAGCCCGAGATTCGCAGAAGCTTTCTCAAGGGTTACCTGGGAGACGCTTCAGGGGAATGGGGCCAGTATGTGCGTTATTCCTCTCGTTCACAAGATGCTCTGGTTGATGTCGCCTGGCTGGGCCGCCTATCGGGAATCCATTCCAGCACCTTTGAGATCGAGTCGCGCCTCGTCTGGCCCCAGGAAGACCCTCGAGCCCACTACCTGCCTGACTTAGTCCCGTCCTCGATCGTACACGAGCTCTTCCGCCGCCTGGGACTGCAGGAGACGTACTTCCTCAGACATTCCCTCTATTGCAAGAAATCGAAGAGGATGTCGAGATCTGCAGTTCTACACAAGCTCGCTGATCTCAAACCAGTCCGATCTGATGTCTTCGCTGCGCGCATCCTGCGGGTCCTGAACTCGCCCCTCTACTCGGTGCTCGTGACGGACATCAGACGAGCGCCTCATGACGGCGACGTCTACGACGTTACGGTTCCAGGTAGTCAGGCATTTTGGGGCGGCACGACCCCTGTTCTCCTTCACAATAGTGACGCGCGAGGCATTGACGTCGTCCGGACGACGATCAAGAACCAGGCCCGCATGGCCCCCATCGGCGAAGGCGGGTTCAAGATCATCTTCCTCGACGAAGCGGATCACCTCACGAACGACGCTCAGGCCGCCCTGCGCCGGACCATGGAGCTGTACACCCGGACCGCCCGCTTCATCCTATCGGTGAACTACTCGAGCCGCATCATCCCGCCCATCCAGAGTCGCACAGCCGTCTTCCGGTTCCGTCCGTTGAAGCCGGAGCATGTGCAGGAGTACGTCCAGCGGATCGGGAAGGCCGAAGGCCTCAAGGTGACGGAGGAAGGCATGGAGGCGCTGGTCTACGTGGCCCAGGGGGACCTGCGGAAGGCCACAAATGCCCTCCAGGTTGCCGCCGCGGTCTCGACGAAGATCGACGCGGACTCTCTCTATCGGGCCGCCAGCGCTGCCCGTCCCCAGGAGGTGAAGAAGCTCGTGGAGACCGCCCTCACGGGCGACTTCCTTGGGGCCCGGGGAATGCTGGACGACCTCCTCCTCGAGTACGGCCTAGCCGCCGAGGATCTGCTGAGAGAGATCTACCGGGCGGTTTATGACCTGAACGTGCCGGACCGGATCAAGGTGGAGATGGTGGACCGGGTGGGGGAAGCCGATTATCGCCTGATCCAGGGGAGCAACGACCGCATCCAGCTCGAGGCCCTCCTCTCCCGATTCGCCCTCCTCGGCAGGGAGCTGGAATAGGAAAACACCCGTTATCGAGGCCGAGAACGACGGCCTAAGGTTTATTACTGCGCCGAAGGCCCTGAAACCGTTGGCATGAGGCGTGGCCGCGCTCGACCTTCCCAGCCGTCCATCCGGCTCTTGAACATCCTGTTCTGGGGCCTTTTTGCCGCCATCGCGGCAGGGTCCTTCCTCTTTGCCGGAGACCTGGGGCTGGATTACAGCCAGGAGCTCTCCCTCACGACCTACACCACGGTGGTCCAGGGCATCGGTGTCCTGTTTGCCATCGTCGTCACGGGGGTCCTCCTCCTCACGCTCAACACCTCCTCCGCCGCGACGCGCCTGGAGGACCGGACCCTGGGCGTGCTCAACAACCGCCTGGGCTGGTCCGTCATCAAGTGGAGCGACGACTTGGAATTCCGCATCGACGAGGAGTTTGTGGGGCAGGCCTACGCGGGGAACTACGAGGAGGTCCAGGCCGCGGGGGATCACCTTGAAAAGGAACTGGATGACCTGTTGGATGCCATCCTGGTCGAGGAGGACACCGGCGGAGCCCAGGTGCAGCAACAGAAGGTCGCCTACCAGGAGACCCGGGCCGCCCTGAGCAGCGACGTCCGGGAGGTCATCTCCGCCGTCCGCGAGCGGAGGCACCTGGTGGAGCGGAAGACGGGGCTGCTGTGGACCATGATGGGCCCCCTGGCCATGCTTGGCACCCTGGTGGCCCTGGCCGCCTGGGCCATTCCTGCTATCGATGGCTTTCTCCTCTCCCAGGCTGCCCTGAACACCTCCCTCGTCCTCACGAGCACCTACGGGGGCTTGGTGGCCCTCCTGTTTCTGGCGGCCGCTGGGGTCAAAGCCGTTGCTCGCTAGGCCTGGTGGCCAGCTACACGATTTAAGTAGCCCCCTCGCGTGATGCGCGGTGATGGGTTACATCGACCTTCGAAGCGACACCGTCACCCTTCCCACACTCGCAATGCGGGAAGCGATGGCGGCCGCGGAGCTGGGGGACGACGTCTTTGGCGAGGATCCCACGGTCAACCGGCTGCAGGAGAAGGCGGCCGAGATGCTGGGGCAGGAGGCGGGCCTCCTGGTGACCAGCGGGACCCAGGGGAACCTGGTCTCCCTGCTGGCACAGAGTCATCCGGGCGACGAGGTCCTCTTGGAGGCGGACTCGCACGTCTACAACAACGAGGTGGCCGGGCTGTCCCGAGTGGCGGGGCTCAGCCCTCGGCCCATTGCGGGCCTCCACGGTCACTTCTCGGGAGACCAAGTGGCAGAGTCCCTCCGGCCCCTGAACGTGCACTTCCCCCGAACCAGCGTCGTCTGCCTGGAGAACACACACAACGCGGCGGGTGGGACCGTCCTGTCCCTGGAACAGCAGCGCGAGATCACCGCCGTCGCCGGGGAGCATGGTCTGCGTGTTCACGTGGATGGGGCGCGGATCTTCAACGCGGCCGTGGCTCTTGGGGTGCCGGCCTCTCGCTTGACAGAGGGCGTGAATTCCCTCACCTTCTGCCTCTCCAAGGGGCTCTCCTGTCCCGTGGGCTCCGTCGTCGTGGGGACCCCCGCGTTCATCGAGAAAGCGCGTCGCGCCCGGAAACTCCTCGGCGGGGGCATGCGACAAGCGGGCATCATTGCAGCCGCCGGTGTAGTTGCCTTGGACACCATGGTAGATCGACTCGCGGAAGATCACGCGACGGCCCAGCTGCTGGCCGAGGGGGTGGCCAACCTTTCCGACCTCCGTATCGACTTGGAGAGCGTCCAAAGCAACATCGTCATCTTCGATGTGGCGCCCTTGGGCGTCACGGCGGCCGATTTCGTCGCCGCCCTTGGCCCACGGGGACTAGGCGCCTTGACCAAAACCCGCACCCTCGTGCGGTGCGTCACGCATCATGGCATCGAGAGGGAAGACATCGAGGGCGCGTTAGGGATTCTCGAAGAGACAGTTGGCTCTCTTCAGCACAGGTCGTGAGGCGTCTCTAGCCTCAGGTCGGTTCGAGAGAATCCTCTGCCTCGGCTACGAAGGCAGAAACTTCCGACGCAGCACAAGGACTGCTGCGACCAATGCGCCACCGAATGCGGGCAGCACGAAGCCGGGGAGGTTGGGGATCACCTCTCGGTTGATCGTGTACGTGCCGCTCCCGTCCGGGGCCCGGTCCAAGGTGATGTTGAAGGCTGGCGGAAACAGGTAGTTCTGGAACCACAGATCCATGTCGCTCCCCAGCCCGCCGATGGAGGCGAAGGGCACCTCGAACACGAGGCTATTGTTGGTCGCATCGGTGGTCACCACGATGGGTTCCACATCGACCCAGTCGGTCCCGTTCCACGCCTGCAGCAGGCTGCCGAAGATGGTGTGGATGAGACGGTAATCGGGGTCGTAGGCCTGCCCCTGGGGATAGTCGAGGTAGACGGTGTAAGAGAAGAAGAAGAGAAAGGGGGTCCCGTTCAGGTCTTGGCGAAAGAAGGCGTGCGTCGCGTTGGAGCCGTAGAAGAGATCCACCATGTCGGCCGAGGCAGGAGCGTCCCCCGCCCGTTCGTCCATGACGGTGTCGAGCTGGAGCCATCCCGTAGGCTGAGCCTGGACGACGCCCATCGCGAGGAAGAGGGCGAGCAGGAGAACGGGCCAGATCCTCACTCGTCGTCCTCCCCGACCTCGTTCCGCGTGAGTAGGGCGTTCAGGAGCTCCAGTTCGTCCATGGCCTTCTGACCCTCCATCGGGACGACCAGGTGGACGCCTCCGGCCGCGATGACGTCCTCGAGAATCTCCGCCCCCGGGTGGACGTCCACCCGGCCCTCGGTGTAGATGCCCTTGACCACGGCCCCCGGCAGGAGGAGCACGTTGCCGTTGGCGTACACCAGGCCCTGGACGTAGCTGAGACGCCCGAGCCTGACCTCCCCGGCGGTGATGAGGTTGCCGAACACCTTGGCCCCCTCGCCGACGTGGATGCCCTTGCGGGCCTTGCCGCTGCCGCGGAGCGTTGCATGGGGCGCCAGTCCTAGGCGACCCTCGGTGACCACATTCCCCTCCATCTCCGTCCCCTCGAGGATCCCTAGGTCCATGCCGACACGGGTGAGCCCAGGCACGGATTTCGGGTCCTCGGCCTTTTGGCCTCGCCGTGAGGCGCGTCGCGGCCTGCGGGGACGTTTCAGGGTGGAGGCGGGGACCTTGCGAGGTCCCGAGTCCCGCCCCCGCCGGACCTCCATCAGGAGGGGAACGGTCAGGGCCACGGGTAGGACAAGGCCCAGGAGGAGGAGCCAGGGTAGCGAGAATTCCACCAGCTAATCACCCCCAAGAGGGGCCTTGTCCGCTTTCGCGTGGCCGTTGCCGTTGTGGACCGTGTGGGCCCACTTGTGGTGGCCGTTCCTCCGGAGGAGGAGGCCCAGCAGAGCCAGGGTGCAGATGAAGACGTTTAGGATGAAACCGATGACGAGACCGGGAAGAATCCAGATGAAGTTCCTCCGGCGGTCCATGTACACGCCGAGGCCCACCTCAAAGAAGGGGGCGAAATTGCCCACCGCGCTGTAGGTGAACACCGTCAGCGTGCCGACGTAAAGGGGCAAGAGGGGCGGGGCCCCGAGAGCAAAGGCCGTTAAGCCCACCACCCAGCCGACGAACACGAGAATGGGCGCAAAGTAGACCCACAGGAAGAGGAGCATGTCGAGCTTCTGGATCCGGTTCAGGCCCCGGCTTCGGAGGGTCGCGCCGCTATGGCGAAAGGCACATTGCATGTGGCCCTTGGCCCACCGCTTCCGCTGTTTCCAGTACGCGCGCCACGTGGTCACCGCTTCCTCGTAGGACTCCGCTTCCAGGACGTAGCGTACGCGGTAGCCCTCCAGCACCGTCTTGGCCGTGAGGTCCGTGTCCTCCGCCAGCATGTGCGTGTCCCAGCCGCCCAGGGCCACCAGGAGGTCCCGCCGGAAGCCCCCCACGGTCCCGCCGTACTGAGGGATGAAACCAAACCGGTCCCGGGCCACCTGATCGATCCGGTAGCCCCCGATGCGCTCCAGGGTCACGAGCTTGGACACAAAGCTCTCGTCCTCGTTGTAGACCGTCACCCGGCCCTGAACAGCACCGACCTCGGGGTCTACGAAGGGCGCCACGAGCTTCTCTATGATGTCGAACTGGGGCAGGTAGTCCGCGTCGAAGGTGAGGACGACCTCCCCCTTGGCCCGCTGCAGCCCGGCGTTCATGGCCGCCGCCTTCCCCTGGCCGCCGTGGGGTCGATGGAGGGCGCGGATGAAGCGATACCGCGAGGCGAACTCCTCCAAGAGGTCCCCCGTCCCGTCCGTGGAGGCGTCGTCGATAGCGATGACCTCCAAGCGGTCCTTGGGATAGGTGAGGCCACCGAGGCGCCGCAGGAGGTTGCCGACGACGTTCGCCTCGTTGTGGCAGGGTACCAGAATGGTGACGAGGGGCCGGTACAGGCCAGCAACCTCCTGGTAGCTCCTCTCCGTGGGCTTTCGGAAGAGGGCGAGGTAGGAAAAGAGGTAGTGGCGCACCATGTAGACGAGCATGACGCCGATGATGGGGATCAGGAGGTACTCGATCACGCGCCCACCTCCGGGGCCCACCGACCCATGAGGGACATCCCCAAGGACCAGACCACGACCATCCAGAGGAAGTCCACCATGGGGGCGAAGAGGAAGTGTATGGCCTCGAAGGCCCCCAGGCCGACGTAGTAGGTGGCAGAGGCGGAGAGGACGAGGCGGTTGATGTTCCAGAAGATGCCCACGCCCACGCCGACCAGGGTCCAGATGCCCTTGAACCACAGCGGGCCTTGCAGGAGGCCCATGGTCGCGGCCAGGATGAGGCCGAAGATGGCGACCGTGATGAGCCCAGAGCACTCAATGAGAATCGAGAAGGCAGCGATCTCACCGTCCCCCGTGGGGACCAGGAGGGTAGGATCGTTGGGCGGGAGGACAAGGAGGGAAGGGACCCCTCCTAGGGTGAGGATGAAGTGCGTAGCCTGCGCCGTCAGTATCCAGGCGATGGGGAACGCAAGAGAGAGGGCGAAAGCTCCGGCTATCGCTGCTTGCACTAAGGCGTGCCCTATGCGGGGCTGAATCCACAGCCTCGGCATTCTCTCGCTACCCTGGTTGCCGGTGGGAAGACGCCTCTTCCTCCTGGCATGCAAAACACGGAGCCAGCGCCTATTTGACAGGCGTGACGGCATTCTCAGGGGAGATTCTCAAGGGACGAAACGTCCGACAGGTGGGGGGCGTATTATCACGCTTGCGAATCTTGTGAGGGCTTTATTACGCCTGCTGACGTCCAAACCTAGGAGACTTTCGACGGGGGGAAGTCCTTCGGCCCCGGGGGAGGCGGTCGCATGAACCCGAGTGACATGGACTCTGTGAAACGCACGGTTGCTGACCTGACTGCTCAGCTCAAGCGAATTCAGGAAGCCGTCGAGGAAGGAGCGAAGGAGGAGGCGGCCCCCGCAGGGGCCCCCGAACCCTCCCTCCCGCTCCCTCCTCCTCGCGCGCCACGGGGAGGGCCGGTCCTCAACGTCCAATCCCAGGGGGAGTCGGTCCGGGCCTTCATCGCCATCTTCGTCGTCTCCTTCGGTTTGGGGGCCATTGTCTTCGCCTGGTTCTGGGTGGGCATCGACGATGCCGTCCGACTGGCGGCCATCCTCTTGGGCGTCATCGCTTCCGTGATCGGATTCTACTTCGGACAGCGAGGCGCGACAAGGGCTCAAACGCAAGCCACCTTTGCCATGCGGGGCTGGCAGAGCGCCGAGGCCCGGGCCCGCGAACTGGAGGACTGGATCCGACGCAGGGGCAAGTCCGGGGGCGGCCGACCCGGCGAGTAGCGGGGGAGAGCAGAGGATCGAACCGCATCGCCCGCGCGGAGGGCAAACCCTTTCGACCACCTCAGACGTTGCCCCTGGGAGGCATTCCATGGCCGCAGACCACATTGCCATCCTGGGGGCCGGACACATCGGCAAGGCCCTTGCCCGCGGCTTTCTCGCGGCAGGGAAGAGCGACACGGAGCACCTGGTGGCGACGATCCCCTCGGAGGAGAAGGCGGATCGCCTCGCCCAGGAGCTGGGTATTCAGGTCGGTACCAGCAACCCCGAGGCGGTCACCCAATCGGACGTCGTCATCTTCAGCGTGAAGCCCCAGGTCCTCCCGGCCGTCCTCCGGGAGGTGGCCCACGCCGTGACCCCGGACAAGCTTTTGGTCTCCGTGGCGGCGGGGATTCAGACCCGATTCATCGAAGAGACCCTAGACCAAAAGGTTCCTGTCGTGCGGCTGATGCCCAACGTGGCCGTGGTGGCCCAGCAGGGTTCCACAGGCATGACCTCCGGTCGGTGGGTGGAGGCCGAGCAGGCCTCGTTCGTCAAAGACCTCTTCTCCAGTGTCGGCCTGGTCATGGAGGTCGAGGAGGATCTCATGGACGCCGTAACGGGCCTCAGCGGGACGGGACCGATGTACATCTTCCAGGTCATCGAGGGGCTGGCTGACGCAGGCGTGAAGGTGGGGTTGAGCCGGGACCAGGCGTATACCCTGGCGGTCCAGACGACCCTGGGATCTGCCTACATGGCCCGGGATTACGGCCGGCATCCTGGCCACCTGAAGGACCTCGTCACGTCCCCAGCGGGCACGGCCATCGCTGCCCTCCACCTCATGGAACGCAGCGGATTCCGCGCCATCCTTATGGACGCGGTGGAAGCGGCGGCCCAGCGATCCGGCGAATTGGGCCGGTTGCACATGCAGAAGGGCTGAATCGGTAACCTTCTCCTCACCGGCGTTAGATGCCTGAGCCCCTTGGGGCGGTCCGCCCCGCGTCAAATTGCGGGTAAGAAGAAGAACGCCACGGCGATGATGGCGTAGACGATGAGGAGCATCAGCCCCTCAAACCAGTTGCTTTCCCCGTCGTTGGCCGCCGCGCCCGCGATCGCCACCGCCAACCCGATGGCGATGAGCTCGAAGAGGTCGAAGGAGAACGTCAGCACGTTCCCGATGATGAGGGAGGCGAAGACGAGGACGGGGGCGGCGAAGAGGGCGATCTGCGTGCTGCTGCTGAGGGAGATGCTCACGCTCAGGTTCATGCGGTTCCGCCAGGCGAGGAGGACGGCGCTCCCGTGCTCCGCCGCGTTCCCCACGATGGAGATGACGATCACCCCCAGGAAGAGCTGGCTGAAGCCGAACTCCACGATGGCCTCCTCCACGGCCCCAATGAGAATCTCGGCGACGATGGCCACCAGGACCGTGGCCGTGGCTAGGATGAGGATGGCATAGCGGCGCGACCAGTGCGCCACCTCTCCCTCCATCTCCCCGGCAGGATTGAACAGGTGCCGATGGGTGTGGAAGCTGAAGAGGAGGGCGCCGACGTAAGCCAGGATGAGAAGGATGGCCACGGCGACGGTGACCATGATCAGGGTGTCCTGGGGGACAGGGTCGACGACGGCTAGGACGAAGAGGGAGGGCATGACCAGGCCCACCGTGGCGAGGACGAGGAGGGTGGACCGAGTCGTCGCGGCGCGACGCTCGAAGGTCTGTCGCTTGTGGCGGAAGCCGCCGACGAGCATGCTGAGGCCGAGGACGAGGAGGATGTTGCCGATGATGGAACCCGTGAGGCTCGCCTGGACCAGGCGGATCAGGCCGGCGCGGAGGGCGGCGATGCCAATGATGATTTCCACGGCGTTCCCGAACGAGACGTTGAAAAGGCCGCCCAAGGCGGGCCCCATGTGCTTCGCCAGTTCCTCGGTGGCGACACCCATAAGGTAGGCCAGGGGAAGGATGGCCAGGCTGCTCACGATGAGAAGGATGAGAAAGTCGACGCCGAGGAGCCACAGGGTCACGGGGATGGCCGTGGTGGCGAAGAATACGGGAACGAGCCAGCGCGCACGACCTGGGTCCATCTCGACCGGGAAGGAGGCCACGTATAGATAACTCGGTCCCTCGGACCGATGCCGCCCCTGGCGTCTTATATTCTGGGCTCGCTCACGCCGTCGTGGAGAGGGTCCTCTGGTTCCTCATCGCGGGCAGCCGCGGCGGCCACAACCGCGCCCGCATCCTGAAGGCGTTGGCCGAGCGGCCTTCGAACCCGCATCAGCTCTCCGAACGCCTCGAGCTGAACTACAAGACGGTGACCCACCACCTTCGGCTCTTGGAGCGCCACGAGCTCGTGGTCAATGCAGCCGAGGGATCCTACGGATCACCCTTCTTCCTCTCCAAGCTGATGGAACACTACCTGCCCCTTCTGGAGGAGATCGTGGAGGAGAACAAGGCATGAACCGAAAACTGTGCGCAATTCTGGCAAAGGGTAATAACGCCGCCGGGGGAAGGAGGACGCGTCCATGAGCACGCTCATGTACGTGAGCATCATCGGCGCAGCCGCCAACCTCCTCTTCGTGGGGGCGCTGCTGTACCTTTACGGGACGTCCTACCAGAAGATGCGAACCGGGTTCACGCTAGGTCTCCTGGTGTTCGCGGGCCTCTTCCTCCTCCATAACACCATCACCCTCTTCTCCTTCGTCACGATGATGCCCATCTACGCCGCGGGGGTCGACCTCCAGGTGGCCCTGTTCACGTGGGTCCAGACCGTGGGCCTGGGCGTGCTGGTGGTCACGACGTGGCGGTGAGACTAGGGGCCCGGAGGCGGTGGGGGAGGAGGCATAGCAGGCCGTCTGCGGCGACCGAGAACGACGACCAGGATGATCGCCACGGCCGCGATGCCGACGAGGATCGGAATGGCCACGGCGGCAGGCAGGCCGAGGATGGAGAGCTCCGTGGCCTGATACCGGTAGCCCGTCAGGACGAACTCCACCTGGACGTCCCCCGTCTCGTTGGTGGCGGCGTACCGGACAGGGGCACCGACAGTGCTGGACCAGTAGGACAGTGTAGAGAGGTTGACGGGAATGGGAATCTCCCCGGTCCCCGGCGTGCTGGCCACGACGATGGTCGTGAACTCCCCGGCCGGCACCGTGATGGTCTCCTCTCGCAGCGCCTCGAAGGACGAGACCGCGTCAAAGGCGATCTCCCCTGACTCGGAAGTCTGGTTGCCGAGCAAGGTGAACTGGAAGTGGGTCGTGCCTGTGGTGTTGAACCCTTCCTCGCCCGTTTTGCCCACTGTGAGGGGGAAGCCCCAGGTGTTCGTGGTGTAGTTCATGGCCATCTCGACGGTGCCGTTGGCCGCGATGGAGGTTGCCACGGTGGCCCCGGGGGCCACCTCGAGATCGGCGGACACGTTGGCGTCGAACTCGGTGTGCCGCTCCCAGACCTCCAGGCCCTCCGTGTCCAGGTAGGCCGTCTCGTCCACGGTCACCGTGGCCGTAAAGGTGGCGTTGATGAATTCGCCGAAGAACTCGATGCTCGCGCTCCCTTCCGCGCTCAACTCCAAGGCGTGCGTCGCCTGGTAGACGCTTCGAAGATCACCACGGATGTTCCGCATCTCGGAGCCCTGAATCGTCAGGCGGCTGCTGCCGGCGAGGTCGATGGTGACAGTTGCGTTCTCCGGCAACTCCACTTCGGTGGGAAGGATGAGATTGTAGACCCAGAAGTCTCCCGCCGTATACGTGGGTCGTTCCATGCTCGCTTGACCGCCCGCAGGGGCGGTCACGAGGAACAGGGCGAACACGAGCAGGAGGACCGTGTAGTGCATCCCGAGGCGCATGGCAAAGCCGCCGACCGCCGCATGTGGGGCCTGCCTTTAAAAGGCTTTCCCCGGCCAGACAGGGGGAAAGGAACCATCTGGAGAGGAAAGGCTCTTATCGCGACCTCCGAATCTCCAGCCCGGTGAGACCCTGGTCCAGAAGGTCATCAGCATCGTGGGTGTTTCGAAGGAGAGCTTCGCCAAGGCGGCCGAGAACGCCGTCGGGGTCGCGTCGAAGAGCGTACGAAACATGAAGTGGGCGCGGGTGCACGAGTTCGAGATGGGGCTCGAGGGCGACAAGGTGGTCGACTACCGGGCCACGCTTCGGATCTACTTCGACGTGGAGTAGGGCCCCAAGCCAGCGATCCGTCCGCGTGCGGTACCCGAAGCCCAGACCTGAGGCTCCTGCCAGATCGCCCCTCCCGGGACCGTCAAGAATGTTCTTATTCCCGAGTTTGATTCTCGAATTCAGGTCTGATTCCTAGAATCGGCACTGATAACGAGACCGTGCCCTTTAAGCAACCTTCTGGACGAGCCTGGAGCGAGGTGGGGTGCGCCGATTCATGGAGCGCCTGACAAAGCCCAAGCTTCAGGCCATCGTCCTGATGGTTCTCCTCGTTGCGGGAGCCGCTCTGATACTAGCCTCCGGCCTCCTACCCATCGAACCTCCCTGGACCGAAGTCGGAACGATGGCGTTCCTGCCGACCGTTCCTCTCCTCCTCTTGGTCGGCGTCGTGCGCCTTCGGAAGCGGAGGATCTCGGCGAGTCTCGTCAGTGCGGTCCTCCTGTCCACCCTCCTCTTCGGCATCCTCACGCAGGTCGCCACCGGCGTCTCGCCTCCCACTCGGTACTACCTTCACGACACGGCCACGAGCGGCATCTCTCCTGCGGGGGAGTACATGAATACAACGCAGGGAACTGGAGGCTTTGACACCGGTACTGGAGCCGATGGGTCGGTCACAATTTCGGCGTCGAGCAACCTCAATACCGATATCCTGGGTTCGGCCCGCTCCACCTATGCCGATGGGATCGTGACCACCGTGACCTCGTTCGGGAGTGCCACCGGTGGGACGACTCTCACGGTGACTTCAGCGACCGGGTTTGCCGCGAACGACGAGGTCTTCCTGGTCAATCTCCAAGGAGACGGAGCCAACAACGGCAATGCCGGCACCTACGAGTTCCTGGAGATCCAATCTATCGCGTCGAATACGTTCACCCTCCAGACAGCCATTCAGAACCTCTACGGAGCTACCACCTCAAATCTGGATCTGACGGGGCAGAGCGTGGTTGTGCAACGTGTGCCTCAGTGGACTACGGTGACCATCAACAGCGGTGGAACCTTGACCGCCAACGCCTGGGATGGGTCCAGCGGCGGTGTCAATGTCTTCAGAGCCACTGGAGCGGTCAATGTCAACGCCGGCGGCGCAATCAGCGCCGATGGCCTGGGATATCGAGGCGGTACTGGCGGAACCACCGGTGGGGGCACCAACGGGGAAAGTTATGACGGGACAGTGGGGAGTGGGGGGGATGACATCACATCGGGAGGTGGAGGCGGCAACCCCGGAACCTCCGGGGGCGGCGGCAGCTCCAACTATGACGGTACATCGCCGAACGGCACTCGTGGCGGGGGTGGTGGGGGAGGAAACACGGATGGCAACACAGCCGCTGACGGTGCCGCCGGTGGGGGTGGTGGCGGCTATGCCGGGGGCGGCGGCGGAGGTGGCGGCGGTGCCGATGGTGGTCAGTCCGGGGGATCTGGTGGTTCCGGTGGATCAACCGGTACCGATGGGGGAGGTGGTGGAACCGGAGGAGACGATGGCGACGCAAATCTGGGTGCCGGATTTGATGGCGGTGCAGCCGGTAGTGTGGGAGGCGGAGGCAACGGAGGTGCTGCAGGTTCAGGGTCATACACAGGTGAGGGCGGAGGTACCTACCCCGGAGGGGGCGGCTTCGCCGGCGTCGGCGCAGGAGGCGGGGGTGGAGGAGGTCTCTATGGAGACGCCGCCCTGACCGATCTGTTCCTGGGATCGGGCGGTGGCGGGGGCGGTGGCCATGATAACGGTCCGGTAACCGGAGCTGCTGGTGGCGATGGCGGAGGGATAGTGTTCATCGTCGCAGATTCAGTCACCGTCTCGGGAAGTATTACAAGCAACGGGACAGCCGGTGCTGCCGCCGGCACGGCACGGGCGGGATCAAGCGGTGGGGGGTCTGGAGGGTCGATCATGATTCAATCCAATTCGGCTTCGCTTGGGGCCTCCCTGGTTACCGCTACGGGAGGGTCTGGAGGTACCGCGGCTTCGCCTGGCGGGGGGGGCGGCTCCGGCGGCGTAGGCAGGGTCCGCATCGAATCTGACTCCATCACAGGCACAACTAGCCCAGCCGCAACCACGGCCGGGACTCCGAGCACCGGAGGTTCGACCCTGACATTCGACACGTTGGGACAGACCGCCTACTGGTACACGGACGAGACCTGGCCCACCGGGAGCGAGGACTTCGGCCTTGCCGCAGGGGACTACACCTTCAACATGTACTTCAACGGTCTGCCCGGGGCTTGGTATGATGCCAATTGGTCATACCGGAAGAGCATCACCATCAATTCCACGAAGGTCAGCGCGGACCTGACCGACTTTCCAGTCTTGATCGACCTCACTTCCGACGCCGACCTCGCGGCCAACGCCCAGAGTGACGGAGATGACATCCTGTTCACTTCGTCAGATGCGGCGAGCAAACTGAACCACGAGATAGAGCGGTTTGACGGGACGACGGGCGAACTCGTCACGTGGGTCAACGTCACCTCGCTCTCCTCCGTTTCCGATACCGTCCTCTACATGTACTACGGCAACAGCACGGTCGGAAGCCAGCAGAATGTCGCGGGCACCTGGGGATCTGGATACAAGGGCGTCTGGCACTTGAACGATGATTTCCTCGATTCGACGTCCAACAACAACGACGGAACAAACCAAGGGTCGACCGACACCACCGGGAAGATTGGCGACTCACAGAACTTCGCCGGTTCCCAGTGGGTCCAGGTCCCCCACAGCTCAAGCATCAGCATCACCGGGACTCAGATCACGGTCAGTGCCTGGGTGAACCTGTCCCAGTCGCAACCGAATGATGCCGGTGTTGTGCTGAAGAGCACGAGCTCCTATGAGATTCACCTCGGTGTAGAGACCGCGGACACGGGCAACTTCAGGATCAACGGGACCGGGGCCCCGACGAGCTACTGTCGCATCGACACGTCGGTCCTCGCCGTCGGAGTCTGGTATTACCTCACCGGAACCTACGACGGGGCCACCACCCGCATCTATCGGAATGGCACGGAGGAAGCGAACTGCACCTCACAGAGCGGAAACATCCTGGGCAATACGGAACCCGTGGTCATTGGGCGCCGGGCCCTTGGAGACAGTCGATGGTTTTACGGAGACATCGACGAGCCACGGATGATCGAGGCCACCCGCTCCGCGGACTGGATCTTGACGGAGTACAACAATCAGGTGTCGCCCTCCACCTTTTACGATGTGGGGGGGGAGGTAGCCGGCTCCGCTGTCCAGATCGACGTCAGCGTGAACCACACAAAGTCCGACGGCAGCGACCCTCAGGGAATCGTCACCTCCACCGCTGTCACCATTGATGGCAATACCCCAAATCCCTTCGCCTTGAATATCGGCTCCGGCGCCCAACAGATCTTCACCTCGAGCGATCCACGCCGCCTCCGCCTACTGATCAACGTGACGGCGGTCGCCGGCGGCGCCAGCTTCGTCCTCGCGTACAACTCCACGGCAGATCCCACCAACCTCGAAACACCCGTCGCGGGCACCCAGCCGCAGCTAGTCAACCCCACCCTTACGCCCACCTCCGGCTCGACCACGACGAACTTCAATTTCACGATCGACTATCGACATCCCGACGGGACCCCGGCGAACGTGATCCGTGCGAACGTCTCCGATGCGGCAAACGGCACCTACAACAACTTCACGATGACCCCGACCCAGACACCCGAGGTGGATGCTTTCGTGAGCGACTACTGGGCTCTCAACGGTACGGTGACCAACTTCCCGAATATGCAGGCAGACCAAGGGAGTTCGAGCGTCCTGGCACAGAACGTCCCCCCAACGCCGCCACCCATCATGGAGGCGAATGCCACTGCCGATACGACGACCACCAGCGGGTCGTATGTATTGATGGACTCGATGAGCCTCACGCCTGGAGCGGGGGACTATCTCGCGGTCTTCAGCACGTCGGTGAGCCTCAGCGCGGTGGGGTTTGTCCGCATCTCCATCTTCGTCAATGGCGTGCAGCAGGCCCACACAGAGAGGGAGCAGTTTCAAGAATCCTCGATCGTCAACAGTGCCTACGCCATCGCAACCCATGCCAATATCACCGTCGGAGTGGGCGAGACGGTCGAAGTGCGTTGGCTCGTCACGGCGGGAACTGGGACGGCCTTCCGACGGACCCTGAATCTTTTCCCGGTCGCTTCTACCGATGTCAGCCAGGCCAATGCCACGGCTGATGACACGCTCGCCTCCGCAACCTACACGCTCCTGAACGGCATGACGCTCACCCCCGGGGCCGGAGACTATCTGCTCCTCTTCAGTACCTCCAGCGATGGTCCCGGCGGGGCGCGTCCCGCGTTCGCGGTCTTTGTCAATGGAGCGATACTCCAGCACACCGAGCGGACGATTGACCAGGAATCATCGATACCGAACACCGAAATGCCGGTCTTCATCGCCGCCAAGGTCAGCCCGGGAGCAGGGCAGCCGGTCGAGATCCGGTGGGCGCGGCAGGCCGGCACCGGCACCATCGTCGCTCACGAGCGCACCCTGACCCTGATCAAGACGGACGCCGCGAACATCTTCGAGGTCAACGCCACGGGGGATGCGTCCGCGACGAACACGGCGGACGCCCTTCTCGCCGGTATGACTCTGACCCCGGGAGCGGGGAGCTATCTGGCACTGTTCTCGGAGAGCCATCGTTACGGCACGATCGGCTCGAACATTAACACGTACTACTCCCTCTACGTCAACGGGGCCCAGACCTCCCAATCGGAACGGCTCTCCACCCACGACGCCTCGATCGACAACGCGGACATTGCCGCAATGACGAACGGTCTGGTCAGCCCCGGTGCGGGGGAGTCGGTCGAGGTGCGCTGGCGGGCAAGCACAACAGGTTCCCGAACATCTCATGAGCGGACGTTTGTCCTGCTGAAGGTCGCCGCCTCGGTGGGGGCCAACGACTTCTTGGCACAGTTCAACACCACGGGCATACGCAGCGGGGGTGAGGACACCCTCAGGCTTCGCTACAACCTCACCGCGGGGGACGACACCTATGGTGTTTGGGTCTGGAACTTCACTGCCGGAGACTGGGCGCAGCGGGGGACCCTCGACCAGACGGCCGTGAGCTTCTTCAACTACACTCTCCTCGCGGACGAGAAGAGCGGCGGAACGGTCCGCGTCCGCCTCAACGACACGTCCGACTCGGGATTGACCGACCTCTCCATCGGCTACCTTCTCGTGAACAACAGCCAGTGGAAGACAGGGGTCACGTACTATGTCAACACGACACTGGCGGCAGGGGAGTACTCCCACTTCTTCTGGGCCAACGACACGAATGGGGTATTCACCCGGACTGCGGCCTTCGCCGGACCGAGCGTCAATGCACCGCCCGTCCTCTCCAACTTCCGTTTGGAGAACGCGACGGCCGCCTCGAAGGTCGGGGAGCAGCTGGACGTAAACGTGGACAGCTTCTTCCTCTTCAACGCCACGGACCCGAACGGCTGGGCGGACATCGGGGGCGATGGCGACGTCGCTCTCCGCCTGTGGTACGACGGTGACATCTCGACGACGACCCAGCAGGACCCGACCGCGTGTGAGGGAGTGGGTTCCAACTGGACGAGCTGTACGAATGGCTTCTCCTCCGACGACCTGTACGCCTACGCCAACGACTCGGGCGGAGGAGCCGGAGCAATTGTCTTCGACGCGGTCAGCAGTGCAAGCTCCACCACCTCGCCCCTCACGTTCCCCCACGCCATAGGAAGTGGCTCAAACAGACTTCTGGTGGTCGGTATCGGCATCGAAGGTCCCACCATCGGGAGTACGCAGGTCACGGCCGTCACATACAATGGCGTCTCCCTCACCCAAGCCATCAACAACACGGTGGGAAGCGGATTTGAGGCGAACGCGGAACTGTGGTACATGCTCGAATCCGATCTCCCGTTGGCGGGAACCTACACCGTCTCCATCACGGTCCCGAGCGCGGATGCCGTCCAGGCGGGTGCCATGTCTGTATCCGACGCGGCCCAGCAGGCCCCAGAGGCTACTGCAAGCAGTGACGATGGTGAGGCTGGGGACGACTGGATCGAGACGCAGATCACAACCGTCACGGACGGCGCCTGGATCTTTGACGCCGTCGCATCGGGCAACGCCGTGTCGGGCTTCACGCCCAATACCGGGCAGACGGAACGGTACGACGTCACAGGAGCCAGCAGCGCCGTCGGGGGGGGAACAGAGTCGGTCGCCACAGCGGGGATTCAGACCGTCAACTGGACTACGGACTCCGGATCGAACAGGATAACCCATGCTCTCGCGGCATGGGCTCCGGCTTCGACTCCGTCAGTGAGCGGGGCCAACGACACCGCCTGGACGGAGTTCGGGTTCGCGTTGGGCTCGGATCCCATTAGCTCAGTCGAAGTCGGCGTGGAGTGGTTCCGGAACAACACCGCCCCGAGCTTGAACGTGACCGTCTCTTGGGATGGCGGCGCGTCTTGGGCCACAAATCAGACGGCGACGAACAAATCTGCCGACGACAACACGGTGGAGTGGCTGGACTTCACCTCCGCGACCGCCTGGACCCCAGCCAAGCTGGGCGACGCGAACCTTCGGGTGCGGATCGGCACCAACGCGTCCGGCGCACGCCTGGACTACGTCACCGCGCGCGTGGTCACCGACTCCGAGCTTACATTTGCCGAGCAGACGACGGGGGCCAACTACCGCATCGAGCTCAGGTATGTCGACACCGCCGATCCGTCCACTGCCTCCCTGAGCGAATGGAGCGTGACCGAGGGGAGCGCCACCTACAACGCGTCGGCGAGTAGCCAGACGTCCATCCTCGACGGGCCCACCATCATTGGATACGAGTTCAAACTGGCCTTGAAACTGGGCTTCCAAGTCAAGCAAGCGGCCGATCCCACCAACAGCACCGCCGGTTCCTACAACGACGTGGACTCCTGGAACGGCGAGGTGGAGGTCAGCGACGGGACAGATGCGTCCACATTGCAGACAGCCTCCACAGGGGAACACATGGAGTTCGGGGTCTTCATGTACACGAACGTGACCATCGGAGGCGACTGGAGCGTCACCGGCTTCCGGGGCCAGACGGTGAACTCGAATACCATCACGGTCACCTATCGCTCCAACGACGACTTCAACCTCACCATCTGGTTCACCACCCACCTCCTCAAAGGGGGCGACACCATCGACATCTCCAACGTGCAGATCCTCGCGGCGGCGGACCCCAACGACAACATCACCTCCGACACGGCCTTCACCGGACTGGGCGAGGCGAACCTGGTGTACATCCTCGGATCGTCCACCTGGTTCTTCCCCCATGCCACGGATGCGAACGAGAACACCACCGTGGTCCAGTTCAGCGTGTTCTTCCCCATCGCCCAGGCGTTCGGGACCTACACGGCGCAATTGGTCATCCGAATTCAGCAGAGGCCTTCAGGATGAGACCGGAGCGCTTGACACCCTGTCTCTTCGCTGTCCGTCAGCTCTGGCCCTCTGAGGGGCAACTAGGTGAGGCCCGGATGAGCTTCAGGCCCGCTCGTGTTCCGGAATCTGGTTCTCATCATCATCACAGATTCCTAGAATCGGCACTGATAACGAGGGCGCGCCCTTTAAGCGGCCTTCTGGACGAGTCTGGAGCGAGGTGGGGTGCGCCGAGACATGGAGCCCCTGACAAAGCCCAAGCTTCAGGCCATCGTCCTGATGGTTCTCCTCGCGGCGGGAACCACTGTCGCTCTCGCCACCTTCTTCCTCCCGATTGCTCCCCTTTCGACCCAAATTGGGACGATGGCGCTCCTGCTGACCATCCCGCTCCTTCTCCTTGTGGGGGTCGTTTGCCTTCGGAAGCGGAGGATCTCCGCGAGCCTCGTGAGTGCGGTTCTGCTCTCGACCCTTCTCTTCGGCATCCTCGCACAAGTCGCTACGGGCGTGTCGCTCCCTGATCGGTACTACCTCCACGACACGGCCACCAGTGGGATTTCTCCCGCTGGGGAGTACATGAACGCGACCCAGGGGACAGCCGAGGCCACCCTCACCTTCGACACCTTGGGCCAGACCGCCTACTGGTATGTGGATGAGGCCTGGCCTACGGGGGGCGAGGACATCGGCCTGGCCGCCGGGAACTACACCTTCAACATGTACCTCGGGGGCGGCGGGGCGAGCTGGTGGGACACGAACTACTCCTTGCGGCAACCCATCAACATCTCGGCGGGTGCTTCCGCCATCCCGAGCAATTACCCGGTGAAGCTCACTTTCAACCACTCTGACCTGGTTACCAACGGCAAGTCCCAGACCGACGGGGACGACATCCGGATCGTCTACTGGAACGGTACTGCCTGGAACGAGGTGGACCGCGCCTTGGGTAACGGGTCCTCCTGGGACACCGCAAGCACGACCATCCTGTTCAAGACTCAGGCCTCCATCGCCGCCAGTGGGTTCGATGTCGACCACTACCTCTACTACAACCACTCGGGGGCGGTCAGCCCACCGACCAACACGCTCTCGGCCCGTTACTTCGTTGCGGAGAGCCTGGGTGAGACCCAGACCTCCTCCACGACCTATGCGAACAAGGTTCAACTGCAGTTCACGCCGAGCAACACCTCGGAAGAGTGGGTCGTGGTGGCGACCTGGCGGCAGAGGCACGTGGGCAGCTCCGGGGTTCAGGTATTTCTGGGCGAATCCCAGATCACCCTAAACGGGGCGACGCGGACCGGAACCGATCAGCTCACGTACGAGATGTCGGGGGACGTCTGGAAGACCTTCGCTGCCATCCTGAAGATCACCGGCGTGGACACCCAGCAGACCATTGGAATCGACTTTCGGGCGAACGGGGGAACGGACGGCATCGACAACGCGCGCATCCTCGCCTTCATGATTCCCGATCCCGCGAATGCCGATGCTCAATACGGAGAAGCCCTCGCCACAACGTCGGATACCGCGAACCCCACGTACCCCCTGAGCGTGACCTTCACGCCGACCTCCGTCGGGGACTACGTGTGGATGGTGAACGGATTCCATCACGAGGGCCCCAGCGGGAGCAACGGCGGGGGGCTGTTCGCCGAGGACGAGACCGGGGCGGACCGACAGAACTCGGAGGAGAGCTATCTCAGCAGCAGCACGGAGGGCTTTGTCCCCTTCACCCACTTCGAGGTACGAAGCCTCACCGCGAGCAGCCAGACCTTCGACATTCGCCATCAGGCGGACCTGGGTGGAAACGAACGGCAGGGCCTCACTCAGATTCTCTTCCGAACCGACGTCTTCGAGGGCGTGGAGACGG
>JBHIBO010000026.1:0-21027 GCA_046759185.1 Thermoplasmata archaeon | reverse complement strand
GATACCACGGCGGCGAGAAGGAGGAGGATGGCTCCCACGAGGAGATTCTTCTGAAAGGCCTTCCCCGTTCGCTGGCGGAGGAGAGCGACAACCAGCACCACGGAGAGGAAGATGGCGGCTGCCGCCGCAAGGACCTCGAGAATGGCAATCGCCCCGTGTTTGTGTCTCGCATTCTCGCCCTCGGACCTATAAAATGGGTGGACTCGTGGTTATCAATTCCCAGAGGACACTGGGCTCGAAGCTGAGAATCATCTCTGAATTTTGCAGACGCGGGTTTAGACCCCTGGGGCCCCACCGCTCGGTCGAACGCTGCGCAGGAGGACAATGCTCAGCCGAGAGGTCGCCCTCAGCCCTGCCGATGTCGAGCGCATCGCGGGGAACGTATCCAAGCTCGGGGGGTACGCCCTCGGCCTGATTGACCACTTCGACCTCGGTGTCGACCGGAACCTCTTCAAGCGTCACCTGGCTCGCACCCAGGATCACGTCCGGACCATGGCCGGGAGCGCCGGTTCGGTCCTGGTGGATCTACTGCCCAAGGGGTACTCTCACCAGGCACTCCTAGAGGCGACGGAGATGGCTTGGAACTATCCCCAGGACCTCCGGTTCGCCGCGGGCTCCTGCATGATCTCCCGGATGTATGCCCGATGGATGACTGAGGACAATCTGAAGCGGGCCCTGGTGGCGAAGGTCCTCTATGCATGCCAGGAGGGCATCCTAGACGACGTGATTGACAAGGGTCCCTCCGGATACTTGGAGGCGAAGGACCTCTACCACCTCGTCCTGTCCTCCATGACCAACCCCTCCCTCAACCCGAACGCGTTCATGAAGCGCTTGATGGGCGACTTGGGTCAAGAGCAGCTGGACCTCTTCGAGACCATCGTGACCATCGCCCTCCACTTCAACCGGCTGTTCCACGACTCCCCCCACGGCGGCCAATTGTTCTACGAGATGGAGAAGCTGGAGGAACGGGCCGCCCTGGGCCAGGCCCTGACCATGTTCCAGAAGGAGTCCACCTTCGACCTCGACAAGGTCTCCTCCATCGCGAGGAGCTTCCATGCGGCCGACGCATCCCTCACCTGGTACGAGCGTCTCGCGAGCTACATCGGTGGCGCGGCCCGTCTCAACCTCATCGACGCCGCCTTCGTGAACCGACGCCTTCGTGCAGGGAAGCTCAAGACCCTCCTCAGGGGATGGTCCCTCTACGACGCGGTCATCATCCTCCTGAACACGGTCGGAGGCATCCACCAGGACCTCCATGACGGCTTGGCCAATCTTTCCCTGGTGGCCATGCGCCAGAAGGAATTGACCTCCCTCCACTCCCTCCAGGGATACAAGCCCGAACTGACCCTGGAGGACTACCGGACCCACATCGTGCGCCTCGCCAGCCTCGCATCCCGGGGCCTGGAGATCATCGTCCCGGCGTATCCGGACCCCCACCAATTCCTCCCCTTCAGCGCCGTCATGCTCCCCGTGGTTCTCTTGGCCGAGTGGATCGGAAAGAACGACGAGATGATCCATGCCTACGTCGAGGCCGCCGCCCCCAGCATCCGAAAGGTTGCAGAGGGTTCCGCTAGGACCCCTGAACGCAAACGGAAGCGGGTAAAGAACCGGGCCCTCGCGCAAGGCAAGTCGGCCTGAGCGATTATCAACCGACGGAATCGCCGCGAACCCTTTTTAGAACAGGAGGCGCGACACGAGAGCGCCTTGACCCGAACGCGTCTGAGCACCCACGTCAAGGGCCTGGACGATACGCTGCAGGACGGCATCCCGGAGGGGCACATCGTCCTGATCACAGGCGCACCCGGGACCATGAAGTCCACCCTGGCTTTCAGCGTCCTCTACCACAACGCGCTGAAGAACGGGACGAAGGGCCTCTACCTCACCCTCGAGCAGAGCAAAGCCTCGCTCATCGCCCACGTGGAGTCCATGGGCATGGCCGACGCGAAGGCCTACAAGAAGATCTCGCTCTTCGACATGGCCGCCCTCCGCAAGAACCTGTCCTTCATCAAGGCCGAGGGGTCCTGGAATACGCTGCTCAAAGCCTACCTCACGAACCTGATGGAGACGGACCCGTACCAGTTCCTCATCATCGATTCCCTCAACGTCCTCGAGACCCTGGCCAACTTCGACGCACGCCGGACGGACCTCTTCTACCTCTTCGAGTGGCTCAAGGATCTGGGAGCCACCACGTTCCTGCTTTCGGAATCCGGGGATGGATTCCGTGCAGGAGAATCGGACGAGGCCTACCTAGCAGACGGCATCCTGCATCTCTCCCTCTACTCCGTCTCCGACCTGGATGTGCAGCGGCGGATCCGTTGTGTGAAGATGCGGGCCACGAAGCATGAGATGGGCTCCTTCGCCCTCGTTTGGAACGGGGAGTTCTTCGAAATCACGCGGGCGGTCTCCGTCGGACGACCGGCCAAGGTTGAGGCAGTCTGATAGGGGTCTGGCCAGGGGCCAGAACGCGGTGGAATCGAAAATAGAGAAACCTAATATACGCTCGTCGTTTGAAGAAGATGATGGGCGGCTGGGACCTGTCGATTTCTAAGGAACTCTCCCTGGTGGAGGATCTCATTCAGGAGAGCATCGACTCCCAGGAGCCCCTCCTTACGGAGATCGCAGGCTACGTTATCGGCGCGGGGGGCAAACGCGTACGACCGGTCGTGACGATCCTGTCCTACTACATCGTGGGTGGAAGGGATGTGGATAGGGCGGTCCGGATAGCGGCCGCTCTGGAACTCATTCACAACGCGACCCTCCTCCACGACGACATCAACGACGGGGGGGTCGTCCGCCGAGGCCAGCCGGCCGCCTTCAAGAAGTACGGCCTCCAGAACGCCCTCGTGACGGGGGACTTCCTCTTCACCAAGGCCTTTGCCATTGGAGCCAAGTTCGATCCGGACATTGTGGACATAACCGCAGAGGCCTGTGTTCGCCTGGCGGAAGGGGAAATCAAGCAGCAGGCCAACGCTCACCGTCTGGAAATCGATGAGGAAGAGTACCTGGCCATCATCCGCCGGAAGACGGCCGGCTTTTTCGCGGCAGGGGCACAGGTAGGGGCCATTCTGGGCGGGGGAACACCAGAACAGGTCGCGGCCCTCAGCGCGTACGGATCCCACCTCGGGGCGGCGTTCCAGATCGTGGACGACCTCTTGGATGTGATTGGAGACGAGGCCACCCTCGGCAAGCCCATAGGAAGCGATGTGCGGGAGGGCAACATGACCCTCCTCCTCCAACATGCCCTGAACAACGGAAACGCCACCGCCCAGGCCGAGCTGGCGCGGATCGTGGAGCGGGGTCCCCAGTCCGAGGAAGAGGTTCAGCGGGCTCTCGAGATCATTGCCTCATCCGGCGCCGTGGAGGAGGCGAGGGCGCGGGCGGGTGAGTACGGGGTTCGCGCGAAGGAGAGCATTGGACTCTTGGAACCTGGGCCCTTGAAGTTCGAGCTCCTGCGGATCGTGGACCTGGTGCTTCACCGGGACATGTAGGCTGTCGGCATGGCCATGGCGGGCCTCGACCCAGGCACGTGGAAGGGCGTCATCGAGTCCCTCGAGGAGTTCATGCCGTACTACGAGCGGGTCAACCGGGCCACGACCTTGGGAGGCCTCCCCCGGTGGCGATCATCCGTCGCTCGGACGGCTGATTTGGATGACGTGATCCTCGAGATTGGACCAGGGCCCGGATCGTTTGCTCGCTCCCTGGCCTGTCGCCGCGTCTACTTGCTGGAACCCTCGGGGACCATCCTCCGCTACGCACGCCGCGACCTGCCCAACCCTCGGTACGTTCCGTTGTCGGGGTGTGCGGAGGCCATTCCGCTGCGAGAGGAGACGGTGGACAAGGTCTACTGTGTCTTCTCCTTCCGTGACTTCCTGGACCATCGAAGGAGCTTGACCGACGTGTATCGCGTTCTGCGCCCTGAGGGAGAGCTCCATATCCTCGATCTCTTTCGCCCGCCTCCTGGGCTACACCGCCGACTCATGGATCTGTGGCTTCGGCGAGGAGCTGGAACTCTCCTGGACCTCGTCGTGCCTGTGCGCGTCAAGCGAAGGTGGAAGTATGACCCCTACAAGGAACTCCGGAAGACGTACGAGGCGACAGGACCCGGGGAGGCCCATGCCCGTCTCATGCGGGAGGTCGGATTCGAGGTGACTTCGACAGAACTCCTCCTCCGCGCGATCTACCACTTGAAGGGGGTGAAGCCGTCTACGACGTAGTCGTCGTGGGAGCCGGCCCCGCCGGGAGCACTACGGCGCGGTACGCCGCACAGCGGGGGTTGCGAACCCTCGTCCTCGAGCGCCGAAAGACCATCGGGTTCCCCGTCCAGTGCGGGGAGTACATGGCTTCCAACCGCGAGGTCGAGTCGCTGTTCCCCCTCGCTGGGGAGGTGGACTCCCTCTTTGAGCTTCCGGAGGCGCTCATGGAGCGGCGGACCGATGTCATTCGAATCTTCAGTCCCTCGGGCCGGAGCTACGACGTTCCGTTCGAGGGTTATACGGTCTCCCGGGACAAGGTGGATCCCCATTGGGCTGCTCTCGCCGAGCGTGAAGGCGCTGAAATTCTGACGGAATGCCGCGTTCGACGGGTGCGGGATAGCGCGGTGGAGACGTCTCGAGGGACCTTCGAGGGGAGCGTCGTGGTGGGGGCGGACGGTCCCCACTCCACGGTGGCGAACTCCGTCGGCCTCACGGCGCCGTCGCCCCTTGCCGCGGCGGTGACCTGCGAGGTCGTTGGCACGTTCGGGGACTCCTTGGACATCCACTTCGGTAACGTGGCGCCCGGCGGCTACGCGTGGGTCATCCCCAAGGAGGGCGCGGCCAACGTCGGTCTCGGCGTCTGGCCGAAGTACGAGGGGCGGCTGGACGGGCTCTTGCAGGGATTCCTGGACCGCATGGGGTTCGTCACGAACGGCTGGACGGGGGGTTGGGTGCCTGAGATGGGAAGCGTTCCGCAGACCGTGCTGGGAAACGTCCTCCTCGTCGGGGATGCGGCTGGCCACGTCATGCCGACGAACGGGGGCGGGGTGAACACGGCCATGGTCTGTGGCCGCATCGCCGGAAACGTGATTGCGGATCACCTCCAGGACGGTGGGTCCCTCGAATCCTACGAACAGGCCTGGCGCGCCGCCGTGGGTGGGACCTTGGACATCGGTGTCCGCTTTCGGAAGCTTGCCGAGCTCTTCTTCCCCAGCGACTTCTGGCTCGAACGCGTCATGCGAGCCATGGGACCTCGACCCATGGCCACGGCCATCCGGTGCGAGCCCTTCTTCTCCTGGATCAGGACCTGAGGTCACAGCTGTCCGCAGGCCTGGCTCGGGGACTTCAGCGACGAACCCTTAAAGGCCATGCGGCCTACGCAGCCCGGATGGACATTCAGTTTCTTGGCGGAGCGGCTGAGGTCGGGCGTCTCGGGATGCTCCTCCGCCATCAGGGAGTCACCTTGCTCTGTGACTATGGGCTCGCCCCCTCGGATCCCCCCCAATACCCCATGGAACCCCCTCCGGTCGATGCCCTCCTCCTCAGCCACTCCCATCTGGATCACTGTGGGATGGTCCCGGTGGTCTCGCGGCAGTATGAGACGAAGGTCTACGCGACGTCGGTGACCGTGGAAGTCACCAACCTCCTCCTGGAGGACAGCCTCAGGGTGAGTGCCGCGGAGGGGTATCCCGAGCCCTTCGATGGGGAGGACATCGAGACCATGAACCGCGGCGTGGTCACCGTGGACTACCAAGACTTCCTGCAGGTCGGCAACCTGGAGGTAGACGTCCACCCTGCCGGGCACATCCCCGGTTCCTCCATGTTCCGGATCAACGACCGGGAGACCGTGCTCTTCACCGGGGATCTCCAGACCATCGACACCCGGCTCGTCCGGGGTACCCGGCCCGTCCCCTGCGACGTCCTGGTCATGGAGTCGACCTACGCCGGCCGGCACCATCCCCCCCGGGCCGAGACGGAGACCCAGTTCCTCGCTAGGGTGAACGAGGTAGTCGAGGGAGGCGGCACCGCCCTCGTGCCGTGCTTCGCGGTGGCCCGCATGCAGGAAATCATGATGATCCTGGCGGAGACCGATCACGAGGTCTGGATGGATGGCATGGGGCGGCGGGTCGCCCGCATGTACCAACGCCATCGTCCCTTCATCCGTTCGCCCACGCGGTACGAGAGGGCCTTGGGCCGCGTCCGCGTCGTTCGTTCGCAGGGCGCCCGGGAACGCGCGTTGCAGGGGGATGTCATCCTGACCACGGGAGGCATGCTGGACGGAGGACCGGTCCTCCACTACCTGGCGGCGTTGAAGGACGACCTGAAGAGCGAGGTCCTCCTGACGGGCTACCAGGTTGAGGGCACCAACGGCCGGATGCTGCTGGAGGAGCGGAACGTCGACCTGCGCGGCGTACGTACGCCGGTGGAGAGCGGCGTCTCGTACCACGACTTTTCCGCCCACGCGGGCCATCGGCAGCTCGTGGAGTTCGTGGAGGGTTGCGATCCCAGCCGGGTAGTCCTCATGCACGGCGACGCTCGCCACGAGCTCGCGGAGGCCTTGGAGGGTCGGGAGATCCTCCTGCCCGAGGACGGGGAGCGCCACACGCTCTAGAAGACGGCTCGCAGGGCCGGACCCAAGAATCGAAGGAGGCGCGGCTCCTCCTTCAGGAGGGCCAGGATGGCCCGTCCTGGATAGTCGATGTCGCCCTCTTGGTTGATGATGCGCAGGAGGCGTGGATTCTGCAGGAGGGTGAAGAGGCTCTCCAGCTGCCTGTCGTTGAGCTTCACGAAGGCCTTGTGCAGGTAGAGGTACAAGGTCAACTCCTTCCCGATGGCCTCCTTCCACCTGGCTTCATACCGGGAGAGAAAGGCCGCGGAGGTGTCCCCTGCCCGGAGGGCCTCCACCGCGGTCCCCGCACACGCCTCGGCACAGACGAGGCCCGTGTAGATGCCGCCGCCGCTCGTCGCCTTCGCCTGGAAGGCCGCATCCCCCACGGTCATCACACCCCTCTCGTAGGTCCGCTTCGCGACGCCGATGGGGATGCCTCCGATGATGTAGCCGAGGGTCTGGGCGTCGGCCAGGAACCGCGAGGGTGGCCCATCCGAGAACATCCGGCCCAGGTACGACCGCACGTTCCCCTGGCCAAGGCACAGGCCGACCCGGGCGGAGTGCGCGTCGGGCACCAGCCAGGCAAAGAATCCCGGAGCAATCTCCTGGCCGGTGAAGACCTTGACGTAGCCGGCGGTGTACTCCGCTCCCACGACGTCCGCCTCGAACCCGGGAAGAATGCGGTAGGGTTGGCCGAGACCGAACCAGCGCGTGACGTTCCCCTTGACCCCGTCCGCCCCCACGAGGATCTTACATCGGAAGTTGTCGGCGTTCCCGTCGCCCCGTGTGTGGACCACGAGCTCATTGCCGTCCCGCTCCACCCCCGTCGCCTGGGTCCCCAGGTACGCCGCTGCGCCGGCGTGCAAGGCCTCTTTGACTACCTCCCGGTCGAAGGCCGCCCGGTCCACCACGACGGCTTCCGTCTCGCCTCCGTCTACCACGAGCTCCTGTCCGCTGGGGGAGTAGAACTCGCAGCCCTGGATTTCCGTGAGAATGGTGTTCCGGCAATCGACCATGTCCATAACGCGTGGGGTGAAGATGCCCCCACACTGGACGGGCTCGCCAATCTCTCTGTGCTCTTCGAGGATGGCCACGCTTCGGCCGGCCTCGGCGATCTGGCGGGCGGTGTAGCCCCCCACAGGGCCGCCCCCGATGACAATGACGTCGAAGGCCTCGGTCACGACTCCCACTGGCCTTCCATGAGAATCATGATGAAGTTCTCGAGGTGCTTGGCGAGGGAAGCGTTGTCCGTGTAGCCACACGCGTTTAGGTCCGGTGAGGCGATCAGCGCGCGCTCTCCGTCAGCGATGATGTCCGTGGCGATGAGGCCACGCTTCCGAACGGCGTCGACCCCTGCGGGCACCCGCTGGTTGGGCTCCGTGATGACCGTCGCGCGCACCCCGCGTTTCAGGGCCTTCTCCATGCGCCGGTTCAGCGTGTCCCGCACCTCGGAGAGGGTGGGGGTGGAGATGATGAAGGTCCGCGTAGCCGTGTCCAAGAGTTCCGCGATCTTGCTGAGGACCCGCTGCTTCCCCTGGATCGTGTACACGAGCTGAGGCTCCCCCTTGTCCATCAGGACCTCGTGGAGGAGCTGGAGGTGATCGAACACGGAGGCTACCCGCTGCAGCACGTCGTTCTTCACCTTCTCCGGGGCCTCCGGCTTGAAGATCATGGGACGCCCCCGGGTGGAGATGGCGTATCCCTTGTCACAGAGGCTCGAGAGGACCTTGTAGGCCGAGGTCCGCGGAATCCGCGAGGTCTCAGCGATGGTCTCGGCGTTCCCGTAGCCGTGGGCCACCAGGGCGATGTAGGCGCGGGCCTCGTACGCCGAGAGGCCCAGGGACTGAAGGACGACGCTCGCTTCCTGGGTGTCCTGCTGGAGGTCGAACTCCCTGCCCAGGTCCTCCAGAATGTCCTCCATGGCCCCCGCTATCCACCAGGTCCGTAAAAGGTTTCGGAGGTGCCAGGAGGCTGGAACCGCCCCCCGAACGGTCGGCCAGATCAGGGTTTGGCACCCCAACGCCGCATCAAGTCGTGCTCCACGCCGAGTTGGTCTAGGATACGGGCGACGACGAAGTCCACGAGGTCGTCGATCCCCTCCGGCTCATGGTAGAAGCCAGGCATGGCCGGAAGGATGGTGCCGCCGAGCCGGGCGATGGTGAGCATGTGCTCCAGGTGAAGGGGACTCAGAGGGGTTTCCCGCGGAACCAGGATGAGCTTGCGCCCCTCCTTGAGGACGACGGCTGCGGCGCGGGTAATCAGGTTGTCAGCCAGTCCCAAGGCGATCTTGGAGAGCGTGTTCATGGAGCAGGGCACCACAACGAGGGCGTCGAGGGGGGCGCTCCCCGAAGCCAGGGGGGCGTGAAAGTCGTCGTTGGCATACCAGGCCGAGGCGAGGGACTTGAAGTCCCTAGGCGTCCGATCTGTCTCGGTCCGGATGACATCCTCCGCGTCCGCCGAGATGATGACCTCCGCCTGCCCCTTCATGGCTCGCAGGAGACGGTACGCGTACGTTGCCCCGGAGGCGCCCGTGATGGCCACAGCAAGGTGCATCGAGGCGGGAAAAGAGGGAGGTCCCTTAATACCTGGGCGGCTCGCCGCCGCCCTGGCCAGGGCGAAACGTTTTAGTTTCGGGCATCACTAGTTGCGCGAGCGCACCATGACTACGGTGTACGACGTGCCCCCGGATTTGCTCCTCCAGGCCGTGGCCTCGGACCTGCGGAAGGCGGACGAGGCCAAGCCTCCCTCCTGGGCAGCGTTTGTAAAGACGGGCGTCCACCGGGAGAAATCCCCCTCCGACGGAGGTTGGTGGCATACGCGTCTGGCGGCCGTCCTCCGGAAGGTCTACATGAAGGGACCCCTGGGCACCGAACGTCTCGCCGGGGAGTTCGGCGGCGCGCGGGATGCGGGTTCCGCCCCCTACCACCCCCGGAAGGGGAGCCGGTCAGTGGTTCGCACGGCCTTGGCCCAGCTCGAAGAGCTTGGCTACCTGAAGAAGGGCGACAAGGGTGGCCGTTCCATCACACCCAAGGGGCAATCCTACCTGGACGGAAAGGCCCGGGAGATCCTGAGGAAACTGGCCACGAAGCGGCCCGAGCTGAAGAAGTACCTTTGAGGCGACCATGGACGAGAAGGAGCTGGAGGCGATCCGACGCAAGAAGTTGGAGGATCTCCAGAGGCAGTCTGTAGAGAGGCAGGCCCAGGAAGAGGTGGCCGCCCAGGCGCAGGCACAGCGCCAAGCCGTTCTCCGACAGATCCTTCAACCCGAGGCCCGCGAACGTCTGGGACGAATCACGCTGGCCTACCCGGATCTGGCGCAAGACATCGAGAACCGTCTCATCGCGTTGGCTCAGTCAGGGCGTATCAACAAGACCATCGATGACGCGACGCTTCGCCAGATTCTCCGGGCCATCGTTCCGAAGAAACGCGACATCAACATCGAAAGGCGCTAGATGGCCCGCAACAAACCCCACGCCATGAAACGGAGGCTGCAGAAGGCCACTAACACGAACCGTCGCGTCCCCGCGTGGGTCGTCATACGCACGTCGCGGCGCTTCCTTCGTCACCCCAAGCGAAGGCAGTGGCGGGGCCGGAAGCTGGACAAGGGATAGGCATGGCTGACGAGGAAGAACGCATTCTAACGATCCCCCTGCGCAAGGCGTGGGATCTGCCTCGGACGAAGCGCGTCCCGGGGGCCATCCGGATCATTCGGACCTTCGTGCAACGCCATATGAGCGCCGAGCCGGACGACATCTGGATCGATCCTCGGGTGAACGAGGAGCTCTGGGCTCGGGGCATCCAGAAACCGCCTCGGCGCATCAAGATCAAGGCCGTTAAGTTCGAAGACGAGCTGGTGGAGGTGTCTCTGCCGGAAGCTTGAAAGGCCCCCGAGGCCCCGATTCCTTTGGTTTGACCCGTGGACGCGGGGTCGTGTTTGGGGTGGCCGCTCTGTCGAGGAACCGTAGGAGGAATCGGGTCCTTGCTGCGTAAGGTAGACTTCTCCGGCAACCCCTATCTGGGTGTCTTTGCCGCGACCAACGACGGCGCCGTGATTGCCTCCCCGACGCTTCCCGCCAAGGCCGTCCGCCGGGTCGAGAAAGCGTTGGGCGTCCGCGCCATCCGCATGAACGTCGGAGGCTCCTCCCTCGTGGGCAGCCTCCTGGCGCTCAACTCCAACGCGGTGTTGTTGACGAACTTCGCACGGGATGAGGAGATCGCGAAGCTGGGTGCCATGAACGCCTACACCTTGGAGCATCGACTCAACGCGGTCGGCAACAACGTCCTCGTGAACGATCATGGGGCCCTGTGCCACCCGGGCTACGGGAAGCAGGCCATGCGCGAGCTCGAGGACGTCTTCGGGGTGGAGGTCCATGGGGCGACCCTGGGAGGCCAGAACACGGTGGGATCGGCGGCCGTAGCCACGAACAGAGGTGCCATCTGCCACCCCCACACGACGGAGGAGGAGCTGGCCTTCTTGGAGGAGGTCCTCAGGGTGAAGCCCCTCATCGCCACCGCCAACTACGGGACGCCCCAGCTCGGGGCCTGTGTCGTGGCAAACGACGGGGGGGCGGTGACGGGGACCCCCACGACGCCCATCGAGTTGGGACGCATCGAGGAAGGCCTCCGTCTCTACTAGAACGAGAACACCCAGATCTGGGGCTGGCCCTCTAGGTCCTCGGGCTGGAAGGAGACGGCCTGACCCAGGCGGAGAACCGGCCGGGATGTGAGCGAGAGGAACTCCTCCACGGGCAGGATCGAGAGGGAGAGGCCGCCCACCCGGTAGTGCATCGGGACGGCCACCTCGGGGTTAATGGCCTCGACCCACTGGACGGCCTCCTTTGGTCCGACGGTAAACACGCCCCCCACAGGGACGAACAGGACCGAGATCTGGTCCTTCTCCCCCAACTCCACGGCGTCCGGCGCCGCACCGACGTCCCCAAGGTGGAGGAAGGTCATGCCATCCAAGTGGACCTGGTAAGCGCGGACCATCCCCCGCTTCTCGCCCCCTACATCATCGTGAGGCAGGATCTTGGTCTCGACCGCCAGACCATCCAGCCTCCCTTCGACCCGCTGGTCGACGACGCGAGGATCGCCGCGTACCGAGCGGGTTGCGTTGTGATCGAAGTGGTCGTGGCTCACGAAGACGAAGTCCCCTGCCGCTGTGGGAGGTGGGATGCCCAGGGACCGGCCATCGTGGGGATCGAGGACTATGGCCCGGCTCCCGCGGATTTCGAAGCACGAGTGGCCGTGCCACGCAAGTTCCATCGGCTCCCCCATCGACGAACCTGCAGGCCGGTTAAATTCATTTCGGAGGCCTAGGAAGGAAAGTAAAAATAGGGTGCCCCTGATGATTTGGTGACCATGAAGGCCCTGGTCCTGTGCGTGGACCGCGACAACGATCTGGGCGTGAAGGCCAGCGTCCCAGGCCCCGTCATCGGCCGCGATGCGAACATGGACGCCGCCATGCGGCTCGGGATGGCCGATCCCGAAGACGCGGATGTCAACACCATCCTCTCCGGCGTCTCCATGTACGACGAGCTGCGAAACGACGGCGTGGAGGTCGAGGTCGCCACCATCGTCGGGGATACGAAGGTGGGTCAGCAGTCGGACCGCATCCTCAGTGAGCAGCTCGACGAGGTGCTGGAACAGGTGGCCCCCGACGTCGCATACCTTGTCAGCGACGGGGCAGAGGACGAGTACGTCTACCCCATGATCGCCTCCCGGGTGCGGGTAAACCACGTCAAGCGGGTGTACGTCCAGCAGAGCCGCAGCGTGGAGAGCGCCTTCTACCTCTTCGCGAAGGCCATCAAGGACCCGCGCCTGCGACGCATCATCGTCCTCCCCTTCGCCCTCTCCTTCCTCGCACTGGCCATTGTCCTTCGGGTGGCGCCCGAGTGGGCCCTGCCCGCGGTGCTTCTCGTCCTCGGCATCTACATGCTGATGCGGGCTTACGAGGAGTACCTCCATCCACGAAGCATCTGGCAGCGCCTCACAGGCTACTACAGAAGCGTGAAGGAGTCACTCACCTCCGGCCGCATCGCCGTCTGGTTCAGCATTGTGGCCGTCATGACGTTCTCCGTCGCCTTCTTCATCGGTTTCCGGGCAGCCTTCGCCCTCGCACAGGTTCTGGTGACCGATGCGGTGGACTTCGCGGCCACCATGGTCGTCGTCTTCCTCCAGGAGAGCTTCTGGATCTTCATCATCGCCTTTCTGCTCCACGAGGGCGGGAAGGTGGCACAGGCCTACTTCGCCAAGGGCAAGATCGCGAAGTCCTTCTTCTACGTGGTCCTCGCCTTCGTCGTCCTGATGCTGGTCACCGCGGCTGGGCTCCAGCTGGCGTCCGCCATTCTCGGCTTGACCAGCCAGCAGAACGCCCTTATCCCGATCTACATCGAGGTGGCCCTCGCCATCTCCATCGTCCTGGTGGCGGCGTTCCTCCGCCGGACGGAGGAGCGAGAGGCCCTGACCGAGGACGCCTGGCGGCCCTGAGGCCAGGGCATGGAGTGGGCGGACTGGGAGCCCTATTATCTCCAGATTCTGGAGGACTTCGCCTTCGACCGGGAGCAGGACGAGGAGGCCGCTCGGCTGCTGGACCGGCTTCTTCCGAAGGCGCGTGCGCGCCCCGAGGACCTCAGCGACCGCGTGTCCCAGCAGGAAGTCACGGTTCTCGGGAACGGGCCGAACCTCCCGGAGGAGCTGGTCCACGCGCGAGGCGTCGTGATCGCGGCCGATGAAGCGACCTCGGTCGCCCTCCGCCACGACATCCTTCCCTCGGTGGTGGTCACGGACTTGGACGGTCGGGTGGAGGACCAGCTCGAGGCCCACCGACGCGGAGCCCTCGTTGTCATTCACGCCCACGGGGACAACATGGCGGCCCTGCAACGGTGGACGCCCTCCTTCGGATCGCGAACGGTAGGAACCACCCAGGCCGAGCCCTTCGAGGGCATTCACAATTGGGGTGGGTTCACCGACGGCGACCGGGCCGTCTATCTGGCCGACCACTTCGGAGCCAAGGAAATCCGGACGGTGGGCTTCGATTTCGAACGGCCCAGCCCGAAGGACCAACCCACCGCCGTGAAACTCCGGAAGCTGGCGTGGGCGCGGCGGCTCCTGGAGGACCTGGGACGGCGGCGGCCACTCACCGATCCATCATCCGCCAGCTCAGGGTAGGGCGCTTGGCGGCCTCGACCTCATCGACCCGCGCGACCGAGGCGTTCTGAGGGGCGGCCTTCAACACCTCGGGGTCCTCTCCCATGATCTCTCCCAGAGCCTCCACGAAAGCGTCCAGTCCGTCCTGGGTCACGGACTCCGTAGGCTCGATCATGAGGGCCTCCTCCACGAGGTCGGGGAAGTAGATGGTGGGTGGATGGATGCCGTAGTCGATGAGGCGCTTCGCCACGTCCGTGGCCCGCACGCCCTTCGCCTTTAGGGGGGCCGCACTGGCCACGAATTCATGCTTTCGCAGGCCTCCAAAGGGCACGGGTAGGTGTTCCTGGACGCGTTCCCGGAGGTAGTTCGTGTGGAGGACTGCCTGCTCGGTGGCCCGGACGAGGCCGTTGGCCCCTGTCCGTGTGATGTATGCATACGCCCGCAGGAGGATGCCGAAGTTCCCGTAGTGTGCCCGGACCTTACCGATGGACTTCGGCCGGTCGTTGTCCAGGGAGTATCGCACGCCGTCGTAGGCCACGAGGGGTACGGGCAGGTACCCGGTGAGGGCACCGCGGGCTCCGACGGGTCCGGATCCGGGTCCCCCGCCCCCGTGGGGGGTAGAAAAGGTCTTGTGGAGGTTGAAATGGGCCAGGTCGAAGTCCATCTTCCCCGGGTTCGTCTTGCCCAGGATGGCGTTGAGGTTGGCTCCATCGTAGTAGAGCAGGGCCCCCTGGGCGTGGACGAGTTTCGCGATGATCAGGGCCTCGGGTTCGAAGATGCCCAGGGTGTTGGGGTTGGTCAGCATGAAGGCGGCGGTCCGCTCGTTGACAGCCCCCTGCAGGGCCTCCAGGTCCACGATTCCATCCCTTGACGGGATCTCCACGACGTCGTACCCCGCCATGGTGGCGCTGGCGAAGTTTGTCCCGTGTGCCGTGTCGGGCAGGACGACCTCGGACCGTTCCTCGCCCCGCTCCTCGAAGTACGCCCTCGCCATGAGGAGGCCCGTCAGCTCGCCCTGGGCACCGGCCACCGGCTGCAGGCTCACCTCATCCATCCCTGCGATCCGGGCCAGCATGCCCTGCAGCTCGTAGAGGATCTGAAGGGCTCCCTGGACCGTCTCCTCGGGCTGTTGGGGATGAAGGCGACGGGCCTTAGGGGAGGCGGCCAGGGTCTCCGCGTACTTGGGGTTGTACTTCATCGTGCACGATCCCAAGGGGTAGAAGCCGGAGTCCGTGCCGTAGTTCATCTGAGAGAGGCGGGTGAAGTGCCGGGCCACCTGGAACTCCTCCAGATTGGGGAGGGCCAAGGTCTCTCGCCGCAATCCCTCCGGCACGAGGTCGAGGTTGGCCGTTTCGCCATCGCCGGTCTCGGGCAGGTCGATGAGAAGCGGCTCGTCGTGGCGCGCCTGCCGGAAGGTCACTTGGGCCCCTCCAAGACGTTAACGAGCTCCCGGAAGTCCTCGTGAGTGTGGCGGTCCGTGACCGCGAAGAGAGAGGCCGGAGCGAACCGGGGGAGGGCCGCTGACAGGTCCACGCCCCCGCCGAGTCCCCGCGCTAGGAGGCGTTCCTGCAGGGCGTCGAAGGGAACCTGGTGGCCCACGGGAAACTCGTTGAAGTAGGGTCCGGGGAAGAGGGGGGCGCGAAACCCAGGAAGCCCGTCGAGGTAGCCCATGAGCTCTTTCGCCCGTCCCATCAGCTGGATGGCGAGCCGCCGGAGTCCCCGTTCCCCCAGGTAAGCAAGGTAGACGGCGGCTCCCACGGCCAGGAGGGACTCGTTCGTGCAGATGTTGCTCATGGCCTTGCCCTTGCGGATGTGCTGCTCTCGCGCTTGCAACGTCATGGTGAAGGCCCGGGCCCCGCGCCGATCATGCGTCAGGCCAATAACCCGGCCTGGCATCTTCCGGATGTGTTCCCGGCGACACGCGAAGAGGCCTAGGGAGGGTCCGCCGAAATTCATCCACCCGCCCAACGTCTGGCCCTCCCCGACGACGATATCGGCTCCGTAGTCGCCCGGCGGCCGAACGACCGCCTGGACGAGAGGGTGGACCCCAACGATCAACAGAGGCTCGGGAAAGGCGGACCGCACCTCAGCCACCTTCTCGTCCAACTGACCGAGAAAGCTGGGCATCTCCAGGTAAATGGCCGCCGTATCGTCCCCGACCTGCTCCCCTAGGTGGTCCAGGTCCAGGGTCCCGTCCTCCGGATCCTGCCTGGCTTCTCGAATCCGTATGCCGGGTCCTTGGGTGTAGTTCCGGAGCACCGCCTTCTTGTCCTCGTGGAGGAGCGACGGAACGACGATTTCGCCCTTGGCCGTGATGCGATGGGCCATGAGGGCAGCCTCCCCCAGGGCCGTGGATGCGTCGTACATGGAGCTGTTGGCCGCGTCCATGCCCGTCAGCTCGCACACGAGGCTCTGGAATTCGAAGAGGGTCTGTAGGAGCCCCTGACTGAGCTCCGCCTGATAGGGCGTGTACGAGGTGTAGAACTCGGAGCGTGCGAGGATCGCGTCGACCACGGAGGGAACGTACGTGTCGTAGTAGCCGCCGCCGAGGAAGCTCGTCAGTTCCCCCATGCCGCGGTTCCGCTCCAGGATACGGGACACCTTTCGTACGGTCGCGGCCTCGCCGAGGCCATCGGGGAGGTCCAGGCCTTCCACCCGAAGTTCCGGTGGGATGTCCGTGAACAACGCGTCGACGTTCTTCAACCCAAGGAAATCCAGCATGTTTTCCTTGGTGGGAGACATAATGACCCTCTCAGAAATTGAGGGGTTGCTAAAAAGGTTGACCGACGACGGCCCGGCGGGGCGGCGTCCGGAGGCCTGCAGCCCCTCTTCCTCCGGAGATAATGGCGACCACGGCCAGGTTCTCCCCCGCCTCCAGGGGGGCGTCCATGGGAATGGGGGTCCTCCCCCGAAGGAGCAGGTGGGCGTCCGGGTTCCTGTCCAGGACGGCCAGGAGCTCGAAACCCGTTGCTCCCTCGGCCAGGTCGACGGTGTGATTCTCCCCCTCAGGGAGGGTCCGGACACGAAGGCGCATGGGAATCGACTTAAGACCTGGCTGGCTATTAAGCGTCACCTGCCGGGGTAGCCTAGCCAGGCCAAGGCGGTAGCCTCGAGAGCTACTGGTGCTTCGCACCGCGGGAGTTCGAAAAGACGTCGGAAATCTCCCCCCCGGCGCTCCTCCTGTTCGCGCCTAGATGGGCCAGATCAGGGAGACGGCGGTGACGATGACCACGCTGGCGATGGCCAGCCCCGTGACGAGGTAGGGGGAGAGCTTCGGGCCCTTGTCCGACTCGGACTCGAAGTACCGAATCAGGCCGGCGGAGGACTGGAAGCCCTCACGCTTCTCCTTGGCCATCGTGGTTGGTAACGCGGAGGCGGCTATTTAAAGAATCTGCGCCCAGCCAGTCATCCCCACGCGCCCGCCTCCGCGTCCGGGCTGGGTGAGAAGACATAAATACGCTTTTTCGCCATTGTAAAGGTCCCACTTGGCCAGGGGAGCTAGAGATGGCAGAGGAGAACACCGTCTACATTGGCAAGAAACCCACCATGAACTACGTGCTGGCTGTCGTGACCCAGTTCAACAGTGGCTCCGACGAAGTCGTGATCAAGGCCCGCGGGAAGTCCATCGGACGGGCCGTGGACGTGGCGGAGATCACGCGCAATCGGTTCATCCCGGACTCGAAGATCAAGGACATCGTAATCTCCACGGAACAGCTCACGAGTGAGGAGGGCCGCACGGCCAACGTGTCCAGCATCGAAATCTTCCTGAACCGGTAACGTGACCGAGGCCCCCGAGAAGTTTTATGGTCGCAGCGTGGGTGGTCCAGCCGTGGCGCTCCCTCTCTGGCGGCCGGAGTCCGAGGCCAGGATCCGGTCGGCCTTGTCGAAGAAACCCCTCTGCCTATCCTGTCTAGGACGCCTCTTCGCGAAGGTGGGCACGGGCCTCACCAACCGCGAACGAGGCACGCGGGCGTTGCAAATCCTCGGCTTGGAGGAGCCCGACGTCTGCTGGCTCTGCGAAGGCCTGATGGGCGAGGTTGCCCACTTCGCCGACCTGGTGGCCGCCGCCCTGGAGGGCCGGGAGTTCGAAAGCTTCCTCATGGGATCCCGGCTGGATCCCGACGTGCTGAACCGGGAGGAGGTCCTCTGGACGGACCTAGGCTTGGACACCTACGAGCCCATCAAGGCCGAGATCAACCGCGAGGTGGGCAAGCTCCTGGAGGCGAGGCTCGACCGACCCGTTGATTTCACGCGGCCGACCGTGACCGCCGTCATCGACACCTCCCTGGATCACGTGGACCTCCAGGTCGCTTCCCTCTACATCTATGGCCGCTACCGCAAGCTCGCTCCCATGCCCCAGACGAAGTGGCCCTGCCCGGAGTGTCGGGGCGTGGGGTGCGAGACGTGTGACAACCGGGGGACGCTCTACGAGACGAGTGTGGAGGAGGTCGTCGCGGCCGCGGTCATGCCCCAGACGGAAGGTGAGGACCACACCTTTCACGGCATGGGCCGCGAGGACATCGACGCGCGCATGCTGGGCCGGGGCCGTCCCTTCGTGTTGGAGATCCGACGCCCGCGTCGACGAACCCTCAATTATCCCGCCATCCAGCGCCAGGTCCACCAGGGGGGCCAGGTCCAGGTGTCCGACTTGCGGCCGTCGAACAAGGAAGAGGTCGTCGCCCTGAAGGCCCGCCGTTCCGAGAAATCCTACCACGTCTGGGTGCGTCTGGGCACGGGTCCGAGCCTAGCAAAACTTCAAGAAGCGGTTACGGCATTGAAGGCCAAGGAGATCGTCCAGAGGACTCCCACCCGGGTCTCCCACCGTCGGGCCGACCGAGAGCGCGTCAAGCGGGTTGTGGACGCCGAGGTCCTGCGAGCCCACGGCAGGGAGGCGGAGGTGCGGATTCGGGCCGAGGCCGGGACCTACATCAAGGAACTGGTTCACGGCGACGAAGGCCGCACGCGACCGAGCCTGGCCGAGCTGCTCGGCACGCAGGCCGAGGTGGAGAGGCTGGACGTTCTCGAGGTGCACGACGAGGGAGCGCATGGTTCAGGCCTCCAAGGGACCCAGGCGAAGGACGCGGAAGAAGTTCCGGAAGCGACCTAGAGACAGGGGACTCCCTCCCGTGACGCGGTTCTTCACCCCCTTCGTCCCGGGGGAGAAGGCGGCCATCGTGATCGATCCCAGCGTCCACAAGGGGCAGCCCAACAAGCGCTACCATGGCCTGACGGGGACCGTGGAGGAGCGGCGTGGACGGGCGTACGTGGTGGCCGTTCGGCAGGGGGGGCTTATCAAGCGGGTGATCGCGACGCCGGAGCACCTGCGCAAGTTGGGGTAGGTGCGATGGAGGAGTACTTGACCCTGGCCGAGGTCAGGGAGCTCTTAGAAAAGGAGAAGGAGGACCGGGGGGAGCTCTCCCCCGAGCAGGGCTACGCCCTCCAGCATGCCGAGGCCTTTGCCCGCCTCCCCCCCAAGAAGGCGAAGAAGATGGTCCAAGGCCTCCTGGAGCTGGAGTTCATGTCCCCGGCCAACGCGGTGAAGATCGTGGACCTCATGCCGACGGAGCCGGAGGAGGTCCGGGCCGTCTTCTCCAAGGAACGATTCACCCTATCCAAAGAGGACATCGAGCGCGTGCTGAATCTCGTGGAAAAGTACCTTTGAGGGGGTCTTTTGGAGGATTACGCCCGCGTCATCGATTACTTGGCCCAAGGCCACCCTGAGGGTCCCCGCCATCGTCGTGAGGCCTTGGCCTACGGCCTCGGGGAGGACGAGTTCAAGCTCTTCGAGCTCGTGCCCAAGGAGGGGCTGGACCTGGTTATCGGTGAGCGGCTCTACATCGGGAAGGACCTGGACCTGCGGGACAAGGTGCAGCACGTGAAGCGCCGGATCGGGTACGAAGAGCTCACCGTGGCCGCACAGAACGAGCTCCCTTTCGTGCTCGAAGAGATCATCGAGGGGCAGGAGGAGCGGTACCTGCGGTTCTACAACGAGGCCCAGGCCATCACCACGCGCTTCCACATGCTGGAACTCATCCCAGGCCTCGGGAAGAAGACGATGTGGGGGATCCTCGAGGAGCGAAAGGGGGGCCCCTTCGTGAGCTTCGAGGACCTGACGAAGCGGGTCCCTAACCTCCATCACCCCGCCCGCCTCCTGGCCAAGCGCATCGAGATGGAGCTGGCGGATCCCGCCCAGAAGTACCACATCTTCGTGGCCCGGTAGGCACCAGGCTCACTTTCAGCCACCTCCCCCCCTCGAGTATAAGAACCCCCAGGCGGAAGCCCGCTCGTGGGCCTCCCCATCCGACGCCTCTCCGGCAAGGCGGCCTCGGCTCGCCTCTCCCATGTCCCCGTTCCCTTTCCTGTCAAGGGGGAACGTTGGGCCCCCGCTCCATCCCGATCCCTTTCCGGGACGTCCCCTCCCGGTGTCTTCATCGGACGCTTTGGCTACCCCAAGGTCAACGCCGGACCCCTCCTGCCCGCCTTTCACGGCGATACGACCCTGCTGGACCTGCCCGAGGCCTGGTTGGACTTTGACCTCCCGGAGATCGTTGCCTTCCGCTCCAGCCTCGTCCGGGGGATGCGTCGGATGCCGGTGGAGGTGGGCACCCGGCAGGACCGGTTCCTCGACCAGCTCCAAGAGCTCGCTCTAGCTGCGAGGCCGTCGGAGGTGGAGGTTGCTTTCTCACGGGCACCTCGTGGGGGCCTCTCCTCCGATCGGGTCTCGCAGCCCTTCGGTCCGTCGGCACCGTTGCTCCAGATGGGCACGGGGAACGTGAAGACGGATCCCCGGCTGGAGAAGGCCTGGGCGGACGGCGATCTGAAGGCCCAGAGGGCCATCCTGAAACTGTACGGAGACGGGGTGGAGGTCTCCCGCATCATGCGGGCCATGAGCGCGGGGGTCCTTGGGTTGGAGGAGGGGCGGAAGCTCGTGCCCACGCGGTGGAGCATTACAGCTGTGGATGACACGGTGGGCCTTCGGCTCCTGGAGGACGTTCGGACATTCCCCCTCATCGACGACTTCCGGGTGTATGAGTCGTGGCGGCTCGACCAACGGTTTCTTGTGCTGCTACTTCCCCGTGTCTGGAGCTATGAGCTCCTGGAGGCCTGGTTCCCGCGGACGACGTGGAACCCCTCGACCCGGGAGATCGCCATGATCGGTGACAGTGAGGGATACCAGGGGCGGACCGCCTACGCGTCCATCCGTGGCTGCTACTATGCGGCTCGTTTTGCCGTTGCAGAAGCATTGGCCCGAGAGCGGCGTCAGGCCACGGCGGTGGTCCTGCGGGAGACCCATCC
>JBHIBO010000025.1:0-22348 GCA_046759185.1 Thermoplasmata archaeon | reverse complement strand
AGCCAGCGTGGGGATCTCAAGATCGAAGAGGCGCATGAGGGCCCGGTGGAAGGTGTTCAACATTTCTTCGACCCGGTCCTCCGTGTGATCGGCCACGTCCACTCCCGCCGAGAAGGCCTTCCCTTCGCCACGCAGGACGAGCACCCGGGCGTCCTCCGCCTCCGCGACCTCCTGCAGGGCGTCGTCCAGCTCCTCCAACATCGCGATGTTCAGGATGTTCAGGGGCGGACGCTGGAGGATCAGTGTCGCTCTGCTCTCCTTGCGGTGCAGGCCTACCAGGGGCGTTCCCATCCTCGTCCTCCATCGCGTCGTGGGGCCATCAGGCGTCGGTCCCGCGGCGCTTCAGTCGCCAATGGCCGAGCTGCGCCGCGCCGATGGCTCCCGCGAAGGGAGAATCGGGCGTTGCGTTGATCTTCATCTCCAGCCGCTCTTCCAGCGCCCGGACCACCCCGGGGTTCAGGGACAGGCCGCCCGTCAGGGTGACCTCTGCTTCCAGCCCCACCTGCCTGAGCAGGGCCAAGGTTCGATCGGCGATGGAGTAGTGGGCCCCCGCCACGATGTCGGCAGCGGGCTTTCCCTGCGTGACGTGGTTGATGACCTCCGACTCCGCCAAGACCGCGCAGATGCTGCTGATCGGCTCGGGGTTCTTGGCCCGGAGGGCCATGGGACCCAGTTCCAGGACGTCGATCTCCAGGGACTTGGCGATCCGTTCCAGGAAGCGGCCGGCTCCTGCGGCACAGCGGTCGTTCATGAGGAACTTCTGGACCCGCCCTTCATCGTCCACCCGCATGGCCCGGGAACTCTGGGCCCCGATGTCCAGGACACATCGCGTGCCCGGGAAGAGGAGACGGGCCCCCCGGGCGTGACAGGTAATCTCCGTGATATTCATGTCCCGCTCCTCATACGCATACCGACCGTACCCCGTGGTCGCGAGGTACGAGACCGCATCCCGCTTCAGGTTCGCCTCTTCGAGCAGCTGCGCGAGGGCCTTCCGCGCCGCCTTCTCCATGAACGGGCCCGTACGGATGCGTACGGTGCGGCGCACCTCCGTCCCGTCCTCCAGCAAAGCGGCCTTGGTGCTCCCCGCCCCGATGTCCAGGCCGATGGTGAGGTCAGTCATGCGTCCCCCACGGTCACCCGCCGGGCGCGCAGGTCCTCGGCGCCTTCGCCACGCTCCAGGGCGAAGAGGGCGGCCCCGAGACAGCCCATGTATTGGGAGAGCTCGCTCACATTGATCTCGGTCCCGAATCGCTCCTTCAGCGCAGAGACCATGCCCACGTTGCGGGAGACGCCCCCAGTGAAGGTCACCTCCTCGTCGATGCCGATGCGGCGGACGAGGGCGATGGTTCGGGCCGCGACGGCCGTGTGGACACCGCGGAGGATGTCCTCGATGGTCCTGCCCCGGGCGAGGTGGGCGATGATTTCCGACTCCACGAACACGGTGCACACGTTGCTGAGGCGGATGGGCGCGTCGGCCCGGAGGGAAACGGGACCGATCTCGTCCAAGGAAAGGTCCAGGATGGAGGCGGCATTCTCCAGGAATCGCCCGGTGCCCGCCGCGCACTTGTCGTTCATGCAGAAGTCCAGGACCTCACCCTCCTCGCTGAGGCGGATGGCCTTGGTGTCCTGGCCCCCGATGTCGACGAGGGTCCGCGTCCTGGGGAAGAGTAGGTGCGCGCCCTTGGCGTGGCAGCTGATCTCCGTCACCTGATCGTCGCCAAAGTCGATCTTGTAGCGTCCGTAGCCAGTCCCAATGACGTACCCGACGTCGTTCTCGGTGATGCCAAGCCGTTCTAGGACCTCCTCATAGGAGCGCTCCGCCGCCCGGGTCACGTTGGCGCCCGTAGGCAGCAGGCTCTTCGCCACGAGGTCGCCCTTGGCGTCGAGGACCACGGCCTTGGTCGTCGTCGAGCCCGCGTCCACCCCCGCGAAGTACATCAGGTCGCCTCCACGATGCGACGGTGTTCCAGGCTCTCGAAGAAGGCGTCCACGCGGTTCCGAAGCTGGGCCTCAGAGAAGTAGCGGGGATCCGCCAGGTCGGACTCGATCATCAGCGTCGGGATCTCCAGGTCGTGGGTGAAGGTCTCCCGGAAGTCCGGCTGGCCCACGGAGAAGGACCGGCACGACTTCACGGAGTGGATGATGAGGGCGTCGGCCTCGTACTCCTGGACGTACCGGTGGAGGAGGTCGGCCCGCATCCCCAGGTTCCAGTTCGTGTAGCAGTTGATGACGTAGTCGGCGATGCTCTCCATGGGTCGGGCGGGGTCGTGCCGCAACCCCTGGTCGAAGAGTCCGCCGACCTTGGCGTACGTGGAGGCCACGCCGACCACCCCCCAGGGCTTGAAGAGCTCCCAGAAGGATCGGAAGTGGGGCCAGCACGGAGGACCCTCGTAGATCACCCGGAACTTCTCCTCCGGAACCGGGCCCACGCCGGCCTCGTACCGCTCTTCCATCTCCTGGAGGACCACGCGGTAGTAGTCGACGCACTCCGGGGTCCCGCGAAGGACGTTGATGGGCGCCATGAAGAACACGGCCTCGAAGTAGGCGTCGAAGGGAGAGGGATGGCGACCAGCCAGGGCCAACAATTCGGCCCAGAGGTCCTCCGCTTCCCGGGAGTGCTTGAGAGCCTCCCTAAGCTTCGCCTCGCTGAAGGAGGTCCCCGTCAGGTCCTCGCACCACGCGACGAGATCCCAGAGCTGGGCCGTGACGTACTCCTGATCCTGGGCCTGGGTCTCCTCGCCCCGCGAGTAGGGGACGTCCAGGAGGAACATCGGGGCGTCGTACATATCCACCAGGGCCTCGAACCACTTGATGAAGGTGTTGCAGCCGGAGAAGTTGCACACGAGAGCGTCGGGCTTCGGGATATGGCCCAGGGGCGTCTCTCCACGCGCGAGGCAGATGCCGATGTCGTTCTTGACGTAGCCACACACGTCGGCGGAGTAACCGATGTCCTCCGCCCGGAGGATGTTGTCCCCGGCGGTGCGCTTGACGCCACACTGCAGGGCGTTGATCTCGGGGAACACGGGGCGGATGTCGAAGGCCCGGAGGATCTCCACCACGTTCCCCGGCACGAAGAGGTAGGCAACGGGCCCCTCTCCCTCGTCCAGGTCTCGGTAGTAGGCGGTCATCAGCTCCCGCTGCACCACCTTTCCGGCGTCCTGGTACTGCAGCATAGCGATCGCCTCACGCGAACAGGATCGATTCCACGAAGGTCTCCACCTGCATCCGGGGGGACTCGAAGGCGCTCATCTTCTCCTCGAACTCCATGTGCATGTACGGGATGCCCGCCTTCTCCAAGAACTCCTTGTACAGTACGTAGTCATACAACGCGGGTTCGCAGAACTTGGCCGTGACGAAGAGGACGCCCTCGGCCCCAGCTTGTTTCACCCACTCCACCAGGGCCTCGCCCCGCTGCCCCCCGGGATAGCGCACGGAGGAGACGTGGGAGCGCTCCACATAGCTCCGGGCGAGGGACTGGAAGGGATCTCCATCGCCCGGGATTGGTGCCGTATACCAGCGATACGCGCGCAGGAGTTCGTCGTCCACGACGTAGCAGCCCGCCTCCTCGATCACGCGGAGGAGCTCCAGAGGGGGCTGCTCACAAAAGGGTCCCATCGCGAGGACCCGGATGTTGTCTCGTGCCTTGGTGGGGCGTTCACGGATGTCCGGGAGGACCCCCTCCAGGAGGGCGATGTGATCCTCGACCGGCATCTGACCGGCGGCCCTCGCCAGCAGGTAGGCCTCGTCGATGGGCAGGAGTTCGGGGTTCTTCTGCCGAAGCTCATAAGCCTCGCCGAGGAGCGCTCGCTGTCGGTTGTAGAGTTCGATGCTCTCCAGCAAGTCCTCTTCCCGGAGCGGGCTTTCCGTGAGTTTCTCCAGATGGCGCGCCAAACGCTCCAGTTCTTTCCGGAGGTACGGAACGGTGGCCTGCGAGGAGGCGTTCTGGGGGAGGTGGAGGTACTCCACGAGCATCTCTGGAAAGTTCCTCGTAAAGATTCCCGACAGGTTCCGCGCGATGTCGCAGATGTCTGAGAAAACCATTCCGTCGAAGGGCACAAGGCGTCCTGTCAATCCCAGTTCCAGGGTGCTCGCCGCGACGGAGCAGACAAAGGATTGGACCCGGGAATCGGCGTAATCGACGTCCACGAGGCCCCAGGCCCCCATGATGCCCACGGGGAGGGCTCCTGCCGCACGGATGATCTCCTGCGGGGCATACACGGGGTAGTGGCCGATCGCCCTGCCCCCGGTCTCCTCCTTCCAGGCGGTCACATAGGAAAAGGACAGATCCTCCGCCCGCGGTTGGACGTCAAGGGAACTGTCGGCATCTCGCAAGGAGGGTCTCCTCGACTCCTTGGACAACAATGGGGTATCCAGCAACATAAACCCATCCTATACGCCGTTTTAACCCCCGACCCGAACATGTTCGGGGTCCCTTTCCCTCGCCCGCCAATGGCTATATAGACAGGCTTTGATGGGAAACCATGTCCGCCGATCCCATCGGTGCCCGCCCTCCTTCCGACTTCGACTTTCGGGAGATTATCTACGACAAGGGCGATTGGGTGGCCCGCATCACCATCAACCGGCCCGAGGTCTACAACGCCTACAGCACCCGTACCCTGCGGGAGATGCACGACGCCTTTCGAGATGCGGCGTACGACGACGCCGTCGGCGTCCTGGTGCTCACGGGGGCGGGCGAGAAGGCCTTCTGCACGGGGGGGGACGTGAAGGAGTACGCCGACCTGTACGTGAAGCGACCCCACGACTACTGGAAGTACATGACGGAGTTCCAGGCCGCCGTGGACATGCTCCGGAATGCCGGCAAGCCCACCATTGCGCGGTTGAACGGCATCGTAGCCGGCGGCGGCAACGAGTTCCAGATGGCCTGCGACCTGGCCATCGCCGCGGATCACGTGGAGATCATGCAGGTCGGAACCCGCGTCGGCAGCGTGGCCGCGGGAGGGGCGACCCAGTGGCTTCCCCTCCTTGTGGGCGATCGCCGCGCTCGCGAGATCCTGTACCTCACCGAACGGCTCCCAGCGGAAAAGGCGCTGGAATGGGGTCTCGTAAACCAAGTGGTCCCGTACACGAAGCTAGACGATGCCGTGCGGGTGATGGCGGACAAGCTCATCGACAAGTTCCCGGAGAGCCTCCGCTACACAAAGCAGCAGGTCAACTTCTGGAAGGACCTCGCCTGGTACAACACGATCGGGCACGCCCGGGACTGGCTCTCCATCCACTTCGCCACCGAGGAACCGCGGGAGGGCATGCAGGCCTTCGCCGAGAAACGAGACGCCCACTATCGAGAGCTGCGGGAGAAGGCGGCGGCCGGTGGGGCCCCCTCCTATGCCTGGGGTGCCCCCGTCGGGGCGTGCGGGAAGTGTGGCGCCAAAGGGCTGCCATCGGACTTCGACCACTGTGGTGTCTGCGGCGCCAAGTTGGAGTGAGCTGCCCTCTTACCGAAAGAGCCTCCTGAGCCAGCGCCTCTCCGTGAGAACCTTGCCCCAGTGCCAGATTCGGCTGGGTTTTCTCATCCTTATGGCGGGGGCGCCCTCCCCGTAGAAGTTGCCGCGCACCATGCCTCCCTTTCCGTAGCCGATCTCCATGAAGCAGAGGCCGTAGCCATCCCACCGGACCTCCGGCCCACCGGCCAGGTCGGCGGCGATGTTGCCGGCTGCGACTTTGGCCTGACCGTGGGCGAAGACCCCTGCCTTCGGGAGGAAGGGTACGTGGCCGGAGGGGGTGGGAATGCTGGTCACATCCCCCACCGCATAAACGTCGTCGTAGGAGGACCGCATCGTGTGTGGGTCCACGGGAATCCACGGGCCCTCCTTCGTCAGCTCGGATCGCCGCACGGCGTCGCAGGTCGTGTGAGGCGGCACGGCGATCAGGAGGTCGTAGGCCATTTGCCCGTCTCCCTTGAAGTGGACCACGCCCGCCTCCGGGTCGACGTGGTCCATTTCCCGCTTCACCCGGATCGGAATGTCCCGCTCCTCCATCAGGGCCCGAGCCCGATCACCGATGGCCGGCCCGGCCGCGGGCAGGGGGGCGGGTTCGGGCGTGAAGAACTCCATCTCCACCAGGTCGCGGATGCCCTTCTGACGGAAGTGGTAGTCCAGGAGGAACGCGGTCTCGTAGGGGGCGGCCGGACACTTGAAGGGGAGACGGGAGACGCCGATGGCGACCTTTCCCCCTCGGAAAGCCCGGATCGCCTCGGCGAGGCCCATGGCTCCCTCCAAGTCATAAGGGTGGTGGGCGACGCCGGCGAAGCCTTCGATGGCCGACGGATCGAGCTGCGCGCCTAGGGAGATCAGGAGGTGATCGTAGGGGACCTCCCCGGCATCCGTCGTCACCCTCCGCTCGTCCGGGTCAATGGAGACGGCCTCCTCCTGCCGCAGGCTCACGTGGGGGGTCTTCAACCTCGAGAGGGGCCTCCACACCTGTTCCGGACGCCGCCAGCCCATGACGAGCCAGGGGTACGAGGGCGGGAAGTAGTGCCTCCCCTCCCTGTCCAGGAGGACGACCTCCGTGTCCGTTTCCAGTCTCCGGGACAGCTCCATCGCCGCGACGGCACCGCCAACCCCACCTCCCAGGATGACAACTCGTCGCACCCTCTCGCCGAGCCCGTAACGGGACGCCTGGCTTAACCTTGTTGTGAGACTCCAAGCGCCGGAGAACAGACGGCCTCAAAACTCGATGACCTCAACAGGCGCCCCTTTCTTCAACGCCTGACCTGGCGGGATCACCACGTACCCATCCCCCTGCGAGATGCTCGTGATGCTCCCCGACCCTCGGAACGCCTGGAAGGCCTTCCCGCCCTCTCGACGCACCGTGACCAGCTGGGTCTTGTCCTTCTTGACAGGCATGTCCTCCCCCAGAATCGATGGGCGGCTCGGCGCCTCTGGACGGCGTCCCATCCGCCGGAGGACAGGCAGCAAAAGGTGGTACGCGGCCATCAGGGCGGAAGCGGGAAACCCCGGCATCCCGAAGACCAGGCCATCACCCACCTTGGCGAGGAGAACCGGCTTACCCGGCTTCATCGCAACGCCGTGGAAGACCACCTCCCCGAGCTCGGCCGCCGCATCGCGGAGGAAGTCCCGTTCACCCACGGAGGTGCTGCCAGACAGAACCACCAGGTCATAGTCCTCCGCCCGCCCCACCGCGGCCAGGATGGACTCATAGGTGTCGGGGATGGGATCGGACATCTCGACGGATCCGCCGTTCTCACGAATCAGTCCTGTGAGGGTGAACGAGTTGACATCGTAGACCTCGCCGGGTCGTAGGGTTCCTCCCCGCTTGATCTCGCGGCCCGTGGCCATGACCGTCACCCGAGGGCGCGCGTAGACCGGGAGTTCCTCGACGCCCAGCGCCGCAATCGCCCCCACATGGCCAGGCTGGAGGACGGTCCCCGCGGGGAGAAGCGGATCCCCCTTGCCAATGTCCTCACCTCGGGGGGAGACGTTTCTCCGCGGGGCGATGCCCGAAGGCACGTGGACTCGAGAACCCTCAACCTCGACGAGCTCCACCTCCACAACCGCGTCGGCCCCTGTCGGCACGGGCGCGCCCGTGGCGGTCTTCACAGCCTGCCCACCCTTCACGGTTCCCTGATACGGTTCTCCCGGGCGCGCGTCTCCGACCGTCTCGAGCGTTGGCCCCTCGGCCGCGACATCCTGGGAGCGGATCGCATAGCCATCCATCATGGCCTTGTCGAAGGCAGGGACGTCGACCTCGGACACCACGTCCTCCGCCAAGACCCGGCCCACCCCATGCTCCAAGGGAACGTTCTCGATTCGCTCAAGCGGTTTCGTGGCCTTTCGGGCGATGGCAAGGGCCTCTCCTGGAGAAATCAGCTCCGTGAAGACCCGCATGCCGTGTCGTCGATGCCTGCCGTGATGGTCTTCGTGCTTCCCCATGGGTAGCCGCCCCTTGGGTCCCCTGCCCTCGAAAGCGAGACGTCACATAAGGACATGGGCCCTCAATCGGATGTCTTCGGCCCTTCCTGCAGGAGGCCCTCGGCCCGAGCCAGGTCCTCCAGGGTGTCAATGTCCAGGGTGGATTGGAGGCCGTAAGGAAGCCCCCTCAGGTCTGCCTCTCCCAGCCGGGCGAGACGCAGATGTGGGAGGAGGGCCTGGGCCGCCCGCTCCCCCTTCCCGAGGGCGAGCGCCGAGGCCTGGAGCAACGCATTCCGTCGGTAGGCCGCGATGAGGAGGTTGTCCTGATCCCCGCGTCGAAGGATGCAGCCATCCAACCTCTGGGCGCGCCGAAGGAGGACGCGATAGAGGTCCGGGGACAGGAAGGGTACATCGCAGGGGGCGACGAGGAGCCACTCTCCCTGTGCGGCCTGGGCGCCGCGATCCAACCCCCCCAAAGGACCGAGCCCCTCGTCGCCCACGAGTCGGGCATCCTCCACCACGCGGTCGAGGCGGGCGCCATGCTCCCGGGAGCCGTAGGCGACCAAGACCTCGTCGGAGACCGCGCGAAGCACTTCCACGGGTCGGATGATGAGCGGTTGACCCCCGAGCGAGAGGAGCGCCTTGAACGCCCCGACGCGACTCCCCTCCCCGCCCGCGAGGACGAGACCGGATACGGAGGCCATGTGCACCGAACGAAACGTCGGCGGGAACCATGAGCTTGTCGGGCTGACCCCGAGAGGGCGTGTTAAATAGCGAGAATTCCTAGCTGGCCGCACCCGAAGTTGGGAGGGAAAGACAGATGCCGAAACTCCCGAAGCCCTTCAAGCAGTTCAAGGCAGAGTACCCAGAGGTTTTCGCCGCCTACGAGCGCCTCGGCGATGCGACCCTGAATGCGGGTCCTCTGGACGGAAAGGTGCGGGAACTGGTGAAGTTGGGCATCTCCCTAGGCGCTGGGATGGAGGGGGCCGCCCACTCCCATGCACGGCGGGCGGTGGAGCAAGGCGCGACGGCGGAGGAAATGCGGCACGTGGCCCTCCTCGCCCTAACCACGCTTGGGTTCCCAACGATGATGCGGGGCCTCCTCTGGGTGGAGGATATCCTCGGCCGAGCATAGGCCGGCCCTCCCTCAAGTCGCGCGCTCCACCCGTTTCTCCTCGACCCGGACCTCGAGGATCTGGGTGTGAGGATACTGGCCCTCGGCGTCCTTCTCCAGACCTTTGACCATGTCCCAGACTGCCAGGAGGCCCAGAGAGACGGCCGTCAGGGCCTCCATCTCCACGCCCGTCCTTTCGTGGGCAGAAACGGTACATCGCACGACGACCCGATCGCCATCCAAGGTGGCCTCCGGTTTCACGGCATCGAGGCGGATGGGGTGACAGAGCGGCACGAGTTCGGGGGTACGCTTGGCCCCCTGAATGGCGGCGAGCTTGGCGGTCTGCAGGACATCCCCTTTTTTCACCCTGCCCGCAGCAATGGCCTCTACGGTCCTGGGTCGGAGTCGAATGCTTCCCACGGCGGTAGCCGATCGGGGGACGGCGTCCTTCGATCCGACGTCGACCATTTCCGCCATCGCGACCTCACTTCTCCGGCGAAGGAGGGGGGCCTGCGTGGCCCTCCACCCACGCCTCCCCGCCGTCTGCGTAGAGCTCCTTCTTCCACACCGGGACCTCCGTCTTCACCCGCTCGAGAGCGGTCTGGCAGGCCTCGAAGGCCTCGTGGCGATGCGGGGCTGCGGCCGCTACGAGGATCGTGTGTTCTCCAGGCGCCAGCTCGCCCACGCGGTGCTGGACGAAGACCTGATCGGCGCCCGAGGCCGCCCGGACCTCCTCCTCGATCCGCCGGATGGCGGCCTCCGCCATGTCGTCGTAGACCTCGTACCGGAGGAGACGGACCTCCCGTCCTTCGAAGTTGTCCCGGACGCTCCCGTAGAAGGCGACCAGGGCCCCGTCCTTCGGGGACCGGAGCGCCTGCAGCACGGCCTCCGTCTCGAAGTCCCCCTGCACGATGCGCTCCACGCGACCCCCGCTCACGGGCGGCAGAAGGGCGACCTCGTCCTCCGCCTGCACGGGAGTCTGCCCGTCCGCCACCTCCTGATTCACGGCCACGATGGCCTGTTCCACGGAGCGGGCCCGAGGATAGGCTTCGGAGAAGGCGCGTAGGAGGCTCTGCACGTCCGCCGGATTCTCGACCTCCAAGGCCACGGTCTCGCGGCCCACCTCCTCACGGAGCGAGGCAAACAGCCGAACCTGGACCTGCACGGAGTCTCCCCATGGGACGAACGAGGGCGCTCAGATAAGGGTTTTTCTCGCCTCGATTCAGCCTCCGGATAGTAATTACTATGGACCTACTGAGACAGGGACATCCCCCTCCTCGCTCCTCGACGGGTTAGGTGGTTCGGAAAACGGGCCGCCCAGGAACAAACGCAAATGATGGAAGAATACGCAAGAGCCGTCGTCATGGAGCGGACCCAACCGCGGAACCTCGCCGAGCTTCGCAACTACCTCCGAGGGGAGTACGGGCTTGGCACCGAGCCCGGTTTCCTCCTGCCCGGGGCTGCCGCGGAGACCCCTCGCCTCCGAGACCGGGTGGGGCGAGTCCTCCGCCAGGTGGTCGGCGTCCTGTCCAGGGCCGCGCGAACGCAGGCCGCGAGCCGAGGCCGTCGATCCCTCAGCGGATCCCCAGAGCACACGAGGTGAGTCTACGAACGAGTGCCGAGGGAGGGGCGCTATAGAAGTACCCTCCCACCCCCCATGGGGCGGACCGCATGGCAACCGTCCAAGCTGAGCTTCGAACGATTCCGGAGGAGACGTCCCCGTGTCTCCACAGGGCATTGGAGAGCCTCGGGAGTGCCGGGAACGCCACGTGTCGGCGCTGTCTCAACTGCCGTGGGGTCATCGTAAGCTTCTCCGGTCGTCTCTGGCTCCTTCCGCCCTCGAAACGAAGGGAGGGAGCTCGGGACTCGCCGGGGGGCGCCGAGGAGGGGCGCGAGAGAAATACCCAAAGAAGGGAGGTGAAGGCCGTGTTCCCGACGTACGCTATCCTAGCCGGGGTGGTCCTGGCCATTCGGGCCATCGTCCACTGGGCCCTCTTCTGAGGGCCCCCCCTCTATTTTTTCCCGCCCGGCTCCGCCCGTCTCAGCGAGCGGAACGTGCATTACCGCGTTGAGGCCCACGTGAGGGCCTCCGTGAGCAGACGTTGACGCTCAGGGAGGATTCCCAGCTCGGCCTGGCGGGAGAACGCGTGCATGATGGAGGTGGCGGCCTCCAGACGTTGGGACGCCTCGGGCTCCTTGCCGGCGACACGAAGGACGATGCCGTAGTGGAGATAGGGGAAGGCCTCGCCCGGATACCTTTCCCTGGCCAGGGCGATGGCCTCCTCAAAGCGTGCTCGCGAGTCTTCCCACTCCCCGCTCAAGAAGGCGTCGATCCCGCCGATGACCTTGCTGTGAAGCGGGCGCACCTCGACGCCGAGTGCGAGCTCCGGATCCCCGACCGCCCGCGCCAGGCCACGGAACCCCGCTAGATCCCTCTCCAAGAGGGCACATTCAGCTGCGATGCATAACGATTCGACCGCCGAGGGCAGGCCGGCCTGCTCCAGGTCGAGGGCGAACCGTTCGAAACGCACGCGCGCTTCCTCAAACGCCCCGCGAAAGAAGGCCGCCTGCGCGAGGCCATAGCCCGAATAGGCCGCCATCGCCTTGGATTCCAGCTTCCCCGCGAGGGAACGTGCCTCCCGGAAGAGGGTCTCCGCCTTGTGGAAATCTCCCTCTTGAGACAGCGCTATCAACGCCTTGAGCATGATGAAGTTCGCGCGGCCATAGGAATCCACGGTGGGATCGTACAACGCCTCCCCGGCGTCCAGATGCACCAGAGCCTCGCGGGTCTTGCCGAGGCGGAGGCCGAACAACTCGGCCAGGGTGGAGTGGACCATCGCCGTGAAGTCGGGATCGTCGATGGCGTCAGCCAGGGCCAACGCCGCCTCCAGGTTCTCCTGGGCCTGCAAAGGACTCCCCTTCGGGCGAATGTTCTCGATGTGGGCGAGCTGGCAGAACGCCTGTCCCTGGCCCAGGACGTCGTCGAAGGCCTGGAAGGTGTTGAGGGACGCCCGACCGGCCTCGGCTGCCTCTTCGTACTCCTCCTGGCGGATCGCGTGCCGACACTCCTCGAGGATCAGCCAACCCGACTCAACGCTCGCGGTGGGGATCGTCGACTGGAACCCCTCCTCGAGCACGCGAGACGCCTGCTTCTTCTCGCCTTGAACCGTGAGAACGTGGGCGATCTTCGCGTGGAGGCGGGCCCGTGGTCTTGCTTGCCGGACCGCCGCCAGGGCCCCCTCGTAGCTCTCGAGAGTTCCCGTAAGGTCGCCGACGCGCTGCCGGGCATCTCCCAGGGCCTCGCAGACGGGCGCCCGCTCGGAGCCCCGTGTCGCGAGTTCGAGGGCGTTGGCGAGGAAATCGATACGGCGGTTGAGGCGTCCATCCCGCTCCGCCTCCGCGGCGAGGGCGAGGAGCTGCTCGACCGCGTACCCCTGGAGGTCCTTCCTCTCCGGATTCGTCAACACCATTCCGAAGAAGTCCCGGATGGAATCGTGGACCTCGAACTCCTCCGTCCCCACAGGCGTGAGAAGGGAGCGACCGACCAGGTTCATCAGTACATCGTAGGACGACCCCACATCGCGAAAGAGAGCCCGCGCCGTGACAGGGACGCGGTAGAGGCTCGCCAGCTTCATGAGGTTCCGCTCCGCGTCCGCGAGCTCGACGTAGATGGCCTCCTCGATGAACTTGTGAATGTCGCGTCGGATCTGGACGGGGGGCGTGTGTTCAGGGAGGGCGAGGAGGAGGCGGAGGAAGAGGGGGTGGCGACCCAGCTCCGCCAACGCACTGTCGCCTCTCAGGGCCGGATGGAGGTCACGGACGACCTCCGCCTCCAGGGGTTGGAGGGTCATCTCCTGCACGAGGCCCTCGATGCCGACGTCCCGTCGATCGTAGAAGAGGATCTCCTGTCTCGTGAGGACGAGGACACGGACATCCTCCGCCTTGCGAACCGCATCCTTCAGGAACCGGAGGAAGTCGATGAGGTCCACACTCCCGTCGTGGGCGTCGTCGAAGACGAAGAGGGCGCGAATCCCCGGGAGGTTCTCCTCAAACACCCGATGCGCCGTCCCGGGCGGTCCGGTCTCCACCGTGTCCTTGAGGGTCGGGCGGCCGAGGGCACTCATGAAGCTGCCCAGAGCCGCCAACAAGGATTGGGGCGTATCCCAAGGCCGCACACGGTGCCAGAAGAGGTGGCTCGCGTCGCGGTAGTGCTCGCACACCTTCGCGGCCAACGTCGACTTCCCGATGCCGGCGACTCCGCGGACCACGAAGATGCGGGGGAGATTCCGCTCCCCGGTCAGGACCTCCAACTCCCCTTCTCGGCCCAGGAAGCCCTCGACGCCCGGGGCATCGGAGATCATCCGAACGAGGGCGGGCCGAGGGGTCGTCTCGAGGTGGAGGAGGTCGACGGACCCCGCGTGGATCGATTCCCGGAGGACGTCGACGATTGAGATCTGACCCTTGGCTTTCCGTAACACCTCGGCAATCGTGGCTTCCTGAATCCCTACGCCGACCCGGACCTGCACGGTCTCGGACTTCAGTCGTTCGCGAAGGCCGTAGGACTTCAACCGACCGGCGTCCGTCAGGTGGTACACCTTGCGCCGTCTCTGCCCCCCGAGAATGTGGGCTGACTCCTCGCGGAGGAGGCCCTCCTCCATGAGGGGTCGGACGTATTGGAGCACGTGACGAACGTCGATCCACACGGCCTGGGCGATGCCCGCCTGGGTCATTTCCGGTGGAACATCGTAGGCTTCCCGGAACTTGAGGTAGTCAAGAAGGTGGAGCAAGATGCGGTCCTTGACGATCGGGGTTCGCACGGTCAACCAGGTCGGGCCCCCGTCCTTTGGGTTCGAACGCCCCTAGGTAGCAAGGCCCAAGCATTAAATAGATGCCATCCGGATTCCCGCGCGGGGGAGGTAGAGTGTCGGATCTTACGACGGCGACTAAAGCCGTAGGTGGAGCCGGGTTGACGGCCGCGGGGTGGGCATGCGTGTACCATCCTCAAGGTGAGAACGGAGGGCCGGTGGGGGTTTCCCCCTTGGACCCCTCGACGTTGCAGGCGGGTCCCGTCATCTCGCCCTTCATCCCGGGTGACCCGTTCCTGACGGCCGTGGTGCTTGGCTTTCTCGGGTTGCTGGTCCTGCTGCTGGCGTTCCTCGACCATCGACGGGGGGCGCCGTCACGCGGCCTGAACGGGGTGATTGCCGTCATCGCCATCGTCGCCCTCGTGCTCGGCGGGAGCGGCTTCCTACTGGGCGGAATCCTCGGGCTCGTCGGAAGCGTTGGCGACCTGATCGCGGGACCGAGCAGGACTGTGTAGCCCAGGAAAGGGGGAGACAGGGGAAGCGGGCGCTGCACCTTGCCCTCGCCCCCCCGTCGTCCGCTCCGTAGAGAATCCCGCTGGACCGCTCGGGCCTCCGACTGGGGTCGACGGAGGCGAAGACCTGCGAGCGCCGTCCGTTTGATCCACGATTCTCGCCACCAGCAACGATTAAATAGAAACTGGCTGCTCAGGCCGTTCATGGCAGAGGGAGGAGCGCCGCCCCCAGAAGCTATGCGAGGGGGAATGGGCACCGGAATTGTCGCTGTCATCGCGGTCGTCGTCTTTGTGGTGGGCTTGGTTGCGGGGGGCTTCGTCTTGGGCCCCGTCTTTCAGCCCCCCACCGCGCCACCGGCCCTCGGAGACAGCATCGTCGTCGGCACGAACACGCCGTTTGCGCCCTTCGAGTTCCGAGACGTGGATGGAGCCCTCGTTGGGTTCACCATCGATCTGGTCGAGGAGATTGGCAGCCGCGCGGGACTGACAGTCATCTGGAGTGACTACACGGACTGGGACACGCTGCTCGCCGCCGGCGAGACGGGCGCAGTGAACATGATCGCGTCCAGCATGACCATCACCACGGAACGGGACGAAGTCTACGACTTCTCGTCGTCGTACTACAGCGCCAACCAGGCCGTTCTCGTGCCCACGGGCAGCACGCTCACGTGTGCGAACAAGGAGTGCTCGGCCAGCGACCTAGAGGGGCTGGACATCGTCGTCCAGACGGGCACGACGAGCAACATCTGGGCCGAGGACAACCTCGGCTTGACCTGCGCCACCGGCGGACCCCTGTTCTGCTTCGACGACGTGCCCACGGTCCTGAGCACCGTCGGCACGGGGGCCGCGGACGCCGCGATCATGGACTTGCCGGCCGCCGTCGCCTTCGCCGACGAGCCCGCAAACAACGTCGTCGCCGTCGGCAAGATCGTCACGAACGAGCTATACGGGATGGCGGTGGAGGAGGGCGACCCGCTCGGGATCCTTCCCGTCATCAACCCGGTCCTTCAAGAGCTCTTGGACGAAGGGTTCGTAGAGGACCTCGCGGTGACGTGGGGCGTTCCGACCGAGGTGCCTTAGGGAACACGCGGTGTAATCGTCGGGTCACTCGACCCTTCCAGTCAGCGTGGGCCAGAGGCGACAGGAGAGTAGGATGGAACGGTTGGGGCGCCGAGTCTACGACGCTCTTCCTCCCCGCCTTCGTCGCCTCCTAGCCCCCGTCTGGCCCTACCTGATGGGCCTCCTCGGGCTCAGCTTCCGAGGGTTTCTCGGATTCGCCCGGATCGCACGCTTCATCCTGTACACCCTCTGGCCCCTCTTCATCATCCTCGCAGGCGTCGCCACCTTCGTGGGAGCGCTGGGGGCCCTGGGGATCGTAGACCTCTCGTTCTTCGGCCGCGTCTCTCCCCTCTACACCCGCGGCTTGATCCTCACCCTCATCGCCACCGCCGTCATCCTTCCGCTCTCCTTCGTCGTGGGTTTCTTCGTCGGATGGGGCCGCATCTCCGAGAATACCCTCGCCTACTCGGCGTCGACCTTTTTCGTCGAGATCTTGCGGGGAACCCCCCAGCTCGTCGTGCTGCTCGTCGGCTTCTTCGTCATCCTGCCGATCTTCGTCGGAGGCGCAGGCCTTCGCACGTTTGCCTTCTGGGCGGGGGTCGTGGCCCTAGGCATGCACTCGGCAGCCTACCAGGCGGAGATCTTCCGGAACGGGTTCCAATCCGTGCCGTCCGGACAGATCGAAGCCGCCCACGCCCTCGGGCTGGGCCGGTGGCAGACAATGCGGACGGTCATCTTCCCCCAGGCCTTTCGGGTGAGCGTCCCGCCCCTCGGCAACGAGTTCGCTAACGTGGTGAAGGACTCCGCCCTCCTCTCCTTTCTCGGGGAACTTCTCATTTTCGGCTTCATAAGCTTCGATTTCACGGGCTGGGGGAGACAGATCGCCACCATCGCCCTCTCCTTCGCCACGCTGCGTGAGTCCATTTTCAACTGGGTCCTCGTCGCCGTCGGCTACTTCGTGCTCATCTACGTCCTCACCGCCGCCATGCTGGCACTGGAGAGGAGAATGAAAGTACCAGGGCTGGAGGAGGCGATATGAGCGGGAATCGGGCTATCATCCGGGCTGAGAACGTCCACAAGAGCTTCGGCGACCTCCACGTCCTCCGGGGGGTCTCCCTCACGGTGGACCGGGGGGAGGTATTGGTCATCCTGGGGCCGAGCGGCTCGGGGAAGAGCACACTCCTCCGATGCCTCAACCTCCTCGTCTACCCTGAAGCGGGACAGATCTGGGTGGACGGCGTCCTCACGACGGATCCCCGCGTCAAGCCCGAATGGGTCCGGGAGCAGGTGGGAATGGTGTTCCAGAGCTTCAACCTCTTCACCCACCTTCGCGCCATTAACAACGTCACGCTGGGACTGCGGAAGATCAAGCAGGTCCCGTCGGAGGAGGCAGCGCGGACGGGGGTGGAACTCCTCGAGCGGGTGGGCCTCGGGGACAAACTCCGGGAGTACCCCGCCAACCTGTCGGGCGGACAGCAGCAGCGCGTCGCCATTGCCCGAGCCCTAGCAATGAGCCCCAAGGTCGTCCTCTTCGACGAGCCCACCTCCGCCCTCGATCCCGAGTTCATCTCCGAGGTCCTGGACGTCATGACCGACCTGGCCCGCGATGGCATGACAATGGTGGTCGTCACCCACGAGATGGGCTTTGCGAAAGGGGTAGGCGACCACATCCTCTTCCTGGACGACGGCCAGGTCGTCGAAGAGGGGCCCGCGAGGGATCTTATCGACCATCCGCAGCACGACCGGACGCGCGCCTTCATGAGCAAGATCCTGGGGTAGCCATGGCGGCGAGCGTCCGAAGCTGGGCGGAGAGGGGAGCGGGGTTCGTCCACTGGTTCCGGCTCCATCGATCCCTGACGGCCGCCCTCTTCGCCTTCGCCGTCATGGCCGTGTTCCTCCTCTACCTCTACGTTCTCACTGTCACCGGCGAGTTCGACGCGCAGTTTGTCTTCGAGCAGCTGCCGCGGTTCTTTCTGGGCTTGCAGCTGACGCTCCTGCTGACGGCGGGGAGCTTCACTGTGGGCATGGTTCTCGGCTTTGCCACGGCGGCCGCCCGCGTATCCCGGTCCCGTGTCTTCCGATCGGCCGCAAAGAGCTACGTCGACATCTTTCGCGGAACGCCCATTCTCGTTCAGATCTTCTTCTGGCTGCTTGTGATGCTCGCCATCATCCCCACTTACCGGTTCTTCGCCCTCGTTGCGGCCTTCTTCGCACTGACCCTCAACACCGGGGCGTACCAGGGGGAGATTTTCCGGGGCGGGATGAAGGCGATTCAATCGGGACAGTTGGAGGCCGGGCGGGGGCTTGGGTTCACTCGGTGGCAGCTGATGCGGCACATCACCCTGCCTCAGACGCTGCGCCTCATCATTCCCCCCATGACGAACGAGTTCATCCTCCTCCTGAAGGCGAGCGCCCTCGTCTCCGCGATCGCGGTTTTCGAGCTCGCCGCCGCGGCGCAGGAGTGCGCGTTCGTCAGCGGCCGCGCCTTCGAGTGCTGGACCACCGGGACTCTGCTCTACCTCGCCATGACCGTCCCTCTCGCCAAGCTGGTCCAGTATTCGGAGGCCAAGTTCCGAATCCCGGGGCTCGGACTTCCGGTGGCGCGACCCATCGTCGGTCGACCTCCTGTATTGAAAGCCCCCTCTCTCTCCGAGGAAGCGACCACGACACTCGGCCGCCGGGCGAATGGCTTCTACGCCCTCCTGCGAAGACGGATGGACAGAGCCTCCATGGCGGGGCATGGCACCGTCGAGGGCCGGATGTCTAGGCCTTGACGGCCACGCTGTCAAGGACCATCTGCGCGAGCTGCTCGAAGGCCTTCTCGACGTTCTTCCCGGTTTTCGCGCTCGTCAGAAGATAGGTCGAGTCCCAGCCCTCGGTGAACGCCTGGAGGGTCGCCTCGTCGACGACGGTCTCTTCCTTGAGATCCACCTTGTTCGCCAGAAGGATCATGGGGATCTTCCCGGCCACCTTCTCGATGGAGGTCTTCCACGAACCCAGGTCTTCCAACGTGTCGGCTCGGGTCGTGTCACACACGGCGAGGATGCCTTGGGCGCCGTAGAAGTAGGCCTCCCGCAGGAGTTCCCGCAGGAACTTCTCCCCCATGACGTCCCAGATGGCGATGTCGATGTGGGCCGTTCCCCGGCCCTTCGCGTCCTCCAGCGTGAGGCTCTTGCGGGTGACCTTGGCCCCGAGGGTGACCGTGTACTTGTCCTCAAACTCGTCGAAAACGTACCGGCGAATGAGGGACGTTTTCCCCACCGCCGCCTCCCCCGCCAGACAGATCTTCATCTTCCAGCGTTCTTCCGTCTTGGGGGCCATGAGATGCCTTCGGCTCGGCGGAACGTCTATTAAGCCTTCGCAGGCCATTATCAGCCTTACAATTGGCAGGGCAAACCCCCTTTAAGCGGGTACAACCTCTTCTGACGGGAGTTCGGAGGTAAGCGTGGCGAAGGATCCCATCTGTGGCATGTACGTCGATGAGGCTCACGGCCTCGCCGAGACCGTCGACGGCCGGAAGTACTTCTTCTGCAGCGCGAACTGCCTGGAGGCCTTCCGAGAGCCGGAGAAGGAGACGGCCTCCCTTCGTCGCCTGGTCATCTTCAGTTTCAGCTTCGCCATCCCCATCCTCGTCCTCTCCCTGTTTCACCTGCTACCCCTAGACTTCACCAACCCCGCCCTGGCTGCGTTACTCGAGATCCGTAACCCCGTCCTCCTCATCCTCGCAACCCCTGTCCAGTTCTATGCCGGCTGGCGCTTCTACCGCGGGACCCTGGACGCCGTCGAGAATCGGCTGCCGAACATGGACAGCTTGGTGGCCGTGGGGACCTCCGCGGCCTACGGGTACAGCGCCGTCGTAGTCCTCGTGCCGGGACTGTTCCTGGGCTCCGAGGTCTTCTTCGACACGGCCGCCGTCATCATCTCCCTCATCCTCCTCGGTCGCTACTTCGAGGACCGGGCGAAGGGACGGGCCTCCGAGGCCATTCGCCGCATCATGGACCTGGCCCCCGACAGGGCCACCATCCTTCACGAGGGACGCGAGGTGGAGGTGCGGGTGGAGGAGGTCAAGGTGGGGGACACCGTGGTCGTCCGACCGGGGGAGCGCATCGCCGTCGACGGCGTGGTGACCCAAGGGGCCTCCTCCGTGGACGAGTCCATGATCACCGGCGAGTCCCTCCCGGTGGAGAAGGGGCTCGGGGACCCTGTCGTGGGCGCCACGATCAACCGCAGCGGGATGCTGCGCTTCGAGGCGACCAAGGTGGGGCGGGACACGACCCTCTCGAAGATCATCGGGCTGATGGAGGACGCCCAGCAGTCCAGCGCCCCCATCCAGCGGGTGGCCGACCGCGCGGCCGCCTACTTCGTGCCGGCGGTCATCGGCGTCGCCCTCATCGCCTTCACTTTCTGGTTCCTCTTCGGAACAGGCATCTGGGCACCCCCGGCCGGCTCCACGGCCTTCACCTTTAGCCTCACCGTCCTCATCGCGGTCCTCATCATCGCCTGCCCCTGCGCGCTGGGCCTCGCGACGCCCGCAGCCATCACCGTGGGCACGGGCAAGGGAGCAGAGAACGGACTCATCATCAAGGGAGCGGAGTACCTCGAGCGGGCCCGAGAGCTCGATACCATCGTCTTCGACAAGACGGGGACGCTGACCCGGGGGGTGCCCGAGGTGACGGACGTCCTTCCCCAGGCGCCCTTCGACCGGAAGTCCGTGTTGGCGGCCGCCGCGAGCGCGGAAAAGGGATCCGAACACCCCATCGCGCAGGCCATCCTGCGGGAGGCCGAGTCGGCGGGGGTCCCCATCGAGGAGCCTGAGGCCTTCGAGGCCATTCCCGGACATGGCGTGGAAGCGGAGGTAGGCGGGAGGGCCATTCACTTGGGCAACCGGCGTCTCTTGGAGTCCAAGGGCGTTCCCCTCGGACCCGTGGAGGGCTCGCTGCTGTCCCTGGAGGAAGCAGGGAAGACCGCCATGATCCTGGCCATCGACGGCAAGCTCGGCGGCATCCTCGCCGTGGCCGACGCGCCGAAGCCCCATGCCCGAACGGCCGTCAGCGCCCTGCAGGCGGCGGGCATCCGCCCCATCATGCTCACGGGAGATAACCGTCGGACCGCAGAGACCATCGCCCGGGATCTGGGCATCGACGAGGTCCTGGCAGAGGTCCTGCCCGAGGACAAGGTGGCGCGCGTCCGGGAGCTCCAGGAAGCCGGGCGGGTGGTCGGCATGGTCGGCGACGGCATCAACGACGCCCCCGCCCTGGCCCAGGCCGACGTGGGCATCGCCGTGGGGAGTGGGACCGACGTGGCCGTGGAGGCGGGGGACATCATCCTGGTGCGAGACGACCTCCGGGACGTGGTGGGCTCCATCGAGCTGAGCCGGCGGACGTACGCGAAAATCCGGCAGAACCTCTTCTGGGCCTTCGCCTACAACACGGCCCTCATCCCCGTAGCGGCGGGCATCCTGTACCCCCTCATCGCCCTCCTCCTGGACCCCATCTTCGCGGGGGCCGCCATGGCCTTCTCATCCTTCTCCGTCGTCACCAACTCCCTCTTACTCAAACGGTTCCAACCCAGCCTTAAGACCTGGGAGGAAAGGAGAATGACCATGGCAAAAGACCCCGTATGCGGCATGGACGTGGATCCGGCTACTGCCCAGTTCACCTCGGAACACGAGGGCGTGGCCTTCTACTTCTGCAGTGCCGGGTGCAAGAACACCTTCGACAGCGACCCCCACCGGTACGGCCATCCCCACTAGACGGCGGGCAGGGTGTGAGCCCTCCCCCACGCAGGACGCCCCGGCCCTCCCGTCTCGCCGACGAGAATCAGGAGGTGGCCATATCGACCGCGTGCGGTGCCGGAAGGTCACGCCTGCTCGGATTCCGCCCTCTGACCGTCGTTGCCGCCCGCATTCAGCCGTCCCGAGGGTTCAAGCGAGATTCTCGTACACGGCGAGAAGCTTCTCCGCCTGGGCGTCCCAGTTGAACTCTTGATGGGCAAGATCGAGGCCTCGTTGGCCCATCGCGCGACGGCCCTCGGGGTCATCTCGCAGCTCCGAGACCGCTTGGCGTAGCGCGTTGCCACGGTACTCGATAGCCAGGCCAAAGTCGTGTTCCTCCACGAACTCGCCGCTGTACGTCCCCTTGCTCACGATGATGGGCCTGCCGGTGGCCATGGCCTCGTACATTTTGTTGGGACTTCCGATCTGGTTGATGCGGTGCCGCGGGTCAAAGAGGCAGAGGACGGCATGGCCTTCCAGGGTGCGAGGGAGGACGTCCGAAGCGGGGATGGTCCCGAGAAACTCGATGCTGGCGTAACCCGTGGCGAGCCGCTCCACTTCGGCGTAGCTCGCCTCCCGCTTCCCTGCGATGACGAAGCGCAGGCCCGGCATGTCACCGAGAACCTCCACGGCCTGGGGGAAGAACCGTGAGTGGTGCAGGACGCCGATGTAGGTTAGCGTGAACCCCTCGGCTTTCGGGGGCACGTACGTGGGGACTGGCTCGGCGCAGTTCATCACCACCGTGATGGGGCAGCCAGCCAGGTGTCCGTAGAACTCCCGCATCGCATCGTTCACGGTGATGAGGTGATCCACAGAGGGGAGCAGAGCGCGCTCCATCGTCTGGGCCGCCGCCGCGACGGGTCGTGGATAGTCCTCCTCAATCATGTAGCCAAAGATCTCGTGGGCGTCATACACGAGGCGTGCGCCCGTCTTGCGGCGGAGCCTCACACCAGCGGAGAGCGTATCCAGGTCGTGACAGTGGACGGCATCATAGCCTTCCTCCCGAAAGAGGCGAAGGCCTTCCCGCACCGCATTGCGCCACCACAGGGGATTCCGGTAGAGATCGTCTGGGAGAGCGTCCATCAGGCGGGTGTTTCGAAAGCGGACGACCCGGATCCCCTCGATCCGCTCCTCGACGGGCGCGCTGGGGATGTGCCGGGCCCACTCCAGCACGGTGACCGAGTGACCCCGGCGTC
>JBHIBO010000024.1:0-22453 GCA_046759185.1 Thermoplasmata archaeon | reverse complement strand
TCTGCGTGGGGGAGATTGACAAATGAGCGGCCATATCGTGGACCTCTTCGGCGGGAGCAATATCCTGGCCACCTTCATCATCACGATCATCAACTTCGTCCTCCGCGCGATTGGCTCCCTTCCCCTGCTCGGCTTTCTCAACCCTCTGGCCGATTGGCTGGGATCGGAGCCTGTGGTCACCTTCGTCAGCTGGCTGGTCGCCATCACGATCATGATCGCCTGGGCGGCGCTGCTCCACCTTCTGACCTTCATCTGGCTTGAGCGGAAGATCGTGGCCCGCCTGCAGGACCGCCGCGGCCCCATGATTACGAGGAAGAAGGACCGCTACATCGGCGGGACGGGGTACCTCCAGCAGATCGCGGACGCCGTGAAGCTCCTCCAGAAGGAGAACATCACGCCGCGGGCCTCGGACCCTTGGATGTTCCATATCGCCCCTGCCTTCCTGATCAGCACCACCATCCTGGTCCTCGTGGCCCTGCCCTTCAGCGAGGGGTTTGTCATCGCCAACATCCCCGCCGGCCTCCTTCTCATCATTGCCGCCTTCTCGCTGGCCCCATTGGCTATCCTCCTGGCTAGTTGGGCTCAGAACAACAAGTACGCCATGATTGGCGGCATGCGAGCGGCCGCCATGATGATGTCGTATGAGATCCCCATGATCCTCGCGGTCATCGCGGTCATCGTCCTGGCGGGGACCCTCAACCCGATCGAGATCGTCAACCAGCAGGCGCAGCCTTCCATCATCGCCCCCTTAGCCGCCATCGGGATTGCGAATTGGTACATCATACCCCAGTTCCTAGGCTTCCTCATCTTCCTCCTGGCGATGATGGCCGAGCAGGAGCGGGTTCCCTTCGACTTCCCCGAGGCGGAGGAGGAGGTCGTCCATGGCTGGCTCGTGGAGTACGGGGGGATGCGATTCGGGATGGTCTACGGATTCAAGTGGCTCCGGACGTTTGTGGCGGCCGCGCTGGTCGCCCTCCTTTTCCTCGGCGGGTGGCATGGCCCGTTCCTTCCGCAGGAAATCTGGTTCATCCTCAAGATCTACGTCGTGTTCTTCATCTTCATCTGGATCAGCTGGTCCGTCCCTCGGATCCGCATCGACCAAGTCCTCAGCATCGGCTGGCGGAAGCTCATCCCCCTGGCCCTCTTCAACATCTTCCTGGCGGTCCTCGTCGTGTTCGCGAACGCCCAGGGGTGGATCTAGTGCGGCTGTAGGGGGGAGGGGAACGGTCGACGGGTTGCAGTTTGTCTTCCTCTTGATCTCCGCCGTGGAGATCATCACAGCGATTGGGGTCGTCACCGCGAGGAAACTCATGTGGGCCGCATTCTGGCTGGCGATGAGCCTCGTGACCATGGCGGGGATTTACCTCCTCTTCCAATCGGAGTTCGTCGCCATCATCCAGATCCTGGTCTACGCCGGGGCCGTCCCCGTCGTCTTCCTCTTCGGCATCATGCTGACCCGGACCAAGGCCATGGAGAGGGTGCCGTGAGAGGGGAGCGCATCTTCGTCTTCGTCGGACTGACCCTCCTCACCCTCCTCATGATCGGCTCGTTCGTGGGGATTCCCTGGAACACGTTCTCGGTGGCCATCCCCAACACCGACGTGGCTGAGGAGGTGTTCACCCGGTTCGTCTTCAGCATCATCGTCATGGCCCTCGTGCTGGCCGTCTCCATGATCGGGGGCATTTACCTGGCCAAGCGGGAGGAAGCGTCGTGATTCCCCTCGAGTGGGAGCTCTCCCTCTCCGCCATCCTGTTCGCCGTCGGCCTCTACGGGATCCTGGTCCGGCGCAACGGCATCATCGTCCTCATGTCGGTGGAGATCATCCTCAACGCCGCCATCCTGAACTTCGTCGCCTTCTCGGCCTACACGGGGGACGTGTCCGGACAAGTCTTCGCCCTTCTCTCCATCGCCCTGGCGGCGGGTGAGGCGGCCATCGGCCTCGCGGTCTTCCTCGTGCTCTACGGCGTCCATCAGACCGTGAACCTGGACAAGGTCAGGATCCTGAGGTGGTGACCTGTCCTTTTTTGTCGATTGGTCCTGGGTCATTGTCGCCGCCCCCCTCGTCGCCTTCGCGGTGGTCCTCGTCACGGGGCGCTGGCAGTGGCACGGTGGCGCGGCCTGGACCATCGGCGGGGTGGGCGTCTCCTTCGTCTTCGCTCTCGGCCTGCTGGTTCACGCCCTGCTGAATGGGGCCGTAGGCGGGAACTTCCCGGCGCAGGAAGTCATCTGGTTTCGGTGGATCGGGACTCCGGCGACAGGACAGGTCATCGAGTTTGGCATCCTCATCGACAACCTCAGCGTCATCATCCTGGCCCTCGTCTCCTTCCTCTCCCTCCTCATCGCCATCTACTCCGTGGGGTACATGGGCCATGAGAAGGACAAGGCCCGGTATTACTCCCAGATCGCCCTCTTCGTCTCGGGGATGCTGGGGGCCGTCGCGGCGAACAACTTCCTCCAGCTCCTCATCTTTTGGGAAATCATGGGCCTGTGTTCGTACCTCCTCATCGGGTACTGGTATCACAAGCCCGAAGCCGCCGCGGCGGCGAAGAAGGCCTTCCTGGTCACCCGGGTGGGGGACGTCCTGTTCCTCGTCGGCGTCATCGCGGTCTTCTTCCTTTTCGGCACCTTCAACATCCTGGAGGTCTCGGCCCTCGCTCCCGGGCTTCCCATCCGGCTGACCCTCATCGTCCCCCTCCTGTTCTTCGCGGGGGCCATCGGGAAGAGCGCCCAGTTCCCCCTCCACGCGTGGCTGCCGGACGCCATGGAGGGCCCCACCACGGTGAGCGCCCTCATCCACGCGGCCACGATGGTCAAGGCGGGGGTCTACCTCACCGCGAGGACCATCCCCCTGGTCGTCACCAACGTCGACGCCACCCTCTTCATCGCCTTCATCGGCGGCTTCACGGCCTTCTTCGCGGCGACCATGGCCTTGGCCAACTACGACATCAAACGAGTCCTGGCCTTCTCGACCATCTCCCAGCTCGGCTACATGTTCCTCGGGTTGGGGGCGGCCGCGTACGCCCTGAATTTGGGGTTGGAGGGGGCCCAGGAGGGGTATGCCGCCGCCATCTTCCACCTGGCCAATCACGCCTTCTTCAAAGCGCTCCTCTTCCTGGGGGCAGGCAGCGTCATCCACGCCTTAGCAACCAACGACATGCGGAAGATGGGGGGCCTCCATCGGAAGATGCGGATCACCTCCTTCACCATGCTCTTAGCGGCCCTTTCCATCGCGGGGATTCCGCCGTTAAGCGGATTCTGGAGTAAGGACGAGATTCTCGCAGCGACCTTCGCGGCCTCGGGCGGGAACCCCCTCCTCCTGTGGATGTGGCTCCTGGGAATCCTGACCGTCTTCATGACGGCCTTCTACATGTTCCGCCTCTGGTTCATGACCTTCCGCGGCGAGCCGCGCTGGGAGAAGGAGCCCCACGAATCGCCGCGGGTCATGACCACGCCCCTCGTGGTCCTGGCCATCTTCGCCGTCGGCTCGGGCCTGGTGATCTTCCCGCTGGGGGGCTTCGGGAACCTCATCTTCCCGTTGGTCGCCGGAGCCCACGCCGAGTTCACGGCCCCGCTGGACATCCTCATCAAGACCTTCGCGGGTCCCAGCAGCTTCCTCACGTACATCTCCTTGTTGGGCGTTGCCGCGGGCCTGGGATGGGCCACCCTCATCTACCGGATGAGGGCCATCTCGCCGAAGTCCCTCACAGCGGGTCCAGGGCGCCGGGCCGCCCACACGCTCTTGGAGAGACGGTACTACATCGACGATGCCTACGACGCCTTCGGCCGACGGATCGTGTTCGGCCTCGCCCGGTTCAGTGACTGGTTTGACCGGAAGATCGTCGACGGATTCGTCAACCTGGTGGCTCGCCTGACACTCTGGGCTGCCCGGGGGACGGACCTCGTGGACCGGCGGGCTGTGGACGGCGTCGTGAACAGCATCAGCCTCCGGACCTTCCGGGCCGGCTGGGCCCTGCGGCGAGGCCAGACGGGCCAGGTCCAGAACTACGTCGGAATCATCGTCATCGGCGCGGTCGTCGTCCTCTTCCTCATCCAGATCGTCTTCCCGCTCCTGGGGGTGCCCTGATTGGTCGCGCTCCCCATCCTCACGATCATCCTGGCCCTCCCGGGCATCGGGGCGGCGGTGACGCTTCTCGGTTCCTGGAGCCAGGCGAGGGCGCGAACCGTGGCGGCGGCCTTCGCCGTTCTCACGCTCGCCTTCGCCACCCTGCTGCTGCTGGACTTCGTATCCCCCGTCGTCGACCTGGGTCTTCCCACGGACCCCTCGGGGGCGTACGGGGCCCTCGAGGAGTACACCTGGTTCGATGTCTTCGGGTTCTCCGTTCAATATCGCGTAGGCGTGGACGGACTCTCGCTCCCCTTGGTCTTCCTCTCGGCCCTGCTGCTGTTGGTCGCCGTCATTTACCCGATGGAGTCCGATTTCAGACCCAAGGCATACTACGCCCTCATCCAGATCATCAGCCTGGCCCTCATCGGCGTCTTCATCGCGTTGGATTTCCTGATGTTCGCCGTCTTCTGGGAGCTGGTCCTCATCCCGATGTACTTCCTGATCGGGATCTGGGGAGGGCCGAACAAACACCATGCCGCCATCAAGTTCCTGATTTACACCCACGTGGGCGGCTTCGTCATGTTCCTGGGCATCTTCGCCCTCGCCTTCCAGACCGGGACCCTGAACATGATCGAGATTGCCGGGCTGGCACCGCTCATACCCCTCGCCACGGCGATCCCCATCTTCTTCGCCTTCCTCTTCGGGTTCGGCGTGAAGCTGCCGATGGTTCCCTTCCACACGTGGCTGCCTGATGCGCACGTGGAGGCGCCGACAGCCGGGTCCGTCATCCTGGCCGGCGTCCTCCTGAAAATGGGCGGCTACGGCCTCTTCCGTGTCTCGTACTCCATGTTACCGCAAGCCGCCGTGGATCTCTGGTGGCTCGTGGCCGCCTTGGGTACTGTCAGCATGATCTACGCCTCACTGGTCTGTCTCGTCCAGGTCGACCTGAAACGGCTGATTGCTTACTCCAGCATCGGCCACATGGGGTTTGTCCTCTTGGGCGCCTCCACCATCAGCGCCATCGGCATCTCGGGTGCCATCTTCCAGCTCTTCAACCACGGCCTCATCACCGCCGTCCTCTTCATGCTCGCCGGGTCCGTCAAGCACGCCACGGGGAGCCGGGAGATCCCCTACCTGCGGGGGTTAGGCGGCCGGATGCCCATCTTCGCCTTCCTCATCATCATCAGTTTCCTGGCCTCCCTCGGGCTTCCCGGCTTCAACAGCTTCATCAGCGAGTTCATGGTGTTCACGGGAACCTACCAGGGGCTGCCCGGCGAGACCAAGAAGCTCCTCCTCATCCCCCTCCTCGCGGTGGTCCTCACCGGCGCGTACTACCTCTGGACGATGCACCGGGTTCTCCTGGGTCGCTTCAGCCCGAACCTAGGGAAGGTCCGGGACCTGCGGGCATCGGAGTACATCCCCATGGCCGTGGTCGTGTTCTTCATCTTCCTCACGGCCTTCGTCCCCGCGCTATGGCTGGGCCTGATCTCCTCCTACAGCGGGGGCATCGAGCAATCCCTGCTGGTGGCGGCCTTAGGAGGGGGTTGACGTGGCAGGTTTCCCCATCCTTAGCCTAGCCCTCTTCGCTCCGGCCGTCGCGGCCATCCTGGTGTACCTCCTCGCACGAAACGACCGGGCCGCCCGCCTGGGGGCTCTCCTCGCTTCCCTGACTCCCCTGGCCATCTCCGTGTACCTCTTGATTGGGTTCCTCCGACCCGACCTCATCCCCCTCGCCCTCGATCCGATCCAGGGCCGTTACCGCGCCTTCGAAGAGGCGGCCTGGATTTCCCAGATCAACGTCTTTTATCGGCTCGGAGTGGACGAGCTCTCCTTCTCCCTGGTCCTCCTCACCTCGATCCTCGTCCCGCTCTCCATGATCTTCTCCTGGGACGAGAAGAAGCGCGTCCCGGAATTCTACGCCCTCCTCTTGCTCATGGAGACTACGATGCTGGGCGTCTTCATGGCACTGGACTTCTTCCTGTTCTTCCTGTTCTGGGAGCTCCAGCTCGTTCCCATGTACTTCCTCATCGCAATATGGGGCGGGCCCCGGAAGCGGTACGCCTCCATCAAGTTCTTCCTTTACACCCAGGCAGCCAGCCTCCTGGTCCTCCTGGGCATCTTCGTGTTCTACTTCTACATGGACGCCGGGGTCGACGCCTTCAACATGATCGCGATCATCGAGACGGGCCCCATCCCCATCGGCGTCGTCCAGAACCTCCTCTTCGTGGCCCTCCTCATCGGGTTTGGGACGAAGCTGCCCATGTTCCCTTTGCATACGTGGCTGCCCGACGCCCACGTCGAGGCGCCTACGGCGGGATCCGTCCTCCTGGCAGGCGTCCTGCTGAAGATGGGGGGCTACGGGCTCATCCGGGTCAACGTCCAGATGATTCCCGAGGCCTCCACGACGCTGTTTTGGGTCTTCGCGGGAATCGGCACGATCAGCATCCTCTATGGGGCCATCGTCTCCCTGGCCCAGGACGACCTGAAGCGCCTGGTGGCGAATTCCAGCATCAGCCACATGGGCCTTGTGATGTTGGGCATCGGCGCCTCCATGCACGCCTTCGACAACGGCGCCCCGGGGGTCATGGGCATCAGCGGCGCCATCTTCCAGATGTTCGCCCACGGCCTCATCTCGGCCGCCCTGTTCATGCTGGCGGGCTCCGTCCTCCACCGCTTGGGCACCCGCAACATCTCGGAGTTAGGGGGGATCATGAATCGCATGCCCCTCCTCGCCGGCTTCATCATCACCGCCTTCCTCGCTTCCTTGGGCCTCCCCGGCCTCATCGGCTTCGTGGCGGAGTTCACCGTCTTCCTGGGGACCTACGAGGCCTTCGGGCTGTGGGTCTTGCTCCCCATCCTGACGGTGGTCCTCACCGCCGCGTACTACCTCTACGCGGTCCAACGGGCCGTCCACGGGCCCTTTCGGGAGGAGCTGGGGGAGCCCCGGGACATCACGATGTACGAGGTGCTCCCCTTGGCGATCCTGGCGGTGCTCTTCGCGCTCTTCGGAATCTTCCCTGCCCCGCTCATGGACCTCTTCAACACGTGGACCACGAGCTTCTTCCAGACCTTCGGAGGGGTGTAACTGACCGAGTGGCTGGTCCTCCTCCCCCTCATCATCACGACCGTCTTCGGGTTCCTCCTCATCGCCCTGACATTCGCCCTGCGCCGCCGTCGGCAGCGGCTCGCCGACGTGGCCTTGGTGGGGCTGCTAGTCGCCCTCTTCCTCAGCCTCGATATGGCGGGGTTGGGCCTCCTCGAGCGGATGGGCTTGGTCCTCTGGCAGGCACCCGTCTCCCAACAGCTGCCCGCGTTGATGTTGGAGGTCACCCCCTTCGTCCTGTTCTTCTGGGTCGTGCTGCTCCTCGCTGGGGTCATCATCGTCCTGGCCTCTCGGTCCTACCTGGAGAAGACGGACCGGAACATCGGGGAGTACTACGGCCTGCTCTTCCTGGCCCTCGTCGGCATGCTCCTCGTGGCGGCCGCCACGGACCTGTTCGTGCTCTACCTCGCGTTCGAGATGGCGAGCCTCGCCACCTTCGCGCTGGCCGCCTTCCGGAAGAAGGACAAGCGGTCCACGGAGGCCGCGATGAAGTTCTTCATCATCGGAGTGGTGAGCTCCGCCATCATCCTCTTCGGCCTCTCCCTCATCTACGGGGTGAGCGCCCACGTCCTGAGCCAGCTCCCGCCCCAGGCCGGTTCCCCGCCCGCCACAAACCTCCGGTTCCTCGGCCTCGCGATGCCCCTGGGGCTGGTCCAGTTCGAGCCCGTTATCGCCCTGGGCCTCGTGCTCCTCATCGCGGGCTTCGGGTTCAAGGTCGCCACGGTCCCCTTCCACATGTGGGTCCCTGACGTCTACGACGGTGCCCCCACGACGGTTACGACCTTTCTGAGCACCGCCTCCAAGATCATGGGCTTCGCCGCCCTCTTCAAGATCTTCCTCCTCGCGCTGGTGGGGACCGCCGGACAGTGGGCCTTGGCCCTCGGCATCCTGGCCATTGCCACGATGACCCTGGGGAACGTGGCCGCGCTTCCGCAGAAGAGCGTGAAGCGCATGCTGGCCTACTCCAGCATCGCCCACGCTGGCTACGTCCTCATCGCCGTGGTGGTAGGGAGCCACCAGGTCCCCGCCATCGCGGCCTTTGGGCTGGCGGGCGGCCTGTACCATCTCCTCGTTTACGTGTTCATGCAAGGAGGGGCCTTCATCTTCGTCGCGATGACGGCCACCCTGCTTATCGGGGAACGGCTAGACGACTACAGCGGTTTAGCGAAGCGCATGCCGCTGCTCGCCTTCGCCATGATGATCATGCTCCTCTCCCTGGCGGGCATTCCGCCCCTGGGGGGCTTCGTGAGCAAGTTCATCCTCTTCTGGTCCGCCGTGCAGGCCGGACTGGTTCCGGGCTCGGAGTGGATGGTCACGCTGGCCGTGGCTGGGGTCCTCAACAGCGCCCTCTCCCTGTTCTACTACGCCCGGGTCATCAAGCACATGTACATCCTGGAGGGGCCCAGCGAGCCCGTGAAGGTGCCGGTCCCCTACACCGTGTCCCTCTGGGTCGCCGTCATCGGGACCGTCGCCACGGGCGTGTTCGCGTTCTTCTTTATCGATTTCGTGACCCAGGCTGCGGCCTTCTTCTTCGCGTGATGGCCCGGCGGTGATGGGACCGACCAAGGGCGTTACCGTTCGTATTAAGTGCCCCTCCCCCATCATGGCCGCTTCATGGCACTCGTCGACCCCCTTGTCGGAGGTCTGGTCGGGGGTCTTCTGATCCTCGCAGGTCTCGTCCTCGCTTTCTTCGGGGCAGGCCTGGTCCGCGTCTTCATGGCCGTGCTCGGGGCCGTCATCGGAGCGGCCTTCGGGTTCCTAGGTGGGAGCCTGCTGGGTGGCCCCCTCTTCCCCTTCATCTTCCTGATCGTCGGACTCCTCGTGGGCATCTTCCTGTTTGGCTTCGTGGTGCGAGCGGCGGTCGCCTTCGTGGCAGGGGTCATGGCGGGCAGCGTGACCTATCTCCTCCTGGCCGGCCCCATCGACCCGGGGGCGGCGATTCCGGCCGGCACCTTCGTCTTCGCCTTTGTCGCCTTTCTCGTGGGCGCCGTCCTCGTCTACCTCTTCTTCAACCGCCTCTTGGGGGTCATCACGGCCCTTGTGGGTGGGGTGTTGGTGGGGGTCAGCCTGAACTTCATGGCGGTGAGCCTGGGGGGGCTCGCCACGGACATTGCGTTCGCCCTCGGACTCGTGGGCGGCGGCATCATCTTCCTCGCGGGGACCGTCCGGCAGGCTCGGGCCGGTTGATGGGGGACTGTTTCCAAACCTTCATATCGCCCACCGGGCCATAGATTGACCAATGGGTTCTCACACCGACATTCGCTGGCAGGAGTGGGGCGAAGGGCCCTTCCAGGAGGCGAAGGAGGCGGGGAAGCCGATCCTCCTGGACCTCTCCGCCGTCTGGTGCCACTGGTGCCACGTCATGGACGAGACCTCATACGCCGATGACGAGATCATCCGCTTGATCAACGAAGACTTCGTCCCCATCCGGGTTGACATCGACCGGCGACCGGACATCCGGGAGCGGTACAACTTCGGGGGCTACCCCACGACGGCCTTCCTGAATGGGGAGGGCGAGATCATCTCGGGGGGGACATACATCCCGCCGGAGCAGATGAAGAAGGTCCTCATGCAGATCAAGAACTACTTCGAGACGACCGGCGGGACCGCGGAGCACACACATCGGACGACCCCGGAGGTGCGTGTGGAACCACCGCAGGGGGGTCTTGGCGAGGAGATCTACGAGGAAGTCCTGGGTCACCTCCTCCAACAGTATGACGAAGTGTACGGGGGCTTCGGCGGCGCGCCCAAGTTCCCTCAGCCGGACGTCTTGGACTTAGCTCTCCACCACTACCAGGCCTCCGGGAACGACTTCTTCCGAAAGATCGTGGAGAAGACCCTGGATGGCATGGCGGGGGGCGGGATGTACGATACCGTCGAGGGGGGTTTCTTCCGATATTCCGTCACCCGGGACTGGAGCGAACCCCACTTCGAGAAGATGCTGGATGTGAACGTCGGGCTGCTCCGGAACTACCTCCAAGCCTTCACCGTCCTAGGGAAGGAGGCCTACCGGGACGTGGCGAAGGACGTGCTGCGCTACCTGGAGGCCAGCCTCAGGGACCCTTCGGAGGGGTTTTGGGGGAGCCAGGACGCCGATGAGGAGTACTACGACCTACCGATGGAGAAGCGGGAGAAGCTGGAGGCCCCCTACATCGATCGGACGGTGTACGCCGACTTGAGCGGACAGGCCATCGAGGCTTACCTCCTGGCGGGCGTGGTCCTGGAGGACGACGCCTACCGAGACGTGGCCCTCGCCACCCTGGCCAGGCTCGAGGAGCAGATGCTGAAGGAGGATGGTTCCGTCTCTCACTATTGGGACGGTTCGGCCCACGTCGAGGGGATGCTAGGGGACTACGTCTACCTGGCTCGCGCCTTCCTGAGCGCCTTCGAGCACACCGGGGAAGAGAGGTACCTGGCTCGGTCGGAGTCCCTCGCCCAAGCGATGATGGCGGTCCTGACGGACGAGAGCGGTCTCCTCACGGACCGCCGGCCTCAAGAGGGGGACATCGGACTCCTGCGGGAGGGACAGAAGCCCCTCATGGACAACGCCCACGCAGCACTCCTGCTGTTGAAGTTACAGGAGCTCACGCACAACGAAGCGTACGGGAGGGCGGCAGCAGAGATTCTCGAGGGCTTTGGGGGGCAGTATCAGCGGTACGCGATCTTCGCTTCCGGGTATGCCCTGGCCGTCGAGGCCTACCGGAAGGGCGTCCTCAAGGTCGATCTCGTCCTCGAGGATGGAGTGGACGGAGGGCGCGGGATCTTGGATCCCCTACTTCGTGCGTTCCAGCCCGGCTGGGTGGTCCGCCCGCTTCATGTCGGGACCGAACCCTTCAAAGCCGCGACGTATCCGGACGAGCCCGCACCGGCGATCTATGCCTGCAAGGGGACGCAGTGTTCCCCGCCCATCATCTCCTCGTCTCCCGTGGAGGCCGTCCAAGCCTTCGCGTCCGACCTCGAAGCCCCCGTCCCGCCTTAGCCCGCCTGCGGCGTCAGGCCCTCGAGGGGGGCGAGAGGGGAGTCTGTCAGGCGCGAAACCTCCTGCCAAAGGTTTATTCTGCCCGAGCTTCTGTGCAGCCAGTCTATGGTCAACGGGCAGGAGCTCGGTGCCATCCTCTTCGCCGGGACGCTCCTGGCCGGGACGTTCATCGTGCTCCTCTCCCCCGTCATCTATAAGCTGGTGGAGGAGCAGACCAAGTTCCGTCTCTACCTCCTCCTGGCCCTCGTCATCGGGGTGATGGCAGGCTCTCTGTACCTGGTGTTCTTGGCCTTGGACAATCCCCTCTTCTTCCTGCCCTTCGCCGTGTTGGTGGCCGCGCTGCGCGCGGCGTCGCCCACGTTCCTCTATCGGTCCCTCGAGTTCCGTTGGGAGGAGCGCAAGTGGTGGGCGATCCTCCGGGTCCTTCTCGCCATCCTGTTCCTGGGCTTTGCAGGGTACATCACTTACACCCTCATCCTCGACGTCCTGCGACCCTTCGTCGGCCCCCAGTCGGCGGAGGCCCTCTTCGTTGAACGGGTCCTCATGGCTGTGGGCGGCGCCTTCGTGATCGTCCGGATCTTCTCTCGGATTCTCCCGGAGTCCCTTCGGGACAAGCCAACTGCCTGGATTGCGGCCATCCTGATTGCCGTGTCCTTTGCCTTCCTGGCACCCTTCGCCATCGCCGACTACGAGAACTATTACCGCCTCTCGGGTATCGCCGGCTGGGTCCTCGGCTTCGTGGTTCTGTGGAGGTACTCCTGAGCGGGATGGTTTCCGCTTCTGATTACCACGCCGAAGACTGGAGAAGCAACCCTTTTCCCACCCTAGCCCGCCTCGAAGGTCCTAGGACTGGAGATGGCAGAGCACGAGCTCATCACCCTATTCGCGGTGCTGCTTCTCTCAGGGGCCATCCTGACCCTCCTGGCTCCCCTCTTCTACCGGCTAGCCAGGAACGGGCTGTGGGCCATCGGGTTCGTCCTGGCCGTCCCGGCCTTTCTCCTCGTGACCATGGGCCTGTCCGTCATCGAATTCAGCTTTGCGGACCCCATGGTCCTCGGGCCCGTGGTGGCGGTGGTGTTCGGCATGCGTGTGGTCTCTCCCACCCTCGCCTACTTCAGTGTCCGCCAGCGGTTGGAGGGTCGGAACTCGTGGACTCCCGTCCGCTTCGGCCTGGTAGCGGGGTTCGTGACCATGGGTATCTACGTGAGCATCACGGGGTTCGGCGAGACCTTGCCTGTAGACCCGGTCCTGATCAGCGAGCGCATCCTCATGGCGGTGGGCACCGCCTTCATTTTTCTGCGATTCCACTTGCGTGTGATGCCCCACGGCTCTCAGGCCATGTTTGTCGTGTGGCTCGCGGCGATCCTCTTCTCATTGGCGTTTGCCGTCGTGGCCCCCTTCGCCTTCCCGGCCTACGGCGTCCTCTACGCCCTCTCCGGCACCATGGGTTGGCTCATGGGGGCCGCCATCGCGATGAAGTCCCCGGCCACCGCTCCCGAAAAGTCCATCTATGCCAGTGCCGGTTGGGTCCGCTAGGGAACGCGCATGGCCAAATTCTTCACGGATTCGTACTTTCAGGACCTCGCGGACCGCCTCAACAAGGATGGGGAGTGGGGAAAGAAGGCGGAAGGCATCAGCACGAAGATCGTTGCCACCGCCAATGACCGCGACTTCTCCGTCCTCCTCGACATCCAAGATGGTGTCGTGACCGCTTCCCAGGTCGATGCGGACGCGCCGGCTGACTTCAAGTTCGAGGCAGACTACGACGTATGGAAGGCCTCGGCCCAGGGGGAGGGGGACCTGACCACCCTCGTCATGACGGGCCGGATGCGGTTCCGGGGCTCGATGTCCAAGATTATGGGGATGATGACCCCCCTGAACCGGCTCACGGAAATCCTGCGGGAACTCCCCAAGGACTTCGACTGAGACTCGTTGGCCCTCCGACGCGCACCGAAACCGTTTTCTCGGCAGGCGCCATGATTTCGCATTCGGAGGCCGGTCCGTATGATTGATTTTACTCCCTCGGAGGAGCAGAAGCTGCTGGTGCAGACAGCTCACGAGTTCGCGGAGAAGGAGATGCGACCCGTGGCCCTCGAGTACGATCAGAAGGGGGAGATGCCCTGGGACGTGATTGAGAAGGCCCACAAGCTCGGTCTGACGGCGGCCTACATCCCCGAGAAGTACGGCGGGGGCGGGATGGTCGGGACCCTCAGCTGGTCGATGGTGATGGAGGAGCTGAACTGGGGCTGCGCGGGGATCGCCACCGGTCTCATTGGAGGGGGCCTTGCCTTCCTACCGATCATGTACATGGGGACCGAGGAGCAGAAGGAGCGGTTTCTTCCCGTCTTCACGGACACCGAACCCCGGCTGGGAGCGCTGGGCCTGACGGAACCCGAAGCGGGCTCCGACGTACGTGCCATGGCCACGCGGGCCGAGAAGGACGGAGATGAGTGGGTCCTCAACGGCACCAAGCGCTTCATTACGAACGGGGGCATCGCGGATATCCACGTGATCTTCGCCCAGACGAACCCGGAGCTGGGCTACTTCGGGATCCGGGCGTACGTGGTGGAGAAGGGGAACGACGGGCTGAGGATGGGCAAGGTCGAGGACAAGATGGGGATTCGGGCCTCCCACACGGCGGAGGTCATCCTCGACGATTGCCGGGTGCCCCAGGAGAATCTGCTCGGCGGGGAGAAGACCTCCTGGATCGGGGCGATGAAGACCCTGGAGATGTCGCGCCCCGTCGTGGCCTCTGGATCCATCGGGGTAGCCCGGGCCGCCTACGAGTATGCCCTCCAATTTGCGCGGGAGCGAAAGGCCTTCGGGAAGCCCATCGCCATGCACCAGTCCATCGCCTTCATGTTGGCTGATATGAAGACAGCCATCGAGGCGGCCCGCCTCCTCGTCTGGAAAGCGGCCTGGATGGCCGATCATGAGATGCCGGCCAACAAGGATGCCGCCATCGCCAAGCTCTTCGCGGCGGACATGGCCATGAAGGTCACGACGGACGCCGTCCAGATCGTGGGAGGGTCCGGCTACATGAAGGACCTGCCCGTGGAGAAGTGGATGCGGGATGCCAAGGTCTTTCAAATCTGGGAGGGGACCTCGCAGATTCAGCGTCTCGTAATCTCTCGTGATGAGGTGGGAGAGCTCTAGGCCTGTGCTGGGGCCGCCATTTCTCCGACCGTGAATCCATACAGTAGTTCCGTACACCTGTACGGAAGAGCATCGTGATCCGACAAGGGAACAACGGTGAGTAGATTCACCCACCTCCTACCCGAAGCGCGATGACCCTGGCTTCCGTACACCCGTACGGAGGAAACGGTGTGGGAAGCAACTACGTGAAACGGATTCTGGTCTCGTACGACATCTCCGGTTCCGACGGAGCACTGCGCGCCAGAGTCTGTCGGGTAATCTTCGGTTCTACTTCGACCAAGTCAGGCGGAACCCTTGTCAGGTCCTACAGGTATCCAGGTATTTTGGATGGCCAGGGGGCTCGCTACGTCGGGCAATCGGTCCTCCTGCTGCCGCCTCAGAAGGCAGAGGCACTTGCCGCCCACCTTACTCGTCTGGGCGTCAAGCACGAAACGATCGAGGTGTTCACGAGGACGTCGGAGAAGGGCCGTCCCTTCCCTCCGATCTCTCAACGCAGTTAGCCGATTCCGTACGGTCGGACGGAAGGTCCGATGCTTGCAGATGTGTTCTGCCGCGACGATTGCCCCAAAGGGCTACTTGTCTCCTAGATCTCTGTTGCCGGATGACCATCGCCATTCGAGCTGCTCAATCGCGGGACCTACCTCATATCGCGGCCCACTACGGAACCGGAGACACACCTTGGGACCCCTTCGGGGACCCGGAAAAGCTGGAGCGACTTCCTCCCAAGGGGCTGGTTGTAGCAGAGGTCGGAGGGCAATACGCTGGCTTTCTCTATTGGTTCGAGGCTCGCGAACCGTGGTTCGATCCCGGGATAGGTCGGTACGCAAGGATTGAGGAGGTCCAGGTCGTCTCGGGGCACCGCGGACGAGGGGTTGGGAGGGACCTGCTTTCCCACGCGTTAGACCAAATGACCCGGGAGAAGGTGGAGGCGGTCTACGTAGACACGACGGAGGAGAACGCCGTCGCACGCCGTCTCTACGAGGGAGCCGGCTTCCGAGTTTTCTCCAGGACCTTGCACTACAGGCTTGGGTAGCCCTGAAACGGGGGCGTGAATTTCCGTGCACTCGTACGGAAGACATTTCGTTGGTGGACCAGTGAGAGGGTCGGACTAGGCTGCGACTTCTCGCTCCACGACGGTCGTGATCCCCTGGCCGAAACCGATGCAGAGCGTGGCCAGTCCGTACCGGGAATCCCGTCTCTCCATCTCATAGAGGAGCGTGGTGAGGAGCCGTGCGCCGCTGCAACCGAGGGGGTGTCCCAAGGCGATCGCCCCGCCGTTGGGATTCATTCGCTCATGGTCGATGCCTAGTTCCCGAGCGCACGCAAGTGGCACGGACGCAAAGGCCTCGTTCAGCTCGAGGACATCAATGTCGTCCATCTGCAGATCCAGTTTCTTGAGGGCCTTCCTGGTGGCGGGAATGGGACCCGTGAGCATCAGCACCGGGTCGACGCCAGCCACCGCCATCGAGCGGATGGTTGCCATGGGTTCCAGACCCAACTCCTTCGCCTTCTCCTTGGTCGCCACAAGCACGACAGCGGCGCCGTCGTTGATGCCTGAGGAGTTCCCCGCCGTGATCTTCCCGTCGGGTCGGAAGGCGGGCTTGAGCGAGGCCAGCTTCTCCAACGAGGTGTCCCTTCGAGGGTGTTCGTCCACCCTGAAGAGGGATTCGCCGTTCTCCCCATTCGGGACAGGAACGGGAACGATCTCGTCCCTGAACCGCCCGGCGTCGATCGCCGCGAGGGCCCGGCGGTGACTCATCAGGGCGAATTCGTCCAGCTCCTCGCGGGAGAGGCCCCACTTGTCCGCGATGAGGTCCGCCGAGACTCCCTGTGGGACGAGATTGTAGCGGGCCAGGAGTTTCTCGTTGAACACACCGGCGTCGGCTCCCATAGGGACGCGGCTCATGCTCTCCACGCCCCCGCCAATGGCGAGGTCATAGTGGCCGGTCGAAACGCCCATGGAGGCCACGTTGAGCGCCTGGAGCCCGGATCCGCACTGCCGATTCACGGAGGTGCCCGGAATGGTCTCTGGCAGCCCCGCCGTGAGGACGGCAAGACGCGCGATGTTGAGCCCCTGCTCCTCGATTTGGGTGTTGCAGCCGAGGATGACATCATCGATGCCCTCGGGCTCGATACCGGTTCGATCGATGAGCTCTTGGAGAACCAGTGCGGCTAGGTCGTCCGCCCGTACGTCCTTCAATGCGCCATTGCGCCTGCCAATTGGCGTCCGGACTGCCCCGACGATGACGCTTTCTTGCATAAGTGGTACCTGATCAAGATACGGCCACCCCGCTAATTAAGGCTTACCGGGTGGGAATCGGCCAGGAAGGCCGAGCAGCCTAAAAAGGCATCCGGAGATGCCCTGGGCGGCGATTGCCATGAAGGGTCCTATGGAGGGGATGAGGGTCCTGGATTTGACCCGCTTGATCCCGGGCGGCCTAGTCACGCAACTCTTGGTCGACCTGGGCGCCGAAGTCATCAAAGTGGAAGAGCCTGGGCGTGGAGACTACCTCCGTGAAATGGCGCCCACCTCCTCGGGCCAGAGCCCTATGTTCTTTCTCCTGAACCAGGGCAAGAAGAGCGTGGCAGTCGACCTCAAGCGACCCGAGGGACGAGAGGTCCTCCATCGCCTCATCCCCACGGCCGATGTTCTCATCGAACAGTTTCGCCCCGGCGTCGCCGCGGGCCTAGGGGTGAGCTACGAGGCCGCGCGTGCGCTCAAGAAAGACCTGATATACTGCTCCTTCTCAGGCTTCGGCGCCGAGGGCCCCTACCGAGATCGCCCGGCCCACGATCTCAATTTCATGGCCCTGGCAGGAGGCCTTTATCCAGGGGGTGGTAGGAAGCCGGCCCTTCCCCCCGTGCTGTCGGCCGACATCGCGTCGGGATTCCTGGGCGCCTTTGCCATCCTGGCGGCGGTGCTTGAGCGGCAGCGATCCGGTAAGGGCCACTTTCTCGACCTGTCTCTCTTCGATGCGGCCCTCTACCTCAACGCCGTTGCCCTTGTCGCCGGTGAGACATTCCTTGGGGGTGATTTCCCCTCCTATGGCCTGTACGAAGGGGCCGATGGCCGCTTCCTCAGCCTCGGTGCCCTCGAGCGGAGGTTTTGGGGGCGCCTCTCCTCGGCGATTGGCAGACCGGACCTTGCCGAGATGGATCTGGAGGATGAAGAAGTGGCCCGAGAGGCCCGAGAAGTCCTACAAGCAACTTTTGCACAGAGGCCCGTCCGAGAATGGGACGCGCTGCTCCGAAGGCATGACGTCCCGGCCGCTGTGGTCGCAACGCCGCAGGAAGTCCTGGAGGACCCCCACGTCAAGGCCTTGGGCTTGGTGGGGGAGGTGGTGGTGGAAGGAGAGACGCTGCCGTCCCTCGCGCATCCCGTTCGTTGGTCAGGGGAAGGGCCCCGACGCCATGGCATGGCACCTCGCCTGGGCGGGCACACACGGGAGGTCCTTGAGGAGCTGGGCTACACAGCGAAGACCGTCGCGGACAGGGCCCAGGAGGGCGTCCTAGACCTCCCAGACCGATGAGGGCTACTTGCCTTTGAACCTGGGCTCCTTCTTGCTCAAGAACGCAGAGATTCCCTCGAACAGATCCTCCGTGGACGTCGCGACGCTGAACGCCAAGGCCTCCATATCAAGGCCTGTCTCTCCCAGGCCCTTGGCGCTCTCGTTCAGCAGCATCTTCGCCAGACGAAGGGCTACGGGAGGTCCCTTGGCCAACCTGCCCGCCAGTTCCGCAACGGCCTCATCGAGCGACTCGGGGTCCACGGCCTGCTCGACCAAGCCGATGTCATAGGCCTCTTCACCATCGACGCGCTTCGCCAGGAGGACGAGTTCCTTCGCGCGACCCAGTCCGACCAGACGGACGAGGCGCTGGGTTCCCCCGGCCCCTGGGATGAGGCCCAAAGAGGTCTCCACCTGGCCCAGCTTGGCATCCTTCGTGGCGATCCGGAAGTCACAGGCGAGGGCGATTTCCAGCCCGCCTCCCAGGGCGTATCCATGGATGGCGGCAACCGTGGGCTTCGGGAAGTCCTCCAAGTCCTTGAAGACGCGCTGGGCTTGCTGACTCGAAGCCCAGGCCTTGTGTGCCTTGTCCACGCCCGTGAAGGAGGTGACGTCCGCCCCGGCGCAGAAGGCGCGCTCCCCGGCCCCCCGCAGGACCAAGCAACGCACTTCCGGATCATCCCGAAGAGCTGCCAGAGCCCGGGACCCTTCTTCCAGCATTTCCGACGTGAGCGTGTTCAGGCGTTCCGGGCGGTTGAGGACCAGGGTGGCGATCATCGTTTCGGGGTCTTTCTCCACCAGGAGGGTCCTGAACTGCATGGCATCCGTGCCCTCGTAGGTGTAGAAGCCCTCCCCACTCTCCTTCCCGAGCTTCCCCTCTTTCACCATGGTCCGCAGAATCTTGGCCGGCTTGTGGCGCTTTGCCCCTTCCAACTCCTGCACGATGCGATCGAGGCCCACCGCATCCCCCTGCGCAAGAGGACCCAGCGGAAACGCCGTCCCGAGCCGCATAGCGAGGTCGATCTCCTCTGGAGAGGCGACGCCCATCTCCACAAGGATCGCGGCCTCGTTGACGATGGGGGCCAGGATTCGGATGGGATCGAAGTCCTGACCGGCCTCCGGCGAGAGACTGGGCTTCGCGTCTCCCCGGTAGTCGTAGAATCCTCGCTCGGTCTTTCGCCCCATCCGGCCCTTGTCGTACATCTCCTGGAAGGGCGGGGGGACCGGAAGACCCTGCTTCTCCTGCGCTACGACGAGAAGGTCGATGCCCACCTGGTCGGCCAGCTCAAAGGGCCCCATGGGGAACCCCACCCCGAACTTCATGGCGGCGTCGATCGTCTCTTTGGGGATGCCCTCCTCGTGGTGGATCCACGCGCCCTCGTTCATGAGGTGAAAAATGATGCGCGTCGTGATGAACCCCGGAACGTCCTTCCGGACGAGGATGGGGGTCTTCTTCAGCCGTCGGGCGAGGTCGGAGGTCGCCTCCAACGTATCCTCGTCCGTGGCGTCTCCCTTGACGATCTCGACCAGTTCCATGATGATGGGGGGATTGAAGAAGTGCATCCCCACGACCCGTTCGGGCCGGTCCGTGGCGTTTCCCATGGTCGTGATGCTGAGACCCGAGGTGTTGCTGGCGAGAATGGCCTGGGCCGGTGCGTGGCGGTCGAGGTCCTTGAAGATCTTCTTCTTCAGCTCAAGGTCCTCGGTGGCGGCCTCGATGACGAAGTCGGCACCCTCAACCGCCTCCTTCAAGTCCGTGGTCGTCTCGATGAGCTTCAGGACGTCGTCGGGCGTGCCTTTGAGCTGTCCCTTGTCCCCCAGCTTCTCCAAGCTCCACCGGATGCGCTCCAGTCCCCGCTCGATGAATTCGGCCTTGATGTCATGGAGGCTGACCTCGAGCCCATTGAGGGCGGCCAGCTCAGCGATGCCGTGGCCCATCTCGCCCGCGCCGATGATAGCGACGCGGCGAATCTCGGAGGCGCTCATGCCCATCTCCCCAAAGGGGTCCCACGTGTCTGAGGCCTATAAAAGGTCCCCGAAATTACCCTAAGGGCAAAACCCCTTCTAGGATGCCTTCCGTCTTCAGCCGAAGGTTCTGCCATGGCCGGCCCACCCCCTGGCACCCCGGAAGGCGCCCCCGAAGTTCCCCCCCACATGATGCGGATGTGGGAGGAGCGGACGAAGATTTCTAAGAACATGGAGAAGGTGAAGCACAAGCTTATCGTCATGAGCGGCAAGGGGGGCGTGGGGAAGAGCACCGTGGCGGCCAATCTGGCCGTGGCCCTCGGTGAGACACGCGATGTCGGCGTGGTGGACGTGGACATTACGGGGCCTGATGTGCCCAAGATCCTGGGGGTGGAGGACGTCAGGATCTTCGCCGACGAGGACGGCATCGAGCCCGTGCTCAGCTACCACGACGTGAAGGTCATGTCCATGGCCTACTTCTCCCAGGCCCCGGACCAGGCGGTGATCTGGCGGGGCCCGCTGAAGATGAAGGCCATCAACCAGATGCTCGGGGACGTCCATTGGGGGGAGCTCGACTATCTCTTGGTGGATCTCCCTCCCGGCACCAGCGATGAGCCCCTGAGCATCGCCCAGAACATCCCAGACGCGGACGGGGCCATCGTGGTGACCACGCCCCAGGACGTGGCCCTCCTAGATGTCCGCAAGGCCATCTCCTTCGCCCAGACCCTCAACATGCCCATCATCGGCGTCATCGAGAACATGAGCGGCTACACGTGCCCCGAGTGCGGTCACCAGGAAGACATCTTTAAACACGGAGGCGGCGAGGCTGCGGCGAAGGAGCTCGGCCTCAGCTTTCTTGGCCGCGTCCCCCTGGATGCGCAGATCGTCGTCGGGGGTGACGACGGCAAACCCTTCGTCCTCTCGCAGCCGGACTCCCCCGCTGCCGAGGCTTTCGCTGAGGTCGTGACGCGGGTGACGAAGATCGTCGAAGAGGACGGCTCGGCCTAGGTCAGGTGGCGGTTGAGCATCGCCTCAAGCTGTGGCCTGGGGACGGCCCCGATAATCTGATCCACGGGCTGGCCCCGGCGGAACAGGATGAGGGTAGGGATGGACATCACCCGAAACCGCATGGCGGTCATCTGGTTGTTGTCCGTATTGAGCTTCCCGAAGGAAACGCGTCCCTGGTAGTCCTTCGCCAGCTGTTCGATGACGGGAGCTACCATCCGGCAGGGGCCACACCAAGGGGCCCAGAAGTCCACCAGGAGGAGATCATGTCGGGCCACTTCGTCCTCGAAGGTGGCGTCGTGAAGCTTGAAGGGCGCTCCTCGAGCCTTGGGGGCTGGCTGGGATGCCCGCTCCTCAAGCTCCTTGAGCTTTTGATTCCGGATATTCTCGAGTTCGTCCATTATTGCACCTAGATATTGCAGGTCATAGGCTTAAAGAAGCGGGTTCAACCCTTCCAAGACGCAGGGGGACTCACCGGCCAACATAGGGCTCCGGGGGGGCTTCGTCCGATGCCCGGGGCGCCGCGGATGTGCCCGGGTAGATGACGCGTAGATCCCGCTTCAGCAGGTTGAACTCCCGCGTTTCAATAGCCTGGGGGTCCACGGGAAGCAGGAGGACCGCGTTCGTGAGGGACACACGTTCGTTCAGGTCGTGGAGCAAGGTCAGGATGGAGGCGAAATCGTTGTGGGAGACCAGGTATTCGACGCCATCCAGGAGGACCACGCTGCCCTCGCTCATTTCGAGGAAGTGGTCGATCGCCATGGCCACATTCTCGGGGGGCGTTGGACGGACACAGTTCTTGTCGCTGACCACCCGGCTGAGCCACAGGATGGGCGTCTTCTCCAGCCCGTAGGCTTGGGCCACCCGGTCGGGGTGCTGGCGGGTTACGCAGAGGCCCCGGACCCCGTGGGTCACCATGTCCGTGAAGATCTCGAGACTGTGGGCGGCCGTATCCTCCGGGATGAGATAGGCAAACCCACGCTCCATGTCGAAGCTGGGTGCCGTCTCTAGGTGGGCCTCGGGCACGGGGACCAGGAACTCTTGCACGAAGCCTCGCTCTCGGACGGCGAAGGCTACCAAGGAGAGCAGCGCGACGTTGATGAGGAAGCCCAGCAGCCGGATGTCGATCCCCATGTTCGGGAGCACCACTTCGGTGAGGACCTCGGTTACGGAGTAGCCCTGCAGGGCCACGAGGATGAGGTAGGTGTTCCGCTTGACCCGACGGGCGGGATTGGTCGTGCGCAGGTAGCCCAGGAGGTTGTAGGGCACGTAAATGAGAAAGCTCGCCGCGGCCACCAGCATCATGAGCAGGAACCAAGGTGGGAAGCTGATGATGTAGGTGGTCATGCCCGTGAACTCCACCGTGGCGCTGGTCGTGAGGACGCTGAAGATCCCGAGGACCTGGATGAAGGCGTAGATCAGGTAGGCGTTGGGGAACTCGTTGACCATGTAACCCTGGAAGTCCCGGAACGTGTTGATCTGGGGACGGGTCATCACAACGAGGAAGGCGCCGATGGCCAGGGCGAACAGGAGGTCGAAGGTCGCCTGGACCCGCTTGCTGAGGACGATTACACTCTCCGCGCTCCCGGGTCGCAGCACGAAGTTGATGACGAGGTTCGATACCACGGCGGCGAGAAGGAGGAGGATGGCTCCCACGAGGAGATTCTTCTGAA
>JBHIBO010000023.1:0-22515 GCA_046759185.1 Thermoplasmata archaeon | reverse complement strand
CAATGTCTCTCTGATTGAGTCTAGAACCCAGAGAGAAGACGATCCTCGTGTGCTTGACGCAGTCGAAAGCCCTTTTCTACAACATCCGGGTACATATGTGGAAGGCGCGTCCCGGCGGCCCGGGTGTCTGACAGGTCCGGGAGGGCCCACACAACCCTGGCAAAGGCCGGTGAACAAACGACGGGGAGGGATGAAATGGCACCGGTCGATGAGGACCAACAGGGATCGAAGGAGAACGTGAGAGGAATGATGAAGAAGAACGTGGACAAGTCCCCGGTCGTGCACGGAGCGACGAACATCGGAATGCGGTCGAACAGGGATTGGTGGCCGGATCAGCTGAACCTCGGAATTCTTCGACAGAACTCGTCCCTGTCCAATCCGATGGGCGAGGCCTTCGACTACGCCGAAGAGTTCAAGAAGCTCGACTTCAAAGCGCTGAAGAAGGACCTCCACGCGCTGATGACGGACAGCCAGGACTGGTGGCCTGCGGACTTCGGCCACTACGGGGGACTCTTCATCCGTATGGCGTGGCACGCGGCGGGCACCTACCGCGTCGGCGACGGCAGAGGCGGCGCCGGCACCGGCCAGCAGCGATTCGCGCCACTCAACTCTTGGCCGGACAACGCGAATCTCGACAAGGCACGCCGGCTGCTTTGGCCGATCAAGCAGAAGTACGGCAGAAAGATCTCCTGGAGCGACCTGCTGATCCTCGCCGGCAATGTCGCGCTCGAGTCGATGGGCTTCAAGACGTTCGGCTTCGGCGGCGGGCGCCCCGATGTCTGGGAGCCGGATGAGGCCGTGGACTGGGGCCCCGAGACGATGTGGCTCGCCAACGAACGTCACGAGAAGGACGCGACGTTGCAGGGCCCCTTAGCCGCCGACCACATGGGCCTCATCTACGTCAACCCGGAAGGCCCCGACGGCAACCCCGATCCGGTCGAGGCCGCGGCGTACATCCGCCAGACCTTCAAGCGCATGGCCATGAACGACGAGGAAACGGTCGCGCTCATCGCCGGCGGGCACAGCTTCGGCAAGGCCCATGGCGCGGGCGATAAGAAGCTCGTCGGCCCCGAGCCGGAGGCCGCGCCCATCGAGGAGATGGGCCTCGGCTGGAAGAGCAAATACGGCTCAGGCAAGGCCGGCGATACGATCACCGGCGGCCCGGAAGTCACTTGGAGCCAAACCCCGACGAAGTGGAGCAACTACTTCTTCGAGACTCTCTTCAAGTACGAATGGGAACTGACCAAGAGCCCGGCCGGCGCCTATCAGTTCACGGCCAAGAGTTCCGATGCCCCGATCCCCGATCCTTTCGATCCATCGAAGCGGCACGTGCCGACCATGCTCGTCACCGACCTTTCTTTGAAGCTCGATCCGGCCTACGAAAAGATCTCGCGCCGCTTCTACGAGCATCCCGACGAGCTCGCCGATGCGTTTGCCCGCGCATGGTTCAAGCTCACGCACCGCGATATGGGTCCGCTCGCACGCTATCTCGGCCCCGAGGTTCCGAAAGAAGAACTGATCTGGCAGGATCCCGTCCCTGCCGTCGACCACAAGCTAATCGATGCCAAGGATATCGCTGACCTCAAAGCCGAAATCCTCGCCTCGGGACTTTCCGTCTCCGAGCTGGTCTACACCGCCTGGTCGTCGGCGGCGACCTTCCGCGGCTCAGACAAGCGCGGCGGGGCGAACGGTGCGCGCATCCGTCTTGCGCCGCAAAAGGATTGGGACGTCAACCAGCCCGCCCAGCTGGCCAAGGTGCTGACGACGCTAGAGAGCATCCAGAAAGCGTTCAACACGGCGCAGTCCGACGGGAAGAGGGTGTCACTCGCCGACCTGATCGTTCTCGGCGGTTGCGTGGGAGTCGAGCAGGCCGCGAGGAAGGCCGGGCACGACGTAACCGTCCCCTTCACGCCCGGCCGCACGGACGCGTCGCAGGAGCAAACCGATGTGGAGTCCTTCGACTATCTCGAGCCGGTCGCGGATGGCTTCCGCAACTACCTCAAGACCAACTTGACCGTGTCGGCAGAGGAGCTCTTAGTCGACAAGGCGCAGTTGCTGACACTGACAGCGCCCGAGATGACGGTTCTGGTGGGCGGCATGCGTGTCCTGAACGCGAACTTTGCCCAGCCGCAACATGGAGTCTTCACGAAGCGGCAAGAGACGCTGACCAACGATTTCTTCGTGAACCTGTTGGACATGCGCACTGAGTGGGAAGCGACCTCGGATGAGAATGTGTTCGAGGGACACGACCGCAAGAATGGCGAATTGAAGTGGACCGCTACCCGTGTCGACCTCATCTTTGGCTCGAACTCCGAACTGCGCGCCCTTGCCGAGGTCTATGGCTCCGCCGACGGGCAAGCGAAGTTCGTGACTGACTTCGTGGCGGCGTGGGACAAGGTGATGAACGCCGATCGCTTCGACCTTCGGTGACTCGGAGCCGGTCAGGGTTCAGCAGCGAGGGCGTCCGGTTTGACGTCCATCTCTGGCAACCATCGACTTCATACATGCAGTGCTACGACCTGGCGGGATCAGGCCTGCATCCGCCCGGTTCGACCATCGCGGCAAACCCTCATCCAAGGGGCAGCTCAGAGCAGCAAGGCTTCCACGATTAGGTAGACCCCGACAGCAAGAAACAGCCCGCTGGCGACAAGTCTCAACCACCGTTTCCCCAGATGCTTGGCTAAGCTCGTACCGATCACTACACTGAGGGTCACCATGAGAACGAGGGCGAGGCTCGCCCCCAAGACGGAGATGGGGGCGACGGCGGTGGCGGCGAGAACGATAACCGCCAGCTGTGTCTTGTCCCCCAGCTCCGCCAGAAAGTTGAAGGTGAGGGCCTCCGCGAAGGCGCCGCGTCTTGTGGCCGCCTCGACCTCCGCCTCCTGGCGGATGTACGTGAACAGCCCGAAGGCGATGAACACCATACCAGCGCCGACTTGGATGGCCGTCATCCAGGCCGTTAGGTAGATGGCCAGGGCGGCTCCCAACGTGGCCCCGATGGCCGTCACGGCAACCAGTCCCAGGGAAGCGCCGGCCCACACCGGGAGCCATGGGTGGCGAGTCGCCATCGAGATCGTGGCGAGCTGGCTCTTGTCCCCGAGCTCCAGCAAGAGGACCAAGCCCAGGGCCGCAGAAAAGGGCAGGAGTCCCTCCACGGTCCGCTCCCACAGCCCTCGCCTCTTGACTGTAACGTTATGGATGGAATGCTACACTGACTCGTCGGCTCTTGTGCCTTCTTGACCCTAACATCTGCTAACCCAGCGCTATCCCTATACTTTCAGGTATCATACCGAAAGGTATAAGGGACACCGTGGTCTGCCCTAACCGTGCCTCAGAATCCGTTCATGTACGGTCCCGTCGTTACCGGAAGGGACTTTGTCAACAGAGAGGAGGAGCTCCGGCTCCTCTCCCGAGAACTTCTCTCTGGAAAGAGCGTCGTCCTCTACTCACCGAGACGGATGGGCAAGACCTCCCTCGTTAAGGAGTTTCTGAGGCGACTCCATGGAGACGCTCGAGGCGTGTACTTAGACGTATCTTCGACCGCTTCCCTTCCCCAGTTTCTAGAAGAGCTGGCGACTCGGATCGCTCGCTCGACACAGACGAGGCTGGAGGCGACTCAAAGGTTACTGGGAAAGTTCTTCCGGTCCTTGAGGCCGAGAGTCTTCGCGGACTATCAGGGTAGGATAGGCGTCGAGTTAGGGATTGCTGAGATCCCGCCACCCGAGGAATTGAGTGAGGTCCTGAATCTCCCTGAGAAGCTGGCCCAGAAGCACGGCCATCGGCTCGTCGTGGCCTTTGATGAGTTTCAAGAAATCGCTGCCTTCGATGGGGGATGGCTGGAAAGAGCGATGCGGGCCGAGTTCCAGCATCATAAGGCGGTTTCCTACGTCTTTGCCGGGAGCCAGGTGCACCTGCTGCGCACCATTTTCGAAGATAAGACGAGGTCCTTCTGGAAGTTTGCGCGTGGCATGTCCTTGGGTCCCATCGTTACAGAGGCCTTCCGACCGTTCCTGGTTGGACGGTTCACGTCCTCGGGGCGGGAGGCCAGCCCTGAGGCTGTCGAGTGGCTTCTCCAGCAGACCCGAGGACTGCCCTATCAAACCCAGCAGCTTGCGCATGAACTCTGGTTCGCCCTGGAAGAGGAGACCGAATCGGCGACGGACCGTGCCCTCCAGGCGGTTCTGGATCACGAGGCCGCGAATTTCGAGACGTTGTGGGCTGGCCTCCGCAGCGCCTCCCAGAGGAGGCTCCTGGAGGGAATTGCCCAGCGCGGACGGTTTGACTACTCCGAGGAGTTCGTACGTGAATTTCGGCTCAAGACGCAATCTCACGTTCAGAAGGCCGCCCAGGCCCTCGAGCAGAAGGGGATTATCCAAGAGGGTCAGTTTGTCGACCCCTTCTTCGAGGAATGGATTCGACGGCGATGACCAGTCAATCCGAGGATTATACGTTGGCCTATTATACCCGGGAGTATAGGCGACCTAGCAGATCAGAGGTGGTTTGTTGATCAAGCTGGAGGCAACCTCCCGTGCGTATCCACGACAGACGCCCATACTGGCTTGATGCCCTAAGTCAGCCTCCGAAGAAAAGGGTCCTCACAGTTCGTCTAGGGGGATGAACTCGTCATTGCGGAGAATCCGATTCGAACGCTCGTTGAGCTCCTGCAGAAACGCCTGCTCGATCAGGCGCCGGATAATCTCATCGTCCGTCTCACCCCTCTTCCCGAGTTCTCGGAGCCGCTCCACGGTTTCGGACCGAAGGGATATCTTCGTCTTAGCCATTACCTTCAAGATCATACTTATACGATGTATTTAGCCGCCCCCTGGCGGAGCAACCTAGGGTAGCATATCACATGAAGTGCTGCTTGGAGTCCTTTTCTCCACCGATGTGGCTGGGAGGCCTGTGGGGGAGCGGCCGTCACTCTCGGAGGAACCCACAACCATCCTGAATGAGTCCTCCCGGAACCGTCGTGTGAAACGGATCGTGGGTGGATCCGTGGGGCCCTCGGCCGAGATTGACACCCCTCTCAGGTATCCTTAAGCATGAGTGGTCTCGCGATCTGTCATCGTACGTGAGTCGTGCGGACCGATAGGAGTGTCAAGGCGACCCCAATGACCAGCAAGGAATGCGCGAGCATTGGTAGACCCAGTTCAAGGGAGGAGCCTAGCCGGCCCAGAGAGAAGAACAATTGCTGAAGAAACGGGGAGACCCCGGGGACTGGTATGATGAGGACTAAGGCCATGATGAGCAGGACTGCGCTCAAGAGGAGGAATGAGGCCCCACCCATGATGAGGACTCGACGGCCGCCCGGGTTAGCTGATGCGGCTCGGCCTCCTCCTCTCCTCCAGAGGGACAGTCCTAAGGCAATCCCAAACGCGGCCAGCCCCGCTCTGCTGAGGCCCAAGGCCGCCCGTTGCCAGGAGGTGATGGGCTGGAGGCAGAGCACTGTCCCCACCCTCCCGATATCACACACTGGTGGAGTCACTAGAAGGGCATCTCCAGAAAACCAGAGACCTCCCGCGAGAGCCGCCCCACTACCAACGATGATCCCCCACTGGAGTCCTCTGACCCTCGCCATGCCAGAAGCTTTCTCCCACCGCGCAAGCGCAACACCCACGGCTAACATGGGGATGCTCGCCAGGCTGAAGGGCAGGATAGGGCCGATTTGCGCAGGAGGGTCTACCGTGGCTGCGAAGGCAGGGTTCGTCCACAACGCCCACGGAAGCAGCAAGAGGCCGGCTACAAGGGCGAACACGGAACCGGCCCTCCTCAGTGGCCTAGTCCCCTTTGCGCCATCCCACCAGAGGGCCAAAGCAAGCGCCAGACAGGAGAGGGTGAGCCCGGAGAAGATGAGCGGGATTGAGAAGATCGAAAGCCCCACACGAAATCGTGCCAGAGGGTTGTCCGCTATCATCCAGAGGGTCCCACTTAGTCCAAGAAGCCCGCCGACAAGAGCAGCAATTGAGGCGGCAACCTGAAGCCTCGAACCCATCGGGCCTTCCTCTCGTGGACGGTATAGGGATCTAGTGGAAGTGCTTTTCGAAGGGAGAGCACGGGGGACCGCTTAGCCGTCTCCCCGAACACGTTCGGATGATAGTCCTCACGGGCTGCGATGGTGTCTAAATCCTGGTAGCATTCCGGATGAAGTGCTACCCTAGGATCAGAGTTCTCTTGTGTCGTTTCAGAAAGCTTAATTGCACATATGCATATACGCAGATACATGGGAAGCAAGACCATCTCACTGGAGGAGTCCGCCTACGCGAAACTCAAGGCTGCCAAACGGCCAGGCGAGAGCTTTTCGGATGTCGTGCACCGTCTGTTGGGCGGCAAGCAGCCTTCGTTCTCCATCTTCCGTGGCTTCCTGGACAAGGAGGCCGCCGAGGAACTCGCTGAAACGATCGCCCGAATGCGAGAGGAAGACATCGAGATTCAGCGTCGACGGCTCGCATCCGGTAGGTGACTCCGTGGGCATTACCGTGGATACGAGCTATGTCGTCGACTATCTCCGCGACGACGAGGGAGCCTTGGCCAAATCGGAGGAGTTCGACCGCCGAAGGGAGGCCAAGTTCCTTAGCACGCCTGTCCTTTACGAGATTTCGGCGGGCCTCCTGCACCGTCGCTCTCGGTCCGAGACCGCGGCCTTCCGAGCCCTCGCCTCATCCTTTGTCTTGCTTCCGTTCGATGAATCCTCGGCAATGATTGCAGCAGAAATCCGAGCGGAACTCCTCCGGTTGGGTCGGTTGAAGGGCAACGTGGACGTGATGATCGCGGGGATAGCGGCAGCCGGTGGACACAGTCTCATCACGCGAGATGAAGACTTTCGCGCGATTTCGGAGATCGTCACCCTGTCCCTAGAATCGTATTGACAGGTCCGCCCTAACGCCTTTCCGGGTCAACGGGACAGGCCGGGTCCTTCGTTCGGGTAGGGTTGTAGCGTTACGCATGGAGTGTCACGACTGACGGGTCAGTGACCGCTTCGCGACGATATGCGAGCCACATCGGTCGTGCCTCAGTTATACTTGGTTGTATTATACAAATCTGTACAATGGCGGTCCATCACCTCGCGGAGAGCGAACGAACGACCCATTCCCTCAGGAACAGGTCGGCCACGCGGTAGGTGCCGTCCTCCTTCTCCACGAGCTGCTTCTCGAGCAACCCTCCAAGGGATCGTTTCGCGTGGCTGGCGGACGTCAGGCGATTCCGCTTGATGAAGGCCGAGGCGTAGGGGCTGTCCGTCCCCCCCGTGGCTAGTGCGCGCAGCATCCTTCGCTGGTAGCGGGAGAGACCATCCCAGATCTGCGCGTAGAGCTCCCCCTGGTTCTCCAGGATGCGTTCAATCGCGCCCTCGAAGTCCTCCTCGGAGACCGCCCCTCGCGCGGTTCCCAGGTTCCACATCTCGTGACAGAGCTGTTGCGTGAAGTAGGGGTGGCCTTCCGTGAGACCGAGGATCCGCTCAACCATGCCCTCAGGGAGCCTGAGGTGGGTGGCGTCGAATCGTGCGGCTATGTACTCTCCGAAAGGTCCCGGGGGGATCCGCCCGAGGCCGTGCGGGCGCGCTGACCGGTAGAAGGCCCCCGACGGATCGGCGAAGATCTGCTCAAGGGCGTGCTTCTTGGACCCGGTGAAGGCGTAGCTGACGGCATCGTGGTGCTGAATCTTCGACCGGATCAGTTTCAGGAGCCACTCCCCGTCCAGATTGCCGATCTCCTGAAACTCGTCGAGGACCACCATGAGCCTCCTCTTCTCCCGGGTGGCCAAAGCCTGGGGGGCATCGAGAACCTCCTCGAGGACCACCTCCTCCCCGAGGGCCTCGGCCTCCCGCCGAAGGCCCAGACCGACGGTGCCGTCGGGGTGGAGCGTCAACTCAGGACGTAGCCGGCCCAGCCCCTCTCGCAGGAAGCGGGCCAGTGACTCCATCCGAGTGTAATGACGGACCACGACCTCTCGCGTGAACCTCTCGGCCAGGTCCGTGGGGGTCACCGAACCGAATAGGTCAACGAGAGCGGTGAGATGTCCACGCTTCTCCAGCCTCCGTAGAGCCTCCACCATGAGCGAGGTCTTGCCGTACCGCCGGGGGGAGATGAGGAGGATGGATTGGCCGGCTTCCAGGTCACGGATCAGCTCGGCGAGTTCGGGCTCCCGATCAGCGAAGTCTTCGCCCGTCACGACTCGGCCGAACGGAAAGGGGTTGCGGGCTGCCATGAGGGAGATGATATACAAGGATGTATAATACATATCTGTATAACATGGAGTATACATGTTGGTACAGTGCATTCGCTCCCGGTATTGGCAGCGGATCCTCGCTTGGCGCGGCTGGTGACGCTGCACATGGAGCGCCACCTCAGATCTGACATGCCTTCGTGAGGGTGCAGTTCCGTGTCCCGTTGATGCGAATATTGATACTAGCCCTCTCAGTCTGCTAGTCAACGGTGAACGTGCGTATGGACTCAGAACTTGAGCAGGAAATGATGTCGTACTACGATGAGAGGGCTGAGGAGTATGAGGAATTCTACTCCGGAATGGGACCGGCCATCCCGGTCCCCTCTGCCTACAAAGGCGACGTTGCAGCAGCCACAGAGATGGCCTCAGAGTTCGGCACGGGTCATTTGATTGACATCGGATGCGGGACTGGGTTCTGGCTGCCTTACTACGAGGGGAACTGCTCGCAGGTCACGCTGATTGATCAGTCCGAGAGGATGTTGTTGGAGTGTCGAAAAAGGGCTAGCCAGATTGGGGCACAGGCGAAGTGCAGCTTCATCCACGGGGATTTCTTCGCAACCACCTTGGAGGCCCGCCCGTTCGACAGCGCGATTCTGGGCTTCTTTCTGAGTCACCTACCGGTGGAGAGGGAACGAACGTTCTTCGCGAAGCTGAGATCCATCCTCAGGCCGGGGGCTCCACTGATGGTCATTGACTCCGGTTGGAGTCGAACGCGCGAACACCACAGGCAGAAGGAAGGCGTTCTGGAGAGAGCCCTGAAGGACGGCCGCAGGTTCAGGGTGCTTAAGCGATACTTCACCGGGCCGGATCTTGAAGGAATGCTTGAAGGGAATTCCTTCGACCTGGACTCCGTCCACAGTGGTGAGGTGTTCCTGGCAGCGGTGGCAAAGAATCGCGTGTGAGAGGACCCTTTACGAGCCGATGAGGGGGTACTCTTCCCTCAGACGAATGTAGAGCTCGTCATCACAGACCCAGGGAAACGGCGGGGTTCCAGCGATCTTGATCTCACCATCGATGACGATGGTGGGGACGGCAGTCACCCCATAGGCGCTCATCTTTGCTGCAACCTCGGCTGTCGGTGCTCTGACATCGTGGATTATCCGAGTGCAACCGCGACACTTTCCCACTTCGATGACGTCGCTGACGTGCGTGCATAGTGGACAGCCCGCGGAGAAGATCTCGATGACGTGGCCCCGTCCCATGACCGCCCATGGTCGGGGATCGATAAGACCCTCACGCTCGATCACCGGGGCAGGGTTAAGGAGCGGCCCCACCGGAGCGACATTACGTAATGAAGTGCTACCCCGTGCGGGAGCGAGGAGCAACGTCCTGATTCCACACACTGTCGAAAGGCGTAGGAAAGGGACTCGGGGTCAGGAACCAGATCGGATGCAAGGCCCCAAGGGCTGAGGGTCATCGAGAAGCCAGAGGATCCTCGAGCCAACAGGCCTCAGGCGATGTTGGAGCGCCGATTACCATCGGTTCTGCGGACGATCCACCGCCGTGTGGAGACGAAGGTCCCTCCCGAGACCGCCCTTCCTCTGTCCGGCTGGTTGTGCCCGTGGGCCGCAGAAGTGGTAGAGCATGAGCGGGGAGGTAGTGAAGGGAAGGAGCCAGAGGAGGTTGTAGTACAGGCCCACCGGATTCACCAGGACTAAGCCGAGGATCACGAAGGCGATCAGCGCGACGGTCCCCCTGCCGATCCTCAATATCTCCCTCATCGTCATCGGCGGTTCGTCCTTCGGCGTCACGGGGAAGCGCCGTTTCCGGTCGAACAGATAGGCGGCCATTGAGCGGACCTCGTGAGGAAGCATGATCGACCCGATGGCCTTGCTGAGAAGGTTCGCGCGGAGGAAGACGAGGAGGGGGAGGCGGACCTGGACAAGTTTCGCAAGCGTGAAGGCAAAGGTCACGAGCGTGAGAAGGATGATGAATCGGAACAGGGGGACGGACCAGATGTACGCCAAGGGAGCGGCGGCTAGGTTCTGACCGAAGGCCACAAAGGCGTTGAAACTCGAGAGGCGTCCGAAGACGGCCAGGAGGATTGCCGCCATGATTGCCACGTACGCGAGATGGCCCCAAGGGACCTGGAGGAGCACTAGCTTCTTCCACCATGGAATGCGAGCCGAGGGAACGAAGGAGAAGAACTCCATCGAGCTCCGGGTCCACTTGTTCTGCCTCCGTACGAAGCCCCGTACGTTCTCCGGCAACGCTTCCCAGGAGTGCAACGGGACGAAGACGGAGCCGTGGCCATGGGAGGCGAGCTTGACGGCCGTCGCGAAGTCCTCCGACACATAACTCTCGTCGAACCCGCCGATCTCCAGGACGGGTGCGACACGGATCATCACGTTGTGTCCGTAGCAGACCACACTTCCGAGGTAGTTCGCGAGCTTCCGCTCCCATTCATCGTGGCTGAGGAGGTGGGTGGGAGCGAGGGCCGCGGGAAATGGCCGGTCCGTGTTCCAGATATTGATCATACCCTGGAAGATCGCAACATCTCGGTTGGCGGGGTGTTCCGCAAATCGCAGGGCCTCCTCCACCCAGTCGGGAGGGAGTATCGAGTCCGCATCGAGGAGGACGAAGTAGTCGTAGGCATGACCGTGAAGCTGCAACCAGTTGTTCAAGGCTCCCGCCTTGAAGCCGAGGCGTTCAGGCCTCCGAGCCACCGAGAAGTCCATTTCCGTGGCGAGGGCGTCGACGACTGCCCGCTTCGCTGGATCTGAGGAGTCGTCAAGGAGGTACACATCGCAAGGATAGGTCTGGCGGATCGCCCGAATGCACTCTGGGACGACGTCGTTCATGGTCGTGTATAGGACGGCCACCCGCGGCGACTCGGTGAGGCGGTCCAGAGCAGGCGGCGCGTAGGGCGGCAGAAAGAGGGAGAGGAGTCGCTTCGAGAAGGCGAAGGAGAAGCTGAACAGAAAGAGGACCATCAGGCCGAACTGGACGAGAGAGATGAGCTGGGTCCAGTTCACAACGGTGACCGCGAATATGAGGGCCGTCCCGATCCAGATCGAGAACATTACCAAGAAGAACCGTCTGCCCCAGCGCCGTTCCGAGACCTGCCTCGAAACGGTCACGCCGCTCTCTCCTTTCCAGGTTCCCAGCGAGGCAAGAAGGACCTCGCCCTCGCTTCCTCAACTTGTCTGATTTCTGCTTGGAGACGGGGTTCTGGGATAAGTGTTGTTCAACAATATTTGAACGGGTTACTGTGAGTTGGAGGCCTTCTCCACTTCCTTCACGCCGCCACGGCGTTCCCAGCATCGTTTGCCACTTGACCGTAGCATCACGGATGAAGTGCGACCTCCCCTGGCCTTGTTTCAGCCACCTCCCTACGCCCTTCGATTGGAGAGCAAGTCTCGCTTGCCCACGGTCGCAGCGATTAAGCTACGCCGTGCCTTGGCTGACATTGGGGAGCATATGAAAAGCCCAGATGAACGGGCTCTGGCGGTCTCTCGTGTCGACCACGTCCCGGTAGCCTGGCTAACACCAGGCGAGCTACGACCGGCAACCAGGCTTGCCATCTGGCTGCCTGGTGGCATGGAGAGGAAGGAAGATACGCTGCCCTATCTGCGGAAGCTATCCGCAGCGGGCTTCGTGGCCATGAGCTTTGATCCATGGCAGCATGGCGAACGCGGCACTGGGGAGCCCGTCGAGCAAATGTTCACTCGTGCGATGGGGAATTTCCCGCACACTGTCTGGCCTATCCTCGGTCAATCTGCACTGGACACCCTGCGTGTCATCGATTGGGGCATGGCCGAGTTCGGTATCTCGTCACCATGCAGTATGGGAGGCGAGTCGATCGGCGGGGACATCGCTGTGGCGGCTGCCGGCATCGACTCGCGGACGGGCCTGCCAGTACGTTACAACGCGCCGCCCAGCCTGTTGATTGTCAATATCAGCTCATGAAGCCGCCCGGCACTGCCCCTGTCATAGGAGAAAGCGATCCTGGGTCTAGACAGGAGATCCGGTTCGTCCTCCTCCTCGGGGAGCGCGGAGGTTTTGGAGATTCTGCCCGACGCGACCAGGTCCTGGAAGGCCCGATTGAGTTCCGACACGTCGTCGTCTGAGAGTTCCCTTTCGAGCCGAATAACGAGTCGATCTCCGACTTGGCGCGTGGAGTGGTAGGTCGAGTGAAAGGATGCGATCCAATCAGTCGCTTCCTCCGGGGAATGCACGATCCGATAGAATCCGAGGTCCTCCGGGGAGACGAAGCCGCGAGCGAGCAGCTGATCTCGTACAAATCGGTCCCAGGTTTCCCAGTACTGCTCCCCCGGAAGTTCCATCAGCACGACGGGCATCGGAGGCGTTTTGCCCGTTTGCAGCAGCGTCAGCACCTCAAACCCCTCGTCGTGTGTCCCGTAGCCCCCCGGGAACAGCGCCACCGCATCGGACTCCATGACGAAGAATACCTTGCGGGTGAAGAAGTACCTGAAGTTGACGAGCTTTGGGTCGTCCTGAAGCAACCGGGTTGGCTCCTTCTCGAAGGGGAGGAGGATGTTCACGCCGAAGCTGTTCTCCGGTCCCGCACCTTCAACCCCAGCGCTCATGATACCCTCCGCAGCTCCCGTGATGACCATGAACCCCCTCTCGACCAGTCGGCGGCCAAGCTGCACGGCGAGCTCGTAGTAGGGACTGCCCCTCCTTTCGCGGGCCGACCCGAACATGGAGACCTTGCGGACCCCACGGTAGGGCTTGAAGATGCGAGCGGCGTGGCGAAACTCGGTGACGGCCCGATGGATGACCTTGAGGTCCAGGATGTCCAGGTCATCCCTCCTGGTCCTCAGCGCGTTGAGGAGGATGTCCCGGTAGAGCAGGGAGCGGAGGTCCTGACGATCCGAGGTGAGGACTTCCCTCGCCTCTCTGAGTGCCTTTTCCGGGTTGCGAAGGTTCCGGGTGGTCATGGTGTTCTTCCCAGCCTGGAGCTCGATACGCCGCGCCGAGGTATTTCACACTACGTCTGTGGGACGCGCCCCTCCCCAAACGCCACGGGGATTGCGAAGGGTACCGGAGAACTCAAGCGCCCGCATCGATCGAGAACCGTGGTCTCCGCGAACCTCCGGAGGGACGACTCCAAGTGGCGCGACCCTGCTGGCTGCGGTCGCACGTATGTTTAAGACACGATTCAGAATATCCGCGAGAAGAGGGGGAGCCAGATGGAGACCGCCGTTCCCGCCAAGGAAGGCTTCATTCCGTTCCGTCAGCACCGGGTGTGGTATCGGATGGTGGGAGACCGGGAGGCCCCGGGAAAGCTGCCGCTGCTCTGTCTGCATGGAGGTCCGGGTGCAGCCCACGACTACCTGGAACCGCTGGAGGGAATGGCCGCCACCGGACGCCGCGTCATCTTCTACGATCAGCTCGGCTGCGGACACTCCGATCATCCACACGACCCCTCGTTATGGACGGTCGACCTGTTCGTGGAGGAGGTGGGCGTGGTTGCTAGGGCTCTCGGACTGGACCGACTCCACCTCTTCGGCAATTCGTGGGGAGGAATGCTGGCAATGGAATACGCGCTGACGAACCCGATGGGACTCGAGAGCCTCGTCCTGGCGAGCTCCCCCGCGAGCATCCCCCAATGGATCGCCGAGGCAGACCGGCTCCGGGCGGAGCTCCCGCCGGACGTCCAGGAGACCCTCCGGAAGCACGAGGATGCGGACACCACAGATGACCCGGCCTACGAGGAGGCCATGCTTGTCTTCTACCGTCGCCACCTGTGCCGCCTCGACCCGTGGCCGGACTTCGTCAATCGGACCTTCGCCCAGCTCGAGGAGGACCCGGAGGTGTACCACACGATGAACGGTCCAAGCGAATTTCATGTGGTCGGGACCCTCCGCGATTGGGACATCACAGAGCGGCTCGGGGATATCCGGGTCCCGACCTTGGTGACCTCGGGCCGTCATGACGAAGCGACCCCGGCCATCGCCAGGACGGTGCATCGGGGCATTCCCGGCTCCGAGTGGGTGGTCTTCGAGCAAAGCTCCCATATGGCCCACGCAGAGGAAGCGGAAGCCTACCGCCAGGTCCTCGATGGGTTCCTCAGCCGCGTGGAGGCCCGGATCTAGGTCCCGTCCTTGCTCGTCTCCGCTCTCTGACACTTCGCGGACGGCGCAACATTACGGATGGAATGTTACAGCCAGGCGCTCCGAACTGCATTGGATTCTAGCGCAGGCCTCTAAGTGTGCTGCTGTCTCGGAGAATCTTCCACCGGGTTGCTTCATACTGGGCATTCCATTCCCCCTCGGGGTATTCAATGGAGAGAACCATGTACCATCAGTTGGCGCTTGGCGCCTTGATCGCCATCCTCTTCAGTGGCTTCTACGCAATCGCAGTCGGACTCTTCAGTGGCGGTGAGTTGTTGAACTCTACCGCTGTCGTAGCCGCATTCTACGTGCCCATACTGGTCTTCGCGCCGCTTCTGTGGTGGGGCCACAGGTTGGGATTCGTTGGTGGCATAATCGCGGGAATACTGGAAATCGCGACGGCCGGCTGGGGAATCTTACTGGTCGGAGAGGGTTCGTTGGCTAGTGATGCCTACGCGATCATTGCGCTATCCATCATTGCCGGGCTCGTAATCATCTTCGCCAGCTACATGGCACTGAGAGAAAGGGCCTAGGCCCAGCCGTCATCAAGCTCTCTGCCTTCCGGCGAGATAGACTACGACCAAGCCGCTCTCCCAAGGGATCGGACAGGCAACGCAGCATTCCTTTCCCGTAACACTCCAGATGAGTGCTACGCTCCCGCTCCTCGGCATTGGCCGCGAACACCTGAAGGGGACCCTCTCTATCTCCGAATCCTGGGAAGGAGCCTCCCCGTCCTCCCCATGTACTCTTCATAGTCCCTACCGTACCGCTGGATCATCGCCATCTCTTCGCATTCGATGGCCTTGGTGATGAAGGTCATCTTCCCCTCGCGACCGCATGCCTCCAGGTCGGAATCCGTGAAGAACAGGAAGGGGAGCAGGAACAGGAGGCCAGCGACGTTGAGGGTGATCAGGAACATGCCGATAGGGATGAGGATGAATGAGAGGTAGAAGGGGTGACGGATGTAGGCGTAGAGTCCCGCCGTCACCATCCTCCTCTCCCCGGAGGCCTTTGTGAACACCTGCAAGATGAGTGTCCTTCCAACGACGATCATGAGGACGAGGCCGAGGGTGGCGAGTACGACGCCGGCCACCTGGATCTGCGTGTCAATCGGGCTGAAGACAGACAGATAGGGAGAGTAGAGCACCCCGATGTGGAAGACTAGGCCATCCACGATGAACAGGGTGGGAACGCCGAAGATCAGGCCGAGCGCGATGAAGTTCCAGACGTGCGTTTCGGTCTTCTTTGCCTTCTGGGCCTCTATCTCCGCCTTCCTCGCCTCGGTCCTGTGCTTCCCCTCAAGATAGGGCCCCCACACCGTCCACAGCAGGAGGATGATCCCACCGATTGCCAGCAGAAGCGCTGCCACGATCTCTTTCGGAATCAACGCGACCCGCGGCCTCAGCCCTCTTTCGGGATGCTCCGGTAACTTAGGAAGGCGAACAACGGGACGATGAGGGTTATCCCGGCATAGATGTACGCCCCTGTCTGATCTCCGAACTGGGGGTACAGAAAGAGTGCCGCGGCAACGAGTTCGCTCACGAAATAGAGGAAGCCCATGACGAGCACCAGCAGTGCCCCCCATCGAGTCTGCATCCATGCCACAGCGGCCAGCGTGACCAGGAAGTAAAGCTGGAACACCTGAGCAGCGGGGTCAATCTGTGGGCCGAAACCAAGGAGAGCGATCCCACTAAAGGCGGCATACAGCGCCACAATGACAACTAGTACGATGGTCCATACGGTTTGCTTCATCTCCTCCCCCAGCGGGGAATTTCATGTTTCCATAAGGCTCTTTCGGCGGGCCCAGGACCTGCCTTGACCAGCACGTCCTCTTCGCCAAGAGTCACAACGACTCTGGCATCTCGAAGGTGTGTAGCGGTCGTTCCGTCGGCGCTCTCTGTGGGACAATTCCAGTGGCGGGGAAGGTAATGCTCATGGCGAAGCGCCGGGGTGTTTCGGGAATTGCTGGATTTCTTTCATACCCTCCTCGTGTTCCTCGGGGCTGAGGTATCCTTTGCTTATGCCTTGAGAAAGGCAACGCAGGCGGAGGCCGATCGCGTACTCTGCATGTTACTGGAGCTGGGTGTCAATCATATTGACACAGCGTCCCTGTATGGGAACGCCGAGAAGCGCAGCGGATCGTGGATAGAGCAGCATCGCGATGATTTCTTCCTCGCTACCAAGTCTCGAAAGCGTACCTACCAAGGAGCCTGGCAAGATCTTCGGCGTTCCTTGAGCCGTCTGAGCGTTGACCGTGTAGACCTCTGGCAGATGCATGGTTTGACCGGCCCGGCTGTCTGGGAAAGAGCGATGGGGCCGGAGGGCGCCTCGTAGGTCAGGCGCACTGGCGACCTGCAGCTGAAGTGTCTCATCCAGCCATAGCGCAAACCCGGAGGCTTAGGGCTGATGGCATCCTGGCCTCGCGCATGAAGTACTTGGCGGAACTCAACCCACCGGCCGAAACGAAGAACGCGTTCGAATTGGACCCCGAAAAACAAGACAAGGTAGGGAAGGCCATCGAGAAGATGGAGCCCCTCGCCGCTTGGCTCACATTCCGATACGGATTCATTGTAATCGAGGCCGATTCTCCGGATGAGCTCACCCGGAAGATCGGTCCCCTCTTCCACCTGTTCAACACCGATATGAAGTGCTCCCCAGCCTATTCTTTGGAGGAGTTCCCCACGCTGGTTGCGACCATCGGGGAGGAAGCCAAGAAGTACCTGTGAGCTGACCTCTCTGGGCCGGTCCGCCCGCCGGTCTTGGTTTCTATCCTGGCCCCCGATTCGGGACACGGTGCGTCACCGATGAAGCGCGACCGCTAGGACCCCAGATTCCATCCCTCCCAGGCGTACCGTCCCTGTCAAGGCCTCTGATTCCGGCGGATTAGGCGGGACGATGACGCGTCTCAATGTGTTTGCCGATGTACCAGTCCCGAAGCCCGGCGGGGAGTTTACGGAAGATGGAAAGCAAGATCGCATCGGCGCCCACGACGTACCGGCGTTTGGGTCGGCTGGCGAACAAAGCGTGCTCAACCGTCTCCGCGACGCGCAATGCAGGCATGCCGCGCTGGGGCTGCTCTTCCGTCATCCCGAAGACCTGGCCATAGAGCTCGTGGGCCTCCGGGGGATAGGCTTCCCGGATCTTCCGCAGCTTCTCGATGACCTTCTCTCGCAAGGGGGTGTCCACGACGCCCGGCTCGATGACGGCCACCCAGATGCCCCACCGTCGGAGCTCGACGCGCCAGGAGTCGGAGATGGCTTCGAGGGCATGCTTGCTGGCCGCATACGGCCCGAGGAAAGGGAGCGCGATCTGGCCGCTGTAGGAGCCGATGTTCACCACCCGGCCCCTCCCTTTGCGCAGCGCCGGGAGGAAAGCCTGGGTCACCGCGATGGTTCCGAATAGGTTGACCTCGAACTCCTCCCGCAGATCATCGAGGCTAGCGAACTCGAGGGGCCCGCCCAGGAATATGCCTGCACTATTGACCACCCCTGCCAGGCCGCCTGGGTCGATGGCATCCGCCACCACTCGACGCGCCGCGGCGATGGCGTCGGGGAGGGTGACATCGATGAGAACGGGGGTAAGTCTGTCGGAGGCGTTCTGCTTCAAGGCGGCCCCATCGGACGCGTTCCGCACGCCTGCGAACACCTTCACACCTCTCCCATCCAAGTGAAGGGCGCATGCTGCGCCGATACCTGTGGAGGCACCCGTGATCATCACGGCCTTCACGTGAGGTTCCTTGTTCATTTCGTCCTCAATCCTGGCGGTTCGGGAACCTCTTCCGTCCCATGGGGGACCTGTTCCGAGGAAAGAGGCTACGCCCAACGTCCTCCAAGGAACGGGGGGAAGCCTCCGATGAGGCTTTCCCCATTACAGTATAGAGCGCAGAACACCATCACTGCCTGGGACCCCCAGCCGAAGGCGCCGTCAAAAGAGGAGGGCTTCCCCGATCAGGTAGACCCCGACGATGAGGAACAGCCCACTGGCGATGCGCCTCAGCCACCGCTTCCCCAGGAACTTGGCCAGACTCGTCCCTATCACCAGGCTGAGGGTCACCATGAGGATGTGAGCAAGACTCGCACCCAAGATGACGGGGACGGGGGCAACGGCGGTAGTGGCGAGGACGATGACGGCGAACTGTGTCTTATCCCCCAGCTCCGCCAAGAGGTTGAAGGTGAAGGCCTCAGTGAAGGCGCCCCGTTGCGCTGTGACCTCGGCCTCCGCCCCCCGACGGAAGTAGGTCCAGCCCAAAGGCGATGAAGACCACGCCGCCCCCCACGCGGATGGCCGTCATCCAGGCGGTGAGGTAGAAGGCCAGGGCAGCGCCCACTGCGGCCCCGACGGCGGTCACGGCAGCGAGTCCAAGGGAGGCGCCAAGCCACACGGGGAGCCAGGGGTGGCGGGCAACGAGGGAGATGGTGACCAGCTGGCTCTTGTCACCAAGCTCCAAGAAGAGGACCAGGCCCAGGGCCGCAGAGAAGGGCAGGAGTCCCTCCACGGCGTTCTCCCCTCGGACTCGCCACTAGGCGGCACCTTTCCCACTCGACGCCACGATGATCTCCCCCGGTAACCCGAGCATCGATACCCTCTCCTTGCTCCGTATCCTGAACCCGGCGTCTTCTACGAACCTTTCCGGATAGATGGGGCGGCAGTCAACGTATGCTGGCCATTTCGTGTGCACCCATTCGTAGAGTCTCAGGAGAGGGCCCCTCTCGCCCTCCCTGGACATGCTGACGACCCCCAGCCTGCCTTCTTGGGTGAGCACTCTTCCCGCCTCCGCAAGGACCCTCGGGATTTCAGGCGTATCGAACAGCTCCAAGGCGAAGCTCATGAAGACGGCATCGAAGACATCGGAGTGAAACGGCAGGGCCTGTCCGTCCCCGCAGAATAGCTGCGTCCTCCCGATCATCGAGGTCCCTCGCAGCCTGTGCCGCGCCACTTCGATCATGCCCATGGAGAGGTCGATCCCGTAGACCCTGCCTGCGGGCCCGACGGACACGGCGATCTGATTGAGACAGGCGCCCGTGCCGAAGCCAATCTCCAGGACGCGTTCACCGGCCCCGAGAGACAGTCGCGCCAGGCCCATCTCGGCGGTCTTTCGTTCGAACGGCCCCGCGAGGAGATCGTAGACCCCGCTGATTTGATCATACAGTCGCCTAGCCTCCTCCTTGGATCTGAGAACGGGGAGAACTTCAATCGTCGCGGACATGAATGTCAGCATGCCTCAAATAACCCCCCGATCCTCCGTTTCTTGCCAGGACACGGAGAGGAGGTTGGAGCACGGGGGACGGCACGGCCCACGGTGGGGGCACCCCTCGCCACCCGGGCGTAGCCTCCAAGGCAGACCTGTCTTTCATACGGCGTGGAAATGCTCGCTAGGTCGCTCAGTGGAGCCAGGCCCGTGAAGGGAGGGGAATCGAGCCCTGGTCTGGCGGCGGCGCTGGGCTTCGCTGTCTTCTCCTTTGCCGCGAACAGCGTGATTACTCGCTTCCTCGTGGCCAACGGGCTCGTCTCCGCTTTCGCCCTGACGGTCATTCGGTTTGGCAGCGGCCTGGCCATGCTCCTTGTCCTCACTCTGGTTCTTCCCCGGACCTTCCCCCGCGTGCCCTTGAGACGCGCCAACCTGATCGGAGGTCTCCTCCTCGCGTCCTACGGCTTCTCGATCTCCTTCGGCTACCTGTTCATCGGGGCCGCGGCAGGGACCTTCGTGTTCTTCGCCGCCGTCGTCCTGTCCATGGCCCTCCTGGGCATGGCCGTCGAGCGCGAGAGGCCAGGGCTGAGGGAATTGGTGGGCCTGACCGTTGCGGTCGCCGGGGTCTTCGTCCTGACGTACGGTGGCGTGGCCCTGGTCACAGGGGTCGGCGTCGTCCTGATGATCGTGACGGGGGTGTCCTGGGGCGCGTACTCCGTGTTCGGCAGACGGTTCACGAGCAACTTCAACTACACCTGGCACAGCTTTGCCATCCTCACGGTGGTGGCCCTTCCCGCGCTGCTCCTGGCGAGTCCGGGGGACTTCCTCGACGTGCCCGTCTCCCTCAAGGGCTGGGGCCTCGTCTTCTACTTCGGAACGATCAGCACGGCCCTCAGCTACGTCGCCTGGCACTGGGCGTTGAAGCGCATCACCGCTTCCCAGGGGGGCGTGTACCAGATGATGGTTCCCGTTATCGCAGCTGGCATGGGGATTGCTTTTCTCTTCGAAGCACCCTCCCTCTCTCTCGTTGCCGGCGGGGGGCTCATCGTCCTAGGCGTCTACCTGAATCGAAGAACCTAGCGCCTGGAGTTGGGCGACGGACGATCAATCCTCCTGAAGAAGCGCGGAACTTCCCACAAGGGCAACCTCGATGCCGGCCGGACAGCCGAGATCCCTCCGGAGAAGGGTTGGCAAATAGCAGCGAGGTGTTCCTTGGCGCGTGGCGTCAGCAAAGGCCCCCGCGAGAAGCTTCGCAGTGCAGGGGACAGTCTTCTGGCTGTTGGTGAGTGCCATTGCCGGACCGATCCTCGCATTCTTTCCCGGGTCCCCCTTCTTTGACTTCCCCTTGATCTTCGTGCCCGTGGCGACTTCGGCCATCCATGTGGTGATCGCGTACTTCGCCTGGAAACTCAGGCCATGGGGCTTCCTGGCGGCCGCGCTATTGGCTCTCATCATTCTCGCAACGACCGTCGCGATCTCCCAGCTCCGCTTTCCTGGCGACGAACTCCTCGCGGTCGTCCAGATGCTCACGATCTTGTTTTCCCTAGGAGGGTATGCGGAAGTCCGCACCGGGTGACGTAGCGGAACGACGTGCCTTGAGGCGAAGAAGGGATAGATCCCCCATAGACCGGCTATCGCCGGGGCAATCGTCTTTATCAGGAGGCACATGGCATGGCCATGGAACGCGCCCTCGCGGGAGAAGACGGCAGCTCCGCAGCGGGAGAAGGCCAACTTCCCCAGGCCGCGGGAGCAGGCCCCCCGACCTTCAAGGTTGTGCTCGCCACGCGATCGCCAGGCCTTCTGCAGGCCCTCACGGCCCGATGCCACGACCTTGTGATCGACGCCTATGTCCTGGGCCCCCAACTCGTCCTGCAGGCCTTCGGCTCGGAGGATGATTTGGATGAAGCGCAGGGCTCCCTCCAGAGCGTTAACTCGGCCCTTCACGCCGTCACGGCCGACGGGCGAAAGACCTTCGTCCTCGAGGGAGGCGAGACAGAAAAGGAGGTCATCCGCCTGCTCGCCGAACGGGCCGCGCACGTCGTTCCTCCGATCCGGTGGGCGAAGGGGGAGGCGCGCGTGACTCTCCTCGTAGGCGAGGCCGCAGACTTGCAGGAGGTGAAGGATCTGTTCCCGGACGCCCGGCTCCTTTCGAAGCGTACCATGGCGAGCGAGTCCGCCGTCCACGAGGCCCTTGGCTCCCCGCTCTTCCTTCCGGACCTCACGAAGAGGCAGGCGCGTGCCCTCCAAGCGGCCTTCGATGCGGGGTATTACGATTTCCCCCGGCGGGTGACCATGGACGAGGTCAGCCCCGCCCTCGACATCAGTCGGAGCACCTTCCAAGAGCACCTGCATCGAGCCGAGGGGCACCTTATTCAGGCGATGCTTCCCTTGATACGAATCAGAGCGACCGGGTCGGACGAAGCGTCCCCGGGCCCGGCAGTGGAGGCCCTCGCCCTCTACTCACGCTTCAGCCAAGAACTCGGGTTGTATGTCCAGCTGGAGGTCCTCGGGGACCGGGTGCGTCGGGTCCGGCTAGCCTCCGAACCCCTCAAGGAAGGGGAAGCCTCCCATCCCTATCTGATGCGGATCCTCGACCATATCCGAACGGGGGAGGGGGACCTGAGCGACATTCCCGTGGACCTGCAGGTGGGGCCCTTCGACCAGGAGGTCCTCGCCTTGCTCCGCACGCTCCGTCCGGGTACGACCATCACTTACGGCGAGATTGCCCGGCGTCTCGGTCGTCCCAGGGCATCCCGGGCCGTGGGCAACGCCTGCCGCCGGAATCCCATCCCGGTCATCATTCCTTGCCACCGAGTTGTCCCCGCAACGGGCGGCATCGGGAGTTACAGCGGCGGGTCCGGCCCCGCGACCAAGCGAGCGCTCCTGGAGCGCGAAGGGGCTGAAATGTCATCCCTGGGATCGGGATCTCGTCGAATCCTCCCCAGTCGTAGGTCTTAAGACCACGGCCTGGATGCCGGTGGGTCCCCGGGAGGAAGGAAACATGATCCGAGGTTTGCATGGCTTGTT
>JBHIBO010000022.1:0-23955 GCA_046759185.1 Thermoplasmata archaeon | reverse complement strand
TGATACTTGTCATGCTTCTTGTGATGGCCAGTCCGATCCTCGGTACTGCTAAGGCGGACGAACTAGCTTCTGAGGAGGACGCTCCAAGATGTAGCGCTTCTGGCGTACCTCTAAGTGTTTACGTAGAACGTGAGAACTTAGTGCTAGCTGCAGGGAGCGATGCGATTCATTCACATGAATCCACGAGGATAATCTTCGATACTGCGTGGACGTCGTCTGCATTACGGGAACTTAGGAGGGTATCCGAAGCAACTGGCCATGAAGTCCTAGAGTCGCGCTCAGTTGTTGTCATAAACGTGTCCGCGGGCATGGCCAATGTGTTCATTCCTGTCGTGGAGATTGAAGGTCTCAACCTTAGCTATACACTTATAGCGATCGTGGATGCAAAGAACCATGTCATAGAGGACGCGGTCCAGACCTCCGTGGGTTGGGAGGAATGCTAGTGGGATCCTCCAAGCTATGTCTGGTGTCTTGACTGTTGCTATGTCAAGTACGTGCAGTGCCAAGTGGAGTGTTGGGAGCAACCTTGGAATTGTCAGTCTTGCACATATCTTTACCAGACCTGTGTCTTAGCTTGTTGCCAGGCACCTCCTTGCCCCATCTGAGACCGGACCGATGATTCCGCGGAAGTCTAAAGCTGGGTCGTTTAGCGTCCTCATTCGCGTGTGGGGAATCGTGCTGAGCCTGATTCTCCTGGTGGCGACCTGGAACGCGTCTGCCAGCCAGGTCTCTGGATGGCCCGTCCCCTACCATGACCCCTCCGGTACCAATGCCAGGGAGGGGCGGGGAATTCTTCGTGATCCCTCGGTGCTTTGGCGGTACACGACCGTTGCTGAGATCACCGCTCCCATCGTGACCGCCTTTGGGCAGCTCGTCACAGGGACAAGAGACGGAACCATCCTTTTCCTCGACGTCAACACTGGGGAGGAGATCGACAGAATTAGCTTGGGCGATGCTGTTTGGTGGATTGGCGTCGTGGGAAGGGACCAAGACGGCGACCTCCGCGTGGTCGTCCTGACGCGTGCGGATGAGTCGGCCTCCCTCACCCTCCTTGACGGTCGTCGCGCGGAATGGGAAGTTCAAGGCATCTTTCTCGGGTCTCCCACTTTCGCCACCTCCCTTCAGGGGTCTGCGAAGTTGGTCTTCGGGTACGTGTCTGATTTGGACACTCTCTCCAAAGGGCTCGCACTCGTCGACCTGGCATCCGGTCGCCTGGACTTCCTATCGAATAGTACGGTACCCGTCACGCCCCCCAGACTGGGCGACCTCGATCGAGACGGTCTTTTGGAGATCGCGTCCTTGGATACTAGTGGGCGTTTGACTGTGATCAGAGAAGATGGAGAGACCCCGTGGGCACGGGACCTGATTCGCCAGGTGCTGCAGGCTCCGATCATCGCCGACTTCACATGTGACGGTTATCAGGAGATACTCGTGCCTCTAGATCGGGACCCCTGGTTGGCACTGCCGGCGAACCTATCGCTCTACGATCGCTTCGGCGCCCTGGTGTGGTCGAGGACCTACCCCTCGGGGGAGATCCAGAGCGTCGCGGCCGTCCCATTGCAGTCGACGTCCTGTCGCGATGTGGCTGTATCCCATGAGGAGAGTGGGATTCAGGTCTTGGAAGGGGGAACAGGCAATGCGATCTGGACTGTCAGCGATGGGGCTCTTGGGATCCTGGGGGTGGATCTTGAGGGTGATGGCCGTTCAGACGTGCTCGCTATCAGAAATTCCGGGGCCACAGCCTTTAACGGCTCGATTGGTGACGTGTTGTGGGAGCTGGAGTTCTCCGACCCGGATGTCAGGTCGGCAGCCCTATACGGCTTACCCTCGAACCAAGTGCGTGTCATCTTTGCAGGAGGGAATTGGATCCTAGGGGTAGGATCGGGTTCACCCTCTCTTGATGTCTTGTTCACGGTGATCATTGGAGTCCTCGTGGCCTTCTCCATTGCGGTCGCGACTTTGGTCTACTGGAGATGGCGCATTGGACGTAAGGGGCCTCCTCCGCTGGAGGATCGGAACCGGAAGGGCTGATTTCGCTCGCAACGATAAGGCATGGGCCTCGTAAACCCGCGTTCGATAAGGACTCGTCACGAATCCGCGGTGGTCGAGGGCAATTGCAGTCAAACCAAGAAACGCGACCTGATGCATGTAAAGGGGCTGATGGGTCGTCGGGCGATGTGGATTCCAGCCCGACGATATGACTCAGAAGCAAAATAGACTACACCCAGAAGCAACTTTCGCAAACCTCTATCTGTGAGAGACGGGCTACCAAGCTACCCTACGGGCCCTGTGGTCGGTACCGAGATCCGGTGATATAGATGTTGAGAGTTCTTCAACCTTCAGAGCAGCTGTTAGCCTGTCAGACCTAACTCAAGGAGCGCGGGAATGGAAGGGGCTTACGGCCCATACCGGGATTACTCGATCCTCGGAACCCAGGCGTCGAGCCGTCGATCGAAGCTCGCGACGCGATCGATTTCTCGACGACGCACGTGTTGGACGGTCACCCAATCGGTGAAACTGAGTCCGGCGCTTACGTGGCGGCGCATCGCTGACCAGGCCTCGACGAAGTCCTCCTCGGAAGTATGAATCAACTCCAGAAAACGTTCCTCCCGCGAGGAGGGCAGAATGAGGTCCCCCACACCGAGCACAACATCGTCGCGGCCTGTACGCATCAGGGCAAGGGTGACCGCCTCGTCGAAGATGTAGTCAGAGGTGAAGGGAACGCCATACTCGCCGGTCCGTATCTCGTCGAGAAGCGCTGAGGCTCGATCGTGGCGCTGGTCCCGCTGGTTGCTATAGGCCACGAGGACGCCCGTGTCCAAGAAGACGGTCACTCCGAGACCCCGTAGAGCAGCCGGTCGATTTCTTCCTCCCTCGTCACCACGCCCCAATCTGTCGACTTGCGCTGCACCCGATCCCAGGCGGTGTCGTCCAGGGGGAGGCGGACTTCGAGGAGTCCCGCCAGAAGCGACTCCTCGTCCAGACCCGCCTCGAGAATGAGGTCCAGCAGCTCCTGCTTGGGAATCTTCCGCCCCGTTCGCAGGAGGATTCGAGCGGCCAGGCGATCCAGTTTGCGGCTCGCCCTCTTGCGGATTCTGACGGTTGTAGACACGCACGTTTGTATACTTGTATACCATATATGCTTATCGACTGCAAGCAGTCAACTGTCCGAAAGCCGCTGACCGCTGACAGGATAGGAAGCTACCCTACGGGCCCTGTAGCCAGTACCGACAGCCAGCGCATATAGATGTTGAGGAGTTCAATGTGTGCGGATTCATTGTGCAAGCGCCTCCAAGAACTCGCGGACGTTCCGCTGGAAGGCATCAGGCTGATCCAGATTGCATAGGTGGGCTGCATCCTGAAGGATTACCTTACGAGCGGATCGAATGTTGGCCACCATATGATCGGCGGCGGCGAGGATATAAGGGATGTCCTGCGCGCCAACGACAACGAGCACTGGGATTTCAAGCTCGGCCAACCGCTCGGCGGCTGGAATCTGGGCATTGGGCAAGCGTTTGCCGAGTCGCTTTGCGTCTAGGGAGAGCGCGTTTCGATTCATCTCGTACGCCAGCCTTCGCATCTGCTGGTTTACCTGCTCAGGGCTCCGGTCCATCCCATCGAACCAGATCCGCGTTTCGATTTCGGCTACGCGGTCCAAATCACCAGTGTTGTAGGCCTTTTCCGCCTCACCGAATATCGCCGGCGTGGGCACGTCGAGTTCAAGCCCACTCGGGCCAGAGCTGACAATGATGAGTGCCTGCGCTCTTGGGGCCTGCGTCAACGCGAAATCCATCGCCAATTCACCACCTATTGAGCACCCAATCACCACGGTAGGCTGGCGAAGGTCCAGGCTATCGAGCAATGCGGTCAGATCCTGGAGGTGAGTGAAGTCTCCTTCGACGGGTTCGCTCCTTCCGTAGCCGCGGAGGTCATAGCGGAGCACCCGAAAGTCCTTCGAGAAGGTTACGAACTCGTTGCTCCATTGGCGGCTGTCCGCAACGCCAGCGTGAATCATGACGAGGGGCTGGCCCGCGCCGGTAGGTTCGTAGTAGATCCGAGCATCGCCAATCTCGGCCAGGCCAGACTCAGTTGGGGTCGATGACATCTTGCCCCTCCCTTATCGGTGGGTAACGAGACCCCTGCCAAACCGACAGGCCTTAAGCGTTTTCCGACGGCCGGATCAGCCGAGGGGGATAACGTCATCGATGAGATCCACGTGAGAGAGGATCATCCGGCGACAGCAGTAGCGCTCGAGCCCCAGCTCATCGAGGGCGTCCTTGGGGTTCTTGCCGGCGTCCAGCGCCAGCAGGTACTTCTCCCAGGAGGACCCGATGACTTTGCCGCAGGTGAAGCAACGAACAGGGATGATCATGGTTTCACCGGTAGGATTTCTGCCGCTTCTTGCGAGCGCCTCGCCCCAGCGGTTTCTTAGGCAGCTTCCGTCGGGTGTCCGGCACGAGAAGGGTGCGGTCATACGCCCGAATCCGCTCTTCCAAGTCCTCGTCCCCATAGAAGCCCACAAGGCCCCGGGCGATGGCCGTGCGGATGGCATCGGCCTGACCCATGACCCCGCCTCCACGGACGTTCACGTCGACGTCGACCGCGTCGGCTCGGTTACCCGCCAGGGTCAATGCCTCCATGATTTTCAAACGGGCCATCTCGGGCGTGTGGATCTCCAAGGGCACCTTGTTGATACGTACCCGACCCTGCCCCTTCCGAACCACGGCCCGGGCCACCGCGGTCTTACGCTTCCCGCTCGCGACGGTCGGCCCCTTCTTCCCCTTCACGACTGCGCTCCTAGTAGATTTGACAGCTCCCCGAGCGTGATATACGTTGTGGTTTTGCCTTTTACGCCAGCCCCCGGAGCTTCCTGGGGCTCCCCCTCCACCTCAGGGGCCGCCCCCACGTAGACCCGGAGTCGCTTGAAGGCGGCTCGGCCGCGGGGTTTCTGGTACGGCAGCATGCCTCGAACCGTCCGCTTGAGGATGCGGTCAGGTCGCTTGGGGAAGTGGGGCCCCTTGCGTTGGCTTCCCACCTCGCGCTTCTGTCGGTACTCCTTGAGGATGGATTGGCGGGATCCCGTGATGACGGCCGCCTCCGCATTGACGATGGTAACGGTCTCTCCATCGAGAAGTCGTTTGGCGGTCAGGCTCGACAGGCGTCCCAGGATCTGACCGGAGGCATCGTAGACGATCATGTTCATCCCATGATCCGGATCCCACTGCCTCGTGGATTCTCTCTGGCGAGGTCACGAAGTTCGAGGAGTTGACCGCCGGCGGCCTCGACACCCGCGCGGCCCGCCTCGGATGATTGGAAGGCCGAGACTCGTAGGGTCTTGGTCAGCCGGCCCGTCCCGAGGAGCTTCCCAGGGATTACCAGGACTTCCCCGTCCGCGGCATAGCGCTCCAGGCGCGACAGGTTCACCTCGGCCCACCGGTTTCGGGGACGGGAGAGCCGCAAGGCAACGTCCCGCCAGATGGGGGCTTCGTTCTCCCTTGCCACCGTCTTCAGGTCCTCGATGAGGGCGAGGAGGAGCGGATTAGACTTTCGAACGGGCTTGTTCATGGGACTCGGCCTCGCCTCTACGGAGCGGGCGCTAAAAAGGTTTCTCGCACACCAAGGGGGCGATGGCCCGTGTGTCGGGGGAATCGCTATGCGTGGAAGGAAGATCCACAGGCGCACGTGGACTGGGCGTTGGGGTTGTTGACCACGAAGCCCGTGCCCATCAGGCTCTCCTGCCAGTCCACCGTCATCCCCTTCACGTAGGGTTCGCTGAACTCGTCGATCAGGACCTTGACGCCGTTGGTCTCGTAGACGCGATCCCCGTTCTCCTCCTTCTCCTCGAAGGTCATGCCGTAGCTGAGGCCAGAGCAACCGCCTCCCGTCACGAAGACGCGGAGATAGCGGTACGTCCCACCCTCGCTCTGCATCAAGTCCCTAACCTTCTCCGCTGCGGGTTCCGTGAGGGAAACCTCGACCAGTTCCGGCTGTTCTGGCTCCATCGGAATCCCATTATGGCGCCGTTATATAAGGGTTGCCGGCAGGATTCCACGCACGATATTGGCGGATTCGGCCTCCTCCGACGGGCAGGAGAGAAGGTTTTAATACTGTTCCTTTCTCGATAAAAACGAGAAGGACTGGGTGTGTTATGATCCGCTTCGGACCGGCCGGCATTCCCCTGTCCTGCAAGGGCCGGACTCTCGAGGATGGGATCGAGGACGTGCACAATCTGGGGCTCGCCGCCATGGAGGTCCAGCTCGTCCGCATCAATGTCATCGAGCGGTTCCCCACGGAAGAGGAGGTTGGGCTCACCCCTCGGACTCTGCCGGGGGAACTCGTGGTCGCCCTCCGTCGGGAGGGCGTGGCCGACCAGTTGGTCCACGATCCCGACGCCGTCATCGAGCCGGGAGACACTCTACACGTGTTGGTGGGGAGCGTCGCGGAAGACTTCGTGGAGTTGGAGTTCCTCGGGGAGTTGGCGCGGGAGCTCGACGTGGAGATGTCGCTCCACACTCCCTACTATATGGACCTGGCCGGGGAGGGCGAGCTGGGCCGAAAGAGTCTGGACAGCATCCGCTGGGGCGGAATGATCGCGCACCACCTCGACGCCCGGGTCGTGGTGACTCACATGGGGCTCTACGGCGAACTGACCCCCGAGGCGGCCCTGGAGCGCATCATCGGGCGCGTCAAGGACCTCTCGACGTGGTTCAGGAAGCAGGGTCTTCGCCCCCTCATCGGTCTGGAGACCAGTGGGCGCCAGGAGGTCGTCGGGAGCGTGGACGAGGTCGTGGCCATCAGTGAGGCCGTACCGGAGGTGATGCCGGTCCTCAACTTCGGACACATCCACGCCCGGGAGGGAGGAAGCCTCCGGGAGGCCGCCGACTTCGGGGAGCTCCTGGATCGGGTGGAGCCCATCGCCCACGGACAGTTCCACTGCCACTTCGCCGGCGTGGAACACGAGGGAGGCAACGAGTTGCGCTACACCCCCATCAAGCGGGGCGACCTCCGTTTCGAGCCCCTGGTGGAGTCCATCCTGGAGGCGGAGTATCCCTTGACCGTCATCTCCTCTTCCCCCTTGCTGGAGCATGATGCGATGTACATGAAGGTCATTCTGGAACGCGTGCTGGGACGACGGGTGATGAAGCGCATCCGGGAGAAGAAGGAGGAGGACGAGACGTGACTTTCAAGACGGCCGTCGACTTCCTCGTGGGTCACATCGAGTCCGTCTTTCAGGGCGAGTTCGAGGAGGCCGTTCAGGAGGCCCTTTCCCTCCTCGCTTCGGCCCCCAAGGTCTTTGTCTACGGTGTCGGACGCTCAGGCCTCGTGGGCAAGGCCTTCGCCATGCGCATGGTCCAGCTCGGCCTCCGCGTGTTCTTCATCGGTGAGACCATCACACCCATCGTGGAACCCAACGACGTCGTGGTCATCGTCTCCCGCACGGGCCAGACCATGTCGGCCATCCAGACCGCGAACATCGTCCGCCGGGTGGGGGGCCACGTCATCGCGGTCACCGCCCAGCCCGCGAGCAAGTTGGGCAGGGCCGCCAGTCTCGTTGTGCCGATCATGGAACCCAGGGACCGCGAGGCCCCGCGCCATGCTCCCCTGGGCACCCTCTTCGAGGAGTCCACCTTCCTCTTCCTGGACGTCCTGATCAGTCTCCTCATGGAGAAACTGGGCCAGACAGAGGAGGACATGCGGGGCCGCCACGCTATCATGGTGTGAGATGGATTGCAAGGTTCCATTCTCGTGCTTCTCGCAGTATCGACTCTAGGCTGACTCGCCCCGGGAGGCGAAGATTTGAAGCCCAACTCCGTCAATAATCAGGGAGCGGACGCGAAGGGCCTCAAAAGGCACGATCTCGGGCCCGCACGGATATCGCGGGCACCGTTCGGCGCGGACGACAAAGGTTCACCATGGCAAAGGAACGCCCCCTGATACAGTGCGATTCGTGCGGGAACAAGGTCGCCCACCTCTACCTCGCGGAGAGGGGCGGACGGACGATTTTGTTATGCCCTGCATGCAAGGCGAAAGGAGATTGAGATGGTCCCGAAAATCGGCGTCACTGCTGAGTGTGTATGGGGACGGACGCCGCGAGGCCGGCCCGGAATCATTGTGTGAGATAGGGAACCTTGATTAGCGGCCTGAGATTGTCTCCCGCGAATGGCCGAGGAGTTCGTGGTTACCCCCTGGGAGGTCAAGGGGGAGATCGACTACAATCGGCTCATCCAGCAGTTCGGCACCCGGGCGCTGGATGAGGAACTCCTCGAGCGGCTTCGAAGCCAGGCGGGGGAGCTGCACCCCTTTTTCACCCGACACATCTTTTACTCCCATCGGGACCTGGATTGGATCCTGGATGAGTACGAAGCCGGGAACCCCTTCTACCTCTACACCGGCCGCGGCCCTTCCAGCGAGGTCCACGTGGGGCACCTCATGCCGTGGGTCCTCACGAAGTGGATGCAGGACACCCTGGGCGCCACGCTCTACTTCCAACTCACCGACGATGAGAAGTTCCTCTTCCGGGGGTTCGAGACCCTGGGGGAGTCCCATCAGGTCGGAGTGGAGAACGCCCTGGACATTGTCGCCCTGGGCTTCGATCCCGCCAAGACCAGGATCATCTTCGACTCGGACCTCATCCGGTGGATGTACCCCTTGGTCCTCCAGGTCGCCCGACGAATCACCTTCTCCACCGTGAAGGCCGTTTTCGGCTTCACCGCGTCCAATAACATCGGCGAGATCTTCTATACCAGCATCCAGGCCGTCCCCGCCTTCCTGGAGAGCGCGATTCAGGGCAAGAGCGTCCCCTGCCTCATCCCCTGCGGGATCGATCAAGACCCGCACTTCCGGATCGCCCGGGACGTGGCCCCCGGCCTGGGTTATCCGAAGCCCGCCCTGCTCCACAACAAGCTCATGCCCAGCCTGAAGGGGATGGGGGCCAAGATGTCCGCCTCGGACCCGTCCTCGGCCATTTTCGTCACGGACACGCCCGACACGGCCCGTCAGTCCATCATGAACGCGGTCACGGGGGGCGGGGCGACCGTGGAGGAGCACCGGAGAAACGGAGGCAAGCCGGACATCTGCCCCATCTTCCACCACTATGCCTACTTCTTCGAGATGGACGACGAGCACCTTCAGGAGGTCAACGACACCTGTCGCAGCGGGAACCGCCTGTGCGGGGAGTGCAAGGAGGAGCTTGCCGACAAGGTACTCTCCTTCTTGGAGACCCATCAGGCCCGCCGGGAGGAGGCACGCGACCGCCTAGATGACTTCCTCCTCAAGGACGGGGACCTACCAGAGCTCGAGTCAGCCTGACCCCGCCGTCCCACTCTAAATGATGGAGGGACGTCGTGTGGGGCCTGTCCCGAACCTTCACCAACCGGAGGCCTCGTTGGAACTCCCCGTCCTCCCGCTCTCTCCAACTCAGCTCCATGATCCCGTCGGCCAGAAAGTCGGCGGCGTCCACGACCCGGATGCGACGGCCACGGAAGACCATCTCGAACCGTTCCGAGGTGAGGAAGCACGTGACGTCGAGGGAACGAAGGTACTCAAAGAGTCGGAAGACGTCCCGACGACTCCGAAAGCCGGCCAGATCCTGCAGGGCGTCCAAGGAATCCAGGACCAGGGACTGCACGCCACTCTTCCTCTCCTTTTGAACGCGTTCCTCGAGGGTCTCCAGCCACGCTTGGGGGTCTCGGTCCGACCGAAGGGCCCGTCGGTGCCGGGTCAGGTCCAGAATGCGAAGGTGGCCCGCCGTCGCTTCGAGGTCCATCCCGAGGGAGGCCACCTGCCGGATGAGGTTCTCCTTCGTCTGCTCGAGGGTGATGAAGAGGGTTCTCCGGCCCTCCCAGAGGCTCTGTTGATACAGGATCCAGAAACAAAGGCTCGTCTTGAACGTTCCGGGCATGCCCCGGACGAGGAGAACGGAGCCCGGGGTCAACCCCCCTCGCATGGAGGCGTCCAGGGGAGGCATGTGGGTGGCGAGTAGAGGAACCCGTCCCTCGACAACCGGCGTATCCTCGACCCGACCCTGACCCTCCTTCCGTTGGCTCTCCCATGCGATGTCTGCGAGGATCTCTTGGAGCTCCAACCGGGCTACGAGGATGCGGGGCTCGAGGCGGACGGCCTCCTCGAAACACGGTAACGCCTCTTCCAGGTGCCCCTCCTCTCGCAGGGCGCGGCCGCGTTCCAGCCAGTTGGTCGCATCGGAGGAGCTCCGTAGGAGCGCCTGTTCGTAGGCGGCAGCGGCTTCGGGATAGCGGCCGAGTCGCGTCAGCGCCTGAGCTTTCCCTTCCCAAGCGTTCGCTTCGCCCTCGTCGAGTCGGAGAGCCTCTTCGTACCTGGCGAGGGCGCCTTCGTAGTCGTCGGCGAAAGAGGCGCGTTCGGCAGCTTCGAGCTTCGCTGCTAACTCGGCTGCATCCGCTTCGCGCCTGCGCCGCGCCATCCTTCTCTCCGTCAGAAGGAGCCGCTCATGGCCCGGGTGGCGCTGAAGCCGCCCTTCTCGAAGACCAGGGCGTACGATCCGGTCTTGTGGTCCGCAGCCCGCATCTTGACGACACGAATCCGACGCTGCACGTCCACCTCGCTCACTTCGTGCATCTTCAGATGCAGAATCCCATCGGCGAGGTAGTCCGCCTCGTTCCCCGTGGCCTGAAAGACGCCTGGGAGGAACGGCTCCGGCGGGGCTTCCGTGATCAGCAAGGATGTCGCCTTTTGGCTCCGAAGCCAATCGAAGAGGCGGAAGAGGTCGTGCCGGCGATCCTGGAACTGGGCCAGAACCTCTAGGGCCTCCAGAGAGTCAACGGCAATGAGGTCGACCACGTCCAGCTCCTTCCGGAACTCGACGGCCCGCTGGAGGAAATCGACCCACAGCCCGCGCTCGGTGTCTTTCGTTCGCTTCTGCAGCGTCGCGACGTCTAGGATGTGGAGCTGCCCCGCCACTCGGCCCAGGTCGAACCCCATACTCGCCATCTGACGCTGGAGGCTCGGCTTCCGTTGCTCCAGGGTGATGTAGAGGGAGGTTCGGCCCTCCTCCGCCGCGTTGTGGTAGAGGATGCTGTAGGCCAGGGTGGACTTCATGGTCCCCGGAAGTCCGCTCACGAGGATTACGTGCCCTCGCGGGAGTCCGCCTCCGAGGATCTCGTCAAAGGCCCCAATGTGACTCTTGACGAACCCCTCGCCGGGATCCTCTTCCTGGACGACCACCTTCGTCTCTGTTTTTGGCATTCTCACTCCGTTCCTTGTTGTCTCATCTCGCTTCGCATTCCAAGGGGGGAAGGATGCTACGCAGCGGCCCACCCCCAGATCATGACATCAATGAGTTGCTCAAGGGCTTCCTGAAGCCCATGACCCTTCGAGGCACTCGCTTCGGCAATCGGGATCTCATCTTCGAGGTCCAACCCCTCCCGGATCTGCACCATCGTCATGGCTCCCTCGAGGTCCGCCTTGTTGGCGACGACAACGGTGGGGACCTTCTTCCCCACCATCTCTCGCAGCGCAATCGTGTCGTCTAGTTTTCCTGGCCTCGTGCTGTCGATGACCAGAAGGAGGCCTTGGGTTCCCCGCATGAGGACCGGAAGGAGGAACGCAAACCGTTTCTTCCCGGGCGTACCAACGAGCTCTGCTTCCCATCCAGCCCCCTCTGCATGTCCGTAGTCGAAGGCGGCAGGACCCTGCCGGCGTTCAGCGCGCGATGGAGACTGCGAAAGCTTGCGGACAACGGTGGAGACGCCCGACCCCGAAGGGCCGGCCACGAGGACACGGGGGAAGTGTAAGACCAGGCCCCGACCCTCGCGAAAGACGAAAGGTATCCAGCGTGTGGCGAGCCGGTTCTGGCCGCTCGGACTCAGCCGTAGCTTGTGGATCAGGGCGCCTTCACGGAGGGCGGAGCGGAACTCGAAGCGGTATTCGCTCCGTTCCAGGACTTCCGGTGTGCCTCCGTTGCCGTAGCTCGACTCGACGAAGAGAAGCCCCGCTACGGCCCCCGAGGTCTTCAGCAGGTCCGTGAAATCCCGCAGGAACGCATCGAACGCCGGTTTCGGGAGTTCTTCCGCAAGGAGGTCCAGGGAGTCAAGGATGACGCGGGTGGGTTGTCTGTCGACCAGGAGAGCCTCTACCCTCTCTAGGATCTCCGCGGTTCCGGGAACACTCTTTGAGAGCGCTTCATCGAACGATCCGTCGGAGGAGGGGCCGAGGCTCGCTACGACGAGATGCTCCAGCGGAAGGTCCCCGAACCGGGCAAACTTGTGGCGAGCGAGACGAGGCGATCCATAGAGGTCAAGATAGAGACATGTCTCCCCTGCCCGGAGGCCCGTGGCGATGAACTGCTCCGCGAAGGAACGTTTCTCCGCCATGACCTCGCTGGAGAGGAGGAACGAGGACGGTCGCTGGAGGCCCCCATCCAGGCCCCGGTCCAGGGCTTCGAGCCCAATCGCCGCCTTCACGCGTTCTCCCCCTTCGAAGCATATCGCGACACGGTGGCCGGCGCGGCATGGCCCGCCCTATACCCATCCTCCCTTATGGGAATCCACTCGGGTACGATACGGTAGCCGCGCAGGTGATGGAGCATCACCTCGCGTCCCAGGGACGCGTTGAAGCGCATGTCGATGACCCCATCGACCAGTGATCGGAGGAGGTTGTCTTGACGCTCCTCGGTAACGCCTGCCTGGGAGGCGTAGAGGATGGTGCCCATCTGGGTCTTGACCCGCGCAGACACGATCTGGAAGAACTTGCTGAGGGAAGGAGCGGAGTTATGGAGAAAGAGGGTGGAGATCGTGTAGACGAAGACCTTGACAGGCCGGTTGTGGTTGGCTGCCCCCTCAGTGATGGCCATGCCCAGCCCTTCCAGGTTGGAGAGGCTGCTTACGACACGAACCCCTTCCCGGTCCTCGATTCCCTCGTCGGAGACCGCGGCGGTGAAACCGTCAACCACAGAGAGGCCCCGTCCGAGAACTAGCGTCGGATCTCGTCCAGAGCGCCGAAGATGAGCTTGAAGTTCCCCGGGCCCCACGTCGATGCAGACGAACACCACGGGTTGGCCGTCTTCCAGGTATCGGTCGAGGGCCTCCATCAAGAACTCGAATTTCCCCACCCCCGGTGGCCCCGAGAGGAGGACGGAGCAGAACTCCGGGAGTTGATTCAGCAGGGGGAGGGCAACGTGATCCCCTCGGACGGGCGGTCCTTCCCGTCCCCGCTGTTCTCCGATTTTTCCCATTCCTCGCACCTTTTGGTCCGAGTCCCGAACAAACGCATGACAGATGCGTTTTCTACGAACACCGCAAATCGGAAATTTTGCGTACTTATAGGATACCACCTTGTTATCCACCCTGAGAATGGGCGGAGGGTGGAGGCTACGTTCCATTCAGGTTCCAGCCTTACCCACCCGGCCGGGAAAAGCCTATGACCGGGACCTCCCTTCCCGATGGCCGTGACCCTTGAGGACCTTGCGGCGAAGCTTAGCCCGGGGGAACGCACGCTCCTCCTCGCCCTAGGGGACCTTGACGGGGCCACCCCCACGGCCTTGGTCGAGGCCGGCTCCTTCCAGGAAGAGGTCCAAGTCATGAACGCCGCCTCCTGGCTCCGGTCGAAGCGCCTTGTCAGGATCCGAGAGCGCCTCGTGCGCGTATACAGCCTCCTGGATCCGACCTGGGCGGAGAAGGAGCTCCCCGAGAGGCGCGCGCTGAACGTTCTTGTGGAAGCCGAAGAGCTCTCACTCCCTGCATTGGCCGACCAAGGCGGGTTCGGCGAGGAGGAGTTGCCCGTTGTCTTGGGTTGGTTGAAGCGGAAGCGGTGGGCGGACATTGTGGAAACGGGGACCACACCCCATGTTCGGGTTCGAGAGGAGGGGAGGCTCGCCGCCAACATGCAGGGAGCCGACGAACTCCTTCTCAAGCGCCTCGGGGAAGGAGACCTGGAGGAGGGTGAGGGAGACCCTCGGGTCCTCACACAGCTCCGCCAGCGGAAGGAGATCGTCCGAGAACGACGACGCGTGTCGCGCACCCTCCACCTCACGGAACGAGGCCGCCGGCTCCTTGCCATAGGCCTGGAGGCTGCGGAGGAGGTGGCCCAGTTGACGCCCGAGATACTGCAAACCCCCGCATGGCGTTCCAAACGGTTCCGCAGGTACGACGTAAAGGCCTACGCGCCCGCCGCCTACGCCGGGAAGAAGCACCCGCTCTCTGGATACACCGAGAAAATTCGGCGGATCTTCTTGCAGATGGGCTTCACGGAGATTGAGGGGGACTTTGTCGGCCCCGCCTTCTGGTCCTTCGACGCGCTCTTCCAGCCTCAGGACCACCCGGCCCGCGACATGTTGGACACCTTCTACTTGGAGGAGGACTTGACATTCGATCTACCTCCCAAGGCCGTTCTCCGCCAGGTGGCCGACACCCACGAGCACGGGGGGACCACCGGGTCGACAGGATGGGGTTACCCCTGGTCGGTGGACGAGGCGAAGAAGCCCATCATGAGGCCCCATACCACGGCGAACACCGTTCGGTATCTTTCCGAGCACCCGGATCCCCCCCAGAAGGTCTTCATCATTGGCAAGAACTTCCGCCGGGATCCTCCGGACCCCACGCACCTCCCGGAGTTTCACCAGATTGAGGGCGTCGTCATGGAGGAGGGGGCCAACCTGGCGATGCTCATGGGAATCATCGGGGAGTTCTATCGCAAGATGGGGCTGAAGGTCCGGTTCCGCCCGGGCTACTTCCCGTACACGGAGCCGAGCCTCGAGCCGGAAGTGCGCCTCCCGGGCGGCTGGCTAGAACTCGGGGGATCCGGTATCTTCCGCCCGGAGGTGACCGCCCCCTTGGGGATTGCGACGCCCGTTTTGGCCTGGGGATTGGGCCTCGAACGCCTGGTCATGGCCCTCGAGGGGCTCGAGGACATGCGGACGCTGATCTGGAACGACCTGGAATGGTTGAAGGACTCCCGCTCGGTCTTTTAGGAAAAACGCTAAAGCGCCACCGGTGATGGCCCCATTGTCGCCATGCCCGACGCAACCGCCGAGATTGCCGAGGGGGAGCGATCCCTCAGCCGCCTCGATTACGATCAGGCGTTTCGCCAGTTCAAGGCCGCCGCGAAGAAGGATCCCAAGAACGGTTATGCCCTCTTCTGCCAAGCCGAGGCGGCCCTCGGAGTCGGAGACCTCGAACCCGGCGACATCGCGACCCTCTACCAGCAAGCCATCGAGCTGGAACCCGACAACCCGCAGTACCTGAACGCGTACGGCCTGTTCTGCATCGACGCGGGCCGGTTCAAGGCGGCGGAGGAAGCCTTCAACCGGGCCGCCGAGGTCGATGAGGAGAACGCGGCGTTGTATTACTCGGACTTCGCGGTCAACTACTACCGACAAGCCCCCGTGGTCATGCAGCAGTACCTGGACGCGACGACAGAGAAGATGATCGCCAAGAAGGCGGTCGACTACCTCCTCAAGGCTCTCAACATGACCGAGGAGGAAATGCGCGACCTTCTCGCAGACTGAACGGTGTCAGACCCCTCTACCGGCGAAACAGTTGGCGCAGAGCCCCTCAGGTAGGTGGAGGTGGGCCTGGCACACCAGACGGCCGCACAGCCGGCAGCTACCTACAGCAGCCTCGGAACAGATGTAGCAGAGGCCCCGCATCATCGATGTGTCAAGGGACCGCGGGGGGTATTAACTTCTGGTGGCCCACGCCAGGCAGTAAGGACGGCCTCCCCAGCCCAGAATCCTCATAAGGACTCTCCTCCATGATATCGCCGTGCCAGGCGGTAAGCCGGACTGCGTGTTCTGCCACATTGTTCAGGGGCAGGAGACGGCCGTCCTGGTGTACGAAGACGACACCTACCTGGCCTTCATGGACATTCAGCCCATCAACCCGGGGCACCTCCTCGTCCTCCCGAAGGTCCACCGCGAGACGGTCTTCGAGATGGAGCCTGAGGAAGTGGGCGCCCTATTCGCGCAAGCAGCCCGCCTGGCCCGGGCCGTCAAGGCGGCGTTGGGGGCGGATGGGATCAACATCGGACAGAACAATGGCCGCGCCGCCCAGCAGATCGTGCCTCACGTCCACGTCCACGTGATTCCCCGCTATGCCGACGACTCTCCCGCCGGCCGATGGCCGTCGCGCAGGACGGCTCCGTTGGCGGACCTCGTGGAATTGGCCAGGGAGATTCGGAAATCCGTCCCCGAGGGGACTACGTCCGGAGCTCACCGAGAGTCGTGACCCGCTCCGCCACAGCGTTGTGCTTGTGAATGGATTCCTCGCTTTCGCTCCGGACCCACACCTGCACCTCGTCCGGGAAGTCCGGGTAGCGTTTCAACAGGCGGGCGAGGATCTCCCGTACCACGTCCTCCACGAAGCGTGGTTCCTGGTGGGCTCGCTCCACCACCTCGGCCTCGTCCCCTCGCTTCAGGATCTCATAGCTTGGGGAGCTGAGGCTGTCCTCCACCATGTCGATGAGGTCGTTGGCCTCCACATCGCCCCCCTCGGGAATCTCCAGGAGGAAGCGGGTCACGGTACGCTGGTTGTGGGTAATGACCGGCTCCCCGTTCTCGGGTTCCTTCCCTTCCTGAGCGCGGCGGAACCGGATGGTTTCCATGGCGCAGGGACAGGCGGTCATGCCCATCACCTCCACCCCAACGGACTTCTGGACGGTGAGAGGACTGCTCCGGGTGACCCGGGCCCGCGCCACGAGGCCGTAGCGCTCCGTGGTCGCCTTCCCGAGGGGGGTCTTCCGTTTGAGGAAGTACTCGGCCTGGGACGCGACCTCGCCGTACGTCGCATATTCGTGCCGTTCCAATAGGCGCCGGGCGATGTCGGCACAAAGGTCTTCGAGACTCGGGACGGGATCCTGGACGCTCTCCTCCACAATCTCGCTCACGACCTCGAGGTTCCGGGAGAGGTGCGAGCCCTTCATGGTGGCGGGGAGATCCACGAAGACGTCGAAATCTGCCGTTAGCGTATCGGAACGACCCGGACGGCGAATGTGAACGGGCTTCTTGACGCCCGTCACGCCCACGCGGGTCAGCTTGAACCGGAGTTCCGCGGGACGACTCTGGACATCGGGGTCGAGCATAAGCCAACCCGTCCTAACCAGCCGTGCTTCTTAACCCTAGTGCAACGAGCTGGCCACGCCTCCTTCTACACGGCGACGGCCTTCCACGTACCCGTCTGAAAGCGCTGGCCCACGATGAAGGATCGGAGGTAGTACTCGATGGGTAGCGCGGCCCAGACCCCCACGAGTCCGAGCCCAAGCTGGAATCCGAGGAAAAAGCTCAAGGGAAGACGCAACCCGTAGATCCCGACGAGGGTCGCGTAGAAGGGCCAGCGCGTGTCGCCGGCCCCTCGCAGGGCGCCCGCCACGCTGAAGAACACGCCGACCGCGGGTATGCTCAGGGCGTGAATGCGAATGAAGAGAACCGTCAGGTCCAGGACGGCCTGGTCGTTCGTGAAGGCAAGGGCGATGAACGGGGCAGTGACGAAGATCACCACCGCGATGGTGCCCATGATGAGGAGGGCCATTTTGGTGGATTCGCGACCGCTTCGTTCTGCTTCCTGGGGCTTTTCGGCTCCCAGATTCTGACCGACGAGAGCCGCTGCGGCGATGCTGAACCCCAAGCCTGGCATGAACGCGAAGGACTCGATGCGAAGGCCAATGTTGTGGGCGGCGAAGGCCTCCGTCCCGAAGGAGACCACCATCGCGATCCAGATGAGGATCCCGGCCTGGAAGGCCACCTGTTCCATCCCGGCCGGGGTCCCGATACGGAGGATGCGCCGTACGGTCTCACGCTTCCATAGCGGACGGGGACGGAGGAGGCGAAGGCGCAGCTTCCCCCGGAGGAACAGCGCGAGATAGGTGATTGCCCCCAAGAGATAGGAGAGGGAGGTTCCGATGGCCGCCCCGACGACCCCCAACGAGGGGATGACGAGTTCGAGGCCACCCAGGGCGTATCGGGCCCCGAAAATGAGGTGGAAGTTCAGGACGAAGTTGGAGACGTTGATGAGGACACCGACGAGAAGGGGGGTAAGGGTATCCCCCGCTCCCCGCAGAGCGGCGATGGAAATGAACATGATGAAGAGGGCGGGTGCAGCGACGAAGACCGTTCGGATGTAAGACCCTCCCGCGGCCACCACCTCTGCCTCGGCCCCGAAGACGGCGACAATGGAGTCCCCGAGAAGGAGACCGACGAGGATGACGGGCAACGAAAGGACCACACCGAGGAGGAGGCTCTGCCCCAGGACGCCGTCCGCGCGTTCCCGTTCCTTCGCCCCGATGTAGCGAGCCACCAGGGCAATGGTCCCAGACGTGATGGAGATCATGATGGTGAACGTGAAGAACACCATCTGGCCTCCAAAGCCCACCGCCGCGAGAGCCACCGCGGGGTCGGGAAGCCGTCCGACCATGAGCAGGTCGATGGTGGTGGTCAACGTCTGCAGGATGTTGGCCAAGATGACGGGCCACGCAAGGGCCAGAATCGTCCGGCGCGTGGCGCCGTTCTTACCCGAGAGCAGCCGCTTACGCGTCGCAGTTGGCCCCCCCGGCTATGACCCGATGCCTCTGCCCGAGGGAACCGCTGCCGTCATGAGGGCATCCCCGCGCTGTCTGACCGTAGCCGAAGGCCTACTCGCCAACCAGCTGAACAAGGACGTTCCTCTGCCGCGGCTTGTTGTCCAGATCGACGAAGACGACCTGCTGCCAGGTCCCCAGAACAGGTCGGCCCGCGTCGAAGGGGATTGACAGGCTTGGCCCCAGGACGGCCGCCCGCACATGGGAGTGGCCGTTGCCGTCCTGCCACGTCTTCTGGTGTTCGTACTCGAGGCCCTTTGGAATAAGCCTTTCCAGGGCCCGGGGGAGGTCTTGCAGGAGGCCTGGTTCGTACTCCAAGGTCGTGACGGCACTCGTGGAGCTGGATGAAAAGACGCAAGCAATGCCTGTCTGCAGGCCGGAACGCCGGATGATCCCCGTGACCTCTGTGGTCAGATCGCGGATCTCGACTTCGCCTCGGGTCTCGAAGGGGATGGACTCGCTGAAGGTCACCATGGCGAGGGCGATTGAGGCCGACACACGTTAATAGCCTTCCGGGGGGGATGGTAATTGGAAGCCCTCACCCCATTCCCGTCACGGTGCAGGCCGACGCCGTCGATCCTCTCGGCCGAGAAACGGCTGTCCCCAGGGGAGTTGAACAAGGCTTGTTGGAGGGCTGGATTTCCGCGATGAGGGAGAAATGGCTGAGGGGCAAGAGGCGCGAACCCGTCTCGAGACCTTCCTCGGATCATGATCCCGGTGGCGACCGTTCTCGCCGGCATGGCTGGGTTCTTTGCGGCCTCGGAACAGAGAGGGGCGAACAGCTCGCGAGAGGCGGGCTTCATCGCGCTCAGTGACGTGAACACGAACGCCCTCGTAGCCAACCAGTTGATCCTGGGGGGCGAACAACTCCTGATTCGGGCGGAGATTGCCAAGAGGGAAGTCGATCTGGACCTTGCGATGGAGTGGCGGTCTCGGACGGTCTCCGTCGGACAAGGCTTCCTCGATCTCTGGGGAAACGCGACCGCTGCGCACGACGGCTGCCTCGATCATGCCAAGGCGGCCTTCCTCTCGGCACTTAGACGGTCCGGCTCGAAACGGGCCAGGTCGGGGTCTACCGGAATTGCACCATGCCGCGTTGATCCACGGGCAAGGGGTCGCCCCCGTCTCGAGGACTGTCCCATCCTGCGTCGCGCACGAGGAGTTCCCCCTTCCCCGCGGGCAAACGCTCCAGGAAGTCCGCGAGTTCCTCCCGAACGCTAAAGGGCAGGGCCTCGCGCGCGCAGTCCGAGAGCTCCCGGAGGACGCGTCCTATCATCGCATTGATCGCCTCGGCGGCGTCCCTCGGAGTCTCGATGTCGGCGAGGGCGAAGGCGGCTTCGTTGTCAAGAACCAAGACCCCATCGCAGTGGGCCCTAGTCGCCTCGAACCCCCGTTGGGCCTCGTCGGCGAGGTCCTCATCGTCAAAAGGCCAAGCCAGAACCGCCAGGACGGGAAGACCACTCTCCTGGGCCAGCCGGGCGACCACCGGCGCCACGCCCGTGCCCGTTCCCCCACCTAGGCCCGCCGCCAGGAGGACAATGTCGCCTTCCAATATTGTGCGAATCTCCTCAAGGTGTCGTCGTGCGGCGGCACGGCCGATGTCAGGGTCTCCACCCGTCCCATGAGGCAGGGATGTCCGCAGGTGAACCTGTCGAGGGACCTGCGAAAGAGCCAGAGCGTAGTCATCCGTGTCGAAGGCCACCTTTCGGAGTCCGTCCCCCGGGTCCACGGCCCGGAGCATGTTGATGCCCGCCCCGCCGATGCCCACGAGAAGCAAGCGAGGTTCTTCCAGATGGCCCGGGAGCTGATGCAGGACCTCCTGGGCAGTCTCCCGCTGGAACATCTTCGACCTCTAGGGTCGGTGGGAACAGGGGAGGGTGCCGTCGTGCATCCCATCCCTTCTGACAGTGCCTATGGCACGGCCCTCTTCGCTCCTTGTCGACAGGACTCCCCTGTTTACCCACACGCCCTGCAGCGTCAACCCTACCTGTCTTCTTCCAGCTCCACGGGAAAGATCTTACCGGAGGCGCGGCCCATGGACTCCTGGTGCGCGAGGATGTCTTTCACCCGTTCCCGGGAGAGCCCTTCCTCGATGAGGCGCTGGGCCGCCTGTTCCCGGCTCAGGAAGTACCCGCTTTGGATGAGGGCATCCAAGAAGTCGAGATACGAGGTGGGAATCTCGGCTGTCACACGCGTGCTACGCCCTTCGAGGGAATCTAGGAGTTGTCGCAACGCGGCACGGCACAGCTGGGAACGGCTCGCATACCCAGGCCTCTCATTCAGGAGCCGATCCACGCGAGCCAGGATCTCCCGGTCGAGGCGGATCGTGATTCGCTCGCTCGTCTCCATGGAGGACAGACCTCAGTTTCCGGTATGACGCAGGTCATACCCCGGGCGCTGGTCCGCCAGGCATTCGGGCGTCCCTATATAACGATTATGACAGATGTCATATCGTGTCTGACGAACGTTTCCACTGGAGGGGTCCGCGGAAAAGGGTTTAAGAAACCTTGCTCCTAGGCAGCGCGGATGCCTGGCCAGGGGTATGACTGGCGGACGGCAGAAGCCCGCTGGCAGAAGCGGTGGGCGAAAGCCAAGACCTTCGAAGCTCGGGCCGATGAGGCCCGCCCGCGGTACTTCGTGAATGTCCCGTACCCGTACACCAACAGCCTGCAGCATGTCGGGTTCGGGTACACCCTCCTCCACGCCGACCTCATGGCCCGCTACCAGCGCATGCGAGGGTTTAACGTCCTCTTCCCACAGGCGTTCCACGTCACCGGTCTCCCCATCTTGGGAGCCGCGAAGCGGGTCGCGGACGGGGACGAGGAGCAGAGGGAGATCCTACGGAACAACGGGATCGCCGAGGAGGAGATCCCGAAGTTCGCCGATCCGCTCCACTGGATTCAGGTCTTCCCGGGCGAGACGAAGAAGGACCTGATGGCCTTCGGGGCGTCGGTGGACTGGTCGCGGACGTTCATCACGACCGACCAAAACCCCCCCTACGACGCCTTCGTCAGGTGGCAGTTTCGTCGGCTCCGGGACGGGGACTACGTCCGCCTCGGCAAGCACCCCGTGATATGGTGTCCCCGGGATCAGAGCCCCATCGGCGACCACGATCGGTTCGAGGGGGAGGGGGAGGTCCCTCAGGAGTTCGTGTTGCTCAAGTTTCGCCTAATGCAACGGTACCTCGTGGCCGCCACCCTCCGTCCGGAAACCATCTTCGGGACCACCAACGTCTGGGTGGATCCCGACGTCGACTACATGGATGCCCAAGTCGACGACGAGCGATGGATCCTGAACGAGGGAGCCGTCGAAAAGCTGCAGGAGCAGGGCAAGGAAGTCAAGGTGCTGGGCACGGTGGAGGGACACCACCTCCTGGGCCAGAGCGTCATATCCCCCCTCGTCGGCGACCCCATCCCCGTCCTTCCGACGCGCTTCATCGATCAGAACATCGGAACTGGCATTGTGAGCAGCGTGCCGTCGGACGCGCCGGATGACCTGGTCGCGCTGCGGGAGCTCCAGGCGGACGATGAGGCCCTCGAGAAGTACCACCTGGACGTGCCCTTCGTCCAGTCGCTGGATCCCATCGCCATCATCGACCTGGAGGGATTCGGTCCGACCCCCGCCGTGGACGTCGTCGAGCGCATGGGGATCCAGCGTTCGGACGAGACGACCCGGCTTCAGCAGGCCAAGGAAGAGGTCTACAGGACCGAGTTCTACAACGGGATCATGAACGACCGGGCGGGAGCCTCTGCCGGCCTGAAGGTGGAGGAGGCCAAGGAAAAGGTGAAGGCCCAGATGCTTGCGAGCGGGGAAGCCGACCTTCTTTACGAACCCAGCGGGCCCGTGGTGTGTCGGTGTCTGACTCCGGCGATCGTGAAGGTGGTGGAGGACCAGTGGTTTCTCTCCTACGGCGAACCCGCCTGGAAGGCGAAGGTGCACGGGCTCCTGGACGAGATGACCCTCTACCCCGACACCATCCGGAAACAGTTCCACTACGTCATCGACTGGCTTCGCGACTGGGCTGCTACCCATCATCAGGGCCTGGGGACGCGCCTCCCGTGGGATGAGGGTTGGGTCATCGAGTCGCTGTCGGATTCCACGATCTACATGGCGTACTACACCATCGCCCACCTTCTCCAGGACGGGAAGGTGGACGCCCGACGCCTGGGGGACGAGGTCTTTGATTACGTTTTCCTGGGCCGCGGAGATGCGGCCGGGGTCGCGGAAGTCACGGGGCTTGCCCCAGACCTAGTAGAAGAGATGCGAACGGAGTTCGCCTACTGGTATCCGTTTGACCTGCGGCATTCGGGCAAGGACCTGATCCCCAACCACTACGCCTTCATGTTGTTCAATCACGTGGCCATCTTTCCCCCCGACCTCTGGCCTCGCGCCTTGGGGGTCAACGGCCACTTGTTTGTCCCCGGCCGACGCATGTCCAAATCCCGGGCGGGTGCGCTGTTCTTGCGGGACGCCATCCAAGAGTGGGGAGCGGACGCGATCCGGATGACCCTCGCGCAGGGTGGGGAAGGCTTGGATGACGCCACCTTCGACGCGGAGTTCGCCGAGGCAGTCGGACCGCGGCTTGCGAGGCTCTACGCGGCGGCATCCACGCGACCTCAGACGACAGAGGAGTGGCGGTCGGCCGATCGCTGGTTCCGGTCCGTCCTGCATCGGGCGGTGCAGGGAACCGACGAGGCCATGGCGACCCTCAGCCATCGCACGGCCCTGAAACATGCGTACTTCGATCTGCAAAGGGAGTGGAGCTGGTACCTGCGTCGGGTCGGGGGGGTGCCCAACGAGGCCCTCTGGGACGAGTTCCAAGAGGTGCAGATCAAGCTCCTCGCTCCCTTCACCCCGCACCTCGCGGAGGAGATCTGGCAGGCCCTCGGCAAGGAAGGACTCATCCAGGAGGCCCCCTACCCAGAAGCCTCCGAGGACGCCCTCGATCCCAGAGCCGAGGCTATGGAAGCCTACCTGAAAGACGTCCTCGACGACGTCCGGCAGATCCTCAAGGCCACTCGCATGACACCCAAGCGCATCGTCTTCTATACGGTCCCCGCCTGGAAGCGAATCGTTTACGAGGCGGCTGCCCAGCTTCAGGCGGAAGGGAAGCTGGATCCTGGGACCCTCATCAAGAAAACCCGGGAAGACCCGAGTGTGGCGGACCATGGGGCCGCACTCCCTTACTTCGCCAAGCGACTCGTCGCAGACCGGGACCGGCGAGGTCCAGAGCGGCTGGAGTCGTTCAACTGGACAGCGGACGAGGCTTCCTTTCTCCGGGAGGCCATGCCCTTCGCCCAATCCGAACTCCGGGCGGACGTGATGGTCTACCAAGAGGGAGACCCGGACATTGAAGACCCCCTCTCCAGAGCCAATCAGGCGGCCCCGTGGCGACCGGCCATCTACGTGGAGTAG
>JBHIBO010000021.1:0-26774 GCA_046759185.1 Thermoplasmata archaeon | reverse complement strand
TTCCCGGTGGGGCTGACCTCCAGGTCGATGTAGCGGCCGGCGCCGTAGGTGGTCTTCCCCGAAGTCCCGTCCCGAAAGGGGATGAACAGGGAGGGTGGACCGTGGATGTGCACGTCGTCCCGCCGGTAGGCATAGATCTTCTGCGGTAGCCCCTCGATCTCGAACTCGAAGAAGCCCACCTTGCGATAGAGGCTCTCCTGCCCCTCGACGCTGGTGGCCATGATGATCTCATCGGGGTTCACGATCTCCTCCAGCTCCACTTCAAAGACCAGCTCTGGATTGTAGGGGAAGTACCGGAGGCCACGGAAGTTGCGGCGCTCATTTTCGGGTATCGGGGAGTTGTGAGAGCCCCGGAAGAAGCGATCCTTCTCCACGCGGGCCTTCTGCAAGGCCTCGCTACGCTCCTCGAAATCCATCCGTCAGGAATGAGGTTCTGGCGGCCTTAAAACCTTACCTCCCACCCACCTGCCTGGGTCCGCAGAAGGGTTATTCCCTCCAGGGGACTCCCCCTCGGGTGACCGTGAAAGCGGATGTGCTTATCGTCGGGGGTGGCGTGCATGGCACGAGCTTGGCCTACCATCTCCTCCGCCGCGAAGCCGGACGCGTCGTCGTGGTGGAGAAGAGTGGCATCGGAGCCGGCGCGACAGGGTGGTCCGCCTCTTTCATTCGTCATCACTACTCCAACACAATCTGTGTTCGCCTCGTCCAGGAGAGCATCAAGCTCCTCCGAGCTTTCGACGAGGCCATCGGACAGCCATCCCACATGACGCCCAATCCCCTCCTCATCCTGGCCGGGGAGGACCACGCTGAAGCCCTGGAGGAGAACGTTGCCATGCACCGAGGGTTGGGTGTACAGACAGAGGTGCTGGGTCCGGAGGCGGTTGGGAAGAGGTTCCCCTACCTCGACCTGACCGGCATCGCCGCGGCGGCGTTGGAGGAGGACGCCGGCTACGGGGATGCGATGCGTCTCAGCGAGGCGTACGCGAGCCAGATCCCCAACCTTGGCGGCGAGGTGTTGACAGGCACTGAGGTGGCTTCCCTTCTTGAGCGTGACGGCCGCGTCCAAGGCGTGCGAACCGCGGGAGGAGACATCGATGCTGCGAAGGTCGTGCTCGCGGCCGGCGCCTGGTCCGCTCGGCTGGCAGAGACCGTCGAGACCTCAATTCCCGTAACGTCCGCGCTCCTCTCCGTGGGCCTGCTCGATCCCCCCGACCCTGTCCGTGATACCCCGATGGCGTTCGACATGACCACGGCCACCTACTGGAGGCCCTACGAGGACGGGAGGCTTCTGGTCGGAACCGACGAGGAAGAGGGGGATTGGGATCCCGATGCGTTGCCGGGAGCAGTGGGTTTCGATTTCCTCATCCTTGCCTCCGAGCGGCTCGCCCAACGGTGGCCTCGGATGGCGGAGGCCCACTTTGTCAACGGCTGGGCCGGCGTCGACGCAGCGACGCCCGACCTCCATCCCATCATTGGGGCCGATCCCCGGGTGGAAGGGCTTTACCACGACACTGGATTCAGCGGCCACGGCTACAAGTTCGGTCCAGCCGTCGGCCGGGGCCTCGCGGAACTGATCGTCGACGGGACATACGAAACATTGGACCTCACGCCGTTTCGCCCCGAACGGTTTGAGGAGGACGATCTCTTCCGGAGCCGCTACGCCGTGAGCGTCTTGCAGTAGGGACAGACAACCCTTTTGCGCTGTCCCGCGTTGGTCAGAGCGATGGGGCTCTACCGGCTGATCCGCCCCCTGCTCTACCGCCTTCCGCCAGACCTGACCCACGAGGTCTCCTTGTGGGCGTTCCGGCGAAGGATGTGGGGTCTCGCATCCCTAAACGAGCGAGAGAATCCCGCCCTGCGGACGCGGGTGGCCGGCGTCGAACTCAAGAACCCCTTCGGGCTTGCGGCCGGGTACGACAAGAATGGCGAAATCACGAAATCCATGGCCGATCTCGGATTCGGCTTCGTGGTCGTCGGGTCCGTTCGCCCCCGCTTCCATCCGGGGAACCCACGTCCGTGGTTCATCCGCAAGGCGTCGGACGACGGGCTGGTCAACGCCATGGGCCTCCCCTCGAAGGGCATCTTGCATGTCCGAGACCGGCTCAGGGAGGAGGCGTCTCGGGTGCCCACCTTCGTCAGTATCGCGGGAAATACGGCCTCCGAGTTCGCGACAGTCCGAGAGGGACTGGACGGCCTCGCGGCCGGCTGGGAGATTAACATCAGCTGTCCCAACACGGAGACAGGTCGGACCTTCGAGGAAGACCCCAGGGCGCTCACGGAACTCCTCGACCATCTCCGTCCCTTCCCGGAGCGGCCCTTCCTGAAGCTTTCGCCCTACATCCGCGACGAGGAACGGGATCGGACCCTGGAGATTGCTCGCCTCGCCCTTCGCCGGGGGTTCCCCAACTTCGTCCTCACCAACACCCTCGCGATGCCGGAGTTGGGGGTAGGCGCGGCGCAAGGGGGTCTGAGCGGGCGGCCCTTGTTCCCTCTGGCCCTCCAAGCCATCCGGGACTTTCGGACGGAGTTTGGAGACCAAGTCCAGATCGTTGGCGTGGGCGGCGTGACGACGGGTGAGCAGGCGTGTCAAATGCTCGCCGCTGGCGCCCAGGCCGTGGAATTGCTTACGGCCTTGATTCTACGGGGCCCCGGCGTGGTCCGTCGCCTCTCCAAGGAACTCGTGGAGGTCCTCCAGGCCAAGGGCTTGGCGAGTGTGGAGGAAGCAATCGGGTCGGCAGCGTAACGCGGACGTCCCACGCAACCATCGTTCCGACGAGAAGAACTAGAGGTTCTGGATGACTTCCATCTCGTTGCCGTCCGGGTCCCGGAAGGTGGCCTCGAGGACCTTGAACCCGTTGTAGTCCTTCTCCTCTGGCCCCCGTACGAAGCTCCCACCCCACGCCTCGAGGGAGGCCTGGAGCTTACCCATGTCCTTGGCGACGAAGTGAAGGGCCACAGGGGCGTCGTGGGATCGGGCCTTTGGGGTCTCTCCCTCGGCAGTTCCATGGAGGGATAGGGTGACCGCACCCGCGTCCAGCTCCGCGTACTCCCCCATCTGCTTGCGGAGAGACATGCCGAGGGCCTTCCGGTAGAAACTCAGGCACGCGCTGAAGTCGGTGACCCAGAGGAGGATGGGATCGATCTTCGTGATCAGAATCCGTTCCTTGTCAGCGAGGACGGACTGGACGCCCTTCATGACCGGCAAAGCGGAGCGTCGTATAAAGGCTGGACGTTCCAGGGATCGCCCAGGGCTTCAGGAGGACCGTGGCCTTCCCGTTCCGGGTCTCGCGGTGAGGGGCCACCAAAGGGTCTGAATAGAAGGCTTCGGGTCGGGGAACCCCTTGGACACCGAGAGACCGTCGCAGCCCCCTCCTGAAGGGCGTCTCGAGGGAGATATCCGCAAGCTTCCCTGGATTCTGGAGAGCCCGTCGGCGTTAATGCTCCTCGCTCTGGCCGCCGGTTTCCTCATAGGCGTCCGCTTCCCAGGCATGGATCTGGTCGCCATGGCGGCCCTGGGGGCCCTCATGACCTTCTCCCTCGCCGAGGTCCCCCTCCGTGGCTTCGGGGCGAACCTGCGCTATGCCCCCCTCGCCTTCGGCCTCACCTTCGGCCTCCTGCCCGCCCTCCTCCTCCTCGCGGCCTTCCTCACCTCCCCCCTTCTATGGGAGGGCTGGGCCATCCTCATCGCCGTCCCGCCGGCCATTTCCATCATCCCCTTTACCGCCATCCTCCGCGGAAACGTTCGGGCTTCCGTTGCCTTCAACGCCGTCATCTACGTCGCTTCCCTGGCCATCACACCCCTCTTGGCCCTCTTGCTCCTGGGCGTGGCCGTGAGCCCCCTCCAGCTTGTCCTCACGGTCCTGGTCCTGATCCTCATCCCCCTCGTGCTGTCTCGGTTCGCACGGGGGTCCCCCCTCTCCTCCACGCACCTGCGTCTCCTCCGGAACCTCTCTTTCGCGCCCCTGACCTTCTTCATCGGATCCGCAAACCGCCAGGTCCTCCTAGAGAGCCCAGGCCTCGCCCTCGAGGCCCTCATTGCCTCCATCCTCATCGTGGCGACCGCCGCCAGCATCGTCTGGTTCCTTTTCCAGCAGTTGGGTGCGGACCTCCGCGTCTCGCTGGTCCTCTTTTCCGGCTACAAGAACGCCGGGCTCGCGGCGACCATCGCCCTGGCCCTCCTCGCCCCGACGGCAGTGGTGGCCCCCACCCTCATGATCGTGTTCCAGATCTTCTGGATACCCTTACTGGCGAGGCTCCGATCCCCGTCGAAGGGGCCCGGAAGGCCGTAGGTTGATGTAAGGTCCTCCCCTTCTCGAACCAATGGCAGGAAAGGTCCTCAAAGAGCTGCCGGCACTGCGTTTTGCCAGCGGGGAGCGCTTCACCCCCATGGGGGCCCTCAAGGCCGTCGCCGACTACCTCGGGGTCGACGCGAGCTATCCCTGGCTCATGGGCATGAGCGGGGCGGCCTTCCGGTCCTCCTGGTCCGACACGTGGAGCATGGACATGACCTACGCCGCGCCCGAGGATCTGGTGGCCAACGGCGCCCGGGCCTTGGGGCTCCAGGCGGAGAGTTACGTGGATCTCCCGCCGGAGGAAGCCTGGTCCAACCTCGTGGAACGGCTGGACGCCTCCCTGCCGGTCCTGAGCTGCGGCTTGGCGGGGGCGCCCGAGTTTTGTGTGGTTTACGGCTATCGCGATGACCCCCAGCGTCTCCTCGTGCGGAGTTACTTTGCCAAGGACGAGGGGGAGGTGCCCTTCCACCCATGGATTGGATGGAACTACGCCGGGTACGGCCGGAATCCATTGGTCCTTCTGAAGCCGGGGGAGGAGGAGAGGCCCGCCCTCGAAGAGGCCTTGCGGCGGGTACTCCGGTTCGCCCGGGGCGAGGGGCCCCTGGCTCCCCAACTTGAGTCCAAGGGCTTACGAACTGGCCTGGCTTCCTACCAAGGATGGATTGCGGCCCTACAGGAGGATGCAGAGGAGGACCTGGAGAGCCGGGCCTTCAACATGGCGCTGAACTTGAACGCCCTCGTCGATGCGCGCCGAACGGCAAGCGAATTCACGCAGATCCTCGCCGCCATGAACGAGGATTGGCGGTCCAGCCTGGGGCGGGCGGCCGACCACTACCGACATCAGGTCACCGCCCTCGGCGAGGCGCGGAGAATCCTGTACTTTCCTCGGGAGGCCCCAGAGGAAGCGGCCACGAAAGCGGCGCGGCAGCTTGCCGATCCCGAGCTCCGGAAGCGGTACACGGAGGTCCTCCGAGCCGCCCACGAGGAGGAGAGCCTGTCCCTCGAGTGGATCGAGAGGGCCGTGAAGGCCTAGGCCCGCGCGGATGGGCAGGGGAACTGCCTTATATCGGTATTGATATATCGGTATCGATAGGTGACATCAATGCGTCGGCATCGAGGCGTTCGAACGGTCGTGTGTATGTGCCCCCCTGGGGGTGGGATGGGTGACTTCTTTGGCTCGTGGGCAGATGAGGACGAGGACTTCGTCGACGATCTGGAGGAGTACAAGGAAAGGCTGGAGCTGGAGATCCGGCACCTGGAGAAGCGGATCGCCAGGTTGAGGGAGGAGGCCTCCACCGAGTAGATGGCGGACGAGCTCTACTGCTACTGTGGGCCCTTCCGCATCAGCCTCGTTCCCCGCGGGCTCCTGAAGCCAGTCATCCTCCACCTTCTCAAGGAGCGACCGATGCACGGCTTCGAGATTATGGAAGAGGTCACGGCGCGGACCGGGGGCATGTGGCGACCCGGCCCTGGGGCCGTCTACCCAGCCCTCTTGGCCCTCGAGGGGGAAGGCTACGTCACCGTGGGGGAGGAGGGGGAACGGGCGAAGAAGCCCTACACGATCACCGATAAGGGTCGGGAGGCCGTCTCGGGCCTCGGTGAGGTGTTGGGGGACTGGGAGAATTCCAGGGACAGCCTGGAGGACCTGTTGACGGTCCGTCTACCGCGGTAGCCTAGAAGAGGGCCGCCTTCACAATCTCTGCTCGCAGGCCGGCGAAGCCCTTGAGGTACTTTTGCCGCTCCTTGCGGAGGATCTCCACCATCGTCTGGACCTGACTCACCTCGTAGAAGCGATCCAGCTCGAATTTCCCCATGTCAACGCCGTCGACCTCGACGGGAACCTGGAGGTCCCAATAGGGGTGGCGGTCCCATCGAACCGTGTCCCGAGCAATGCCGCGAATGATGGCCGCCATCTCGGGAATCTCCACACGGAGAACCTCCTGCGTGACCACCCGTTTCCCGTTCTCCATCCGAGCAATCTCGCCGACCCCACCCGTGTTCAGGAGGTAGGCCCGGACCCGATCTGTGGCCTGCAGAAACTCGAAGAAACGGTTCCCCTCCTCGGCCTTGTTCCCGATGATAAAGGGGTTGGTCCCCACGGACCGGACCGACATGCCCGCCCGACGCGGGTCCCCGCCGGAGGACTCCACGGACTCCCCGAGCATGAAGAAGGCGGCCGCCTGTTGCTTCGTCAGTTTCGCCGCAAGGGGCATGACGGTGTTCCGCCGGGTGATGAAGGCGACGATGGCACCGTCCAGCTCCGAAGCGGCCGGGATGTCGATGGGGCCCATGGAATCCCCAAAGGCCGTACGCTGCATGATCCCGCGCGCGTTGCCCGTCAGCGTGAGGTCCTCGAGGTCCACCGTGCCGGCGTGATCCACCAGCACGTTCTCCAGGACCGCGTCGCCCTGGGTGATGGCATGGTAGATCAGTGGCTGCGTGTCCGGGGCGAGCCCCTCCGTCTTGAGGAAGAAGCCCTTCTCCGTGCCGAGGGCGGACCAGTCATCCCGCAGCAGAACCACGTCATCCTGGGCGATGCGGATGCCCTCCCCGTCACCCGAGAGGCCGTGGGTGTGGGCCGTGTGTGTAGTCTTCCCCGTGGCCGTGAGACCGAGGAGGAACATGCTCTGGCGCCGGATGGTACCGTCGGGGCCCCGGGCATCGAGGAGCTTGGAACCCGAGTGGAGGCCTAGCATACCCTGCTGTTTGGCGTTCCACATGGCGAGGCGGAGGAACCCCTTTTTGATCTCGCCGTAGTAGTCGGACCCCAAGACGTAGGTCGCCGCGATCTCTGGGAAGACGAGGATCTGCCGGTCCTTCTCTTGCCACTCCGGGAGATCCACGAGGGTGAAGGCGGGACCGACCTCCTGTCCATCCGGGTCGAACAGCGCCAAATGGAAGAAGTGGGCCAGGCGAACGACTTCGGGGCGGTACCGGGAGAGATAGAGGGAGCATAGGGGAGAGAGCTGGTCGTTCTGGCCCATCCGGCGGACCGTGTTCACAAGGGGAGCGCGCTTGACATAGGCATCCACCAGGGCCACCGTCTCCTCCAGCCCGTCGAGGATCCCCTCCTGTTGGGGGTTGAGGGACTCCTGCTGGACCTCGGGGCCGCCCACGTAGACCGTCAGTCCAGCGCTGCGACTGCGGACCACGGAGCTGTAGTTGTAGCTCCCCAGGTCCGTTTTCCTCCCGATGCGCTGGGCCCACTTGCGGAGCTCGTCGCCGCTGGGCGTGGTGACATTGGGTTGCCCCGGGAGTGCTTTCAGCGTTGCGGACACGGAAGCCAGCACGTCCTCATAGCCGCCCATGGATGGGCTCTATGTGGGGGCTTACTTAAGGCCTCTCCCCGGGGCCAGTCGCCCGCTTCTGGCGCACCGTCAACCTTATAATCGGACCACGTTTGGAGCCGGCGTTGGCCCCGGACGAGGCGCTCGGAACCGAAGAAGACGAGGAGCATCACGGGAGCCCGTGGCCCATCGCCGTGGCCCTGGGGTTCGGCCTCATCTTCGCCTCCCTGGGGGTCTACGGCACCGCCCTTCTGAACCCCCTCTTCTTCCTCGGCCTCGCGGTCTTCGCCGGGGCGGTAGGGGGCTGGGTCTACGACGACTTCCGAGGCCGCCGCGTCCCCTACGTGCCAGGGGAGATGAAGGGGGAAGCCGGAACCCTGCAGGCCTTCCCCACGCGCAAGGCCGCCATTTGGATCTTCCTGGCCTCGGAAATCATGTTCTTCGGGGGCATCATCGGGGCCTCCTGGGCCGTCCGCGCCGCCTCGGGAACGTGGCCGGCGCCCGGGGAGATCCTCAACGTCCCCCTGACCGCCCTGAACACCTTCATCCTCATCGCGAGCAGCCTGGTCATGGCGGAGGCCCTCCACGCCATCAAGCAGGGCAACCAGAAAGCCCTCGTCCAACGGCTACTCATCACCCTCGCCCTGGGCATCACCTTCCTCTCCATCCAGGGAACGGAGTACGTCATTCTCATCGCAGAAGGGCTCACCCCTTTCGCGAGTCCCGTGCCCCCCGCGGCCTACGGGGCCACCTTCTTCATCCAGACGGGCTTCCACGGGGCCCACGTCACCGGGGGGGTCATCGTGATGGCCTACGTCACCCTGAAGGCGCGGAAGGGGGGCTTCACCGCGAAGAACCACGACACGGTCGAGCTGATGGGCCTCTACTGGCACTTCGTGGATGTGGTGTGGATCTTCCTGTTCACCATCGTGTATCTAATCTAAGGAGGACAGAGCATGGCGACGGGTGCGGAACAGGCAGGTGCGGCGGCGGTCCGGGAACCCCTCAAGCGGCCCTACATTCCCGTCTTCATCGCGCTGGGGATCCTTACCTTCATCGAGGTGCAGATCCTCGGCTTGGACATCGGAAAGGCCAGCCAGGTCTTCCTCCTCATGGTCTTCGCTATCGGCAAGGCGGCCCTGGTGGTCCTCTACTACATGCACGTCCGCTACGAGCCCCGGGCTCTCGCTTTGATCGCCTTCGTCCCCCTCTTCCTGGCCATCGCGCTCCTCGTCACGCTCATAGGGGAGACGATCTAGCCGCTCGGGGGTCCACGGTCGGCGCCCTCAGTGTGCGAGACTGTGGGCGACTAGGGCGACCAGGAAGCCCACCAGGACCCAGGGGCCCGCACGTAGGCTCCCGACGTCGGGAGCTAGGGCCGTCCACGCACCGCGAATGAGCAGGACGAAGAGGATCCCGGCCGCGAGGAACGTGAGGAGAACCGAGATAGCGGCGGAAGAGAGGCCCGGGGTGAAGGGCGCGAGGGCGGCCGTCACGACCAGGGGCAGACCAACGAAGATAACGGCCGCAAAGATACGGTTCATCCGGAGGCCGGCCAGGAGGAGAACGATCACCAGGAGGCCCCCCTCGAGGGTGCGGTGGACCCCCTGCAACGCGATGGCACCGGCCTCGACCACCTGAGCCTCCGTGAGGGTCTGCAGAAGGATGCCGATCACGAGGCCGTCCAAGGCCGCATGGAGGGCGAGGAGGACTCCGACGAGCAACGCCACGCCGAGGGCGAGTGACCCGCGCTCCGCCGCCCCTCGGAGGAGGAACAGGGCCGCCCCGCCTCCCACCAGCAGGCCAATGGCGATCAGCGAAAGGGTGCCCACATCGCCCAGGGATACCCGGAGGGCCGACTCGAGGAGGAACGCGTCCGTCAGGTCGTGGAGGATGAGGTAGAGGAGGACGCCAAGGAAGAACGCCAGCCACGGCCCGGGGACTTCACGGATGCGAGCGGCGAGGAGGACGAGGGGCAGGCCCAGGAGTCCGAAGAGAGCAATGACAAACCCCGTCTGGGCCTCGAGAACCACGGGGCGGGGTCCACGGAGAGAGCAGGGAAATACGTTTCTCCTGGCCTAGGCTGGGGCCTCTGTCCCCGGAGCCGGTCGCTGCATCGGCCTCCACATGCGTCGCGTGGCCACAACTAGGACGACGGCGCCCCCTGGAATCAGGAGGAGCCCAAACAGGAGCAGAACTGGGTTCAACGCCGCGGTCGCCTCCGGGGAGGCAGGCGTTTCGGTTGCTGCGCGCCCGGTCAGATCCTCCAGCCGGTAATCCTGCTCGAATCCCCCAAAGTAAGGATCGGCGGTCGCGGGACCCGGCACGGGCGTGAGGGCCGCAAGCGTGGTGACGATGGCCCCGAAGAGGAGAACGGCCGAAAGGCCGAGCAGAATCACAATCTTCGTGTTCTCCGTCGGGTTCAGGAGGTCGCGACCCTTCCAAGAGAGACCGTAGTAGACAAAGCCGTGGTCGTCGTATCGCTTCACGAGGTCTCCCTCCACCAGCTTTCTCAGGTGGCGATGAACGCCTCCCTTGTCGATGTTCAGGGCCTCAGCCACTTGGGTCACGGTCCGCCGCATGGGCTGGAGGTTGCGCAGGATGTCCAGGCGCGTATCGGAGGCGAGCGCGAGGAGTGCCTTCTTGTCGAGCGTGACCCGCATGCCCGTTCCTGCCCCAAGTATCGCATTTCGACCTTATAGCTGGCCGCCCTCACATCCCCAATACTCCGGTGGGTCGCCGTAGACCAGGGATGCAGCCTCCGTGAAATCGTCCAGCGCGTGAGCCTTCAGCGTCGTGGAGGAGATCGTGTAAAGGTACTCTCCAATGTACAGGGAGCGCATCACGGCGTACGGCCCGTAGGCGAAGAAGCAGGAGTCTTCGTCGTCCGGGACATGGGTGATCTGGCTCCGGATCTCGAAGCCGCCCTCCGGGGTCACGGAGAGAACCAACGCTCCCTGCCAGCCTTCCGTCCCGACCGCCCACTGGGGCGCATCGTCGGGGGGCTTGCTCTTGAACACGAGGTCCACCGGGAGGACCATGAGCTGGGCGTCCGGCACGTACAGGAAGGCCTTGTGGTCGTAGAGAACGGGGGAGGAACTCCCTCGATCGCCAACGAGCATCTTGGCCACCTCCTTCGGTTGCCGCACATCGCTCACATCGAAGAGGGAGAGCTTCAGGCCCTGGAACCAGGCAAATTGTCCGCTGGAATCCTCGATCGCATCCTTTCCCACGCCGAGGATGTGGGTCTCGTCCATCGGGTGGAGGTATTCCGAGAAGCCGGGTATCTTGAGGTACCCGAGGACCTCGGGTCTATGGGGGTCGGAGAGGTCGAGGACGAAGAAGGGGTCGACCTTTTGAAAGGTCACCAGGTAGCCGAGGTCGCCGACGAAACGGGCGGAGTAGATGCTCTCGCCGGGGGCGAGGCCCTCGAGGGCTCCCACGACCTCCAAGGCCTCGTTGAGAACGTAAACCTGGTTCTGGGGCTGTTCGTCCCACGTGGTGGTGGCGACGCGCAGATGCGAGTTGTGCTCATCGAGGGAGAACTGGTTGAGGAGCCACCCCTTCACCTCTCCCCCTGCCGCGGGCTGGAGCTGCGTGCCCTCAATCGCGATACGGTAGATCGATGTCGTGGGCACGTTCCAATCTCCCGGAAGGAACGGGACCGCCCGGTTCCACTTGCCCAGAGTGACGAACAGGTTGGTCTGGGACATGTAGACGGTGGACGCGTAGCCGGTGAGGACGGAGATGTACTCCGTCTCGCCGCTGACTAGGTCAACGGTGACGACGTTGGTGAGGGACCCAGCTTCCGGGACCTCTCGATCGTAGAAGACCCGGGCCGGATCGTAGTCCTCACAGACGCCGTCCACGCAGATGGCCGGGTAGGACGCTTCCTCCTGCCCGGTCCAAAGGTACTGATGGAGCACGAGGTAAACCGTCGTGTCTTTCAGACGAGAGGCCCGGTACTCGCCCGTAAGTTCGACTTCATGCAAGAGGGTCGGGTTCTCGGGGTCGAGCACCGAGAAGAGGAAGACGAGGGTGATCCCGCCAGTCCACGACCGCGAGGCGAGGGTCGCCTCCTGGGCCCAGATATCGGGGGTGTACACACTCGTGATGACCACGAGGACCCCACCGGAGAGGAAGAGACCCACGATACGGTCGGACCGATTGGCCTGGAGGTCCCCCCCGGATATGCGGGAGACGACGTCGGTCTCGGAGGGAGGATGCGCCCGGACAATGATCACGTCTTGGCCCGCGGCGAGGTAAATGAACTGGCCGTCGGTCTTCACGAGGTCCGCCTCGTCGACGCCCGCGACCTGGACGTTGGTGCCGGAGAATCCCTCCCCCGCTGTCGATCCGGAGTCCAGCGCTTCCGGGACATCGCCGAGGGCCGTGCGAGGACCGAGCCCGTAGCCGGAGGCCGCCTGGAGGTCCCTCAGGTGAGATTGATAGTCAGCCACCGTCCGAAACGACTCCAATCCAGCTTCCCGGGGGAGTACGATGAAGAAGACGGCCAACCCGGCCACGAGAAGCATCGACGCAAGGAGAACGATGAGAATCCCCCGCAGAGCCATGGTCTCGCATGGGGCCTCCATCGATATCAAACCCCGTTTCGCGTTGACTGAGTGGTCAACGTGGACGGTTCCGGGTGACCCCTAGCTCTCCGTCACCCGGTACTTCATCGCGAGGAGAAAGAGGAGCAAGGGGAGGGCCGCCCACACGGCGGCGGAGACAAGGATCCAGACGAGGGGGAGGGCTTGCGCCGTCCCGGCGATCGGCCCGAAGAAACCTCCCAGGAGAGCAGGCAGGGCATTCGCCAGGAGCTGTTGGTACACTCCAGTGGGTGACGCAAGCGACAGGGACACGGTAATCTGGAGCCAGGCAACCGAGCCGGGTTGCGCCATTATCCCCGCGATGAGGAAACTAATCAGGCCCCAAAAGAACGAGAACAGCAGGAAGAGCAGGATGGAAATGAGGAGCGAGGTGCCTAGGTTCTTCACGTTGGCGGAGACCGCGAGGAAGATCAGGGTGTACACGAGGAGCAGGAGGAGCGCATTTCCCATGAAGGCAGCCAGGAAGGGGGCCGTCGGAGGCAGCCCTGTCGTGTACCAGATGAGTCCTGCAGCGGCCAGAACCACGGCGACGACGGGTAGGGCCATGGAGCCCAGGACCCCCAGAAACTTCCCGAAGGCCACCCCGAACCGGCTCACGGGTTTGGACAGGAGCATGTCCAGAGAGCCCTGGCTTCGTTCCCGTGCCACGGCATCGTAGGCCAGGACCAGGGCCATGAGTGGAATAATGAGGGGGATGAACTGGAGCCCCAAGAAGGCCAGGACGCCGTCGGGACCGCGAAATGGATTCGGGCCTCCGCCAAAGAAGACGATGCCGCTCGTGGCGTTGAGTTCCCCCTTCTCCACGCGGACCGTGTACTCCCCCGATTCCAGGGGTTCGGGGCGGATGTAGAACCCGTTGGCACCGGTCGTGCCGTTCCAGTAAGCCTGCCAGCCCCCCGGCGGATCCTCCTCATAGTATCCAAACCCGGCCTCGTCCTCTGGGACCCGGGCGATGTAGACGTCCGCCCCATCCAAGGCCGTGCCCTCGAGATCCACGAACAGGAGGTATAGGGTCTGCTGGCCGGCCTGCCCGCTGAGAGGGAAGAGGCTCGTGTCCAATCTGCCTCGGTTGGGAATTACGTCGCCATCGTGGTAGGACGTGTCCACTTCCATGTGCAAGCCCCCCTCGTCAGGCAGGTTGAGGCCCAGCCGATGATCAGGATAGTCACGCCAGAGACCGTCGAACCGGACCCATCCCGTGGAATCCGTCGTCTTCGAATCCAGGACCTCAAGAGCCCCTCCCCTGTACGCGGTGAGGTTCACGAGCTGCGCTTCGACCCCCGCGAGGGGCTCCCCAGTGGGGGAGACGGCGAACAGGGCCATGCCGGGCCGACTTACATTCAGCCCTTCGAAGAAGTCGGTGGTGAACGTGACGCGATTTGGAACCCCTACTCCTCCCATCGCGCCGGGCGAGATCAAGTAGACCCCGCCCAGGACCGCCAGAGTGAGAATGGCGACAATGACGATGAAGCGGGGGCTGACAAAGGTCGAGCGACCCTCCTTGAGGGCCACGGGGTACCAACCGGTCAACGCGGTCCGTATCCTCACGTCTGGTCCCCCGTCAAAGCCAGGAAGGCCTCCTCGAGGTCGGCCTCGAGGCGCCGTGAACTGACGATACCCACGCCGCCCTTGACCAGGACGCGGTTCACCTCCACGACCACGTCGTCGTCGAGGGCACCATAGACCCGCAACACGTTTCCGTCTACGTCAGCTCGCTCTACCCCCTCAATGGCCTCGACCTCCTCCGCGTCCTTCCGCTGGACGCCCCTCGTTGTCACCTCGATCGACGCCCGGGTGGGGCCCAACGCCTGAACGAGGGCCTGGGGCGTATCGACCTTTAGGAGGTTCCCGTGATGGAGCACGCCCACATGGGTGCAGATCTTCTCGACCTCGCTGAGGATGTGGGAGGAGAGAAAGATCGTGGTCCCTTCCTCGTGGGAGGCCGTGAGGAGAGAACGTACGAAGGCCATCCCGGCCGGATCAAGACCGAGAGAGGGTTCGTCCAGGATCAGGATGTCAGGTTCCGGAAGGACCGCTCCCGCAAGGGCAAGACGCCTCTGCATCCCCAGGCTGTACGCCTTCACCTTCATATCCCTCGCCTCTGCGAGCCCCACGCGGTCGAGGAGGGAATCGATCCTTCCATCCAGCTGCGATCGGCTTTTGCCGTACAGGCCCGCATAGTAGCGGAGATGTTGTCGGCCGGTCAACGTCGCGTAGAATCCCGGGTTCTCGGGCATGAACCCCACACGGCGCATGGCCTCCATGGGCTCACTCTGCACATCGAAGCCGGCGACCCAAGCACGGCCTCGGGTGGGCCGGAGAAGGGTCGTCAGGATACGGATGGTGGTCGTCTTGCCAGCACCGTTGGGTCCAAGGAAGCCGAAGAGTTCACCCTGGGCCACCGCCAGGTCCATCCCATCGAGGGCCCGCGTTCCCTTCCGGCCGTACACCTTCGTAAGATTCTCAGTCCGGATAGCGTCCAAGGGATCGAGGTGTCATCGCGTGTCACCCTTTGTATCTTCCCTCGATGTTGAATAGGCTCCCTCCAACGTGCGAGAGCAGCCGAGAACGCCTCACCCGTATTGCCAACAAGGAGGAGTGTCGGGGGCGGGGTTTGAACCCGCGACCTCCGGATTTCCCAGGAGCGCGCCGTGTTACGGGACCCTATGAGTCCGGCGCTCCACCAGGCTGAGCCACCCCGACGGGCGCGGCAATCTGCCTTGCTACATAAGCCTTCTTTGCGAGCGTTGGCCGCGAGCGAGAGACCATTACCCTTATGGCGCGAGGGAGTCTTGGACGAGCCAGGTGCCGCGAGCGGATCCCCAAGACATCTGGCTTCGGCTCTCCGTGAACGGACGTCGCTACGATGTCGTCGCTCCCGTCCAGAAGACCCTCTTAGAGGTCCTCCGCGAGGACCTGGGCCTGACGGGGACCAAGCACGGCTGCGAACTCGGGGAGTGCGGCACGTGCGGGGTCTTGGTTGACGGGCTCTTCGTTCTCTCCTGCCTCACCCTCCCCGTCGAAGCGCAGGCGAAGGAGATCACGACGGTGGAAGGGCTGGCCAGCGGGGGGAGACTCCATCCCCTCCAGGCGGCCTTCTCCGAACTCGGCGCGGCGCAGTGCGGTTACTGTACGCCGGGGTTCCTCCTGGCGGCCAAAGCCCTCCTCGACGGCGACCCATCACCCACCCGAGAGGCCGTCAAAGACGGCCTAAGCGGGAACCTCTGTCGATGTACTGGGTATCTCAAGATCTTCGAGGCCGTGGAGCTGGCAGCCGGCCGGATGGGTGGTGAGAAAGAGAAGGTCGCCCAGGCCGTTCCGGAGGTCGTCCCGTGACGGACTTCTCCGTCATCGGAAAGCCCAGGAGCCGGGTGGACGGTCCGGCGAAGGTGACGGGGCAGGCCCAGTTCGCCGACGACATACGCCTGCCGGGGATGCTCCACGCCAAGCTCCTACGGAGCCCCGCACCGCACGGCTGGATTAGGGGCCTCGACACCTCCAAGGCGGAGGCACTGCCCGGCGTGATCGCCGTGCTAACGGGCAAGGACCTTCCGGAGAAGTACGGCATCCTCCCCGTCAGCCAGGACGAGGAGGCCCTGTGCACGGAGAAGGTCCGCTACGTGGGGGACCCGGTCGCAGCCGTGGCCGCCGTTGATGAGGATACGGCGGAGAAGGCCACAGAACTCATCGAGCTCGACCTCGAGCCTCTGCCCTCCTACATGAGCATCGAGGAGGCGTTGGAGAAGGAGGGAGAGCCCATCGAGACCCTCCGCTTCGGGCCCAACATCCACAAGGCCGTTTCCCTGGAGTTCGGGGACGTGGAGGCGGGCTTTGCCGAGGCGGATCTGAGCCGCGAGGACCTCTTTTTTTACGAAGGATCCACCCACCTCCCCATGGAGCAGCACGCGGCCGTCGCCCGGTGGGAACCCGGGGGGAAGGTCACCCTCTGGTCCTCCACCCAGACACCCCACTACGTCCATCGGGCCCTCGCCAAGGTGCTGGGCTTGCCCATGCGCCGCATCCGAGTCATCGCCACCCCTGTGGGCGGGGGTTTCGGGGGCAAGAGCGACCCCTTCAACCACGAAATCGTCGTGGCGAAACTCGCGATGGTGACAGGGAAGCCCGTCAAGCTCACCCTCACCCGGGAGGAGGTGTTCTACGCCCACCGCGGGCGCCACCCGACCCTCATGTGGGTGAAGACGGGGGTCAAGAAGGACGGAACCATCACCGCTGTGCACTTCCGGTCCTTCCTGGACGGCGGCGCCTACGGCAGCTACGGCGTCGTGAGCACGTACTACACCGGGGCCCTGCAGACCACCACCTACAAGATTCCCGCCTACAAGTTCGAGGGGACCCGGGTCTACACGAACAAGCCCCCTTGCGGCCCGAAGCGGGGGCACGGCACCCCCCAACCCCGCTTCGCCATCGAGGTCCACTTCGAGCGCCTCGCCCGGGAGCTGGGAATGGACCCCGTCGACTTCCGGCTGAAGAACCTCGTCGAGCCCTTCTCCTACACGGCCAACTGGCTCCGCATCACGAGCTGCGGGCTGCGGGAGTGCGTGGAGAAGGTCTTGGAGGCCTCCGGGTATCGCGACAAGGCCGGCAAGCTGCCCGAAGGTCACGGTGTGGGTTTCGGCCTGAGCGCGTATCTCAGCGGCGCGAGCCTCCCCGTCTACTGGAATGACATGCCCCACTCCGAGGTCCAGCTCACGGTGGATCGCAGCGGAACCGTCGCACTTTTCTGCGGGGCCATCGACATCGGCCAGGGCTCGGACCAGGTCCTCGCATCCACGACCGCAGAAGTTCTGGGTTTGGTGCCGGAGGATATCCAGCTGGTTACCGCCGATACCGACCTCACGCCCATCGACCTCGGCAGCTACAGCAGCCGCGTGACCTTCATGGCAGGAAACGCGGCGATCCAGGCCGCACAGCGCTTGCGCACACAAATCGCAGGGGGGGTGGCCCCGAAACTCCAGGTCCCTCCCGACCGGCTCACGTTTCAGGGCGGGCGCGTCTTCGATGCCCAGCGACCAGAGGAGGGCGTCCCCTGGGAGGAGGCATGCGCCCTCGCGGAGGCGGTGCACGGGAGCCTGTCGTCCAGCGGCGCCTACAGGCCGCCCGAGTTGTCGGGCCCGTACAAGGGCTCGGGCGTGGGGCCCTCCCCCGCCTACAGTTACTCCGCCTGTGTGGCCGAGGTGAAGGCCGACAAGGAGAGCGGGGTCGTGAATGTGGAAAAGGTTTGGATCGCCCACGACATCGGTCGGTCCCTGAACCCCACCCTCGTCCTCGGGCAAGTGGAAGGGAGTGTCTACATGGGCCTCGGGGAGGCCCTCCTTGAGGAGCAGGCCTTCCGCGACGGCGTGCACAAGATCCCCTCGATGCTGGAGTACAAGAGCCCTACGACGAAAGACATGCCCCCGGTCGAGACAATCCTCGTGGAGACGGTCGACCCGGAAGGCCCATTCGGGGCCAAGGAGTGCGGCCAGGGTCCCCTCCTCCCGGTCATTCCCGCCGTGGCCAACGCGGTCCACGACGCCATCGGCGTCCGGTTTCACGAGATTCCCATCACGCCGGACAAGGTCCTGACCGCTTTGGACCAGGCGGCTCGGGGGGAAGAGCCCCTCATCGGGCCCACGAGCCTTCCGACCTACCGGTTTGGCGAAGTCCTCAAGGTGGACGCCCCCGGCGACAAGAAGGTGAAGGTCTTCCCGATGCATGGAGGGGACTGATGCTTCGGCTGCCTCCCTTCACCTACCTCGCCCCGAGTTCCCTGGAGGAGGCTGTGGATGCCTTGCGGGAACATGGGGCGAACGCCATGATCGTGGCCGGGGGCACGGACCTCTACCCCAACCTGAAACGACGGCAGTTCGAGCCCGAGGTCCTGGTGGGTCTCGCAAACATTCCCGAACTCCGCCGCATTGAGGGCACGCCGGAAACAGGCATGATCCTCGGCGCAGGGGCGACCCTCCGTGAGGTCAGCGCCCATCCGGTCCTCCGGGAGCGCTACTTCGCCGTGGCCAAGGCCGCTGGGCTCGTCTCCACGACCCCTCTGCGGAACATGGGGACCGTTGGGGGAAACCTGTGCGTGGACCCCCGATGCAACTACTACAACATGCCCTTCCCCTGGCGGAAGGCCGTCGGATTCTGCCTGAAGAAAGAGGGGGACACCTGTCTCGTGGCCCCCGGCAGTCCCCGCTGCTGGGCCCTCTCTTCCTCGGACCTGGCGCCTGTTTCCCTTGCCCTGGAGGGCAGGTTGCGGCTTCTCGGCCCCAACGGGGAGCGGGAAGTCGAGGCGGACGGGTTCTACCGCGACGACGGGATTGCCTACCTCGCGAAGGAAAGGGACGAGGTCCTCACCGAGATCCGTCTTCCTCCCGCCGAGGGACTACGGACGACCTATTGGAAGCTGCGACGCCGAGGTTCCTTCGACTTTCCCATCCTCGGGGTGGCCGCCGCACTGACGATGGACGATGGGACAGTCAAGAGGGCCCGACTCGCCCTGGGAGCCGTCGCGTCAAGACCGAAGGAGGTGAGGGAAGCGCGGGAGTTCCTGGAAGGGAAGGAGCCCCAGGAGGCGGACGTCGACGCCGTCGCCGAGGCCGCCTTTGAAATCGCCAAGCCCTTGGACAACGCCGACGGCCACTTCTATTGGAGGAAACGCATGGTGCGTCCCTACGTGAAGGGCGCCCTGAAGGAACTCCTCCAGATGGGGCCCCCCGAGTCGTGGCCTCAGGAATACAATTAGGACGCGGGGGCGGGCTCCTCGATCTCCGGCTCCTCGGCGGCGGGTTTCTCGCGGGGTTGCTCCTCCGAGACCTTTGCGGCCTCCTCCGGGGTCTCAACGGATGAGCCGTGGAGGAGTTCGCTCTTCCGAATCTCCACCCGGAAGATGGGCTGGATGGCCTTGCAGGCCGTGGCGATCTCCTTCGCCAGGTCGCCGACGATCATGGCCTGGACGAAGTCCGCGAGGCCGGTCTTCACGGCCTTCTCGTACACGACCCGGTGCATCACCTTGCGGATGGCGGCCTGCTTGGAATTCTGAATCCGCCGATCGGTGATGGCCATGGGCTTGACGCGCAGGATGGCCCCGTCCTTCGTTTTCACATCAAACGTCCCGTCGATGCGAGACCGCTTCCGGCGGGTGAGGCGTCGGATGTAGTCCGAAGTCATGTCATGGCCCACGTAGCGGGTGGAGACCTCGCTCCCCTGGACCCTCTCGACCCGGAACTGGACCTTGATGTGCATCTTCGAGAAATCCCCGGTGAGGTCGTGCACCGTGACCTCGATGACCCGGTCGCGAATCCGCTCGTCGTCCTCCGCGGGCGTCTCCCCCAGGACGGCCCGGTTGAACATCTGCGGGGCGTGGAGGGTGTACCAGTTCTTCGCCTTCCACCGGTCCTTGACGCGCTTCGCCACGCGATCTCGCTTGGCCATGGACGGGAGCGTTCTAGGAGACCCGCTTATTTATAGGTGGTCACCCAGCCAGCTCAGACACGCGGAGGCTCAAGTAGCGCTGTCCGGTTAGGGCATCGTTGTCGGCACGCTGGATCTGGTGGGAAGTGATCGCCCTAGCATTGGCCCTCGTCTTGGTGGAGATGGGGTTCATCCTCCTGGAGCTCCGAACGGCCATCGTGCAGGACTGGTTCATCACCCTTGCGCCTCTCCTCTGGTTGAACGCCGCCATTCTCGTACTCTATGTGTTCCTTCGGCAGCTCGCCGTCCGCGGCGGAACCGCCACGGAGCAGGCGGAAGCGAGAGGGGGTCGCGGTGTGCGGTTCCTCACCCCGCACTTTGGCACGATCCGCCAGGCCTTGCGGCCCCCCTCGATGAAGGCTGCCCTCCTCCTGGTCGCCGTGGGCTACGCGTTGTCCTACGCCTTCCTCCAGGGCATCCTCGTCCTCGCGCCCAGCGTGTTGGGTCCCTTCGGCCCTTTGGTGCTCGAGAGCCCCCTCGGGTACGGTCCCGCCTTGGTCTGGGCACCCACGCAGGGGTTCGGCATGCTCCTCCGACCGTACACGGTGGCCGCTGCCGTCGCCCTTGCGGTCCTCTCGGGCGTCGTAGTGGTCCTCTTCATGCAGGTCGCGCGCCGGGACCGACGGGCCCTGACCTCCCTGACCGGACCCCTCGCGGGTCTGGCGGTCCTCTGTCCGGCCTGCTTTGCGACGCCGGCCGCTGGCCTGGTTGCCGCTTACCTCGCCCCCGCGGTGACCCTCGTCGGCCTGGGGACGGGCGCGGCCTTCGCCTTCAGCCTGGGCCTCGCCACCGCCCTCCTGCTCGTCAGCCTCCTCCTCCTCTGGGCGACGGCTGCCTGGCTTTCCCGCCTTCTTCCCTCTCCTTCTAGGGTCGGGTCGAACGGATCTGGTAGATGACGGCGAAGACCACGACCCCGATGAGGGCGATGATGAGGAGGCCCTGGACGATGCCGATGCCACCGAAGGGATCCCCGCCCGTCGGCGCCATCCCCACGAACATCAGGCCGTGCATCCCCCCGACCGAATGGCCGGGTACCATGCACACGAAGGTGTACACCCCCTCCGTCATCGGAGCCGTGAAGTTCACCGTATCCTCCAGGCCCCCGGACAGGTCCACGTCCACCAAAGTCGGAGAACGGGCGTAGAAGTCCTGCAGGGCCGCGTTGTTGTCCACCGGGACCTGGGCGTTCGCCTCCGCGAAGAGGGTGAACGTGTGCTGCAGGATGCCGCCGTTGACCACGCGGATCGTGACGTTCTCACCGGGGTCTACGGTGAACGTGTTGGGTTCGAAGGCGAGGGTATCCCGCAGGTCGATGGTCAGAGGCACCTGCGCCCGTGCAACGGGCGCAATCATGCTGAAGAGGAGTGCGACGGCGAAAGTCAGGAGGAGGACACCCGTCAGGACTGGTCCTTTCACGCTTCGGATTGGAGGTCGTCCCCCCGAAACCAGCCGAGTCCCCACGCCGCCCATGTCCCTCCTACGCCGGTGGGCCCCATGGAATGGGCTGACTGCCTGCGGGAAAGACCTCCAGGGTGGCTACCATGGTGAAGTGGCCCACCCCGCAGTACTCCGCGCATCGGATGGTGTAGCTGCCAACCTGCATCGCCTGGAACCAGTACAGGTTCACCCGTCCCGGCACGGCGTCAATCTTCAGCCGAAATTCGGGGATGAAATAGCTGTGTATCACGTCCTGGGAAGTGACCTCGAGGCGAACAACTTGCCCTTCCTGAACCCGAAGGAGACCGGTGGACGTGGTGTTGTCCGGGTACACGAACTCGAAGGCGAAGCGCATGCCGACGACCTGGACCGTCATGGTCTCCTGCGGGAGGGTATCGGTGATCTGCAACGTCTGAAAGGCCCCCGCCCCCACAATGGCGATGACCAGGACCGGCAACGCGGTCCAAAGGAGCTCCAGGCGCGGGTTGTGCGTCGTCACCCGGGTGGGGAGGTGGAAGCCCGGCCGCCGGCGGAAGAGAATGATGGCGGCAATCAGGAGGCCTTCCACCACGATGCCGATGATGAGGGCGAGGACGAAGACGAGGACGAAAAGCTGATCTGTGGCCACTTGGCCGGGGGTCACCCCCTGCGCCCGAGCCGGTGCCTGGACGGCGAGGCCGATGGCGAGGAGGAGGACCACCATCAGGCTCGTCCGATGACGGCGCCGGACCATCGGAGGAGTCGAGCCGCTCTCCTGCTAAAAACCTTCTCCCCCCGCCCAGACCGCCGTCTCCGGCCCCCGTCCCAAAGCTATTTACCCGCCCCTCGAATCAGCGCTCCGAGCCACCACTGCTAGGGATTTCTGATGGCAACAGAGGTCGTGTTTCGGCGTCGGCGAACGTGGACGACCCACGGCGTCGCTCGCTGGCTCTTTACGACGAACCACAAGGACATCGGGATTCTGTACTTGGTCACCACGATGGGATTCTTCGTTCTCGGGGGAATCCTGGCCCTCCTCATGCGGCTCGAGTTGACGACCCCCGTCGGCACCGTCGTCGACCCGGCTACCTACACGGAGCTCTTCTCCATCCACGGGTCCACCATGGTCTTCCTCGTGGCCATACCTCTCTTCGGCGCCTTCGCGAACTACATGATGCCCATCCTCATCGGCGCGGAGGACATGGCGTTCCCCCGCCTCAACGCCCTGAGCTTCTGGCTCATCCCGCCGGCGGGGATCCTGATTTGGCTCGGCGCGGCCAACGTCGGGTGGACCGCGTATGCCCCCCTCTCCGTCTTTGAGCCGGACCGCGGGATCGACATGTGGATCCTGGGAGTCCAGATCCTCGGGACCTCCTCCATCTTGGGGTCCCTGAACTTCGTCACGACCATCTTCAAACACCGGAAACCCGGCGTCACCTTCGGGAACCTCTCCCTCTACGTGTGGACGGTCCTCGTGACGGCGTGGCTCATCCTCCTCGCCACCCCCGTCGTCGCCTCCGCCCTCACCATGCTGTTCCTGGACCGGAATCTCGGGACGACCTTCTTCGCCGCCGATGGGGGCGGCGCCCTGCTCTGGCAACACCTCTTCTGGTTCTACTCCCACCCGGCCGTCTACATCATGATCTTGCCCGTCATGGGCATCGTCTCGGTGATCATCCCCACATTGTCCTCGAAGCCCATTTTCGGCTACAAGGCCATCGCGTTCTCCACCGTGGCCATCGGCTTCATGGGCTTCGGGGTGTGGGTCCACCACATGTTCACTACGGGGTTGGACCTCACCGTCCGGATCCCCTTCATGCTGGTCACCATGGCCATCGCCATCCCCTCGGGCATCAAGATCTTCAATTGGATCGCCACGATGTGGGGGGGGTCCATCGATCTGAAGACGCCCATGCTCTTCGCCATCGGCTTCGTGGGGATGTTCACCATCGGCGGGCTGAGCGGGGTCTTCCTGGCCATCATCCCCTTGGACTACCAACTCCAGGACACCTACTTCGTGGTGGCCCACCTCCACTACGTCCTCTTCGGCGGTACGATGATGGGGATCTTCGCGGGGATCTACTTCTGGTTCCCCCGCATGTCCGGGCGGATGTACAACGAGGGGCTAGGGGTGTGGCACTTTGTGCTGACTCTCTTTGGCTTCAACATGACCTTCTTCCCCATGCACTTCATCGGCTTCCTCGGCGGCGTGCGCCGCGTCCCGGATCTCCTCGACGCGGCAGCGCACCCCCTCCAACTCTCCCTCAACCTCACGGCCACCGTCGGGGCGTTCATCCTGGCCATCGCCATGCTCCTCTTCTTCTACAACCTCATTCGCTCCGCCATGGCCGGTCCCCCCTCGGAGCCGGAACCGTGGGAGCACCTATGAGGCTCGTACCGACCTTCGCGCTGGCCACCCTCCTGGCCGCGTACGCGACGGTGGTTCTTGGCGGGTACGTCAGCAACATCGGCGCAGGCCTCGCGTGTCCCGATTGGCCCACTTGCCATGGGCAGCTGGTCCCTCCGCTGGATGACCCGGCCGTGCTGGCAGAGTACGTGCACCGCCTCGCCGCGGTCCTCGCCGGTGTCTTCGCCCTGGTCACGCTGGTTCTCGTGTGGTGGCGCCGCCGCTCCCACACCGCCTTGGTGGCGGCCATCACGGTGGGTTTCGGACTCTTGGTTCTTCAGGTGGCCCTGGGTGGTCTGACGGTGACGAGCCTGTTGGAGCCCGTGGTCGTGACCGCTCATCTCGGCGTCGCCACGGCCTTCATCGCCATGATGACCTGGACGACAGTCCTCGCCTTTCGGCCGAGCCAGCCCCCAGGGTCTTTGGACTCAAGGCAAGGCGACGAGGAGGAAGCCGAGGGCGAACATGAGCACCACGACGAGGGCTAGAAGAATCCCGATCTTGACCGTGTCCGTCAGGCGAGCCCCGGTTTGGATGCGGACTTCTTCCCTTAGCCCTTTGCCCAGGGCCCTGGGCCTGATTCGCGTCCTGGGTGTCTAACCGACACGTTCATATTTGGGGGCCTCATCGACTCGACCGGTGCTTCCATGAGGGGACGACTTCTCGCCCTTGTCCTTCTTGTCACGCTGGTCGTTGCTTCCGCCTCGTTGTGGACGATTCCCGCGCCGGAGGTTCGCGCCCAGACCAACCTTACGATCACCATGCGGGACAGCCTGGCCTTTGAACCGGCTTCCTTCACCGTTGCTCCGGGTGAGTCCGTCAGCCTGACCCTCGTCAACGGCGGCGGTCTCCAGCACACCTTCACCCTCTTCGCCCAGGCGGACGCGAACGTGCCGGTGAACGACCCTAGCGCCCTCCAGGCCTACTTCAACGCGAACACCCGAATCGTGCACATGACCTTCAACGGAGGCGAACAGGACTCCACGAGCTTCACGGCTCCGACGACGGAGGGCACGTACACTATCGTCTGCATGATTGCGGGCCACGCCGCGGGCGGGATGCACGGAACCATGCGCGTCACCTCCACTCCAGGGGACAGCCCGGCCCCCATCGATCCCCTCTTCATCGGCATCATCATCGCCGTCGTCGTCATCGTCATCGCGGTGGCGGCCGTGTTCGTCCTTCGGCGAAGGAGCTAGGTTTCAGGGGCCGATGGCACGGGCGCCCGGCGTCGGCAAACCCGACGGGAGCGAGGAGGTTTCGACCCGGGCTGGGTCACCTTCCTGCTGGCCTTCCTGACCTTCGCCCTGGCCACCGGCCTGATCGTCGTCTTCGGTGTGAACCTCCCCTTCGTCTTGACGGAGGGGACTTTCGGAGAGCTCCGGGTGCGTGTGGGGCCACCCGGCTCCGGGTTTCTTCTTGAGACCTTCGTCCTCTTCCTCATCACACCGGTCCTGGCCATCGAGGCCATTCCCGTAGCCCTGGTGATTCACATCCTGGCCCTCTCCGTCCTCCACGCCTTTGCCCTGGAACGTTTCCGTCGCGTCAGCACGGGCCTCCGTCTGACCATCCTGGTCGGCCTCGCCTTCGCCCTGACGGCGCCCTTCCCCGGCCTCTACCCCTATCCGAACCCCTTTCCGCACCTCATCACCGTCATCCCCGGCTCGCTCATCCCCATCGTGTCTTTCTTCGCCATCCCCCTCGTTCGCTATGGATTCGTTGTCGTGGCCTACGGCCTCCCGCTGATAGCGCTGATTCTCTCCCGGCTACAGGCTGGGGGGACCGCATCCCCGAGGCCGACACGGAGGCCGAGTTCCATCCCCGCCTACCTTCTCCCGGTTCTGATGTTCGCGGGGTGGCTCCTCATCGCCGGAGGATCGGATCAGCTGAAGGTCATCGGCCTCATCTGGAACTGGGCTGTGGCGGTCGCCGCCCTCCTCGTTTGGGTCCTGTACTACCGCCCTGCCCTGGCCGCCCTCAGGGTTCCGGGAGATCCGACGGTCTTTGAGCGTCGCCTCACGGCGTGGAAGCGTCCATTCCTCGCCTTTGTCGTTCTGACCTTCCTCCTCCTTCTCCTCACGAGCCTCCCCCCGGTAGATGCCTTCGTGGAAGCCAGCGCGTTGGCACACCACGCCCAGCACGTGGCGATCCTCATCCTCGGCCTCCTCCTCGGGGGTCTCATCCTGCAACAGGCTCGCGCCCATCGCCGCGAGCGGAACTTCACCGGGAAGGTGTCCCGGTTCGTTTACGCCAGCAACGTACTGGTGAACCGACGAGGGCTCGTGGGGATGACCTTCGCCGTGGTCGCGGTGAGCCTCTGGCATGTTCCCTTCTTCTGGGATCTGGCCCTGTTGAATGACGTCGTCCATGTCCTCGAGCACTTCTTCTTCATCGCGGCGGGAAGCGCCGTGGCGTTCAGTCTCGGCCTCATGGCTGCAGGTGCGAAGCACGCCTTCCTCGTGACGGCCACGATCGTCATGAGCCTCCTCGCCCTCACCCTGTGGTTCACGGCCGTGCCCGTGTACACGACCTACTCGGTGGAACAGCTGTCCACGTTGGGGATGATCCACTTCCTCCTGGGAATGCCCGTAATGATTTTTGCCGTCGGCGTTACCGTAGCCGCCATGCTGAAGAGAAATCTCCGGGCCGACCAGGGAACGGCCCGATCGTGAGGTCGCGACATGGAACGGCCGTACGGGCAATGGGCTGCCTTACTGGGGCTCTTGAGCGTGTTCCTCGCCGCAATCCTCCTCCCGCCTCTGGACATCATCCTGGAGTCTCACGAGGGTCTGCACCACCTGCAGCACGGCCTCGCGCTCGTTCTCGGCATCGCTGCCGGGTGGGTCACGTATCAGATCGTTTCGGCCGTAGCGGTCCGGACCAAGAGTGGGGCCGGGACCTTCGCGCGGGACCTCCTCGTGGTGAGCCGGCGCGTCAACCCGGGGGGCTACGTCTCCCTGGCGGTGGCCGCCGGAGTGCTCATCTTCTGGCACATGCCTTTCTTCTTCAACCTCGCCGTCCTGGATGATGTCGTCCACATTCTGGAGCACCTTTCCTTCGTCGTCGCCGGCGGGGCTGTGGGCTTCGGACTGCGCCTCATGAGCAAGTGGACGCGCTTGGGGGCGGTCCTCATCACGGTCTTCTCGGGGCTCTTCCTCTCGGTCATCTTAGTCGTTTTCGAGCTTCACGTGTACCAAGTGTACCCACAGGAGCAGGAGCTGATCTTCGGCGTCGCCATGATCTACGCCATGATGCCGCTGATGCTCTACGCCGTCTTCCGATTCCT
>JBHIBO010000020.1:0-27168 GCA_046759185.1 Thermoplasmata archaeon | reverse complement strand
AGCCACTGGAGGGATTCGAACCCTCGACCTGCGGTTTTCCCGGCGAGGTTACGAGACCGCCGCTCTGACCAGCTGAGCTACAGTGGCTGAGGCGACAATGGGACTAAACGCATAAAGCTTGGAGACGCGGGCTGGGGCTTACCAGGGTCCGCCGCCCTGGCCAGGCGGGTAATCCCAGGGCTGCTCGAAGGCGCCCTCCTCCGCCCGCTCTCCCAGGGGGAAGAGTTTGCCTGAGATGAGTCCCCCCACGCCACCAATCAGGGCGCCTAGGAGACCGACGACGAAGCCCGCCACAATCAGGGCGAGTCCCAAGCTCGCCACCACTCCTCTCCCGATCCCCAGGGCCAATCCCTCGAGAACACCAGGGAGGCTCGGGACCATGTCGCCGACCGGGCCCAGGAAGGCAGCGGCGAAGAATAGGATGCCCATGACAAAGAGGGGGAGGAAGAGGAGCAGGAACCCTACGGTGGCACCTCGCTTCCCTCCGCGGCTGATGAACCCTCCCGCGAAGACCGCTCCGACACCGATGAGGACCGCCTGGTCCAAGGGAAAGGCGACCGGGGACATGTAGAAGGCCAAATAGAGGATCCCAAGCGCGGCGAAGAACCCGAGGACGCCGAACCCTCGACCGGGTGCCTTGGGTTGCGGGTAGTACCCTGGGTAGGGATAGCTCATCGCAGGCGACGCGTCGCCTTGGCCTCTATAAGAAGATAATCCCCTCGTTATCGACCCCGAGTTTCTTTTCGTGGTTGCCCAGGGAGGGCCCAAGCAAAGGGGTTTAACGCCCCGCGGATTTCGACGCCCGTGCCCACGGCATCGGGTTGGATCTACACTGGGGAAGGGTTTGAGGAAGGGGCCGTCACCTTCCAGGACGGCACCGTCACAGAGGTGTCGCGGCAGAGGGCGGGCGACGCCCTCGCCAAGGGCCTCATCCTCCCCGGCTTCGTGAACGCCCACACTCACCTAGGTGATGCCGTGGTCCTCGAGGAACCCAAGGGTACCTTGGAAGAGGTCGTGGCGCCCCCCGAAGGCCTGAAGTTTCGTCGATTGAAGGCGGCCACACGGGAGGAACTAACGACCGCCGTGCGGAGGGCCCTGCGACGGATGCTGCAAGGGGGTACATCGACCGCGTTGGACTTCCGTGAGGGAGGGCAGCCCGGCCTCTCGGCCCTGCGGGACGCCGCCTCGGGCCTGCCCGTCAACGTGGTCGCCCTGGGGCGGCCAGTGGGGCTTCACTACGACGAGAGGGAAGTCGCGCGTCTCCTGAAGATCCTGGACGGCATCGGGGTGAGCAGTCTGTCCGATTGGGAGTCCGGTCCCCTCTCCGAGCTCGCTCGCCACGTCAAGAGCAACGGACTCCTCTTCGCCCTCCACGCGAGCGAGGCCTTTCGCGAGGACATCGACGCCATCCTGGATCTCCACCCCGACTTCCTGGTGCACATGACCGCAGGTCGACCGTCGGATTGGGAACGCGTGGCGTCGGAAGACATTCCCGTGGCCCTCTCTCCCCGAAGCCAGGTGTTCTTCGGTCGCGTGCCCGACATTCCTGGCATGGTCCAGGCAGGGATGCGGCTGATGCTCGGCACGGACAACGCCATGCTCGCCCACCCTTCCCTCCTGCGAGAGATGGAGTTTGCCTACCAAGTTGCCAGACTCCAGGGAGGGGTCCTCCCCGAGGCCATCCTGGCCATGGCCTACGAGGCCGCTAACCTTTTAACGGGACCCTCTCGTATGGCCATCCAAGAAGGCGAACCCTGCAACTTCCTGGTCCTGGATATCCCCTGGGGGGGTGACGCCGCCTACCGCGTGATCAAGGCCTCGGAGGCCGACATCGCTCTCCTGGCCTTCGGGCCGTGGGCTTGGGACCGGGAACGGGGATGGCTTCGGGAGGGCTGACAACGGCCGAAACGCAGCGCGTCAAAGAGGTCATGACCAGAGACCCCATCGTCGCGACGCTCCCTGGGAACCGCACCGACGTCTTGCGGCTCTTGGTGACGAACAAGATCACGGGGGTCCCCGTCGTCCGCAACGACGGCTCCTACGCGGGCTTCGTGGCCCGCAAGCACATCTTCGCGCGGCCGGAGGAGGCGCAGCTCGCCCTCTTGGTCCAGAGGGACTACCCCGTCGTGGCGCCCGACGGCGCTCTTGAAGATCTGGCGCGCACCCTAGCGGATGGGCGTTTCTCCCACGCCACGGTCACAGAGGATTCCCGGGTGGTGGGCATCGTCACCCCCGCCGACTTCTTGGAGACCGTGGACAAGAAACGGCTGGACACCCCGGTAGAGCAGTTTCTCACGTCCACCACCGTCGCGGTCTACCAAGGCACGCCCATCCAGGCGGCCAACATCATCATGTCCATCGCGCAAGTGTTCGCCCTTCCCGTTTTGGACGACAAGGGGCGGCTCTCGGGCATCATCACGGACCGGGACATTTTCGGACTCAGCGAGGTCAATGGGAGTGCCGCGATCCAGGACATGGGACTGGCGCAGGAGGATGACTCTTGGACTTGGGAAGGTCTGCGAAACGTGATGCGCCTCTACTACGACGTCGAGAAGGTGGGGCTGCCGGAGATCCCCGTCCGGGATGTCATGGTGCGGGACGTGGTGACCATTTCTTCCAAGGCAGGGGTGAGTGAGGCCGCCCGCACGATGCGGAAGCACGACTACGGCCAGCTCCCCGTCATGAACCCTCACAACCGCCTCGAGGGCCTGCTCACGGAGCTGGACGTCCTCGGCTGCCTCCTTTAAGGGATTAGGGATGGCCCGCTATGATGAGCTGATGTCCCTCTCCCTCCGGAGGGGCTTCCTCCTGCCGTCGGCGGAAATCTACGGCGGCCTGGCGGGGTTCTACGACTACGGCCCCCACGGCGCCCGCCTCCGGCGCAAGTGGGAGGACCTCTGGCTCGCCTGGTTCCTCCGCCTGGGAGACAACTACCACCTCATCGATCCGCCCACCATCCAGCCGTATGCGGCACTGGAGGCCTCCGGGCACGTGGAGCTCTTCGCGGATGTCCTCGTGCCGTGCACGCAGTGCAAGGAGACCCACAAGGCCGATGAGCTCATCCAGGCGGCCACGGGCACCTCGGGGGAGGGGATGGACGTCGAGCAGGTTCGGGAGGCCATACGGCAGGAAGGCATCGTGTGTCCCAACTGTGGCGGGACGTTGGGGGACCCGACCCCGTTCCACCTGATGTTTCCCGTTGCTGTCGGCCCCACGGGGGAGGACCGCGCCTTCCTCCGGCCGGAGACGGCCCAGGGGGCCTACCTCGGCTTCAAGCGCGCCTTCGAGATTCTCCGAAAGCGCCTTCCCTTGGGTCTAGCCATCGTTGGTAAGGCCTACCGGAACGAGATTTCACCCCGCCAGGGCGCCTTCCGGCTGCGAGAGTTCCACCAGGCGGAGCTCCAGATCTTCTTCGACCCGGAGGGTTTCGATGCCGCGTTGGACACGGGAGAGGTGAAGGGGACTGCCTTGCGCCTCATGCGCACCACGGACCGGAACCAGCTGGTCACCCCGACCGTGGGGGAACTCTCGGCCGAAGAGGACCTCCCTCCCTTCTACCTCTACCACCTCGCTAAGGTGCAGGCCTTCTACCTCGAAGCCCTCGGCGTGCCCCCCGAGGCCTTTCGTTTCTACGAGCTCTCCGAGGACGAGCGAGCCTTCTACAACCGGATCCACTTCGACGTGCAGGTTGCGTTGGACTCCTGGGGCGGCTTCCAGGAGGTGGGGGGCGTCCACTACCGGACCGATTACGATCTCAGCCGTCACCAGGACCACTCCGGCGAGAAGATGACCGTTTTCCACGAGGGCAAGCGATTCGTGCCCCACGTGTTGGAACTCAGCTTCGGCGTGGATCGGAACGTCTGGGCGATGCTGGACCTGGGATACGAGGCGGGGGAGAAGAATGTCCTTCATCTACCGCCTCTGCTGGCCCCGGTCACCCTCGGGGTCTTCCCCTTGGTCAACAAGGACGGCCTCCCGGACATGGCGAGGGCCATCTACGAAAACGTGCGAACGTGGTTCGACGCCACCTATGACACGTCGGGGAGCATCGGGCGGCGGTACGCCCGCATGGACGAAGTCGGCACGCCCTACTGTCTGACCGTGGACTACGATAGCCTAGAGGGGGACGACGTGACCCTCCGAGATCGGGATTCTACCACGCAGGTTCGTGTGGCCGTCTCGAACCTGCGGGGAACGGTGCAGGGACTCCTCGAAGGCTCAGCGGACTTCGATGCCCTCTAGCCCGAAAGCCGTCCGATCAATCCTAGAAGGGCTCCGCCAGGCCCTTCGAGAAATCACCGCCGATGAGAGAAAGGCGACCGTGGCCTTCTCCGGCGGCCTGGACAGCTCTGTCGTGGCCTCGTTGGCCTCGGAAGTGGCGAACGTCACGGCCCTCACCGTGGGGTATCCCGAAAGTCCGGATCTCGCGAACGCCTCGGAAGCGACTCGGCTCCTGGGACTGGACTGGCAACCCATTTATCTGGACGATACCCGCCTGATCCATGGGGGAATCTCTCTCCTTGAGGCCTTCCCCTTGTTGGACCCGGTGGCCCTCTCCTTCGAACTCCCCCTGTGGATTCTGTTCGCCCAGGCCCCGACCCGCCTCGTCCTGGCCGGGCAGGGGGCCGATGAGTTGTATGGAGGCTATGCGCGATACGATGAGCTGGAGGGGAAGGACCTCCGGGTAGCTCTCGACCACGATCTACAGAGGCTCCTCCAAGAGACGGTTCCGCGTGAGGAGGCCATGGGCCGGTTCCACGGGAAGGAACTCGGCTTGCCCTATTGTCATCCCCTCGTTCTCCGTCCTGCCCAGGCTCTGCCCGTCGCCCTGCGGACGGGACCACGGCGGAAGGAGCTGCTTCGAAGGGTGGCGGCCGCCCTAGGGATTCCATCGGCAATCGTCGAACGGCCCAAGAAAGCCGCTCAATACGGTTCCGGCGTCATGCCGGCCTTGCGTCGTCTGGCCAAGGCGGAGAAGCGCCCCATCCTAGATCTCCTACGGGCAACGAACCGAGCTAGGGCAAGTCCTTAGCCATATAGGGTCTCTCGAGGCGAAAACCGAGCTTCTTGTAGTATGCCCGCACGCCGACGCCGCTTGTAACCCGGAGACGACGGAAGCCCGCCTCCCTCGTCGCCTCTTCGGCCCGCTCCATGAGGGTCTTTCCGTACCCCTGATGCTGCCACCGCGACCCGGGGTCCTCGCGGAAGGGCACCATATGACCGAACACCTTCAGCTCGCGGAGGAAGGCGCCCGTCTCGCCCAGGCGTAACCGAGCGTACCCCACGAGCACCTCTCTCTCGAAGTCCTCGAAACTCAAGAAGACCTCCTCGCCCTCGCTTGCCTCATAGCGCAGGGTCCCCAGGCGGACATCCTCGGGATCCGGGTGTGCGCCTCGCAGCCCCGCCTCTCGACATCGGATGCATCGGCATCGGGTCCCCTCAACCTGCATGCGCTGGCGGACCAGCTGCCGGAGGTGTCCCTTCCTTACGCCAGCTTCAATCTCCGAAGCTCCGATCTCTCGATTCACCCGGAGGATCCGAACGTAGGGCGGGACGTGGGGCTTTGCCTCCGCCAGCAGGCTAGCGGCCTCCTCGGTCCCCATCTCCTTGTACTCCCCACGAAGCCAGAGGCGATAGAGGCCCGTACCTTTCACGACGAGGGTAGGGTATACCTTCAGCATGTCCGGCCGATACGCTGGATTCTCGAAGAGTTCTCGAAGGGACCTGAGGTCGCGGTCGTAATCGCTCCCGGGCAGTCCGGGCATCATGTGGTAACCCACCTTGAACCCCGCATCCTTGGCCCGTTTCGTGGCTCCCACCACCTCAGCCAGACCGTGCCCCCGGTTGACGCGCTGAAGGACGTCTTCATAGAGGGATTGGACCCCGAGCTCCACCCTGGTAATGCCCAGGTCCAGGCAGCGTTCGACCTCCGGACCGAGGAAGCAATCGGGTTTCGTCTCCACCGTGAAGCCGACGCAGCGATGGGCCGCAGTCTCGTTCCGGCGATGGGCCTCTTCCAGTGTCTTCACTCCGATTCCGTTCAGGCCGTCGAAACACCCCTTGGCGAAGGCCTCGAGATACGAACGCGAGCGGGAGGTGAAGGTCCCTCCGATGATGATGAGATCCACCTTGTCCGTGGGATGGCCCATTGCCGCCAGCTGCTGCAACCGCGTTTCCGTCTGGGTCCGGGCATCGTAGTGCGACCGCGCGGCTCGGCGAGCGGCCGGTTCCGTCCCGAGGTACGCCTGGGGCGTGCCCCAATCCACGCCCCCTGGGCAGTAGACGCAGCGTCCATGGGGGCAGCGGGCCGGGGACGTCATCACGGCGACGACGGCCACGCCTGAGGCGGTCCGGACGGGTTTGGCCCGAAGGAGCGTCCGCGCACGCTCCTCCGATTCGGGGACATATCGGAGAATCTCGGTGTTCTGGGGAACGCGATCCAAGCCATGAAGGCGACAGGCTTCTCGCTTCGCCTCCTCGAGGGCCGCCGCGTTTCGAATCTCCCCTCGTGTCACACGGTCGGCAATCGCGGCGAGGGCCCCCATCGGAGCAGGCATTTGGTCCACGCCTAAAACGGTTAAGGTTAAGGGCGCTAGGCGTCTGAAGGAGCCGATGAAGGACGACCTGGCCCAAGAGGCTCCCTCCATCCCGGACACGGTCCAGGGAACTTCCAGCTGGCTCCGCGTCCTCGCCCGCGAAGTCAACACCTACGTCCTCTTTATGCACACCTGGAGCGCCATGGGATTCGTGGTCAGCCCGGGACTCGTCGGCTCGCTGCTGGAGCTCCAAGACCAGATCGTGGGCACCCGCAAGGACCTGACCGCGCAGGGGGCAGATGCGGACCTCGACAGCCTCTCTGAGCCCCTCCGCGACATCGCCGACCATGAGGAGACGGTCTTCCGTGCCATGATGGAGGAGATCAAGAAGTTCAAGAACGAGACGGAAGACCTGTTCCCGGCTTTCAAGCTGAACTTCGACCCGTGTTTCTGAGGAAAATCCACTCTTCCTGATCTCACTCCGCGCCTGCCGATTCGTCGGCGGTCCGTGCCTCGTGGTCGGGAAGGATGTCCTCGGCATCCCGGACGCTGCGGAAAGCGTATCCGGCGAACCCGATCAAGGCGCCTCCGATACCGGCCAGGATGAACATGAGGGAGATCCCGGCGCCGGGACCCACGCCCAGGAAGCCACCGAAGATGGGGGCAAGGGCGCCGCCCGCCATCATCGCCGGTTCGAAGAAGAGATCGGCCGTAAACCCTCCGACGACAAACGCCGCAGGGGCGCTGATCTGCGCAATGAGGCGGCGGACGGCGAACACGCGTCCCTGGACGTCTGGGGCCACCTTGGATTGCCAGATCGCCTGGTTGGATCCGTTGACGAAGATAATGAAGAAGCCGCTGAGGAAGAGGGCCGCGGACCACAGGATGACCTCCCGGGCAAGGCCAAACAGGAACTCACCGAGTAGGCTCGACAGGACCATCCCGAGGAGGACGCCGTGGATTCGGCGCTTGGGTCCGCCCCACACCCCAAGGACCGCGCCGCCTACCACTTGCCCCGCCGCCCCGACGGCGAGGACCGTCCCAAGAGCGAGGGCGTCATCCCCCGTTCTGGTGAGGACGAGGGGGGCCGTGAGGATGAAGGCGAGGCTCGCCACGAAGTTCACGCCAAAGAAGATGAGCTGAATGTTCAGAAGACTCCGGCGCTGGAGGATGTAGCGGAAGCCGTACGCCAACTCCTTCCAAAAGCTGCCCTTGCCCACGGCTCCCTCCTCCGTCTCGGCGGGCTGGGGGATGTGGACGAACGCGACCGTCCCCACGGCGGCCGAAACGGTGAGGATGTCCAGGGTGAAGACGATGGCGAGACCCTGTGTCTGCCCCAGGCCGAAAGGAAAGTGCCGGCCAGGATCGGCGCCAGGATTCCCGAGAGCGAGCCGGCCAGCGAGATCATCCCGCTCGCACGGGCGTAGTGCTCCTTGGGAATCATGAGGGTGACGGCGGCGGAGTAGGCGGGAAAGTGAAAGGCAGAGAAAGCCCCGGCGATAGCGGAGGTGGGGTATAGGTGCCAGACCTCGAGGCGGCCGCTAAGTAGAAGGACGAGCAAGATCGCCGTGCTAGCGCCGGCCCCGAGGTCAGCGAGGACCATGACGAGCTTGCGGTTCCATCGGTCAACCCAGGTTCCCGCGAAGGGACTGAAGAGGACCGTGGGAAGGAAAGCCGAGAGGCCGACAAATGCCAGGACGGTGGCAGATTGGGTGACCTGAAAGGCGAAGAAAATGACCACGAACGTCGTCATCCCTGTGCCCAGAATGGACGTAAGCTGACCGGTCCAGACAATCAGGAACGCCCGGAAGCCCGTCGGACGGCGCGCGGACACCCCCTCCGTGGACGCCGAAGCTGACACCTAGCTCCTTCCTTCTTCACCGCTAACGGTTTCCCAACGGCAGGTCGATGCGATGCGCGAACGGACCCTAGGCCTTCAATCTGTGGAGGATTCCTCCTCTGCCTCCTCCTCCTCCGTCGGGAGCGGACGCCTCTCCCCAACCAGGGCCGTTTCGTGAACCTCGACCTTGTCGGCCTCCACGACGTCTATGCGGCTCTGAGGCCCAATGCGGACGACTCGACCCCGGACGAGTCTGGCCCTGGTACCTGAAACTGACACGCGATCCCCGTGGATGGTCTTGGCCTGAAGCCCGCCCCGCCGTTTGCTTCGTTTCACCAGGATGTCTTCTCCCTTGATGATGGGGACCTCGGCCTTGTCATCCAAGACCACCTTGATCGAGTCTGCCTCGAGACCTTCTCCAATCCGGAATCGGCCACGGGACTCGAAGGAGTCCGCGCGCACCCATCCGCCCACACGGAGCATCCCTCCAACACGAATCGCATCGGCCTCGATGTCGCCTCCTACGTCCGACATCCCTGAGATCGTCACGGTATCGGACCGCAGGTCGCCTTGAATCTTCGTCGAGCCAGAGGACTTAAACACATCGGCCTTGACGTCCTTGCCCACCTTGGCGGACCCGGAAGCTTCGAAGCTGTCGCCCTCACAACGTCCCTCGATCTTGCAGGCCCCCGCAATCCGAACCCTCTCAGCGATGAGGTCGCTTTCGACCTTTCCCGCGCCTGAACATCGAAATTCCTCGATTGGTTCGTCGAGGGCGACCTTTCCAACAGAGCGGATCAATACCCTGCGCCGCCCCTTCTCAAACTTCGGACCGACCTCTCGGAGGGCGTGTCGGATGTGTTTGCTGACATCGTCCATGTGCTCATGGACTTCGTCACCAAGACTTGCCTCAAGGGTCTGGCTCACGCCTTTCATGACCGTGTCCACTGTTTCCTCGATAAGGGCGGAGATGTCCACAGGACCCGCCTTGCGAGGCCGGCGAGGAGCCTCCTCTGGGGCCGGCTCCGCCTCCGCCAGGGAAGCTTCCGGAGCCTCTGTCGGCTCCATCGGTTCTGGGGGCATCGCGTCGTACCGTGCCTTGATCTCTCGGTACGTCTCCTCGCTGATCTCGCCCTCGGCCAACCGCTCCTCGAGCTTCCGGAGCAGGTCCTCTCGGCTCATCGGAGCAGACTTCCCATGTTGTATCCTCCGGGGATGGGGTAGCTTACGTTGACGGGGTGCGTCGCCTGAGGAGGGAGGTGCGTGACGACACCGCGTCGACGTCCGCGACCCGAGGTGACCAGGACTGACAGGAAGGCAAGCAACCGCCCACCACGGGACCCGGCCGCGCCGACCGTCTTCGTTCCTGCAGGCCCACGTACCCTGCTCGTCGTCTTCATGGAAAGTATGAGGGAAGGGGCTTTATTTATACTATCTACAATATAATAATTGATATCCTCCACTGGGTCTGGGATAAGTTCAACCCACAGGTGGAAAAAGGTAAAATAGCGGCCCTCGCCTCCACACCGCGATGGACGAATACGCCCTCCAAATCCTTCAGGTCGTCGCCTCACGGAGCCGCTTCCGTATCCTGAATCTGTTGCAGAAGGGCGTTGACCACCCGGAGGACCTCGCTGCGCGATTGGAGCTCCGCCGTCAGAGCGTCGACAAGCAACTCCTAGAGCTCTATGGATGGGGCTTCGTCGATCGGAGCGCGGTGTTTCCTGCGGACGGACGGCCTCGCATCGTCTATCGCCTGAGCAGCCTCGGGCTCACCTTCATCGAGAAGACGTCCGCCCTCAGCCAGGAATACCGAGAGGAGATGCTGTCTGACTACCGGCGCAGCCTTGGCATCCTGGAGGACGAGCTTGCGACGGGCGAACTCGATGAGGGGGCCTACCGGAAGCGCCGACGGTCTCTGGAGACCCGCTACGACAACTTCCTCCGAAGCGAGGTGGAGGGCTAGCCGAACATCGTCTCCCGGGCCTTCTCCTCCGCCTCCGGCTCGGCGGCCTCCAGCACGTCGATGGCGAGGATCATGTGGAGGGGGATGACCCGTATCTTTCCCTCGTCCTGCGCATGGTTCTCATCCAGCTCCATGACGACGGCGTCATCCGTCCCCACCGTGGCAAAGCCCTTGAAGACCCCCGAGGTCCGCATCGGCGTCTCTCGCGACTCCACTGAGGTCAGCCGATAGCGGGACCCCTTGGTCATCATGAAGATCTCTTTCTCATCCTTCCGCATGCAGCGATCCTCCCTCTATCAGTCCCTGGAGGTGTTCCACCGTCCTCCGGTAGTTCTCCATGGCCACATCCACGTGGGCCTCCACGAAATTCCAGGCCTTCGCCAGGTTGCCGTAGCGAATCCGGTAGCCCTTTCGGGGCCCCCCCGGGGTGGCCACTTCCACCTCCTCCAAGAGGTCCAGGGACTTGAGCTTGTTGATGTGCCGGTATACCGTCGCCTTCCCGGTCGTCAGGCGGACCGCCAGCTCCTCGGCGGTCCACCCCCGCTCGGGTCGCCTGAGAAGGTAGTCCACCACGAGGCGATAAGGGATCCCGTTCCGCACCTCGTCGTCTCCGGCTCCCACCCGAACCGGAAGGTATCCAACCTGTCCGAGGAAGAGCAGGGCCACCTCTTGGGGGTCCTTCATCGCGGTCAGCGGAACGTTGCTCACGACGTGAATCTGGAAGGCCATGGAACCCGCCCGGCGGAAAACCGACTCCTTAGATATTGGTTTCTGAAGGGACAGGTTCCTTCGTGGACTTCGCGGAGGCTCGCATGAGCGCGGCCCCGGGTAGGCTGGCGAAGGAGAGTACTCCCGGGACCTGGCCCGCTGCCGCCAGCGGGAGGAGGAGGAGCCCCAGAAGGAAAACATAGAGACCGAGGGCCCACAGCCAGCCCCAGGATCCCCAATCTCGGAAATAGTCGCGGGCCTCTCGCACTCCTCCTCCCCAGGCCACCTACGCCAGAACACTACTTGAGACCTCGCCCACGCCCATGCAGGATGGAAGCGGTCTCCTCGACGGAGGATGCGAGGGCCAGGATTCGAACCTGGGAACCCCTATGGGAACAGATCTTGAGTCTGTCGCCGTTGGCCTGACTTGGCTACCCTCGCACGCCGAAGAGAGATGGGAATCGATAAAAAGGTAGCCGGGCCCCTCCCCGAGCCAGCATCCCTCAGCCTGAAAGGAAGCGGTCCAGGATCTCGTCGAGGGTCGGCGTACCCAATTCCTGCAGCTCGTATCGCACTCGAACGAGGGGCTGCTTCACCTGGATCAGGCGGCCGAGATCCACTGGCGTCCCGCTGAGCACCAGGTCACAATCGCACGCGTTAATCGTCGTCTCCAGCTCCTGGAGCTGTTCCTCACCGTACCCCATCGCCGGAAGGACCTGTTCCAGGTGCGGGAACGACGCGAACACGTCCTTGATGCTGCCCACGGCGTGGGGACGGGGATCAACCACGGTCGAGGCACCATACTGCTGGGCGGCCAACCAGGCGGCCCCGTAGCGCATGTTTCCATGGGTCAGCGTGGGCCCATCGTCCACGACGAGGACACGCTTTCCCTTGACCTGATCCGGATCGGCGACGGAGATGGGGGAGGCGGCCTCGATCACCTCCGCGCGCGGGTTGGCCTCTTCGACGTTCGCCCGCACGAGGGCCACATTCTCCGGCCGGGCCGTCTGGACCTTGTTGATGATGACGACGTCGGCTCGCCGGAGGTTCGCTTCCCCCGGGTACGAGGAGATTTCCTGTCCCGGCCGGTGGGGATCGGCGAGGACGATATGGAGATCGGGGCGGTAGAAGGGGAGGTCGTTGTTGCCCCCATCCCACAGGATGACGTCGCCCTCCTTCTGGGCCTCCTCGAGAATCGCCCCGTAGTCCACACCCGCGTACACCACGATGCCCCGCTCCAGGTGGGGCTCGTACTCCTCCCGCTCCTCCAGCGTCGTATCATACCGATCCAGGTCCTCGAAGGCCGCGAAACGCTGGACCGCCTGCATCTCCAGGTTGCCGTAGGGCATGGGGTGTCGGACCACGACGACCTTGCGACCGCGGTCCAAGAGGATGGAAGCCACACGCCGGGAAGTCTGGCTCTTGCCGGCCCCGGTCCGAACCGCACAGACCGCGATGACGGGGACTTCCGCCTGCAGCATGGTCCGGTCGGGGCCCATGAGGAGGAAGTCCGCCCCGGCGGCGTGGGCGACGGCCGAGCGACGGCCGACGTACTCGTACGATACGTCGCTGTAGGCGAAGACCACGAGGTCGACGTCGTGCTCCCGGATGAGGTCGGGCAGCTCCGCTTCGGCCAGAATGGGGATGCCCTTCGGGTAGAGCCCTCCCGCTAGGCTGGCCGGATACCGCCTTCCTTCGATGTTAGGGATCTGGGTGGCCGTGAAGGCCACGACCTCGTAGGCTTCCTGATCCCGAAACCCGACGTTGAAGTTATGGAACCCGGGGCCCCGTAGGTCTCCCCCCGGGGCTGTCCCGTCCGGCGGCACCCATGATGATGACCCGTTTCCTGGGCATGCTCCGCACCTCCGAACCGCGGTCCGTCGGCTCCGGGGCCACCCAGTACGGGGCTCGTATATAGGCTGTTCCGCAGGGCCAGCTTCGAAATCTTTAACACAAGTTGACCATTAGCGCGGTGATGCCGAGCTATCGCATCCCTTCGCGGGAGAGGGTCATGGGAGCCCTCCGAGGCGTGCTCGGCAAGCGCAAAACTGTGAATTCCCAGCGTGAGCTCAAGGAGTTGCTCGATCGAGAGATGTCCCGAGAGGATGGCTACCGGGTGAGTGGGCCGCGGGCGCGGCGGATTGCCTACGACTCCGGCCTCGTGACTCTGGAGATCGAGAGCCGCGAGAGCGAGGAGATACGGACCCCCCATCGATGTCCCGTCTGCGACCATCGGCTGGATCGCGTGAAGAACATGACGATATTCGGCGGGACGGTGACCCTGGGCTACCGTTGCCGCAACTGCCCGTACTGGACGGGTCTCAAACGACGTGTGCCGACGCGCTACACCTTCACGAGGAAGGCGCCATGAGGGTGTTCCACCAGAAGGGCATCCGCATCCAGCAGAACGGACGAGAGATCGCCCTCGACCCCCGGTCACGCCAACCCCACGCCGTCGTCAGCCACGCCCACATGGACCACCTGGCACCGGGCGCGCACATGACCCCGGAGACCCTCGATGTCATGAAGGTCCGCTTGGGCAGCCAGGCCGACGGAACGGCGCTCCCCTACCACGAGGAGGTGGACATCCAGGGTATGACGGTGTCCCTGGTGGAGGCGGGGCACGTCTTTGGGTCCGCCATGATCCGGGTCGATGACCTCCTCTTCTCCGGCGACTTCAACCCCAGCGGCGGTCCGACCTGCGGGGCGTGCGAACCCCAGGACTGCACGACCCTCGTGATCGAGTCCACCTACGGGGAGCCTCGGTTCGCCTTTCCGCCGAAGGAGGAGGTGCTCGGCGATCTCCTCTCGTGGATGGAGGACTCCCTGCAGAGCGGTCCCGTCGCCCTGGGGGCGTATGAGTTCGGGAAGGGTCAGGAGCTCGTGGCCCTGGCCAATCAACTGGATGTCCCTGTCCTGGTACCCACCCGCATGGGACGAATCGCCGAGGTGTACCAGAGGCACGGACACGCCCTTCGCTTTACCCCCTACGCGAAGGCGGAGGAGGAGAAGGAAGGAGCTTACGTCTTGCTCGCCCCCTCCCGGGCCTTCAAGCGACCCGGGAGCCCCGAGGTCCAAGAGGTGTTGGAGAAGGGAGGCCGGACGGCCTTCACGTCGGGTTGGTGCTCCGTCTTCGACTTCCGTCGGAGCCATCACCTGGACGCGCAGTTTCCCCTCAGCGACCACGGGGACATCGATGACCTCCTCTGGTTTGTGGATGCCTGCAACCCCAAGGAGGTGTACACCTGCCTCGGGTACGACGAAGAACTGGCCAGGACCATCCGGGTCAAGCTTCGCACCAAGGCGGAGCCGTTGGGCAAGGGCTGGTTCTAGGGAGGTTCTCGGGTGCGGACGGGTGCGGACGGTCGCTGGTTGGTCGTGAAGCTGGAGCGAGGGGAGGAGGTGCTTGCATCCCTCGAGAAGGCCTTGGCGGAGCGGGGGATTACCTCAGGCCTGGTCCTGAGCGGAATCGGGGCCCTGGAGGGCGTCGAACTGGGGTGGTTCGATCCGCTAGGTGGGCAGTACGTGCGGAGGCACCTTGAGGGGAGTCACGAGCTCCTCTCGCTGCAGGGAAGCGTAACCCTCGAGGCCGACCCTCCCCTACACGTGCATGCGTCCCTCGCCGGGTCCGACCACGGCGCCGTGGGCGGCCACCTCTTCGAAGGAAGCGTGTCGGTTCTGGCCGAAATCGGTATTCAGCACCTCGAGGGGCTTCGCATGACGCGGCGCAAAAACCCCGCTACGGGCCTGAACGAGCTGTCCGTGGGACCGCGCTAGCCCTTACCACGTGAGGCGATCGATGGTCCGCTCGCCCTTCGTGGCCTTCTTGTACTCCTTGTAGTGTGGCTTGCAGAGATAGGCGCGCCGCGCCTCCTGGACACCATGATCCGACAAGGCATCCCGGACCTTGCGATAGGACAGGGAACGGACGACTTCCCCCTTGCAGCCAGAGACGGAACAAGGGTGCGTCCTGGGGTCGCCTCTGCGGGCCATGTCGTTCGCAGGGGAGGGGGTCCTATTAGAGGCTATCCCCCTTGATCACTTCCCTGAGAAGGCCCGTGGCGTAGCTGCCCGGGTTGAGAGTGAAGGCAAGGCAAACCCCCTCCTCGAAGTCGAAGGTGAAATCGCGGACCGGGGCCACAAGGGCACGTCGCAATCCCCGGGAGGCGAGGCCAGGGAGGGCCCTGACCGTGAAGTCCTTCAGGTCGACGCCTTCCTCCTGAATCACCTGTCTCTCGAGGCGCCCCATCTCACCCCCAGCAAGGGCCACCTCGTAGCCCGCGAGGAGCCCGCTCACCCAGGCCTTGCCCGCCCGCGTCTGGCGGGCCACCTTCTCGCGATTTACCTCGGTCACGGCGATCGACCTCCGCCGGTCGGGGAGGCCCCGTTGGTCGAGGGGGAGGAGCAGATCCCCCGGGGTAGGTTCGTTCAAGGGCATCCCTCCCGCCAAGCGTAGGCTAAGGATGCGGTTGAAGAGGTAGGACTGGTAGGCGTTGACGAAGAGGGTCAGGAGGCTGTGGGGGAAGCGGAGAAGAGCGCCTCCGTGGTCGCCAGGCCGTTCGTGAAGGTGGTGGAGGAGGGTCCGTTCGAAGCTGAGATGGCGGGGGAGGTCCTTCAGGGCCCGGCCTGCATCTCCGGTCTCTCGGAAGGCCGTTCGGGCCTGGCTCGTGTCCGCGTCTTCTCCGGGGAAGGCCTCCCCGACGTAGAGCGTCACGGCCCCCTCCAAGTCCCCCCGGACCATCGCCCGTCCCACGCGATGGCTGAGCGGCCGGAGCTCCCCGAACCGCTGGATGCCGAAGAAGTTGGGGTAGCCACCCGCTCCCTGCAACTCCCGATCGAGAGACTGCAGCCGGCCCCTCGCGTCGTGCTCGGCAAGGTCCACCTCCCGCAACGTGATATGGAACCGGTTTCCCAACAAGTCCCCGAGAGCGAGCCTGCGAGGGGTACGGTGAAGCGGCTCGAGGGTGATGTCCTTGAGGTGGATCGCCTCCAAGTCGACCTCGTTCAGGCCCTCGAACGTCATGCGTTGGGTGGTGATGGCCCGTTTGTCCTTCGTCCCAGCGAAACTGATTCGTTTCCGGCTGATGCCGAGGGACCGGGCCAGCTGACGCACGAGGCGGTGGGTCTCCCAGTTCCGTACGGTCACCCGGACAACCAAGAAACGGCCCGCCGCATCGACGGGGATCTCCGCAGGGATCTCCTCGACGACAAAATCCTCGGGGGCCGCCTTGATACGGCCCTGAATCCCCGGCGTAGTCGTGCCGTAACCCGCGATGCCAACCTCCGCTTCCATGGCAATTCGCATACCGAAGGTGAACTGCGGGGGAATCCAGGGCGGCTACTTACCCTTCTTCAGTGCGTCAGCTACCTGCTCCCGCATGTCCCCGTATTGGGTCGCCAGGCCCGCGGCCACGTCCTTGAGCACCGCCTCGGGCTTGTCCTTTTTCACACGGACGATGATCGTGGGCTTGTCGAGGAAGGGATGCCCCACCACGTACCGCGCGTCCTCCACCCGAGCATCCTTGAGGAGGTGGCTGATCAGCGGGTAGATTACGGTGTCGTCGGGATTCACGACCTCCACCGTAAGGGCTTTCTTTTCCTTCTCGAGAACCCGGAGTTCCATCGGACCTCGGGACTACCTCCGGTGAGTATTAGAACCTTTCAGGCAGCCAGGGCTCACGCCTCTCCGGAGGCTGCCACGGCGGGCCGGAACTTGTAGCCGTAGTGGATGATACCAGACTGGCCGTCCTGTCCCAGCTTCCGGAAGGTCGCCTCCACCGGCATCCCCACGTCGACGTCCGCCGGGTCGCAGTCGATGATCTGGCTAGTCAGCCGGGCCCCTTCCTTGAGCTCGATGATAGCGAGGAGGTAAGGCTTCGTCCCGTCGAACCCCTTGGGCGCCTGGTGGACCGTGGTGTACGAGACGATGGTGCCTTGCCCATCCAACGGGATCTTCTCCATTTTCCCGATGCTCTTCCGGCCGCACTTGGGACAGACCTCCCGCGGGGGGAAGTCGATGGTGCCGCAGTTTCCGCACTGCGTGCCGACCAGGTTGTAGCGGCTCTGGATCTCCCTCCAAAACCGAGGCATCGCCATCTCAGTTCTCCCTCCGCATGATGTGAACGACCGCGGTGGCTCCCGTGCCGCCCTGGACGTGTGTGAGACCCACCTCTGCCCCAGCGACCTGACGGGCATCCGCCTCGCCTCGCAGCTGGCGGACCAGCTCCACAGCCTGGGCGATTCCCGTCGCCCCCACCGGCTGCCCCCGGGCCTTCAGGCCGCCCGACGGGTTCACCGCAATGTCTCCGTCCAGCTCGGTGACCCCCTCCTCCGTGGCCGGTCCCCCCTTCCCCTTTTCGACGAAGCGGAGATCCTCGATGGCCACGATCTCGCTGATGGTGTAGTTGTCGTGCACCTCGGCCAACTGGATATCCTTCGGTGTGACCTTGGCCATGTCCAGGGCCCTCTTCCCCGCGATAACGGAGGCATCCATGCTGGTCAGGTCCCTACGATCGTGCAAGGCGATCGTGTCGCTGGCGACGCCCAGCCCCGTCAGTTGGATGGGCGTGTCGTTGAACTTCCGGGCCATGTCCATGGGGCATAGGACGACCGCCGCCGCCCCGTCGGAGAGGGGAGCGCAGTCCAGGACGCCGAGGGGATCCGCCACGACGGGCGCCCCGAGGACGGCCTTGATGGGCAACTCCCGCTGGAACTGGGCGTTGGGATTCTTCGCGCCGTTGCGGTGGTTCTTCACGGCCACGGCGGCCATCTGCTCCCGCGTGGTGCCGAAATCGTGCATGTGCCGCCGTGCCACCATGGCATGGAGGGCCGCGTGGGTCGCCCCGAAGACCGTCTCCCATTCCTGGTCTGCGGTGGAGGACAGGATGCGGTTCGCCTCTTCGTCCCCCACGTCCGTCATCTTCTCCGCCCCTCCAGCCACCACCACATCCCACATGCCAGAGGCCACGGCCATGAAGGCGCTGGCCAAAGCCAGGCCGCCGCCGGCGCCGCCCCCCTCCAACCGGAAGGTGGCCGGATGCTGGTCGGCCAGGCCGGCGTAGTCGGCGACGAGGGCCGACACATGCTCTTGGTCGATGAACTTCCCGGCGGACATGTTGCCGACGTAGAGAGCGTCGATCTGGTCTGCCCCTACGTTGGCATCCTGCAGGGCCTTGAGACCGGCCTCGATGCCGATCTCGCGGAAGGAGCGGTCCCAGAGCTCCCCAAATCGTGTTTCCCCGACGCCGATGATGGCAACGTCCCGCACGCTAGGCCCCCCTGGGTACGGCAATCTTTCCCCGGAACCGGGCATAGGTGGCATAGTCAATATCCTCGGCCTTTGCCACGTGGTTCCAGACCTTCGACGCCGGGTTCTGGGGCATCGTCTCAATCCCGTCCGTCACCGTGATGTCGAAGCCGTCGGAGCCCGCCCCCGACCCGTAGCCGACCATGAAGATGCGGTCCCCGGGCTTCGCGTCGTCCAGGATGGCGCAAAGCCCCAGGATGACCGCCCCGGAGTAGGTGTTCCCGATCTCCCGGACGAGCATCCCGGTCTTCACCTGCTCCTCGCCGAACCCCAGCTTCTTCGCCGCCCGGAGAGGGAACTTGCCGTTGGGCTGGTGGAAGACGGCGTAGTCATAATCGCCAGCCTCCGTCCCCATCTCCTCGAAGATGCTGGAGCTGCAGCGGAGGGTGTGCTTGAAGTAGGCCGGCTCGCCGGTGAAGCGTCCGCCGTGACTCGGATAGCGCTCCCCCTCCCGCCGCCAGAAATCAGGGGTGTCGGTGGTGCAGGAGGAGGTCGTGTTGATGGTTGCGATGACCCCTTCCTTCCCTACCAGGATAGCGGCGCCTCCGGCCGAGGCCGAGTACTCCAGGGCATCGCCCGGCGCCCCCTGTGACGTGTCCGAGCCGATGGCCATGCCGTACCTCACCATGCCGGACCCCACGAGGCCCATGCACGTCTGGATCGCGGCGGTCCCCGCCTTGCACGCGAACTCGTAGTCCGCCGCCGTTAGGTCGGGCGTGGCGCCGATCGCCTCCGCCACGATGGTGGCCGTAGGCTTCACCGTGTAGGGGTGGCTCTCCGACCCCACGTAGATCGCCCCGATCTCCTGGGGGTCGATGTTCGCCCGGTCCATGGCCTGGCGGGCGGCCTCCACGCTGATGGTGATGACGTCCTCGTCCGGGCCGGGTACGCTCTTGCGGGTAATGGCCAAGTTGCGGGCCAGGGCCTTGCCATCCACACCCCAGACCCGGGCGATCTCCTCGGGCGCAATCCGGTACCGGGGCACGTAGCCCCCGTAGCTCACGATGCCGACTTCCATGGATTCACCTCACAGCGTCGTCTTGGCTGATGTGTTGATCTGCATGACGAAACTCTCCAACTTCTCGATGAGATCGGGCGGGTCCATCTCCGTCCGCGCCAGGATGACATTCTCCAACTTCGCCAGCTCCACGGCCAGCTCGTCCACGTTCTCGGGCTGGACGTATACCACCATGGCCGGCTTTAAGAAGTGGGTGCGAACGGCCACCATGGGAGAGCGACCGTACTTGACCCCCGTGAAGAGGAGGGCCCGCTCACTGCTCCACCCGTACACGCGGGGGTAGTCCGTCGCGTCCAGGGTGGCGATGGCCCGGAGGCTGTCGATGACGGTATAGCCGTGGATCTGGCGCTGGGGCGAGTCGAAGGGGGTCAGGCTCCGTCCCTCGATCACCCGGACGAAGTCGGTGACAGGGATCGGTTCGAGGAACTCGGCCATGCTGGGAATCGCTTCATGGGGAGTGACCATGAACTTCTTGGCCACGCCACGGCCCGAGATCCGGTCGATGTCCAGGAGGGCCTCCACCATCCGACGGACGGTTCGAATCCCTGGGGAACGGCGACGGCCTGATTCGTAGTCGCTGATGACGGAGGGGGACATCTCCAGGTGGAGGGCCAGCTCCTTCTGGGAAATCCGGAGCTCCTCCCGCCACTTCCGAATGGTCTTCCCAGGATTGTCCGAGAGGGTGATTTCCCCGGCCATCTTCTCCGGGAGGGAGGTCTCCATCCGAGGCCGCCAACGCGGCTGTGTTTACTTAAACGTGTCGAACCGAATATCGGCAATCCGCGAACTAGCCCCGACCGTAACGCTCATCCAGGGCCAGATTGGCCTGGGTGTCCGCCTCCTTGATCTTCCGGTGGCTGCGGGGAACGTACTCGTAGGTCACCTCATGGAACCGCGCTGCCTTCTCCCTCACCTTCGCGGCCAGTCTGGCGAGCCGGGACTCCTTGATCTTCCACGCCCCGTTCATCTGGTTGATGACGAGTTGGCTGTCCATATAGACCTCGACCTTGGCCCGGGTGTGCTGGTTGGCCAGGTCCAGGCCACGGATGAGGGCCCGATATTCTGCCTCGTTGTTCGTAGTGCGACCGATGGACTGCCGATGCTTCGTGAGGATGTTCTCGAAGCCATCGCACAGGACAACGCCTGTGGCCGCAGGACCTGGATTCCCTCGAGAGGCCCCGTCCGCGAAGAGGAGAACCTTGGGCAGGAGCGCCATGCCCATGGCTCAGGGAATCGAAGCCAGCTATATGAGGACGCGCGGTTGGGGCTCCTCGACCGAACTACTCGGGGGTCTCCGGCTCGCCCTTCGGGCTGGCGAGGGCCTGGACCAACTGGTCGAAGTGCTCCAAGTCGCGGATGAGAATTTCCGAGCCCTTCGCTCGGAGGGCGTTGGCCACCGGAGCGTACTCGTCAGGAGTCGCCCCGGGATCGAACTCGGCCGTCTCGGTGAGTCGCGTTCCCTCGGGCACGTCCACCAGGCTCAGGACCCCTCGGAATCCCTGAAGGGCCCCACGGTGACAGGCGACCTCCATGCGGGTCGGAGGGTAGAGGGTGGTCGTACCCTCCACGGGAAACTCCTTGCGGCCCGCGCGAACGGTGCCTTCCCAGGTCAGCGCGTTGGCGAGCTTTCCCAGCACTTCCACGGAGTCCAAGATCTCCCCGCAGGTGGGCACGTACACGACCTGGTTGAGAACGTCCCATACTTGGGTGCGAGGAGCATTCACCACGGCCGAAGCCGAAAGCTGTAGGGCCTGGGTCTGTTTCCCTTGAGGTGGATAGGCCATGGGAAACGGAACGTAAGGAGCCGGGGCAGGAGTCTCCGAAGCGACCTCCTCCTGGGCATCCTCCTTTTTCTCGACCGCCTCCGCCCGCGACTTCATGACCACCATCATTTCGTCAATCTTGCGGACGTACTCTGGCTCGGCCACGCGGAGGAGGAGGACGAGGATAGCGACGATTACGACAATGATGACGATGTCGCCCAGACCGATGAGGGGCGCTGGCAGCGGAATGTTGATGAAACTCGCAATGAAGCTGTTGATCGTCTCACGGACATGACGGAAGACGGCGAGCATCTGGCCGAAGATGTTCTCGGCGCCTGGGATGGGAAAGAAGGTCGTGGCAAACGCGAGGACAGCCAGTGAGGCTGCAATGAAACCGACAATGGCCGCGACCCGGCGGAAGGACCAGTGTTTCTTCGCCTTGAGTTTGGTCTTCTGCTTGCGGCGCACGCTTGCGGAGTATTCACCTCCGCTCTTCTCGCTGTCTCCCTTAGACATCGGTCCCCTCCCCTGCCGACGCGGGGTGAAGAAGCGCAGGGAAATCTCTTATAATTATTGGTGGCCACTGGCCTCCCCTCGAAGGACCATCTGGCTCGCCTTTCCCACGGGAGGCAGGCGGGGCCGGGCAGGCTGTCTGACAGGGCAGCGACTCGCCCAAGGCTCCCGTCCTCCAGACGCGGTAAAGGCTATACCCACTCTCGCCTAAGGGACCTCCCTGGGGCCGTAGGGTAGCTTGGCCATCCTTCCAGCTTCGGGAGCTGGAGACTCCAGTTCAAATCTGGGCGGCCCCATTGTCCATTGAGGCCGGAGAACCGTCGCCCCCCGCGCTCTCTGGAAGCGAAACCCGCTTGTTGCCGAGTTTGGGAATCATCCCGAAACACCCAAATAGCCCACGTTCCGCCCTCAGTCTACCTCGCCCCCAGGGCGAGGACTTCCCGAGGGAGTACGCATGGCTTCGAAAGAAGAACAGCCTTCTCGTCTGCGTGGAATCCTCCTCCGCAGAACGCTCCGAACGTTTCTCGTTGTCGGCGTCGGCCTACTCGCCGCGCTGGTGTTCCTGATGGGGGGGAGTGCCCCCGCCGCGGCGAACACCCCGGTATCGGGGGTCATCACCGTGGACACGACATGGACCGCGGGCATGAGCCCCATCTGGGTCGAGGGCGACGTGCTCGTGACCGGTGGCGCCACCCTGACCATCGATCCGGGCGTGGAGGTGCGGTTCAACGGATTCTACGACCTGACAGTCGCAGATGGCGCTCTCGTGGCGGACGGAGACGCCGCTGGTGCCGGAATCATCCAGTTCACATCCAACTTCACGTTCCCCTTCGCCGGGGCCTGGGACGGCATCTACATCAACGGAGACCTGGGGAACTCCGTCCTGGATGACATCGAGATTCAGTGGGCGACCACGGGGCTGACCTTCAACGGCGCCTCCGTGCCCGTTTCGAACACTCAGATTCTCGACTCCCTCTGGTACGGCGTGTACGTCGGAAGCTCCTCGGTGCTCGCCTACGATCTCAGCTTCACGGGGTGCACCATCTCAAACGCAGGCAGCTACGGCATGTACTTCAGTTCGATGTTTGACACGAACCTGACCCTTCAGGTGTCGGGATGTACCTTCTCGGGCTACGGCTCCTCCGGCCTAGCGTTCGGCTCCCTCCAATGGGCGGACTTTGACATCACCGTGGCAGACAGCAGCTTCAACGCGTCCAACCGCGCCGTCACGTTTGACTCCACCAACTGGGGCGATCTGGACGAGGGGAACGCACTACGATTCACCTTCCGAGACAATTGGCTCAACAGCAGCTCTGACTTCGCCGGGGTCTACATGCCCTGGGACATGTACGACTTCGATGAGGTTACCCTGGTCTTCGACGGCAACACCTTCATCGGAGGCGGAGGCCGCGGGTACGGGCTCTACCTCGATGACTACTGGGGTGCGCCGGACTCTGAGCAGGCCTTCACGCTCCAGGTCACGAACAACGTGTTCCAGGACCTCACCTCCAGCGGGGTCCAGTTCGACCAGATCGTGGACTTCCGGAACACGTCCCTGATCTTCACCGACAACACGTTCGAAAACACCATCGGGACGGTCATGGACTACGGCGTCTACACCTTCTGGGCGCCGTACTACAGCTTGGATACCTACGACAACTGGTACACACTTACCATCGAGCGGAACACCGCCATCGACCTGAGTACCGCTGCCGTCTACATGGTGACCGGAACCGCCGACGGTTTCCGCAACGTGGACCTCAGCATCGACGGCAACGACTTCCTGAACGCCCAGACCTTCCCGACGATGGACCACGGCGTCTACCTCCCGCAGTTCCGGTACGACGACTGGTCCGAGCCGGGCACCTTCACCCTGTCGGTCGACGGGAACACGGCGGTGGATCTGGACGACTACGCTGTCTACTTCACGTCCTCCATCAGCGGGTTCCGGACCGTGGATATCGGCATCAACGGGAACACCTTCCAGAACAACCAGACCAGTCTGATGGACGGAGGAGTCTTCTTCTCCAGCAGCCCGAGCTACACGACCTCCTACCCGGGATCCTTCACCCTGGTGGCGACGGGCAACGGGTTCCAGGACATCAGCAACTACGCTCTCTACTTCGTCTCCATCTCCAGCTTCTCGGACGTGGCCTTCTACGTGGCCAACAACGACTTCAGCGGTTCCTCATACGGCTTCTACCTGGCCGGTGGCGTCGACTACGCGGAGACCCTCGCGTTCGCCTTCAGCGACAACACGGCATCGATGTTGGGCAACTGGGCCCTCTACGCGAGCGGGTTCACCGGACTCTCCCTGACGGAGAGCACGGCCAGCTTCACGGTCTCCGGGAACACGATCAGCGACTCGCCCAACGGCCTGTACCTCGGCTCCGTGACCGATTACAGCATCCCGTCCCCCATCCTCATCGAGAACAACGTCATGACGGACATCACGGGGACGGCCATCGAGCTGGGCTGGCACGACCGGACCAATTCCCGGGTCATGGTTCGCTCGAACACCATCACGGGACCCACAAACACGGCCATCCTCCTCAACGCCTTCGACGACCAGACCGCCGTGGTGGACATCACCCTGAACACGATCCAGGGCGCCGAGCGAGGTATCCAAGTGACCTATCCGGCCTACAGCTCAGGAGATACGACCCTCAACATCGTCAACAACGACGTCCAGGACATCTCGGAGTACGGCATCTACATCTACGAGGTCTACCGCGCGGCGGCCTTCATTACCATCAGCGACAACGTGGTCACGGCGGCCCAGGACTCGTTCTTCAGCGCCGGCCTCATCTACTTCGACGGCGGCGGGAACGGCTGGTATCGCGCCCTCGCCGACATCGACATCACGAGCAACGTCCTCGACGGCGGGCTCCACGCGGTTTACTTCCATGGGACCAGCGGCCTCGGGGCGACGATCCTCTTCGACATCAGCCAACTCACCGTCACGGAGAGCGCCTTCGGCGTGACCCTGGACTTCCCCGTCGGCCACGCGGCCGACATTATGAACGTCCGCATCGCCGATAGCACCTTCCTGAACAACCACCGCGGGTTCCTCTTCATGAACCAGCCCGGGTGGGGACTCCTGCCCGTGGACATCCGCAACGTCCAGGTCACCGGCTTCGGGACCTGGGGTGGCTACGCCTTCTTCATGGGGGCGAACAACGGCGGGATCGTCGAGGTGAACGTTCACAGCTCGACCTTCCAAGCGGCTTCGGGCGCCCTCGGGGACGTCTACGCGGGGACCGGGCCGTTGACGATGAACTTCTGGTACATCGACTCCATCACGAGCGGCGTCTCCAACGACCCAGCGCAGATCATCCGAACGCTTTGGGTCGTCAACGTCGAGGTCATGATCGGTAAGAACCTGGACACCCGCGCCCCCTCGGGCATCGTGGTTTACGCGACGGACCAGTTCGGCCGTCAAAGCTTCATGTCCGTCACGGACAGCACGGGCATGGTGACCGGGCAGCTGGTGAGCGGGAACATCATCGCCTACACCGGCGGCACTTCGTACGCAGGTCCGGCCGTGAACGCCCTGATCGCGGAGTGGGGTCCCTTCAACGCCACGCAGGCGGCCACCTTCACCAGCAATGCCACGGTCCAGATTTTCTTCACAGCGGACAACGACGGCGACGGCCTGCACAACGCCGTGGACCCCGATGACGACAACGATGGCATCCCCGACGCGGTGGACCAGAACCCTCTCGCGGCGGGCTTCCTGGACTACGCGGCGCCTCCCTACTCCCTCCACCTGTGGGTGCTCTTGGGTCTCATCGGGGCCTTCGTCATCGCCCTGATCCTGAGGATGTGGGGCGGATCCCCGATCCAAATGCGGAAGAAGAGGCCGCCCAAGCCCCCGAAGGAGCCGGTCGGGATGGAGGAACCCCTCCCGCCGATCGAGCTCGAGTAGGGGCCCTCTCCCTCGACCACGGCGCCCTTCAATAGGGACGAGCGAATGGGGGATCGGTGAGCGAGCCAATCACGGCCTACGTCCACAAGGGTTGCAAGACCTGCAAGCGGGCTACGGACTACATGGATGAGCGGGGGATCGCCTACAAGCCCGTCGAGCTCTTTGACGCGACCCCGACGGATGAGGAGCTCCGAACCTTGCTTCGGCGGCTCTCTTTGTCCGCTCGCGAGCTGCTCCGTCCGCGGGATCGGATGTATCGGGAGTTGGACCTGAAGAATCAGGATCTTCCTGAAGACGCTCTCGTCAAACTCATGGCGGAAAACCCCGGGCTCATCAAGCGGCCCATCCTCGTTAGCGGCGATCGGGCCGTCTTGGGCATTAAGCCCGAGAGGGTCGCGGAGCTCATTCGCTGATTCGGTGTGCCCCCGAAACTCGGTACTCGCTAATCTTCTGGAGCAGCTTGGATTTTCTTGGATGCCACGAGCCCACCAGTTCCACGAACCTGCGCAGTGACCTTCTTCCGAGACAGAAGCGCCAGTAGTCTGGATCGACCCTCTGACTCGGGTTATGGATTCTACCGACCTTTAGCCCCAAGCTGATGAGGAATCCGCGAAGCTCTTCCAGATCCTTCCGATCCTTCTGCGCGAAGTAGACATAGGGACTTCGAGCATCCGAAGAAACCCCGCCTTCCGCGTCGAAATAACCTCGGACGTAGTCAATCACATCTAGGCGTGAGCGAAGTCGATGGGATCCCAGAAAGGAACGGGAGAACTCGACCACATACAGATCGCGTGTCTTCCCCTCCCGCTAGGTCCACGCGCGACCTCCAAGGGATGCAATGAGCTGCTTGAGGAACGAAACGTAGGCCTCCTCCTTCTGTGAAATTCGAATAGTACGGTGCCGGAGTGTGCCATCGTGGAAGGCACCTAGGAGATATGACCGGCTCATCTCTCCAGACTGGAGTAACATACCCAAGTCCATGCCCCTGGGGGTAGGATGAAAGTGCTCCCGGGTCCACATATGTGAGGGTGCGAGAATCATTGCTCACGCTCGCATCTGAGAAGAAAAAAAGGGCTCGACGAGGTCGTCTGACCTGCCCAAAGCAACTTGAGCATCATGGCCCGCCGTTGCCGGCGGGCTCCGCTTAGATTGCGTAGGAGGTGATCCATCTGCAGGTTCCCCTACAGATACCTTGTTCACGTGCTCCCCATGTCGCCATGGGGCGTGGACTGTCTCTTCATCCGAGGTGGCGCCCCACCCCGGAGCCCGGCGTGCTAGTCTCTGAGGGTTCCGGTCGGTGACCGGCCTTCCCTGCGGATTGTCCGCACCCAGCGCATTGTTACTGACCCGGAGGCCGAGTAGCGTGGGATACACGGAGTTTCCCGCATATAGCCGAGTTTGTGCCGGGACCTTACGATCCCAGAGTCGCAACTTGCTTACGACTTAACCCCCCTCGCTGAACCCCCGTTCGAACGCCGCAGAAACGGCGCCCTCACGGGAACCCAACTCGGTTGGTTTGACGGGCGGTGTGTGCAAGGAGCAGGGGCATATTCACCGCGGGATGTTGACCCGCGATTACTACGGAATCCA
>JBHIBO010000019.1:0-27372 GCA_046759185.1 Thermoplasmata archaeon | reverse complement strand
CAGGCCGCAGGGACTACAGAGGGATTTCCTTGGCAGAGGCGGGGCTCGTCGAAGGCATTCAACAGGCCTTAGAGCAAGCCAAGCCTCGCAAGTTCACGGAGAGCGTCGAAGTCGCCATCAACCTCCGGGACGTCGACCTCAGCCTTCCCGCCAACCGCATTGAAGAGGAGGTCGTCCTCCCGCGTGGACGGGGCAGGGAGGTGAAGATTGCGGTCTTCGCGAGCGGCGAGATGGCCGTCAAGGCGCGAGACTCGGCCGACGTTGTCATTGCCCCGGAGGAGATTGAGGCCCTGGCGGAGGACAAGGCCCGGGCCAAGCAGGTCGCCCAGACCCACGACTTCTTCGTGGCCGAGGCCCCCCTCATGCCCGTAATCGGTCGTCGCCTGGGCACGGTCCTCGGCCCCCGAGGGAAGATGCCCCGCCCCCTCCCGCCCGGTGGTGACCCCGTCCCGGTCATCCAGAACCTGAAGAACGCCATCCGCATCCGGTCCAAGGACCGCCCCACCTTTCACGCCCCCGTGGGAACCCGCGACATGAAGCCCGCGGACCTGGCAGAGAACGTGGAGACGATTCTGAAGCGCGTGGAGGCCAAACTGCCCCGAGGTCGGACGAACATCGGTTCCGTCTACGTAAAGACCTCGATGGGACCCGCTGTGAAGGTGATCTGATGGCGGAGGCGATGGAACACCCCAAGGCCGCCACGGTGCAGGACCTCGCGGTATGGTTGACCGAGGCCAAGGTGGTCGGCCTCGCGAGCATCGAGGGCATCCCCGCCCCCCAGATGCAGCAGATTCGCGCCCGCCTGCGGGGCACGGTTGCCTTCCGGATCATCAAGAACCGACTCCTCCATCGGGCCCTGGAGACCGCCGCCCCCCAACGGGCGGGGATCGAGGGCCTGGAGAGGTTTGTCACCGGACCCACGGCTCTCGTCACGACGGAGGAGAACCCCTTCCGTCTGTACAAGGAGCTCGAGGCCACCAAGACCCAGGCCCCCGCTCGCGGGGGCGAGGTGGCGCCGGACGACATCCTGGTCCGCGAGGGCGACACCCCCTTCAAGCCGGGCCCCATCGTGGGGGATCTACAGAAGGCCGGTGTCCCGGCGGCCATCGAGCGGGGGAAGGTGGTCATCAAGAAGGATAAGGTGCTCGTGGAGGCGGGGCAGCGGATTCGGCCCGAGGTCGCCCAGGTTCTCACCCGGATGGAGATCCTTCCGCTCACCGTCGGCCTGGACCTCCGGGGCGCCTTCGAGGACGGTCAGCTCTACACGCCGGAGCACCTTGCCGTGGACGAGGAGGGCCTCCGGCGCGATGTCGGGACCGCGGCCGGCCAGGCATATCTGCTCGCCCTCGAGATTGCCTATCCCACGCCCCAGACCGCTGCCACGCTCCTGGGACGGGCTCACGCGCGGGCCTTTGCCCTGGCTCTCGCCGCGAGGCACCCGGCGGGCGAGGTCCTGCCCCGCCTCCTATCCGAGGCCCACGCCCAGATGAGCGCCCTCGCCGGTCGTGTTCCCGAAGTACCTGAGGCGAAGGCCGGAAAGCCCGCTGAGGCGTCGGACGAGGAGCCCCCTTCGGAGGAGGAGGGCGCCTCGGAGGAATCCCCTGACGATCAACCAGAAGAAGAGAAGAAGGAGGAGGGTGCGGACGATGCGTAGGAAACCGTTGTCCGCTTCCCTCTGCGGATTAGGATCGAGGAGGTGAACGCGTGGAGTACATCTATGGTGCCATGCTCCTCCACAGCGCTGGCCAGGAGGTCAACGAGGCCAACTTGAAGAGCGTCCTGAAGGCGGCGGGCCTGAAGCCCGACGACGCCCGTGTGAAGGCGCTCACGGCGTCCCTCGAGGGCGTCGACATCGAGGAGGCCATTCAGGGGGCGATCGCCGCCCCTGTTGCCCCTGCGCCGGCCCCGGCGGAGGAGGAGAAGCCCAAGGAGAAGAAGGAGAAGAAGAAGAAGGAAGAGGAAGAGGTCAGCGAGGAGGAGGCGGCCGCGGGCCTGGGCGCCCTCTTCGGCATGTAGGCCTCTTCCGGGGCCGAGTCTTCCTCGCCCCCAGCGCGAGCCCTAACTCGCCATGGGGCCTCCCGCCTTTCGGACCACGCGCACTACGGAGGCTCGATGTGGACGGTGGTCTCGGCCCGTATCTCGTGATCCACGATACGTTTCACCTCGGTGGCGATGCGGTGGGCCTCCTCCACAGTCAGATCACCCCCCACCTGGATCGTGAGGGAGATTGCCCGCTGCGTTCCGTAGTCGTGGACGGAGATGTCGTGACAACGGCGGACCCCTGGGACGCCGTGGGTGAGCTCCACGATGCGACGGATGTCGGCCTGGCTCGGGGCGCGGCCCAGCAGTCGCTCCCCCGAACTTCGCAGGAGCGTCGCCCCTGTATAGGCGATGAACACAGAGACGACGATGCCAAAGATGGGATCCAGGATCCTCAGCGTCGGCGTCACGCTTACAAGGAAGATGGCGAGAGCGATGGACCCCGTCAACAACGCATCGTAGCGATGGTTCCAGGCGTCCCCACGTAACGCGTCGCTATCCAGCCGCCGTGCGATGGCGAAGGAGAAACGGGCGAGGATCTCCTTGATCCCCGCCAGCCCTGCGAGGACGAGGGCGAGGACGAAGCTCCCCTGCACCGCCGGGTTGGGCAACTCGAAGGCCGATTGGATCAACAGGAGGACGGCGATGAAGATCAGGAAGGCCGCCACCACGAGGGCGGCGATCTGTTCCAGCCTCCCGTGACCGAAGGGGTGGGCCTCGTCGGCCTCCAGACTCGCGTAGCGGAAAGTGAAGAGGATGGTCGCCGAGATCGCCACGTCCCCGAGGCCGTTGAAGGCGTCCGTGAGGACGGCGATGCTCCCTAGGACGGAGGCGAGGACGAGTTTCGTGGCGAAGAGGGAGGCGTTGACCCCGATGGAAACCCCCGACTGGAGGTACCCGTACCGGGCCCGAACCTTCGGGTCCTCCGGGTCACCCAGGTCGGGAAGAAAGCCCACGCCCGTGCTAGGCGCCCGGCCCTACTTAGAGGTGTCAGCCCCTAGAGTTTTCCTTCCTTGGCCTTCTTCTGCAGGCGACTCCGCCGCTGTTTTGCGGTGAACCCCGTGGCCCGCTCCAAGAAGGTATTGTGCGCCCGGATGGTGTCCCCCGCCGTCGCGTCGTCCACCCCCGGGTCCATGGCCATGTCCACGTGCAGCTGGTTTCCCTCGATCCATACCCGCATTTCTCGGATGGCGCCGTGCCGGACGAAATATCCGTCATCTTCCTCGGACACGGACTCGTAACACTCGTCCAGGATCTTATGAAGACCCTCCCCTTCGAGACTTCGACCGTGACCGCGCTTGATGTCGTACGCCTGCATGGAAACCGGCCGGTGCAAGGCGGGACCCCGCAAAAAGGCTTCGAGGGTCCTAGGTCAGAAACCGCTCCAGGTCGACCGACGAGTGCGCCGTCTCCTCCAGCCTCACATAGGTGGACCAGTTGTCCTGGCAGGTGCAAGCGGGTTCGTCGAGCCAGTCCTCGTGCTGGATGGAGTAGTCTTCCACTGCCCGGAGGACGACGGCATCGCAGTGTCCGCAGTTGTGCGCCCCCCGCCGATGGCCGCCTCCCGTTGGCTTCGACATCACCCGGGACTTCGCGTCTCGGACTTCCTTGAGCACCTCCACCAGGGACCAGAGCCAGGGGGGCCGGAATTCCCCCCGGCGGTACAACCGATCCACCAGCGTGTCCCGCTGCACGTTGGTGGGGTTGATGGAGATCGTGTCCGAGAGTCCATCGATGGCCCTGACGGAGGCGATGACGTCACGCATGGCCGCCCCCTCCGAGAGAAAGGGGGGCTTGAATAGGAGGTAGGTCTTGACGGTGGCCCCGGCTGCGTGGGCCGCTTGGACTGCCTTCTGGTACCGGGCGAAGTCGAAGTCCTTGCTGATGGTGTGGTCCCGGACGAAGTCGTCCGCCGTCTCGAGGCCGATGGCGATCTCGAAGCGTGGGCAGAGGCCGAGGGCTTCGGCGAGCAACGGCTTACGGACCAGCTGGGGCAGGTTTTCCACCACGACCTTCTGGCACCGCTCCCCCAGGTCGGCCAGGATGCGTTTCCTGGCTTCGGGCGGAATCTCACTCGGGTCGAAGAAGTTGCCCGAGTTGTACACCTTGACGACGGGTTGGCCCCGATACTCCTCCAGGGCGTCGGCCCATTGGACCATGAGGTCCTCTTCCGACACGTTCACGAAGCCGTCGCTCACGTACCCGCACATCGAACAGCCGCTCTTCCGGGCCCAATAGCACCCCTTGGTTCGGAGGATGAGGACGAAGGCATCCACGACTTCGCCGTCCAGCAGCTCCCGTTCCGTCCAGGCAGAAACGTACCGGGTGGGATCGTGGGGCCGTGAGGCCCGGGTCTCCCCAATGAGGTTGACCAGCTTCGTCATCCGGGGAAGCTAGCCGGACGGCGGTTAAAACCTTCACCCGCTTGGCCGCAGGCTCCGAAGGCCGGCGATGACACCGGCACCAAGCAGGACGAATGCGACGAGGGGGAGAGCAAACAGAATCTCTGGCGTCCCAGTCACGAAGACGGGTATCGGGAAGAGAGCCGGGGCCACGAAGAGGACCTGGTGGGCGATGAACGTGAGGAGGCCTGCCGTCGCGAGGCCGATCCCGGCCGTTGCCCGCCCGCTCCTTCGGGCCGCAGCGTGAGAGGTCGACGCGATATGGCCGGATGCCGTCACCGCGTCCCCCGTCGCGACTCCCGACGAGGAGGCATAGGTGTCGCAGCTGTAGCAGTACCAGCGCTCGTATTGGGGAATGAAGGTGAGTTCACCGCCACAGTTCGCGCAGACGCTAGGTGACGTGGCCGGGGCCACATCCGTGGGGAGTTCCACCAGCTCCTGGACCGTTTCCCCTCCGGCGTTCGCTGACTCCGGGGGTGGGGCCGGGGGCGTCGCCTCGGCCTCGGCAGGGGACCCACCATCCTCTTCGAGAGGCTCTTCTCCCTTGAGGAGGAGGCCCTGTCGCCGGATGTATTCCAGCAGTCGGAGGCGAAGCTCATACTTCATCCCGCCCTCATCCAGCCCGTACTCCTTGCACCAGCCGATGAGCTGATCCTTAGACGCCAGGTCCATCTCTTCGCGCGAGAAAGGGGCGAATCCCGTTGCGGCTCCCGGCGCTTCGGTCATGGATTCCTGCCTCGCGTCCTACCCGGTGGCGCGTCGGCTCTGCGGGGCGTACTCGTTGCAGCTGTAACAGAAGAGCCGTTCGTACTCGGCAATGTACGTGAGGCCCCGTCCGCACCTGGGACACGGGTCGTCGGCCTGGTGGGCGCCCTCCTGGTATTCCTGGCAACCGTAGCAGTAGTAGGTCCCGTGCTCCGGGACGAAGACGAGGACCCGCCCACATACATCACAGGGAACGATTTCCTCGGGGGCATAGGCCCGGCAGCTGTAGCAGTAATTGCGTGCGTAGGGCTCCAGATAAGTGAGCTCCGCACCGCAGGTGGGGCACCCAGGCATCTCACCGGTTCTGTGCTGCGAGAGTTCCCTATTTGAGGCTTTGCGGCTCGTAATCAAAATCGGAACCCAAGAGGGCGCGAGGAGGTGCTCCGAACCACAGGTCGAAGGCACATCCGAGGGTCTCTGATTCCGCTACGGCGAACTGGCGGCCATTCTCAAGTGCCCAGCATATAGTGGAAGTAGATATCGACAAGGTTTAACATATCTCATGCCTTCGCCAGACGCCTTCGTGACCCACATGACCGTAACACCTCACCCGAAGGAAGGGGCAGACCTGGAGGAAGCGGAGAGCCTGTTCCGTAGCCAGGCCAGGCGGACGGTGGCGACCGCGATCGCCGCAGTAATCGTCTTGATGTCCGCCGTCCTCGCCTTCATCACTGTCCCTCCGCAGCCAATGGTCCTCCTTCTCGGTATCCTGATTGCGGTGATCTTCTACTGGGCCGCCAAGACGACGGGACGCCCAGGACTCACCCGCGGCGGCCCCCACGAAGAGCGACTCGCCCGGTGCGCGAACTGTGGGTCCCGATACTGCATGGGATGCCACGAACGATGCCCGCAATGCGGGTCCGTGCACATCCGGCCCAGCGGCTGACACGAGGACCTGCGGTCCACTGGCCGTGAACGGACGGGGAGCCCAAGGTTGAAGCCGCCGAAGGGATTCGAACCCTTGACCTACGGTTTTCCTGCGTGGTTACAAGACCGTCGCTCTCACCGGCTGAGCTACGGCGGCGCTGGCCTCCAAGGAGCAGCGAGCCTTAGAAGTAATGGTCGGGCGGGAATGCGAAATCTCGAGCTCCCATCCGAGGACTGCGTCACGTTTTTCACCGACGCCCCCGTGCTTCGACTCATGGCATCGGCCACCGCGCGCCAGGCGTTCCGGCAGTTCACCACAGGCGTATCCCTGGTGACCACGCGGGGTCCTGCGGGGGATAACGTGATGGCCGCGGAGTGGACCTTCCACGTCTCGTACGATCCGTTCCTGATCTGCGTTCACATCCGCCCTGGAAAGGCGACCTACCAGGCCATCGAGGAGAGCCAGGAGTTCGGGGTGAACATGGTGTCGGAGGACCTGGTCAACGCCATGTCCTTCGCAGGCCACTTCACCGGCCATGAGGTGGACAAGTTCTCCAGCGATCTTTTCGACCGTTACCCTGCCGAGAAAATCGGGGCTCCGATGATCCGAGGGGCCCTCCTCAATGCCGAGTGCCGCGTCGTGCAGCAGATCCCAATGGGGGACCACACGGCCTTCGTCGGGGAGGTGGTTGCTTTCTCCGTCGATGACTCCCAGGGTCCAGTGGTCCTCCACAAAGGTGCCAGGATGGTGGGCGACCGAATCGCGCGGAAGGAGGTCGTGGCCGTGGCTTCCACTCCGTCCCTGGTCGCGCCGGGAGCACCCGTTCGGGTTGCCGGAGAGCTGATGATGAAGGATTCCGGGTCCCTTGTCCTCGACGTGTCGGTCCGCAATGCAGGGGGAACCGACATTGTCACCCGCCAGGCGACAACGGATTCTCGGGGCCGGTTTCAGCTCGAGCTCGTGATCCCCAACGACGCGCCGGAAGGGGACTATCGAGCGATTGCCCGCCGGGGGGAGGTCGAGGGATCCGCCCGCCTGCGTGTCGGTCCACCTGTCCCTGATTAGCCAGCACGATATTGACGTGCATTGTTTTATATTGTAGGTTTCTTCAGTTTTTACTGAATGCCCCCAGGAGCGGCAATCCTCTACGGCTGTCTCATGGGGTACGGAGGCCAGCTCATCGCCTCGCGCAGCCTGGGAAACCGATTGGAGGGGGATGGCGACCGTCTCTCCACCGCGTTGCAGGCCATTCTCAACTTCGTCGAGCAGGCCTATCCCTCCGCCGGGCAAACGCCCTTCGAGGCCTTGGATCACGGCCCCGTCAGGGTCCTCGTGGAGAAGGGCCAGTTCTGCATGCTCATTCTCGTCATCGAGGGAAGGGAGGACGAGGCCCTTCGAGGGGGGATGCAAGAGATCCTGGAGCGGTTCGAGGAACGGAACGAGCCCGCACTCGCCCGGGGCGCCCTGGGAGGTCACGTGCGCCAGGACGGCCGGGAATCCCTCTCAATAGCCTCGAACCTGATGAAGGTCTTCTGAGGGGACCGCTGTGCCCCTCGTCTCCACCGACCCCCACGTCCCGTTTGCAACCTCGATTCTGAGCGAGAAACCCTTATACGTTGACGCTTGGGATGAGACGGCCCGAGGACCTTCCCCATGACTGTCCACCGGGTCAACCTCACCGTCGAGTCGGTCGAGGATTACTTCGAATCGGTTCTCGCCGACGGATTCCGCTGGGAACGGGATCGGGGCCCGGCGACGAAAGACGGATCCAACTCCCCGGCCGTGGTGTGGTCCCCCCTCATTCTCGAGCTGATGGAGGTGTTGGAGGACGTGACCCTTCACCCACCCGCCCGTGAGCTCTGTCGCGAGATCGGCTACCACGCAGGGCTCGAGAGCGCGACGGCGCTGGACCGCGCCCGGAACCCACGGCTGCCCAAGACCGAGACCCTGTTAGCGATGCCCCCCATCCTCGCGGGGACCGGATTCGGGATTAGCGAGCTCGCCTATGACGATGAGCAAGAGCGGGTGGTGTGGACCTTTGACTTGGGAACGGTCGTTGCCATGGCGGCCCAGGATGGCGGGGAGCGTTCGGAGCCTACGTGTGCCTTTTTCGAGGGCCTCGGCGCCGGTTGGGCGAAGGGCAGCCTTGGGGTGAACCTCCGCATCTCCGAGATGGAGTGTGTTGCCCAGGGAGACGAGGCCTGTCGGTTTCAGTCGTGGTTGCTTCCCGAGTGAAGCCGGTTTCCCCAAGACCGGACCCCGGAAACGGGCCGCTTCGGCGGCCCCGACATACGATTAAATATCCTCCAATCGTTCGTCAAACGTGTCGGGGGGCCCGATGCTCCAGCCCTACGAATTGGTCGTGCACAAGGTCCTCCCCACGATTCGTGCCCGTCTCGCCCGCATCCTTCTCGAGGAGTACCGGATGAAGCAGGTGGAGGTCGCGGACCGCCTGGGAGTCACTCAAGCGACGGTGAGCCACTACAACACCTATGCTCGCGGGTACGATGACGGGGTCCTGTCCCTCTTTCCGGAGATCGAGGGCTTCGTGATCGAGCTGGCCCGGGACATCGCGGAGGGCCTCTCCCGCCGCGCCCACATCAGTCGGATGAACGCCATCTGCTGGCAGATCATGTACACCGACCGATTCTGCAACTACCACCGCAAGGTGGCGGACTTAGACAACTGCAACGTGTGCTACGAAGCGGTCCCCGGGTAGGCGCGCGGTTCCCCTCGCCTTCACGAGATGCCCCAATTCACCCAGTAGATCTGCGCGTACCCGTCGTCGTAGAGTCTGAGATAGTGGGGGCCCACGAATTTGGCCTGCGCCTCGGGGGAGAGGGGGAAGGCAGGGTCCCACGGGAAGAGGGACGCTCCCGCGATCATGTCCTGGTCCAAGAAGACGAAGTCAATGCGTTCGCGACCGGGCATTGCGACCATCTCCCCGCGGGCCGCCTCGAAGGTGGGGGCGTGCAAGGGCGCGGACACCGTGTCGAAGGTCCCGGCCACCCCCACGAACCCGAAGAGGATGGAGGAGACGCGATGGTCGGTGGCGGTCAAGGATAGGGGGCGGCCGCCCGCCCACTCGACGCCGCCCAAGGCCTCCGGGCGCGTCCCTTCGAAGTGGTTGGCGATCGCCTCCCTGGGTGGAATGGCGGTGGCCGCAGCGAGAATGATCAGCCCCACGAGGACGGGTACGAGAACGCGGACGCCCGTCACCCGAAGGAGGAGAACGGCACCGATTCCGGCAAATGCCGCCATGAAAGGCGCCATGTACTCAAAGTGCCTGTACGGGACCAGGAAGTTCGGGGCGACCGTGCTCCCGATGATCCACGAGATAAGCAGGGCCAAGAAGCCTGCCGTGATCAGGGGGCCCTGGGGCAGGAAGTCGAATGGCTTGCGCCCCGCCGCCCCCAGAAGGAGGAGGGGGAGGAAAGGCAGAGCGAAGAGAAGGGTGGATGCGGCGGTGGGAATGTTCGTCCCCGGGACCTGGAACAGCGTGGTGAACAGGAGAAGCCCGCCCACGAAGATGCTTGCGATCAGGAGGGTCTGCCAGGCCCTCCGAACCGGAGGGAACCGGGGCCGATACTGCCAAGTGATCCGGGCCCGAAGCCTGGCCAGGGGGTAAAGGGCAAAGGGCAGGAGGACGAGAAATCCCGCCGTCAGGATGGGGGGGACGCGTTCGAAGCCCAGGAAGAGGCGGAAGGTGTCCGCGTAGCCCATCCAATAGGTCACGTTGACGGCCACGAGGAAAGCCAGGAAGCCGGTCTCGCGGCGGATGTCCCGCCACGCGGCCCGCTGTAGGAGGACGCGGAAGGAGGCAACGAGGAAGGTCGCGATGATGAGGAAGTAGCTTGAGAGATGGTGGATGGGGGCCAGGGCGATGGCAAGAGGGATCAGCAGTCCAAGGATCCGAGCGTCCGACCGGAGGCGGATGAGGAGGAGAAGACCCGTGACGAAGAGGAGGTCCCCCAAGGCCCCGGGCATGGCATGGGCGGTCGGGTAGGCGTGGGGACTGATGACGGCGATCACGGCCGCGGCGAGGAGGGCGGCCCCATCCCGATGAGTCACCTCGCGGGTGAGTAGGAACACGGGGACGACAACCAGCGCGGCAAGGAGGGGGACGAGGAGGACCGCGGCGGCCTCCAAGGGAATCCCCGTCCAGGCCACGGCAGCGTTGACCACGAACATGCCCGGGAATTCCGGATAGGTCACGCCCCATCCGAGGTAGGCATCGGGAAGCGGTTGTCCCAGGAAGACGGTCCGCGTGAGGCCGAAGTATTCTCCGAAGTCCCCTCCCCAGTAGAGGTATTGGGTGACGGGAATGAGGCGGACGTAGAGGGAGAGGAGGAGGAGGGCGAGGAGGGCGAGGGCGATCGACCGTCTCACGCCTGGGCATCCTAGGTAGGCGATATTAACCTTCATGCAGCAGAAGGCACTTCGCCGGATGGCACATGCGGGTCGCCATCTTCCACGACTACTTCGACAAGATCGGGGGCGGGGAGAAGGCCATGCTCACCCTGGCCAAGGCCCTGGATGCGGACCTCTTTACGACGAACCTACGGCCCGAGGTTCTCACTCGGCTCGGCGAGGAACGCATCCGGATCCATGACCTGGGCCCCCTCCCCCGCGCCGCCCCCTTCAAGCAGATCCAAGCCTCCAGACGGTTCCGAAGAGCACGGGTCCCGGGATTTGACGCCTACGTCTTCTCCGGGAACTGGGCCCACCATGCCGGGGAACGGCACCGTCCGGGTGTCCTGTACTGTTACACGCCTGTGCGAGCCTTTTACGATCAACGCGAGGCCCTGTTGGCGAGCTTGCCGCCCCTGGAACGGCCCTTCCTTCGGGCATGGACCCTCGTTCACACTCGATTGGATCGCGCCTCGGTCCGCGGTGTGGACCGCATCGTCGCCATCAGCAAGAACGTCCAGGGTCGGATTCGTCGCTACTACGGCCGGGACGCCCCCATCGTGTATCCACCCGTGGCCACATCCCACTTCGGGTTCGCGGACCTCGGGGATTTCTGGCTCAGCGTGAACCGACTGTACCCGGAGAAACGGGTCGACCTGCAGTTCGAGGTCTTCCGCCATCTTCCGGAGGAGCGCCTCGTTGTCGTAGGCGGCTGGGCGCCGGGGGATCACAGTGGCCGTTATGTCAGGGGCCTCGATCCGCCCCCCAACGTCACCATGCTTGGGGAGATTACGGAGGCGGAGCTCGTGGACCTCTACGCGCGATGCCGTGGCGTCCTCGCTACCGCGGTCGACGAGGATTTCGGCCTGACGCCCATCGAGGCCATGGCCTCGGGAAAGGCGGTTCTAGCGACGAGGGAGGGGGGGTACCCCGAGAGCGTCCGAGACGGCACGACGGGTTGGCTTCTTCCGCCCGAGCCCGAGGCCTTCGTCCGCCGCATTCGGAGCCTGGACGATGCGACCCTGCTGGCCCTGCGACCCGACGCGGAGGCCCAGGCCCGACGGTTCGGGGAGGAGCCGTTCGTCACGGCCATGCAGGCGATCCTGCGAGAAGTGGCGGATGGCGCCAGCTTTTTGTAGTTCCGGCCAATCGTTTGGGTGGGATGCCGGACCGTTGCCCCCGCTGCCGCGAAGCCCTCGAGAACCCCGGGGCCCTCGTATGTCCCGATTGCGGCTATGCCCTTCGCCTTCCTTCGGTCGGTAAAGCGGGCGCGGCCTTGCTGGGCATCGGCCTATTGGCCTTCCTGGTTGCCCTCTTCTCCCCTGAGGACATCTGGACCACCATCCTCCTGGCCGGAATCATCGCCTTGGTCGCCGGCCTGGGAGCCCTGTTCACCTCGGGGCTCTTGATCGGACGGGCCCGCCGGGCGTAGCAGCCTCCTCCGATTCGCGCTTCTTCTCGAGAAAGTCCTCGAGGTGAACGACATGCTGGCTCTCGTCGGAGAAGACCGAGGCAATGGCTTCCTCCACGAGGCCCAGGCGTTGCCGGAGGTAGGGTGAGATCTCGTACTCCTCCGAAATCCGTTTGGAGAGTTCCAGGTACTTCATGACCCCCCTCTTGTGGACGGTGAGGGTGAGCTTCCCGCCGCACTGGAGGCAGGCACCTGCGAGGGGCATCCGCCGGTACTTGGTGTTGCACTTGGTGCACCGGAACCGCTGGCTCGTGAAGGCCCGTAGGTTCCCGATCAGATCCGGGAGGAAGTGGTGGTTGACGATGCGGGCGACCACGTCCTCGGCCTCGACGGCCCGGATGCGGTTGGCCAGGGCCAGTTGCCCCTCGATCTTGGTGAGCATGCCGCCCTCCGTGTAAGACGTATGCAGCGGGGCCGCGTCCAGGCGCTCCACTTCGTGGGTGAACCCAAACCCCTCAAACTGCAGGACGGACCCCACGCGTTTGGCCACCGTGTCTATCAAGTCCTCGACCTCCCGCGGATGCTGTCCCTGTTCCGCTGCTTCGTAGAGCTCCAAGGGGTAAGCGCCACAGACCTCCATGTTGTGGACCTCCCGATCGACCTCCTGGGGGTCGATGCGTGTACTCAGCACCAACGGAGCGTCCATGAGCCCACCGCGTTTCTCCGGCAGGAAACCGCGACTGAAGTTGAGGAGTCCGTCCAGGAGGAGAATCACAGAGTCCTCGTCCCCGTCTGCATCTCGACGCTTGGCCGCGTGGAAGAAGGGGTGCGCAAAGCAGGCACGCGCCGAGGTCAGGCCAATGATGCGCCCGAGGACGCCCACGGACGTGTGGGGGGCCAGGCCCACCACGAGGTGGCCGATGACGTCCTCCGGAGCCTCGAACCCGTAGTGTGACTCCAGCCCGTAGGCGCCCTCGAGGAGGTCGTCCACGAAACGACCCACGCGAACGAGGTGTGTTGCGCAGCTACGCGAGACGACCAGGTCCTGGGGACGCAGCTCGACGAGCTGGTCCTCCTGCACGAGGGGCTCGCCCGATGTGTCGTGTTCGTAGCCCAGCTGATGAGCTTGCTCCACCGAGAGGCCCACCTCCCCCGGCCGAAAGTGCGTCAAGGGCAGGTTGGTCATGTCGAAACGGCAGGTGCCGTCCTTGAACACGTGAATCTCGTGCTTCGCCCGCAGCAGGCCTTTCTCGAGGGCCTCCGGTGTCTTCAGCCGGGAGATCATCCCCTGCACCAGCTTCACGCCGGGCATCCGCGTCAGGCCCAGGGCCTTCAGGGCCCGGTTGTAGATCTCCCGGAGGGGAATGGTCTCCTCCACAATCCGACCCCCGGGGACCGTATGGCCGCCGCACGGGCATCGGGCCAGGAACCATGTCCGGCCACAATCGGTGCACCTGCGGAGCCCGACCTCGGCGATGATCTTCTCCTTCTCCATCGCTTTGTCCAGGAGACGCTGAGGGCCCCCTTGAATGCCCAGCGGGAAGAGGGCATGGGGCGGCGGTTTCATGAGACGAGGACGAGCCTTCTCCGGGCGGCCCATCCGGGCTCCGATGCGTGTGGGAGCTCGGGCTCGGTGGAGGATTCCGGAGAGCCGCGAAACGTATTCCAGGGAGTCGCTTGCCTCGGCGTCTTCTCCGGCTCGCACCCCTCCCTCCGAGACCTCGAGGCCTAGACCCAGGAGCAGCGCGGGTCCGTGGCGGCCGAGTTCGAGGAACGCCTCCCTGGCACGGTAGATCGCCCCCAGCTCGATGAGGGCCTTCCTGAAGTCCTCCGTCGCGGGCACCCGCAGGCGACCCTTGACCCATCGGCCGTGACCCACCAAGCTTCGACGCAGAGCCCGAAGCTCCGGCACGGTGAGGTCGTGCCAGAAGAGATTGTAGCGGGGGTGTAGGGGCACGTCGTGCTCTCGGGACCAAGCCACCGCCTTCTCGAAGGACGGCCGTTCCCAGCCTTCCGGCGGATGGCCCAGGCGGGTCTCGAGTTCCGCTCGATACCAGTCTTCCCCGTAAGCGCCCGGCAGGAGGGCGTGATTGTTCTCCAGAAACTCGCCCACAGCGACGAGAAGTTCCCCCAGGTCCACGACGCTCACCACGTCAGGACGGACTCGGTGGGCCTCCTCCAGCGTGGACACCTCCACGAGGGAACCGTCTTTCAACAGCACCAGGGGTCCTTCGATGGTGGCGCAGGGCGAGACGGCCCCCGCTTTTCCCGGCCCCTCCACCTTGATCTGCGTGCCCACCGCGATGAACTCGTCCACGAGGTACATCGTCGCGGGGTGTACCCCGAGGGCCGCTAGCCCGGTGGCCCGGGTCCGGCCGTACCGCAACCGGAACCCCCCTTTTCGGCTCGGGTGGGCCAGGACAGGCCGACCGGCGATGATGTTCTGAATGAAGCGGGGCTCCTGGTCCGTCTCCTCCTCCCCGTTCTTGTGCTCCTCCAAGTACTGGGAGAGGAAGTCCCAGCCGTCGATGTTCAGGTTCTGAACGTGTCTGAGGATCTTGGGCGCCTTGAGGCAGAGCCCCTCGGCGATGACGAGACAGGCACCGCCGCGAATCCGGTTCGTCTCCACCCGCGGGAGGTCCCGGTGTCCGCTGATCTCCTCCTCCTCCGTCCCCTCGCCGTTGATCCCCACGGGACAGTGGCCCATGACGATCTCGATGTCCTCTTCCGAGGGCGTGTGCTGGAGGTGCTGGAGGCGGCGGTAGACGGGGATCTCTTCCTTGAGGCGTTCGACCTCTTCCTTCGTCGGTTGGTACGCCCCAATGCCCAGCTCGCGGCGGACCACGTCGGCGATGAGGACGCTGAGGGCCTGGGCCGTGCCCCCGGCCGACCGGATCGGACCGGCGTAGTAGACGTCCAGGTAGTTGCTGCCGTCGTCGTTCCGCTTCACCTGGACCCCCCCGAGCCCCTCTAACGGGGCCACTACCACGCCCTCTGTGAGCAGGGCGAGGCCCGCCCGGATGGCCCGTTCGATCCGTTCCTCCATGGTCCGTCCCGGTTCCTGGGCCAACTCGCGTGCCAGGAGGAGGGAGGTCTCCTCCCGGTCGTGATGGGCGCTGAGCTCGCGGATTCGCTGTGCGACCCCCTGCAGGCCGTACGCCCCGAGGAGGCGCTCCACCCGGCTCGGCAGGTCCTCGGCCGTGAGGATCTCCACGTTCAGCTCGGGGTCCAGCCCCTGGGCCCGGGCACGCTGGGCCGCGGCATAGCATCGAGCCGCCTCCCGATCCAGCCCCTCCAGGTAGCCTTTCATTTCCTGGCTGTAGCTGAGGTTAGCCATCCCACCACGCAGAAGCGGAAGGGTATGGAGGGGTCGCTATAAAGGCTCCCCCGCCAGGTTGTCCGCCCCTTGATATGGAAGGACGGGTTAGGCGACTCGATGGAGCGGGTCACGACCACCGACGAGTTCAACGAGGCGGTCGTCCGAGCCGAGGGACCCGTCCTCACACTGTTCTACGCCGGGTGGTGTGGGTACTGCCAGGACTTCCTCCCCCTTTTCCGCGCGACGGACGCGGGCACAGTCAAGAAGATCGAGGTGGACATCTCGGAGGAGATCAACCCCTTGTGGGACACCTACGTCATCCAAGTGGTTCCCACGCTGATCCTATTCGAGGGAGAGACGGTCCTGGGTCGTGCTGACGGGACGCTTGGGAAGGGCCTTACCCAGACCGACCTGGACGAGATCCTGGCCGGTCCTCGGGAAGCGTGAGGGAAGGGCTGACAGCGTTCCGCAGTCCCGTTGGCCGTCAACGGCAACGGTTCGGCCGGTTACCCTAATGACCGAAGTCACCTAGGTGACCAGCCTAGCGCGCCTAGACCAGGGGTCCACGACCGAAGGCCAACCTTCCCACGGGCTCGCGCACCGCAGTACCAGAGGGAACGCAGGCGGGCTTAACTTCCGGGTTCGGGATGGGACCGGGTGTATCCCCGCCGCTATGGCCGTCACACCCTTCCCACGGCAGTTAGCCGACCCGGAGCCTTAAGCCTTGTGGACTGGCTCCGGCTGGTACCCGTCACACGAAGAGGGGGGCTAGGACCAGCGTGATGGTGCTCAGGAGCTTCACCAGGATGTGGAGGGACGGCCCCGCCGTGTCCTTGAAGGGGTCCCCCACCGTGTCCCCCACCACCGAGGCCTTATGGGTCTCCGTCCCCTTTCCTCCATAGAGGCCGGTCTCCACCAGCTTCTTGGCATTGTCCCAGGCACCGCCGCCTGTGTTCAGCACGAGAGCCAGGACGACTCCGGCGATGGTCCCTACCATCAGTGTGGCGCCCACGGCCTCGGCGGCCAGCCCCGTGGGCCGCAGCAAGACCCCCACCAAGACGGGGCCTGCCACGGCCAGGAGGCCCGGTGCCACCATCTCCCGTAGGGCACCCCGGGTGGAGATGTCCACGGAGCGGGCGTAGTTGGGGGGCTGGGTCCCTTCCATAATGGCGGGGTTCTCTCGGAACTGCTCCCGCACGTCCCGGATGATGTAGGAGGCCGCCCGGCCCACGGCCCGGATGGCCAGCCCGCTAAAGACGAAGACCAGGACGACCCCCACGAAGGCTCCCACGAAGACAGCTGGAACGGCGAGGTCGATGGAGATGCCTGGGGGGAGCCCCTGGGCTTCCCGGAGGATGCGGACCTCCTGCAAATAGGCGGAGAACAGGAGGAAGGCGGCCAAGGCAGCGCTCCCCACGGCGTACCCCTTCGTGAGGGCCTTCGTCGTGTTTCCTGCGGCGTCCAGGCGGTCCATGCGCTGTCGGACCTCCTCCCCCTTCCCCGACATCTCCACGATACCTGCGGCATTGTCGGCGATGGGGCCGAAGGTGTCCATGGCCAGGATGTAGGCGGCGGTGGCCAACATGCCCATGGTGGCGATGGCCGTGCCGTACAGCCCGCCGAAGGGAATGGGGGTGCCGCCGATGGCCGCCGAGAGGCCTGTCGCCTCGCCCAGGAAGAATGAGAGGAGGATGGCGGCCGAGATGACGATGCCTGGGAGGGCGGTGGCCTGGAGGCCGACGGAGAAGCCCGAGATCACGTTGGTGGCGGCCCCGGTCTGGGAGGACCTCGCGATCTCCTTCACCGGGCCGTAGCGGGCCTCGGTATAGTACTGGGTGATGTAGACAAAAGCCAGCGATGTCAGGATGCCCACCAGGCCACAGAGGAAGAAGAGGACCCAGGTGAGGGGATGGACCCCCGATGCGACGGGGAGGATGCTACCCACATCCAACATCTGCCAGGAGGCCAGGGCGAAGAGGCCTGTGGCGACGGCCATGGTGACGAAATAGCCTCGGTTGAGAGGCGCCATGGGCGGTTCGTCCTCCCCTCCTCGGACCACCAGGACGCCCAGCACCGTGGCCATTAGCCCCATGGCCCGTGCTACGAGGGGAAACATGACGCCGTTGATGCCGAAAAAGGGGAGAAGGGCCACCCCCAGGATCATCGCCCCGATGTTCTCCGCCGCCGTGGACTCGAAGAGGTCCGCGCCCCTGCCGGCGACATCCCCCACGTTGTCCCCCACCAGGTCCGCGATGACCGCCGGGTTGCGGGGGTCGTCCTCCGGTATGCCCGCTTCCACCTTGCCCACCAGATCGGCTCCGACATCGGCCGCTTTGGTGTAGATGCCCCCGCCCAACTGGGCGAAGAGGGCCACCAGGCTCGCGCCGAAGCCGAAGCCTACGATGGACAGGATAAGGCGTTCCTGGTCCGAGGCCGAAGGCCCGCCGTAGAGGAGGTAGATGCCCCAGACCCCCAGGAGGCTCAGCGCGATGATGATGAGACCGGATACGGCGCCTCCCCGAAGGGCGGTGCGCAATGCCGCGTCCAGCCGGGTCAGGGAGTTGTTAGCGGTCCGGCTGTTGGCCCGGATGGAAACGTGGAGCCCCACGTACCCGGAGATGGCGGAGAACGCGGCCCCCAAGCCGAAGGCGCCTGCGGTGCGGAGCCCTGCCTCCCATCCCCGCACAAGACCTAGGGCTAGGGCGAAAAGTAGGGCGATGACGACGGCCAGGTAGGTGATGGTGGTGTACTGGCGGCGCATGAAGGCCTTGGCGCCTTCTTCCACGGCCGCCGCGATGCGTCGCATGGCCTGGTCGCCCCTGGGCTGGCGGAGGACATCCCACGTGAGGTAGACGGCGAAAAGGAGAGCGATGACTCCCGAGACTGGAACGATGGGGGAGAGATCCGCTATGAGCCCACCTCGCGGTCCCTTCCAAACTCCCTCCCATATATGAGCTTGGTGCGGCCCCCCCAACGCGCGTCCTACCTCCCCAGGTAAGGGTCTATCGATGAAACGCGGGGAGTCTCTCGAGATGGAGACCCCGGTCCATCGAGACTCGTGGCGGAAGCCTCAGAACAGGGCGAATAGCGGGTTCCCCACGAGGAAGGCGAGCAGGAAGGCCACCGTCATGGGGACGAGAAGGGGGATCTGCGGGGTCACCCAGATGCGATCCAGGCCGGCCCCGCGGAGGGCGTCCCGGTCCGCCTCCTGGGTGGTGGTACGCGGGACGACGCGATGACGTACCGTTCCGTCCTCCACCTCCTGTAAGGTCCAGGCGAACGGGGGGAGGCGGTCCAAGGGGGCCTTGTAGCCGAGGAGGAGCTGGGGCCAGCGACGGTCTCCCCGGGCGAGGTTGCGGAGGAGGAACCCCATCGGAAGCGCCAGGAGGAGGAGCGCCCCCAGGAGGAGTGTGGACATGGCGAAGGGGAAGAGAAGCTCGAAGGGGGCTAAGAGGGGCGGGCCCAGGGAGAAGAGGGGAAAAGGGCCCAAGCCGGGATAACCGGGGACCAGGACGCCAATGGCCATGAAGGCCTTCGCATCGGCCCCACCCTTCAGCAGACCGAGGTAGTAGAAGACATAACCGAGGAGGATCACGGTAAGGACGCCCAGTCCACGCACGATCAGTCCTTGCTCGTCCACGCCTTGGCCGCCGTAGCCGAGAACGAGGAGGAGGACCGCAATCCCACTGAGCCCGTAGAACAAGAGGGTGGAGGCGTAGGCGAACCCACCCCCGCCACGTTCCCAGAGGATGTCAAGGAAGAGAAGCGCGGGCGGGACGAGAATGAGGTAGGGAAGCGGGTCGCCGGTGGTAAGGAGGAGTTCTGTGGTCAGCAGGGCCAACCCGATGCCGGCCATGAGGGCCCACGGCCCGTCTCCGACGCGTCGCGTGCGCCAGTCGGCCAACGATGCGAGGGCCAGAATGGACGCCCCCAGGAGCAGGCGGACGGGTGACAGGAGCACGGAGGCCGGAGGTTCATCCGCTACATAAGGGGGACCGTCTCCCAAACCTGGCGATCGCCATCCAGGGTCTTTTCGCCTCGAGAACCACCTGCCAAAGCTCTTAAACGGGGTGCCTGCTAGCCGCGCGCCGGGAGAGCCGGATGGCAGCAGAGGTCGCGCGGGCGGGCGAACCGGTGGGCGCTGAGGTTCGCATCGAGCTGAGCCGCGACCTTCGATTCTTCGACATCGCCATGATTGGCATCGGGGCCATGATCGGGGCCGGCATTTTCGTCCTCACGGGATCCGCGGCTCGCCTGGCCGGTCCGGCCGCGGTGATTGCCTTTGGCGTGAACGGTCTTGTGACGTTGCTTACAGCCTTCACCTATGCAGAGCTTGGCTCGGCCTATTCGCAGGCTGGGGGCGGCTATGTCTGGGCCCGGGAGAGCCTGCCTCCCCCCGTGGGTTTCATCAGTGGCTGGCTCTCGTGGGCGGCCACCCTTATCGCCTGCGCCTTGTATGCTGCGGCCTTTGGCAGTTTCCTTGCGTTGGCAATGGAGGAGCTGGAGCTCGGAGCGGCCTTCTTGCCCCCAGAGGTCACCTTGGGCGGCCTCACCTTCAACCCCCTCACAAAGGGCGTGACCGCCTTCATCGTGATCTTCTTCGTTGTCATCAACTACATCGGGGCCCAGAGTACCGGCCGGACCGAGAGCGCGATGACCATCGGCAAGATGGCCGTTCTGGGCCTGTTCATCGCGATCGGCATCAACGCCATGATCCGGGACCCGACCATCGGGCAGCGGTTCTTCGATGAGTTCCTCCCCGAAGGGGCCGGGGGCATCTTCCTCGCCATGGGGATCACCTTCATCGCCTTCGAAGGGTACGAGATCATCGCACAGTCTGGGGAGGAGGTGAAGAATCCCAGACGCAACATACCGAGGGCCATCTTCGTCTCCATATTCGTCGTGGTGATTTTCTACGTCCTGACGTTCATCGTGGCACTTGGGGTCATCGACTGTGCGGTGCCCTCACAGGCCTATTTGTGTTTGGGCGGCACGGCGGAGCCGGAACGCGCAATGATCGAGGCGGGCCGATCCCTGGCGGGCCCCCTCGGGCTCTCCATCATGCTGGCTGGGGGCTTCCTCGCGACCACGTCCGCCCTCAACGCCACCATCTATTCCTCTTCACGGGTGAGTTTTGCCATGGGACGGGACAACACACTCCCGCGGTCGCTGGGTCGCGTTCATCCCCGTCGTCAGTCCCCGGGCAACGCGGTCCTCGTGAGCGGGGCGATCATTGTGATCTTCGCCCTGGTCCTCCCCCTCGAGCAGATTGCTGCTTCGGCGGCGGTGATGTTCCTCCTCCTCTTCGCCATCGCCAACATGAGCCTCATCGCTCTCCGGAGAAAGAGGCCCGACCTCAAACGAGGCTTCCGGGTCCCCCTCTTCCCGTTCATCCCCATCTTAGGCATCGTCGCCAACATTGGATTGGCGATCTACGTGCTGAACTTCTCCGGCCAGTCTATCGGCGGTCTGAGTTCGGGGCAGGTCGCCTGGTACGTCGCCATTCTTTGGCTTAGTATCGGGCTCGCCTACCGTTTCTTCTCGGGGGGACGGAGGGAGATCGAAGCTCCGCCCGTCGTTCGGAGGGAAATTCTTGAGGTCATCGCCGCCCCGGTCCGAAGGGCAGCAGGCGCCGGCCGCCGGGTCCTCCTTCCCATCCGCGATCCCGGAAACCTCGCTATGGTCCGAGCGGGGGCCCAGATCGCCAAAGAGCGGGACGCTGAGCTCCTCCTTCTTCACGTGATCGAGGTTCCCCTCAACATGCCCCCTAAGTCGGTGCGCTTCTCTTACGTGAATGACCGCATCCGAACCCTTCGTCCGGCGGAGGAGGCCGCGCGGGGGGTGGGGGTCCCCGTCTCCGTCCTCGTGAAGATTTCGCACCGAATCTACGAGACAATCCTGGAGTCCGTGGTGGAGGAGGGAGCGAATCTCTTGGTCCTCGGCTGGCGGGGCGAACGGCCGGCCCGGGGCGGGCGGGTGCTCGGAAGCAACATCGACTTCCTGGTCCAGCGGGCCAACGTGGACGTCATCGTCCTAAAGATGGTCGGGATGAAGGAGAAGCTCGACAACCTGACGCTTCTGGCCGGGCGGGCCTCCCACGTGAACTACGCAGCGCGAATCGCCGCCCAACTGGCGCGCGAGAACGATGCCCGGGTCACAGTCCTGTCAGTCGTTCCTCTGCGGGCGCAAGAGGAGGAGGCAATTGAACTGGCGCATCGACTCATGGAGGTCTTCGAGGAGGCCGGAGTTCCCCATGAACACAAGATGGTCTACTCCGGTTCCGTGGTGAGCGCGGTGGAGCGAGCGGCCCGCGACACGGACCTCTTGGTCATGGGGGCCAGCCCGACGTGGGTGCTACGCAAGTACGCCTTCGGGCCCCTGGAGGACCGCATCGCGAAGCGCGTCACCTCCCCCGTCCTCATGGTTCGCAAGGCCATCGAGGCCGCTAAACCTGTAGAAACAGAAGCTTGATATTCTCCTCGTGGAACAACTCCTGGGCCTTGGAGATGAGTTCGCTCTTGATCTGCTTCATCTGAGCCGGGTCCGAGATGTACGCCCAGAGCTGGTAGCTCACGGCGTTGCCGTGAATCTCCCGGGCGTAGACGATGGGGGCCGGATCGGGCAGGATGCCGTCCACCCGGTGCGCCGCCTCCGTCAACAGCGCCTCCACCTTCCGGTGGGGCCGGTCGAAGCTCACGGTGATGTCCACGGTCATGGCGTAGGTCCTGGACCGGCTGAAGTTGGTGATGGTCTCGGAGAGAAGCTCCTTGTTGGGAAGATTGACCACCTCGCCCCGCAGGCTCTTCACCTTCGTGAGGGTCAAGTTGACCTCCAGGACGTCGGCAACGAGGTTCTCCCCAATCTTGATGCGATCCCCTTCCTGGTACGGGTCCGCATTGATGAGAGCGACGCCGGCGAGGGCGTCGCTGATGGCCTCGTAGAGGACAAGGACGCCGGCGAAACCTCCGATGACCAGGATGAGGCCGATGAGGAGGAGCTGGTCGGCCGACAGGTTGACGGAGAGGATCAGGAAGATGAGGGCCAGGGCCGCTCCGGCGTAGATGGCGTACTTGGTCGCGGTCCGAAAGAGTTCCACGACCCGGGGGTTATACTTGGTGGTCCGGAGTTTGAAGTCCGTGAAGAAGGACTCCGCCACCCTGACGGCGATGGCCATGATGACGAAGGTGGCGATGAGGACGGTGAGGAAGGAGGCGCTCAGATAGGGCGCTAAAGGCGCCAGGATGTACTGGCTGATGAAATCGGCCACCAGGGGGTTCTGGGGGGGAAGGAGGGCGAGACCCCCGATGGCGGCGACCACGACCCCGAAGAGGTAGAGAGCGTAGCGGGTGATGACCTCTGTCACCGCGAAGGATCGGGCCGGAATGACCTTCTCCGGCTTCTCCTCCAGCTGCCCCCGGAGGTAGGCAAGGTAGCGTCGGACGGCTCGGGCGGCCACCAGGGCGGTCATCAGAATGAAGATCACGAAGAGGATCGAGGGCGTGTGCAGGACGACCTGCTCCGTGTAGCTCCGGATGAGGGGCGAGCCCGCCGAGAAGGCAACTAAGACCACAACCAGGCCCAGGAACGTCCACGTGGCGATGATGGCACGCTTGATGAGTTCCAGGGTCCTTCGATCCAGATACCGACTTTCCTGGGCCTTGAGGTACTCAAAAAAGCGGTTCAGGTACGCGAAGATGTAGAGGAAGGCCACGAGGATGAAGAAGGTGAGGACGAAAGCGGGCCAGAACGTTTGTACGAACTGGAGGAAATCATCCGCCAGAGACAGGGCGTGGGGGACCACGGCCTCGAAAGAGCCAGGGGAGCTTATTTAATCCTTTTTACCTGGGTATTTTCTGTTTAATTATCGATACGCTGGGTCACTGGTATCCCTGCTTTTGCTGGGTTCTCTCTGCGTAAGGCTGGTTATCTGGAGATTATCGTTGTAAAATCCCCTGTAGGCCTGCTCGTACGTCTCATCGGCCAATTTCGCGTAGATCTGAGTGGTCTCGATGCTCTCGCGTCCTAGCTGACACCCGGGGGACCGACGCTCTGGGGAGGCTTGGCGTCGTGCCTGCTCGCAATTGCCTTCCTCGTGACGCCAACCCGGATATCTCCAGCAGCAAGGAGAAAAGACTGAAGTGAACTCGAAGCATATCAAAGAGGTGAACCCTCTCAGGCGTCCGCGGCTGCGAAGGAAAGCGGAGATTGCCATCCTCGCGACGGGGGTGGTCCTCCTCACGATGACCGCTCTGGCCTGGAATCCCGTCCATCGTTCTCCCATTCGGGTTCAGGATCCTTTGGAAGACGACATCCCCCCGGACTACAACGCGGTCCTTCTCCAGGGCGTGATGGATGGCGACACTCTTGTGATTACCCTCTCTGTGGAAGGCACGGTTCAGCCGAGTCGTTACATCGTCAACGTCGTCGGCCGAACCCCCGGACCGGAGGAGAGGCCGAACATCTACAAGCTTGAGTACGTATCCGATGCGGAACGAAGCTATGGGATTCCGGCCAGTCGAGAAGCGGACGTCCTTACCTTTCTGTTCCCATTGAGTTTGCTCTTTGAAGGCGCATTCATCGTAGGCCTCGAGGCAGTCATCTTCACGCCTGGTGATCCCATCGACTTCGTCCAGGAAGGGCCTCGCGAGGACCTGGTGGTTCACTCTCTCCTACCCCTCCCTCTTGACCCCTTGACTCTCTTCGCTGCGGGCGCGGGCTTGGCCGTTCTTGGTGTTTTGGGTCTGATAGCCTTCAGTAGGACGGGGCCGCCACCAAAGTCACGGGGACACAGCCCGAAATAGCGGCATCCAGCCTGAAGGAGAGCCTCCCTCTTGTGTCCCAGTCAACCAGCGGGACGAGTCTCTATGCCGCACCTTCAGAGACCGTGACGCCGGACGAAGTGAGGTCCACCCTGAAATCCTCGAGCGTCCCGTTTCGAGACGTCGTGGAGGTCTAGACGAACGAATCCTGGCATTTCTTTAGCAGGATTCCTTCAGATTAGGCCGCACTCGCCGCAGTATAAGTTACCCGGGCTATGGCAGGGATGCCAGGGCGCCTTGCTCGGCCTTCTTCCTCACCGTCAGGATGTAGTAAACGCCGAATGCAACCAACGTTGGTTGCATCCAGAAGAGAACAGTCCAGACGGTGAATCTTGACATATCCAGCCCTGGGATTAAGCCGAGAAGAAGCGCCACCAAGTAGAATGCTCCAACGAAGATGAGGTAGCCACCAATCACGTAATGCCATCTGCTGATTGCCACGCGGTTCGTATCAGCCGGTCGTCTCCCAAGCGATGTCAAGGTCATCCGTTGGTGGGATAGACGGAGACCCAGCACTCGGTGATGCTGCCGTCAGCCTCCTCGATATACGCGATAATCGTCCTCGTCCCGTCGAACGGTCTGGGCGCAGGGTCCTCAGCGAGGCCCGGCGGGAAGGTCGATGTCTCAGGGCTGCAGACTATGACCTCGACCCGAACCCTCTTCCACTCCGACGATGGTCCGGCAGGTGGCGGCACAAGGCTTCCGAGGAACAGAGCCAGAAGGAAAGCCCCGACCAATCCCACGGCGGCTCCTACAATCGTCTTCCGACGCATTAACATCTCTCGGAACGCCATGACAGCGCTTGGCTTATGAGTTGTGAATATACGAGGACTGACAGGCAGCCCACACGCAGGTTCGGAGTCTCGCCGCCATGCTCGGCCTGACGGCTGGGGATGAGGAGAGTTCGTCCAGCGACCGGCTACGGTGTCAGGCCCAATTGAGACAACGTCGCGAGCTGGTCCCAGTAGGTGTGTTCCTCAGTGACCTTGCCTTCCTCGACCTTGAGGACCAGGGTTATCGGATTCTTTACGCTCTTGTTTGTGGCGGGTATCGTTTCGCCCTTCGGACCCGGCATGGGTTCCTTGTGGGTTCCTTTCCAGACGACCTCCAAGCAGACATAGTCGCCCTGGCCGAAGGCCCGCACCTTCTCCATGCGGCGGTCTGGGAAACCAGTTTCATTCTTCTCATACCACTCGCGAAGGGCTGCCAGGCCCTTGGTGGGTTCAGGCAGGTCCGGGCTGTAGTTCACCACGGACTCCGCGTAGAATCCTAAGAAGCGATCCAGGTCATGAGCATTGTAGGCTTCCAAACCGGCGTCGACCAGCTTCAGGTTCTCTTCCACACTCATCTCATTTTCACCTCCCCCCGCTGGGCGGGCCTTGGGTACTTTTGGAAAAACTGCGCCCCTCCTTGGCGCCCCCGGACGGGAGGGGATGACATGACTTGATGCCTGTGCAAATATGTTAGCGCGACGGCCTGCCACTCGCAGCCCACATGCCGGTCCAGGCCGCATCCTCGCCACTCTCTTCGGCAATCGGGCCTATCCCCGTCCCCTGCCCCTTGACAGCCTCCAATCGATGGCAGCACCCCCGGCTATGAGAAAGAGACCGAGTATCCCAAGCATCTCGGCCTGCCCACCTATGGGCTGTCTCGTCGCCAGGGCGTACAGCTGAAATCCAATTCCCAACAGCGCTAGATAGATGCCCCTGCCCAAGTCGATAACCCCGACTCCGCATCCCCCTTCCACCGTAGTGGCCCTCTCACCCGCATCACCCCCCCTCTCTATCCCGCGCCCGGTGGCGGAATAAAGAAGAGACCCTGTGCCGTCTCGCACATGACAGGACAACGTAGTTGTAGCCCACTGAGCCTCACACTCGTTGGCGTGTTGAGGGACTATCTCTTTGCGGCGAAACGGGGGAGTTGGGTTGGGTCTGACCCCGTCGAACTTCTCGCAGTGAGCATGGGGACCCTCCGGCTCATCACTCCAACCAAGCAAGCACGCCAAAGATACACGGTGGTCTCAGTTGCCACAGGCGTGGGACTCTCAGCACTCTTCGCCCTCATCTTCCTTCTGTTCCGCGACGCCTTCGGGTCCGTCTACGTTGTGATTCTGTACTTCCTCGTCGTGGCGGTGGTCGGGATTGTTGTTGGTGTTATCGGGGAACGGTGGGTCTTGCGATTTCTTGGGCGTCATCCACAGGGGCAGGTAGACTTGACGGTTAGGGACGTACGCCTTCGCAGACTCTTCCATGACCTGCGGGCAGCGGCGGACGGCGAGGAATTCCTGCTGAAGGTCCAAGGGCTACGTCGGAACGTGACGGATGGGCTCGCCCTTGCCGGGTTCCTCGTTCCTCCGGTCCTTCCCTGACTCCACCCCAACTTCACCAAAGGGGACTGCTATGGACATGAAGTTCCCATCGCAGGCGGGGCCCCCCCGAGAGCACGCTTCTCGCCCGGCGCGGCTGAACATTCTTACACTCTCTATTTGCCCTGCCATGCCTCTTCGTCTCATGGGGGACGGCATATGGATGGAAATGTGGTAAAGGTCGGCGGAATCACTGTTATCGTGGGCGGCTTCTTTGCAATATTCCTAGACATCTCTGTGGCTGTGACGATTATCGCCCTGGGGGCAGGGGTGGCGCTCTTTGGTCTGGGCATGAAGTAGCCAAAGGAGCAGGCCAGTGAATTCTCAAGTCTAGAGCTATCGGGAGGGCATTGATGCGTAGGAGTCTGGTGAAGAAGGGGGCTATTGTTGCATTGGTCGGCGGCATTATCAGCTTGGTGGGAGTCGTCATCATCACTCTTGTAGACCTGAGTTCCTTGTTCTCATGGAACGTCTATGAAACGGTGCTGCCTCGGCTGGTTTTTCTCTTCACCGCCGGTCTCGTGATTTTTGCCATTGGTGTAGCTGTCGCGCTCTGGGGTCTAGCTTCAGAGTCCTAGAGATGGCGGGGATGAGGCGAGGATGAAAGCGATGGGCCGCAGGTTACCCTCTCACCCCACTCCCTCGCCTCGCCTCTCCTGATAATCGGGCCCCCAACAGTCAGACCACGAAACCCCAGTACGAAGGGCTACACCGCACAACACCCCGACCTTCATCAGAGACGGTCGCCACCACCACGACACGCGTTTCACATCAACGACCAAAGCCGAACCATGACCAGAACAAGAATGCATACATGGCAACACTGGAAATGCCGTAGATGCCCGCCCTGGTGGCGATTCTGACCGTGCCCTCATCCTGCCGCGCCCCTCTGAGGACGAAACCCAGCACAGTCCCTGTAAGGGCGGATAACAGCGCCGTCGGAGCCAAGCTGGACAAGAGGGGTGCCGCGCCC